>NZ_LXKO01000012.1:0-89709 GCF_001692185.1 Rhizobium sp. AC44/96
AAACGCAGGAACTTGACCACTACGACTAACACAAACGATACCTAAAAGCGGGTCACTTCTCGGTGGAAACGCCGGGTCAGCTCTCAATGGGAATCAACAGCTCTAGCAATGGACCCCGGAGTAGACCCCGAATGTCATCCCGTGCGCTTGCGCCCCACGACGGTTGCCATGGTGCTTTCGGGCTGGCCTGACTGCTATGGCTTGGTGATGAACCAGCGGTTGAAGCTGTGGAGGTTGACTAGACCCCGCCGCCTGCCTCCACGTCCGTTCTCAATCTTCAAGTCTGAAACACGGGAAGAGTGCAATGGCATCCACCTTCGTCTTCAAGCTTACACTACCGTATGCTCGTCCTATGCTTGCTGGTGCGTGCCCACATATCGCGTCTAAGACCTTCTCCTGAATGTCTGCTTCAAAGCCGATACTCTTGAAGGTGTGTCGCCAGCCGTGGTTGGGGGCAACATTTGGGTCTTTGACGTACTCGCGGGCAAACTCCGCCAATCGGTTCTTCTTGCTTTGCCAGACACCCAGAAACGATTTGCCAGGCTTGATGGTCATGAACAGGTAGCCGTCCGGTGCTGCCTCAACGAACCGCATGAAGCCCATTTCGATAAGGTGAGCATGGAGCGGAACCTCGCGGAACTCCTTGCCTTTCATTGTGCCAGCCTCAGGGGTGAGCTTCATCACCCACGCACCTATGGTGGTGTCTCGGCTAAAGTCTTCTTTGCGGAGCTGCACTAGCTCACCGACTCGGGCTCCCGAATAGGCGCACAGCCAGGGGACCCAGCGTTTGGCTAGCTCGGTCTGATTGGGCTTCGCCTTGCCGATGAGAGCTTTATTGGCAGCCGTCAGCAGAGCCCTAGCCTCAAAGTCGGTGAACTCGCGCTCCCTGACCTTTGGCCTCTTACCCAGCTTCAAGCCGACACCTGTAGCCGGATTCGAAGGAAGCTTTCGGTTCGCGACGGCCCAATCAAAGACAGACTTGAAGGCCGTCAAATCGCTAGCCTTTACGGTCTTGGCCGAAACGGGCTTTCCAGTCTTAGGGTTGGGAGTAGTGAGCCGGTAGCCCTTGTACGCCACCACATCCTCCGGCGTCACTCGTTCGGCATCATCGTGCTTTAAGAAAGCGCTCAGGCCCTTGAAGGTGTTGGTATAGCTCTCTCGTGTGCTTTCTGACTTGCCAGCGGCTTTGGCCTCATTCCACCATGATGCCACAAGACCCGTTAGGGAGACTCTTGGCGTGGACATAGAGGGGTGTGGAGAGCTTTCCCATTGCGGATACCCCGAGAGCTTCGCATCTGGAGAATAGTCGCCAGCGAGCTTCCTGGCCGCCGTATTCATACCGTCAGCAACCGCCCGAGGTATTCTAGCCGCAAGCTGCGCGACAGACCGCTCGGATAGCGAGGGGATGCCTTTGAGTCTCCCCATGCGCTCGGCAAGTTGCTCTAGCTTCTGGCCCCGTCGTGGCTGGCGAAAGAATGCTGCTGGGTCTGTGGACGCCGACTCGGCGAGCTCTTGCTCCATCTGGTCCCACTCCATCACAAGCTCTGGGTCTATGAGGTGGTCGGTGTCTATCGTTCCTGTCTCTGGGTTCACTGTGAGCATTTGGGAAGCGTCGGGATCTTGCGCCCAGGATGCGTGGAGCTCCCCAAGGAGGCTGGCAATCTGCTTCGCTGAGAGGTCTACTGGCTTCCCCGTACGCACCCTGGCGAAGAACTCCTCCACGTAGGCGAGAGCTTGGGCCTGCCTGATCCGAACAACGGAGGGGTCTGAGGTGGCGAGCGAGAACCGTATGCTCTGCGTGCTCGCGGTGACGATGAAGGACACCGTCGAATCACCCAGCGGAATGAACAGCGTTTGACCCACCAACTGAGACTTAATGTCAGCCGGTATGCGCTTCACAAAGCAGGCGTTGGAGGAGCCTTTCGAGACCATCGGACTTACCAATCGTAGGCGCATTGTTACAGACCTTTGTTACAAGGTATCCAATGCGCATCTTTTTGGAAAGGCTTAACTATTTGATCTGGCTAGCGATCAAAATGGAATGGTGCCCAGAAGAGGACTCGAACCTCCACACCCTTTCGGGTACCAGCACCTGAAGCTGGCGCGTCTACCAATTCCGCCATCTGGGCGACGGAGAGCCATGTACGGGGGTGGCCTCTTGCTGTCAACAGGGTTTTTGAAGTTTTTCTGACGGCGGGCAAAAAAGTCTGTGGTTGAGGAGCGGAAGTGCGCTTTTCACAGGCGCGTGACCACGCTTGATGCCGATTGGCGCGCGGTGCACTATATGATCCGGGACACGAAAGGATTGTGGCGATGCGCGATTTCAAGAATCTGTTGCTGATTGCTGTTTTGTCATTGGCACCCGGCGCATCGCTTTCGGCGATGCCTCTCGTGTCGTTGCCGCAGGGCGGGTCCGATCCCGATATCATCAAAGTGCAGACCATGTGCGACGCACGCGGCTGCTTTACCTACGGGCGTACACAATCCTTCCGTCCAGCCTACATGCAGCCGAACTATCGTCCGCCGACGGCGACAGGGCCGACCTACTACCGGCCGCGCGCGCAGGGGGCGGCGCCCCTCTATTACAATACGAAGCCGGTACAGACCGTTCGGCCGCAGACGCCCGACAAGAATTTCCATGTCCAGTGGTGTCGCAACCAGTACAGGACCTATAACCCGAAGACCGATCGCTTCCTTACCTACGAAGGCATCTACAAGACCTGCAGCTCGCCTTACGACTAGGCTCAGCTTTCAAGCGACGCCCGATCGGTATGACCGAGGTCCCTGCCCGGCTCGATAATGTCGCGCAGGCGCTGCTTGAGCTCCTTCGGGCCGGGAAAGCCGCCGTCCCGCTTGCGCTCCCATATCAGTTCGTCATCCACGCGGATCTCGAAGTTGCCGCCGGTGCCGGGAATGAGAGCGACTTCGCCCAGACTGTCGGTAAAGGTCTGCAGCAACTCCTGCGCCATCCAGCCTGCCCGCAGCAGCCAGTTGCACTGGGTGCAATAGAGGATTGTGACGCGGGCTTTCTTGTCGCTCATCGGAGGCTCCTATGGTGATCCGGCTTCGCTAACTGCCTACACAGGACGCAATGCATATTGCAACGGCGAAGCGCATGGTGTTCCTGTTTCCCGGGTGAGAAGACAGGAGTCGCTGATGCGGGTAGCTATCGTCGAGAACATGAAGAATACGCCGCTTGGACCGCTCGGTCTGGCACTGGCCGAAGCAGGCGCCGAAATCACCTATTTCAGGCCTTACATCGACCAGAAGCTCCCTGCAGGCATCTTCGACCATGATGCGCTGGTCGTGCTTGGCGGCGAGCAGAACGCACTCGACGACGCAAAGCACCCCTATCTGCCGGCTCTGGCGCGGCTGATGCAACGCTTCACCGAATCAGGCAAGGCAGTGCTCGGCATCTGCCTTGGCGCTCAGTTGCTGGCGCGCGGCCATGGTGCGGAGAACCGCCTGAACTTCCAGCTGGAATTCGGCTGGCAACCGATCGAGCAGACTGAGGATGGCAAGAGTGATCCGCTGCTGGCGGGTCTCGATGCGACGTTCACGACCTTCGAATGGCACAGCGACACGTTCACGCTGCCTGCTGGGGCCACCCGCCTGGCGACCGGGACACTGGTGGAAAACCAGGCGTTTCGTGTCGGGCGCGCGGCCTACGGCACGCAGTTTCACTTCGAGGCCAGCTCCGGCGTCGTCGCCGACTGGACGGTGGACTTCGAGGCCTCGATCAGGCGCATGGAGCCGGACTGGCTCGAGCGCTATCCGGCGCTTGCGGCAGAACACGCCGAAAAGGCCGATGTGACGGGGCTGACGATCGCGCGCAACTGGGTGCGCTTGATCGATGTTGCCACGGCCGACAAGCAACTTGTCGCCAGCGCCTAAGGTGAGATGCCGCCGATCATCCTCGGCCCTTCGCCGAGGATCTGCGGCTCCGCGACCGTCACAGCCGTAGCGATTCCGGATAAGCCCAAGCTCACATGTGGGAAGGTCGCCCAGGGATAAGGGCGGCACCAAGCGATGCCGCCCGTCTCTCGTTACCCTTCTGACCTGATCCAGACGAGCATTTCGCCGGGAGTACGGTTGTCCCAGAGGTGGTACGGCACGAATCGAACCGTGGTCTCCTTCGCCGCGGGCGGCGTGGTACGATAGAGCGTCGAGCCCCATTCCTCCGTTTCCCTGACTGCAGGGATATCCAGCGCGACGGCGCCGCGGAGTTCGGCGATTTCCGCCGTCTTCGCGGTCGAGACGCCACCCTTGAGCTGTATCCCGTTCAGACCTGAACCGTTGTCGGTTGCCTCCACGCAATAGACCAGCGGCCCGCGCATCAAAGCAGCCCGTCCGGCATCCTGGCGTACGAGCGGATTTGCCCAGAGCGCACGCGTGGCAAGCGGAATCTCGAGATCGATCTGGTCGCCGCTCTTCCATTCGCGCTCGATGCGAGCATAGCCATCGATCTCGACCGATGCGAGGTTAACCGGCTCGCCGTTGACCCGGAGCTTCGCGCCATCGGCCCACTCCGGAATACGCAACGACACGGCAAAACGCGTCGGCTTTTCGGTGGTCACATCGAAGTGGATGGCGCCGTCCCACGGATAGCGGGTCTGCTGCGCAAGTTCGACCGATGCGCCGGCGATCTCGAAACGAGCCTTGCCTTCGCCGTAGAGATGAACCGCGATCTCGTCTTCCGCGACGCCATACATGTAGGAGCCGATCGAGGCGAGCAGACGGGCGATGTTCGGCGGGCAGCAGGGGCAATGGTGCCAAACCCAGCGATGGTGCTTGCCAGCGCTTTCCAGCGGGTTCTCGTAGAAGAACGTCTTGCCATCAAGCGACAGGCCGGACATCGCGCCGTTGTAGAGCGCCTGCTCCATGATGTCGGCGTAGCGGCGGTTCGGGCCGCGGCCGAGCATGCGGTTCGCCCAGAAGACGAGGCCGACGGAAGCGCAGGTCTCGGCATAGGCACTCTCGTTCGGCAGATCGTAGTAGTCGGTGAAGCCCTCGTTGGCAGCCGCCGGACCGATGCCGCCGGTCACGTACATCTGCTTGGTCGTCAGATCGTCCCACAAGGTCTCCAGAGCGTTGGTCAGGCTGTCATCGCTGTACTCGGTCGCGATGTCGGCCATGCCCGAATAGAGGTACATGGCGCGAACGGCGTGGCCGACGACCTTCTTCTGGTCGCGGACCGGCTCATGGGCCTGGCCATACTCGTAGGTCTTCTGGTGATAATCTTCGGCGCTGCGGCCGTCGCGGATCGCCTCTTCGGTGAAGAAGTTCGGCTCGGTCCCGCGTTCATCGACGAAGAACTTGGCGAGGTCCAGATACTTCTTCTGACCCGTCACGCGGGCGAGCTTGACCAGCGCCAGCTCCACTTCCTCGTGGCCGCAATAGCCCGCGATTTGGCCCGGGCCATGGCCGAAGACGGTGATCATGTAGTCGGAAAAGCGGCACATGATATCCAGCAGCTTGCGCTTGCCGGTGGCCTGGTAATAGGCGACCGCGCCTTCGATCAGATGGCCGGCGCAATAGAGTTCATGATGGTCGCGCAGGTTAGTCCAGCGGCGATCGGGCTGGACGCGCTGGAACCAGGCATTCAGATAGCCATCCTTGTCCTGCAGCTTCTCGTACATATCGACGATGGCGTCGACGCGGGCTTCCAGCGCCGGATTGGCGCGCCGGTAGAGCGAATAGGCCACCGTCTCGATCGACTTGCCGAGATCGCTATCCCAGAACATCTGCGTCGAGCCACCCCATGGACCGATCGGGATGACGACGCCATCGCTCGGCTGGTCGACATCGATGGCGCGCACCATGCCGGCTTCCACGCAGCGGTCGAGCAGGGTTTCGGCGGTGGAATCACAAATCGCATCCTGGCGATCACCGAAGAGCCCATGCACATCGACGTTGGGAACGGGGAGCGGACGGAACTGGCGATCTCTTTTCAGCTTGTTCATGGCTTAATCCATTTCTCTCGGGAGGTTATTTCACTGCGCCGGCCATGAGCCCGCGCATGTAGTAGCGTTGCAAAAGCAGGAAGACGATCAGGCAGGGGATGGTCATCACGGCGACGCCGGCCTGCACGGCGCCCCAGTTGATCGCTCCAAGACGACCGGCGCGAACCGCCATCATCAGAACAGGGAGCGTGTATTTCTCATTGCTGGAGAGGAGCACGAGTGCTGCCAGAAACTCGTTCCACGCATTGAGGAAGGCGAAAATCGCCACCGTCGCTACACCCGGCAGCACGAGCGGCAGCAGCACCATGACCAGCATCTTCATGTCCTGCGCACCATCAATGCGCGCGGCTTCCTCGATCTCCTTCGGGACCGCGTCGAAGGCATTTCGCATCATGAAGACGGAGAAGGGCAGCTGCAGTGTCACGTAGACCAGCGTCAGGCCGAACAGCGAATTGTTGAGGCCAAGCTTCGCCAGGATGATGAAGAGCGGCGTGAGGATCGACTGGAACGGGATCATCAGCGTCGCGATGATCAGCACGAAGAAGACGTTCTTGAGCGGGAAGCGATAGCGCGAGAAGCCATAGCCGGCGAGCAGGCTGATGGCGACGGTCAACACCACGGTCGCCAGCGAGACGATCAGCGAATTGATCGTATGCTGCCAGATGCCGGCGCCGAAGCTGTCGAGCGAACGGTAGGAGTCGAAGCTGATCCCTGTCGTCGGCCACGGCGGCAGCGGTGGCAAGCGGGCTTCTGTGCCATGCCGCAGCGAGGCCAGCAGCGTGATGACGAAAGGGGCCAGAAAGAAGATCGTAATGGCCAGTCCGGTGCCGTGATAGGCCGTTTGCGCCCGCAGCTCCCTGCTTCTTGGCCGTCCAGTGACGCGGCTCATGCGCGCTCCTCCCCAACCTTGAGCAGCCAGAGCTGCGCAACGCTGATGACCACCAGAATGGCGAGAAGCGCGATGGACAGGGCTGCACCGTAGCCAAGATTGAAGGACACGAAGGACTGGTTGAAGATGTAATAGACGACCGAGATCATGCGGTTCTGTGGGCCGCCGGCGGTCATGATGTAGAACTGATCGAAGGCCAGGATGGATCCGGTGACCGAAATGATCAGCGCCAGCGCGATTGTGCGGCGCATCAGCGGCAGGGTAATGAAGCGAAAACGCTGCCACCATGACGCGCCATCGACGACGGCGGCTTCGGTCAGGTCGGCCGGGATCGCCTGCAGGCCGGTCAGAAGAATGATCATGGTGAAGCCCGCAATCTTCCAGACGACCATGACGATGATGGTGAGAAACGCGCTGTCGAAGGTCGCCAGCAAATTGGGGCTTCTCTCGACAAGGCCGAGTGCCTTCAAGGCCGGGCCGATGAAGCCGCTGTCGACATTGGCGAGCCAGACCCAGAGCAGCGAGGCGGACGCCAGCCCGACGACGACGGGCAGGAAGATGATCGTCCGGTAAGTGCTAACAAAGGCCCGTTCACGCTCGACGAACAGCGCGAGGGGAAAGGCAACGGCGAAGATCACGATGGTGACGATGACAGTATAGTAGGCTGTGAAGTTCAGCGCCGCCACGAAACGGCTGTCGTTGAACATGCGGAAGTAATTGTTGAAACCGATCCAGCGCTGGGCGCCCATCAGGGGCCAGTTGTGCAAGCTCATCCAGCCTGTGAAGATCACCGGCAGGACAAAGAAGACAATGACGAGAAGCATCGCCGGAGCGATATAGAGAAGGCCGGTCCATTCCGGTCTGGTAGTCCGCCTGCGCACACATGATCGCTGCACTTGACCTGTAACGGTCATCGAAACACTCCGCATCATTTCTGGGAAAACCGGCCGGAGGACTGCCACAATCCTCCGGCCGCGGCCTTTTGGGAGATTATTGGCCGCTGTCGATGATCGACTGCATCTCGGACTGCGCGGTCGAGAAGGCACCGTCCACGTCATCGCCGAAGATCGCGGCGTTGGTGAAGGTTGCCCACGGACCGTTGGCGCTGTTGATCAGATCGTTGAACTGCAGCGTGTAGGGCGTCTTGGCAACGCTGATTGCCTTCAGGCCGACCTGCAGGCGTGGATCGAGGCCTTCAAGCACCTTGTCGGCGATGTCGCCGCGCGTCGGCAGACTGCCGTACTTCGCCATCGTCTTCTGGCCGTCCATCGAATAGATGTATTCGAGGAAGTCCTTCACGGCGTCGATCTTCTTGGTGCCCTTGGTGATGACGAAGTTATCGCCACCGGCGAAGGACGACGGCTGGCCGTCAACACCGGGGATCAGCGTCACGCCGAAGTTGATATCGGGGTGCTCGGTGACCAGCGTGCCGATTGCAAAGGCGCCAAGGCTCTGCTGCCCGATCTTGCCGTTGGTGAAGCTCAGGAAGTTGGCGCCATTGTCGCTCGCAGCACCAGCCGGCACCAGGTCCTTCTTGACCATGTCACGGTAGTAGCCGACCGCCTTGCGCATCTGCGGCGTATCGAGTGTGGCGGTCTTGCCATCGGCCGACAGGATATCGGCACCGGCACCCCAGGTGAGTGGCGTGAAGGTGAAGATCATGCAGCCGCCACAACCGCCACCGGAGAAGTAGAAGCCGTAGGTGTCGTCACCGAGCTTGCGGATCTTTTCAGCGTTGGCGGTGATCTCTTCCCAGGTCGCGGGCGCCTTTTCCGGATCAAGCCCGGCCTTCTTGTAGAGATCCTTGTTCCAGGCAAAGACCGACGTTTCGACCGACAGGGGCAGGCCGTAGATGTGATCCTGATAGGTGCCGAGACGGACGTGCGACGGCGACAGCGAGTTGAAATAGGGCAGCTTCTTCGCCCAGTCGGTCAGGTCCTCGAGCTGGCCGGCAGCGGCAAAGGCCGGCGTATAGATGAGGTCCATCGACAGCGCGTCCGGCGCCTGACCGCCGGCAATGGCGGTGGCATATTTCTGGACGAGTTCAGAGAACGGAACTTCGGTCGCAACGACCTGGTTCTCGTGGCTGGCGTTGTAGGCCTCCACCACCTTCTTGAAGGATTCGCCGATACCGGAACGAACCCACATTTCCACCTTTTCGGCGGCCGATGCACCTGTCACCAGGCACAGGGTAGCAACGCTTGTCGCTGCCAATAGACGCTTGATCATGGCTTTCCTCCCAAAGTGGCGCTCTCCTCCGCGCCGGTTCCTCAACCCGTGGGGCTTCCCCCGCATGACTGCCGCACCACAAGACGGCACGGCAATTTCCTGACGCCGGCTTCCACCGCACGCCCTTCCGCCAGCGCCAGAACCGTCAACCCGGCCTGTCGTCCCAGCTCCTTGAGTTCCATATCGACCGACGTCAGCGGCGGACGGGTCTGCGCGGCGACAATCTCCCAATTGTCGAAGCCGACGACCGACACATCCTCCGGCACACGAATGCCGCGCTCACGCAAGGCGTCGACGGCGCCGCGCGCAATTTGGTCGTTGCCGCAGAAGAGCGCATCCGGCCGCTCGCCCTGCCCGGCCCAGATCTCGGCCACTGCCTCGTGCCCCCAGGCCTCGGCCCACTGGCCGTAAAGAACCAGACCTTTGTCGCCGATTACGTCGCGATAGGCCCCGGTACGCTCGCGAACCGAGAAGAAGCTTTCGGGACCGGTCACATGCGCAATTCGGCGGCGACCGGTTTTCACCAGCCATTCCACCGCCAGACGCGCGCCCTGCGCATCGTCGGAACGGAACGTGACGCTATCCGGTGCGCCTTCGGTAAAGGCGTAGACGACCGGCACGGGCACATTCGAAAGATCGACCGGCAACTGCCGATCCAGACGCTTGCCCGACGCAATAATGCCGTCCACCTGTTTTTCCAGCATCGCCTCGACGTGAACCTGGCCAAGCGCCGGATCATCCTCGATGGCACAGAGAAAGACCGAGACACCATGATCGACAAGCGCTTCCGAAATGCCCGCCATCAGCGGCAAGGTGAAACGACCGTAGGTGTCGTTCGTCAGAAGGCCAATGGTGAAACTGCGCTTGCTCAGCAGGCCGCGAGCGAGCGCATTGGGGCGAAAGCCCACATCTCCGGCGACCCGCTTCACACGCTCCCGCGTCTCGGCGCTCATGCGGCCCGTATCGTTCAGCGCCTTTGACGCCGTGGATATGCTGACCCCTGCCGCCGCCGCGACATCGTGGATCGTGGTCCGCCCTTTTTTTCCTCCCGCGATATCCACCGCGCTCTCCCGTATTTTTCGTGAGAAAACCTTTTCTCTTCCTGTTCGTCAAGTGAGAAAAGGTTTTCTCATTCAAATCATGGTTCTTGCTGAGAGACGGTTGCGGCAGGATCCGCAAACGAAAACGAGCGGTCCCTGATGGGAGCCGCTCGTCATTTTCATCGACGGGAGAGGATTATCCTTAGCCAGCTTTCAAGCTCGCCGCTGAATTGCCTACCAATTCCGGCATCAGATCGGCGATCTTCACGACGTTGCCACTGCGCGAACTGCTGAGAGCCGCAATGCCACAGAGGACCGACATGGCGCCGGCGCGGGTTCCGGCGCGCTGACCGAGCTTGTCCTCCATACCGGGCTTGAAGATCATGTTGCGCATCCTGTCGTCGCCGCCGTAGTGGCCGCCTGCCGAATGCGGTACGACGATGCGCTCGACGGCATCCCTGCCCTTGGGGAAATTGCGGATAAGAAGGATGGTATCTTCATCCGGCGTTTCCCAGGGCTGCTTTTCGAACTGGCGCAACTCGATGCGCCCCTCGGTGCCGTTGAAGGCGATGTGATGTCCCTCGATCGGCTGGAATGTATTCAGCGAGTAGGAGACATGGATATTGTTCTTGTAGCGGATGCTGACGACCATGGTATCCGGAATGTCGATGTCTTCGCGGTAGACGCAGCCGTCACGGAAATAGCCGTCAATTTCCGACGGATCCTCGTAGAGCGCATCGAGGAACGGATCGGCCTCCAGATCGAGATAGTAGTCGCACTCCTGAGTGTGCGGACAGAGCTTGCAACGCGGGCCACGGAACGGGCCCTTGCGGCCATAGTTCTGCAAATCGGCAAATGACGTGACCGCCTCGGGATCGCTGTCCAGGTACCAGTTCAGCAGATCGAAATGATGCGTTGCCTTGTGAACGAAGAGGCTGCCCGAATTTTCGGTGTAGGCGTGCCAGCGGCGGAAGTAGTCGGCACCGTGCTTGGTATCGAGGTACCAATGGAAATCCACCGAAGTGACCCGGCCGATCTCGCCCGAACTGAGAAGCTCCTTGATCTTCGCGGCCGTCGGCGCGTAGCGGTAGTTGAAAGAGACGTCGACGCGCTTACCGGTGCGCTTCTCGGCATCGAGGATGCGGCGAATCTTGTCGACGGCTGTCGTCATCGGCTTTTCGGTGATGACATCGATGCCGGCCTCAAGTGCCCGGACGACAATCTCGTCGTGCGTATAGTCAGGCGTACAGACGATGACCATGTCGACCTGCTGTTCGGCCAGCATCGCATCGATGTTCTCGTAAATCGGCGCATTGCTGCCAATCATCGTCCGCGCGCGTTCGGCGCGAAGCGAGTTGGTGTCCACGATGGCGACAAGGTCCACATGCTCCCGCCAGCCGGCGAGCAGTTCCTTGCCCCACATCGTGGTTCCGCGGTTGCCTGTTCCTATGAGTGCAAAGCGGCGTTTCTCCATCGGATGATCCTCCTTCATGCGTGCTGAAACGAAATTCCGTGCCTATGCCTGGCAGCAACTCCGGTAGCGCTCGACACAGGTGGCAATCACCTCATCCGCCGGGCGCTTCCACCAATTGTCCCCCGAGAAGATCTCGACCTCCTGGGCGCCAAAGAATCCCGCCCCTTCGACCATCCGTCGTATGCCTTTCAGATCGATGACGCCATCGCCCATCATGCCGCGGTCGGTCAGCATGTCCTTGGTGGGCACGAGCCAGTCGCAGATGTGGTGGGCGAGGATGCGGTCCATGCGACCGGCGCGCGCGATCTGGTTTGCAAGATCGGGATCCCACCAGACGTGATAGACATCGATCGCGACGCCGACGCCTTCGCCAACCTGTTCGCAAATATCCAGCGCCTGGCCGAGCGTGTTCACGCAGGAGCGATCGCCGGCATACATCGGGTGCAGCGGTTCGATTGCCAATGGCACGCCGGCGACGCGCGCATGCGGCAGGGTCGCCGCGATGCCATCGGTTACCATCTGGCGGGCGGCGCCGATATCCTTCGAGCTGCCGGGCAGGCCGCCGACGACGAGCACGAGGCAATCCGCGCCAAGGGCCGCAGCCTCGTCAACCGCGCGCTTGTTGTCGTCAATCGCCTTCTGGCGACCATCCGCATCCACTGCGGGGAAAAACCCGCCGCGGCATAGCCCCGTCAGTTTGAGTCCATTTGCACGGACAATACGCACCGCCTCATCAAGGCCGGCCGCCGCCACCTGGTCGCGCCATGGCGCGATGGCGGTGATGCCGTGCTTCAGACAAACATCCACGGCAGCGGCAAAGCCACATTGCTCGCGGATTGTCGCGAGATTGATCGAAAGTCCTTCTACCATTCTGATCCTCCCGCTTCAGACGACGCCGTGCACGGCCAGCACATTCTTCATCCGAGCGACCGCACGATCGGGGTCGGCAAGTACGCGGGCCTTATCGGCGAGACGGAAAAGCTCGGCGAGATGCGAAAGCGAACGCGCGCTTTGCTGGCCGCCGACCATGACGAAGTGATCCTGCAGACCATTGAGGTAGGCGAGAAAGACGACACCTGTCTTGTAGAAGCGGGTCGGCGATTTGAAGATATGGCGAGAGAGCGGAACCGTCGGCTCAAGCAGCTCGAAGAACTCCTTATCGCGATTGGACCCCAATGCCTCCAGAGCTGCTGAAGCGGCCGGCGCGATGGCATCGAAGATACCGAGCAATGCATCCGAATGCCCCTGTTCATCGCCGGCTATCAATTCCGCGTAGTTGAAGTCGTCGCCGGTGAACATGCGTACAGCATCCGGCAACTGCCGGCGCATGGCGATCTCCTTTTCCTTGGAGAGGAGCGAGATCTTGATGCCCTCAACCTTCGCCGCATTGGCTTCGATCACCTGCAGGCAAGTGGACATCGCCTTCATGTGATCGACGTTACCCCAATAGCCCTCAAGAGCCGGGTCGAACATCTCACCAAGCCAGTGGATGATGACAGGCTGCTTCGCCTGCCTGAGTATTCGATCGTAGACCCTGACATAATCATCTGGATGCTTTGCTGCCGCGGCCAGCGCGCGGCTCGCCATCAGGATGATACGCCCGCCCGCGGCCTCCACGGTCTCCATCTGCTCTTCGTAAGCCCTGATGATCTGATCGATCGTCACATCAGGCCCTGCAACGAGATGATCGGTGCCGACGCCACAGGCGATCAGAGCATCTTTTCGGCCAGCGGCTTCCGCCAGCGCGCGCCGAATGAGCTCCCGCGCCTCCGGCCAGCCAAGTCCCATGCCGCGCTGGGCGGTATCCATGGCCTCGGCGACGCCGAGGCCGAGGTCCCAAAGCCGGTGGCGGAACGCCAGCGTCCGGTCCCAATCGATTGCGGGCGCAATCCATGGGTCGTTGTCCGCAAGAGGGTCCGCAACGACATGGGCGGCGGCATAGGCAATGCGGGAGAAGTCCTTGGCGTCGCGCTTCTTGAGCTCGATCGGAGAACCGGTCAACTCATAGGGCACTATCTTGCCGTCGATAGGAAGGTTGATCGTGGTCACGGCTCAGAACTCCAGTGCTGGAACGTCGAGCCAACGGCGCTCTGCCCATGACTTCAACGCCAGTTCGGCGAGCTGGACGCCCTTGGCGCCTGCCTCCAGGCCGTAAGGCCACGGAGCATCTTCGGCGACATGGCGAAGGAACATTTCCCACTGCGCCTTGAAGCCGTTGTCGAACAACTGGGTATCCGGCACTTCGTCCCAGGTGTTGTAGAAATCGATCGTCTGCGGTTGATCAGGGTTCCAGACCGGCTTCGGCGTATTGACGCGATGCTGCGTCCAGCACTTGGTCAGTCCGGCGACCGCTGAGCCATGCGTGCCATCCACCTGGAATGTCACGAGGTCGTCGCGGCGAACGCGCACGGCCCAGGACGAGTTGATATGGGCAACGACCCCGCCGTCCAGCTCGAACGTCGCATAGGCGGCATCGTCGGTGTCGCAATGGTAAGGCTTGCCCTGCTCATCGATGCGCGTGCCGATATGGGTTGCTCCCAGGCACGAAACCGCCTTCACCTCTCCGAAGAGATTGTCGAGGACGTAGCGCCAATGGCAGAGCATGTCGAGAATGATGCCGCCGCCATCGGCCTTGCGGTAGTTCCAGGAGGGCCGCTGGGCCGGAACGCCCCAGTCGCCTTCGAAGACCCAGTAGCCGAACTCGCCGCGCACGGAGAGGATCTTGCCGAAGAAGCCGGAATCGCGCAGGAGCGCCAGCTTGCGCAGGCCCGGCAGAAACAGCTTGTCCTGCACGACGCCGTGCTTGAGACCCGAAGCGCGCGCCTTTCTGGCGAGATCGATCGCCACCTGCAGGTCGTCCGAGATCGGCTTTTCGCAGTAGACGTGCTTGCCGGCGTCCAACGCCCTCGAGAGCAGCTCGGCTCGCATCAAGGTCGTTCCGGCATCGAAGAAGATCTGGTCTTCAGGATTTGCCAGAGCCGCGTCGAGATCCGTGGACCAGCGCTTGATGTTGTGCTTGCGCGCCAGCTCTTCCATCTTGGCGCCATTGCGGCCTACGATGATCGGATCGATCTCAAGCTTCTCGCCAGACTTCAGCACCAATCCACCCTGATCGCGTATTGCCAGGATCGATCGGACGAGATGCTGGTTGTAGCCCATACGGCCTGTAACGCCGTGCAAAATAATCCCTAGACGAGCCATGTTTCTCTCCCTGCAAAAGCTTTGCGAGGCCGGTCGCGCATACTGCACGGCTCCTCCCGGCCAGTAACTAAACAGTTACTTGATGACAGACGAAAAGCGCGGCTGTCAATAGACAAAACCAAATTTCAGAAATCAGGCGGCGATGGAGGCGAGCGTCACATGGACGATATGGCGCTCCCAGGCATCCAGATTCTCGGGCGTGGCGAGCTCTCGTCCGAAGATCGTCGAGAGTGTGTATTGATTGGAAAGATAGAAATATCCGAGCGAAGCGATCGTCAGATAGACGTTCAACGGATCGGCGTTTTCGGCGAAGACACCTTCCACCTTGCCGCGGGCGATGACCTGAGAAAGTTCACCGATCAGATGCGAATGGAGCTCCTTCAGCCGGACCGACTGGCGCAGCCAGCGTGCGCGATGCAGGTTCTCGGTGCCGAGCAGGCTGAGGAATTCCGGGTGCTTGAGAAAATAGCGCCAGGTGAACAGCGCCAGTTCGCCGATCCCCTCCTTCGGACTGCGATCGCCGATATGCAATTCTCGCTCGGCCGTGCGGATGGCGACGTAGGCCTCCTCCAGCACGTGTAGGTAAAGCCGCTCCTTGTCTCCGAAATAGTGGTAGAGCATGCGCTTGTTGGTGCCCGCCCGCTCGGCAATCGCATCCACCCGGGCACCGCCCATGCCATTCTCGGCAAACTCTTTCGTTGCCGCCTCAAGGATCGCGGCGCGCGTGCGTTCCGGATCGCGTTGCAGCACGCGCTCTGATGAGCGGCGCCTTGCCGTCTTCTTTTCCCCACTGCCGTCGGCGCTATCCATTAACCCTACCTTCCTTTGATCCCCCGCTGCGCTCATAATATTTCGCGATGATAATGTAAAAACGAATTCCACATGGAGCCCGCGACATCAGCGCTTGACAGGTTCGGTCCTTCTCCATAGCTTGTAACCAATTAGTTATTTGTTGCAAGAGAAACCAGCAAGGAGCGTGTGGAGGCGCTCCCCAAGGAGGAGGAAAAACAGATGACACTACGCGTAAACAGACGTCATTTTCTGGCGGGAGGAGCGACGCTTCTTTCGATGTCGGCCTTGGGGTCGGCTGCATTCGCTGCCGACGCTCGGCTGCGGCTTCTCTGGTGGGGATCGCAACCGCGCGCAGACCGCACCAACAAGGTATCCCAGCTTTACCAGACGAAGAACCCGGGCACCTCAATCACCGGGGAATTCCTGGGCTGGAACGATTATTGGCCGCGCCTCGCGACCCAAGTCGCCGGTCGCAACGCCCCCGACGTCATCCAGATGGACTATCGCTATATCGTCGAATACGCCCGGCGCGGCGCGCTGGCTCCGCTTGAGAGCTACATGCCGGCCAAGCTCAGCCTCGGCGATTTCGATCCCGCGCAGGTCGAGGGCGGCAGCGTTGATGGCCACCTTTACGGCGTCAGTCTCGGCGCCAATGCAGCAGCAACCGTTTTGAACACGACCGCTTTCAAGGAAGCCGGCGTTGATCTGCCCACGCAGGCGACCACTTGGGAAGAGTTCGGCAAGATTGGCGCCGAAATCACCAAGGCCGGCAAGCGCAAGGGCATGTTCGGCTTTGCCGACGGCAGCGGCAACGAACCGCTTCTGGAAAACTACCTGCGCCAGCGCGGTAAGGCGCTCTATACGGCTGATTCCAAGATTGCGTTCGGCGTGGACGATGCATCGGAATGGTTCGACATGTGGAGCAAGTTCCGCGAAGCCGGAGCCTGCGTGCCGCCTGACGTTCAGGCTCTCTACAAGGACACGATCGACACCAGCCCCGTCACGCTCGGCAAGGCTGCCGCCGATTACGCGCACAGCAACCAGTTTGTCGGCTTCCAGGCGATCAGCAAGGATAAGCTGGCACTGACGAACTACATGCGTATCAAGCCGGATTCCAAGGGTGGCCACTACCGCAAGCCGTCCATGTTCTTCTCGGTTTCGTCGCAATCGAAGGTGCTCGATCAGGCCGTCGACTACGTCAACTTCTTCGTCACCAATCCCGATGCGGCCGTGGCGCTCGACGTCGAACGCGGCATCCCGGAATCGAAGGCGATGCGCGACGTCGTGGCCGCGAAGCTGGATGAGACCGGCAAGATCCCGCTTGAATATGTCAGCGGACTTGGCGACCTCGCCGGCAAGCTGCCCCCGCCGCCTCCATCAGGAGCCGGCGAAGGTCAGGTAACCCTCCGCACCATCTCCGAGCAGGTTGCCTTCGGCCAGCTTTCGGCGGGCGACGGTGCCAAGCAGCTTGTTGACGAAATCACGCGACTTCTCGCGCGGGGCTAGTGCAATGAGCAATGTGATGCGCGCGACCGCTGTCGAAAGCGGCAAGGGCGCGGTGGCCGAGGGGCGTTTCAAACGCCTCTGGGCTGCCAATGCACCCGGATATCTTTTTCTCCTGCCGTGGCTCATCGGCTTCTTCGGGCTGACGCTCGGACCAGCCCTGATCTCGCTCTACCTTTCATTCACCGACTTCGACATGATCAGGTCGCCGGAGTGGGTGGGGTCCGCGAACTACGTGCGCATCGCAACCGCCGATCCCAAATTCGCTGCTGCGATGAGGGTGACGCTGACCTATGTGGTTCTGTCTGTTCCGTTCAAGCTGACCTTTGCGCTGCTCGTCGCGATGGCGCTCAACAAGGGCGTTCGCGGCCTGCCGTTTTATCGTGCGATCTTCTACCTTCCGTCATTGCTCGGCGGCAGCGTTGCCATCGCCGTTCTCTGGCGGCAACTGTTTGCCGGTGACGGCCTCGTCAATGCCGCGCTTGCGCAGGTCGGTATACAAGGTCCTAGCTGGATCTCGCATCCGAGCTATTCCATCTACACGCTGGTGGCGCTCAGCGTCTGGCAGTTCGGTTCTCCGATGATCATCTTCCTTGCCGGGCTGCGCCAGATTCCGACCGACATGTATGAGGCTGCCAGCCTCGACGGCGCTTCGAAATTCCGGCAGTTCTACAAGATCACGCTCCCGCTGCTGACGCCCGTCATTTTCTTCAATGCGGTGGTCCAGACGATCGACGCCTTCAAGGCCTTTACGCCGGCCTTCATCATCTCCGGCGGATCCGGCGGGCCGATCAATTCGACGCTGTTCTACACGCTCTACCTCTATCAGGAGGCTTTCGGGAACTTCCGCATGGGCTACGCCTCGGCGCTTGCCTGGATTCTGGTGCTCATCATTGCCGTGTTCACCGCCTTCTCGTTCCTGTCCTCGCGCTACTGGGTACACTACGATGACTAACGGTATCACCGCCGCCGTCTCGGCACCGCCCTCCGACATCACCAAGCGCAGCCGGCCAGCATCGATCATCATTCATACGCTGCTGATCCTCGCCTCGCTTTTGATGCTCTATCCGCTGCTGTGGATGGTCTCTGCCTCGGTCAGGCCGGAGAGCGAGATCTTCTCGTCGACGTCGCTCATTCCGTCGTCGATCGACTTTTCATCCTATCTTCGCGGTTGGGTCGGTCTCGACATCACGTTCGGCCGCTTCTTCTGGAACTCGCTCATCATCTCCGTGCTGACGGTCGTCGGTAACGTGGTTGCCTGTTCGCTGGCCGCCTACGCCTTTGCCCGCCTGCGCTTTGCGGGGAGGAACTTCTGGTTCGCGATCATGCTCGGCACGCTGATGATCCCGTACCACGTGACGCTGATCCCGCAGTACGTGCTGTTCCTCAACCTCGGCTGGGTCAACACCATCCTGCCGCTGGTCGTGCCGAAGTTCCTGGCAAGCGATGCCTTCTTCATCTTCCTGATGGTCCAGTTCTTCCGCGGCATCCCGCGCGAACTTGACGAAGCGGCGATGATGGATGGCTGCAGCGCCTGGCGCATCTACTGGAAAATCATGCTGCCGCTCTCGCTCCCGGTTCTGGCGACGGCCGCGATCTTCTCCTTCATCTGGACCTGGGACGATTTCTTCGGGCCGCTGATCTACCTCAACGACATGAACACCTACACGATCCAGCTTGGTCTTCGCACATTCGTCGACTCGACCAGCGCGTCCGATTGGGGCGGGTTGTTCGCTATGTCCACGCTGACGCTCGTGCCGGTCTTCTTCTTCTTCCTGTTCTTCCAGCGACTGCTCATCGACGGTATCGCCACGACAGGCATGAAGCGTTGATGGCTACGACACCGAGATGAATGAAATGACCATCAAGACAGTTGCGATCATCGGGTGCGGCATCGGCCGTTCGCACATCGTCGAAGGTTACCTGCCGCATCCCGACAAGTTCAGGGTGGTGACGCTCTGCGACCTGAACGAGGAGCGTTTGAAGGAAGTCGGCGACGAGTTCGGCATCGAAAAGCGAACCACCTCGTTTGCCGAGGTCCTCGCGGATGACGGCGTCGACATCGTCGACATCTGCACGCCACCCGGCATCCACCTTGAACAGGTGATCGCGGCGCTCACCTCCGGCAAACATGTCATCTGCGAGAAGCCGTTGACCGGCTCGCTTGCCGGCGTCGACCAGATCATGCAAGCCGAAAAGACAGCCAAGGGCGTGCTGATGCCGATCTTCCAGTATCGCTATGGTGACGGGGTCGAGAAGGCGAAGCGGATCATCGAGGCCGGCATTGCAGGAAAGCCCTACATGGGATCCGTCGAGACCTTCTGGCTGCGAACCGCCGAGTATTATTCGGTCCCCTGGCGTGGAAAGTGGGCAACCGAGCTCGGCGGCGTGCTGGTAACGCATGCGCTGCATCTGCACGACATGCTGCTGCATCTCATGGGGCCGGCTGCGAAGGTCTTCGGCCGGGTCATGACCCGCGTCAACGACATCGAAGTCGAGGACTGCGCATCGGCCAGTCTGCTGATGGAGAGCGGCGCGTTCGTTTCACTGTCCTGCACCTTGGGTTCGCAGGAGCAGATCAGCCGCCTGCGACTGCACTTCGAAAACGTCACATTCGAAAGCAACCACGAACCCTATTCGCCGGGCAAGGATCCCTGGAAGATCATTGCCGCGAATGATGACGTGCAGGCGAAGATCGACGCCATCGTCGGCAATTGGCAACCGGTCGCCCCCCGCTTCACGACACAGATGGAGCATTTTCATGCCTATCTCAGTGGCCGCGGTCCACTTCCCGTGACGACACGTGATGCCCGGCGCGCATTGGAACTCGTCACGGCGATCTATCAATCATCCGACAGCGGCAGCGAAGTTGTTCTGCCGATGGGACCATACAGCCCCAAATACGCCGACTGGCGCGCACGAACGAAATAACGGACCAGAGAGGAATTTGAGAGATGGCAACGAGCGTCGTTCTTCAGAAGGTCGAGAAGCGCTATGGCGCGCTGGATGTCATTCACGGCATCGATCTTAAAATCGAACCCGGCGAATTCGTGGTTTTCGTCGGCCCGTCGGGATGCGGAAAGTCCACGCTGCTGCGCATGATCGCAGGGCTGGAAGAGATCACAGGCGGCGCCCTGATGCTCGACAACGAACGGATGAATGAAGTGGCGCCCGCCAAGCGCGGCATCGCCATGGTGTTCCAGTCCTATGCGCTCTATCCCCACATGTCGGTCTACAAGAACCTCGCCTTCGGGCTTGAAACGGCGGGCTACAAGAAGGCGGATATCCAGCCGAAGGTAAAGCGCGCGGCCGAGATTCTGCAGATCGAAAAGCTCTTGGAGCGTAAGCCGAAAGCGCTTTCGGGCGGGCAGCGCCAGCGCGTGGCGATCGGACGCGCGATCGTGCGTGAACCGAGGATCTTCCTCTTTGACGAGCCGCTGTCCAACCTCGATGCCGAGCTGCGCGTGCAGATGCGCGTCGAGATTTCCCGGCTTCATCGGAGCCTCGGCAACACAATGATCTACGTCACGCACGACCAGGTCGAAGCGATGACGATGGCCGACAAGATCGTGGTGCTCAATTCCGGCCGTATCGAGCAGGTCGGCGCGCCGCTCGATCTCTACAACAATCCGGCAAACCGCTTTGTCGCCGGCTTCATCGGCAGCCCGAAGATGAACTTCCTGCAGGGTCGGATCGAAACGACGGGCGATGCAGACACGACGATCAACGTCTGCGGCAATTCCGTACGCCTGCCACGGCGCCTGAAGGCAGAGGCGGGCCAGAGCGTCACCTTCGGCATTCGCCCGGAGCACCTCTCCGTTCTCAACACAGGCGGTATCACGCTTGCGACTGTCAACGTCGACCTCGTCGAAAACCTCGGCGGCGCAACCATGCTCTACACGACGACGCCAGACAATCAGCAACTGACGGTCGCGCTCGATGGGCAGCAGAAGGTGGAACGCGGCACCAATGTGAAGGCCTCCTTCGACCCGGCCCGCTGTCACGTCTTCGACGCCTCGGGGGCCGCTATCTAGCACGCTTGACAGCGCTCCCCCTTCTGGCCAAGATTTCAATAGGATAGGCCACCAGGGGGAAATCGTGACGCCTGAAGATCGGATACGCTCGCTTGGCATCTGGCACGGTCCGATCGACATCACACCTATCACCGGCGGCATCACCAACCGGAACTATCTGGTGCGCGACCGCACGACGCGACGCGTGGTGAGGCTGGGTGAGGATATCCCGGTTCACCACATCATCCGGCAGAACGAGCTTGCCGCAAGCCAGGCCGCCCACGCGGCTGGGCTATCGCCCGAGGTGGTGCATCATGCGCCGGGTATCCTCGTCCTGGATTATATCGAGGCCAAGGCGCTTTCGCCCGATGACATCAGGAACGCCGAGACGCTGGCGCGCGTGATTCCGCTGGTGCGCGCCTGTCACTATGATATCGCCCGTGAGTTCCGTGGTGCGGCAGCGATCTTCTGGGTGTTTCATGTCATCCGCGATTACATCGCCAACCTGGACGCGGCAAACAGCCCCTACCGCCCGTTGTTTCCCAGCCTGCTGGCGCAAGCCGAGAGGCTGGAAGCGGCGGCAGGTCCCTTCGAGATCGCCTTCGGTCACAACGACATGCTGGCCGCGAACTTTCTCGACGACGGCAAGCGGCTGTGGCTGATCGACTGGGATTATGCCGGCTTCAACACGCCGCTGTTCGACCTCGGCGGCCTTGCATCCAACAACGAGCTTGCCGACGACGCGGAGCGATCGTTGCTTGAGGCTTACTATCAGCGATCGCTCACACCCGATCTCTGGCAACGATACCGCGCCATGAAATGCGCTTCGTTGCTGCGCGAAATGCTCTGGAGCATGGTTTCTGAAATACACTCCACCATAGACTTCGACTATGTCGGCTATACCGCAGAAAACCGCGCGCGTTTCGAGCGCGCCTATGACGCTTTCGAACAGGACACTGCATGACCAAGGAATTGCCCAAGACCGCAAAGGTCGTCGTCATCGGTGGTGGCATCATCGGCTGCTCGACCGCATATCATCTCGGTAAGCTCGGCTGGACGGACACCGTGCTGCTCGAGCGCAAGAAGCTGACCTCCGGTACCACCTTTCACGCCGCCGGCCTCGTCGGGCAGCTACGCACCAGCGCCAACATCACGCAGCTGCTCGGTTACTCCGTCGAGCTCTATAAAACACTGGAGGCAGAGACCGGGCTCGGCACCGGCTGGAAGATGAATGGCGGCCTACGCCTCGCGTGCAACGAGGAACGCTGGACGGAGGTGAAGCGGCAGGCGACGACGGCGCAATCCTTCGGCCTCGACATGCAGCTGCTGACGCCGCAGGAGGCCTTCGATTTCTGGCCGCTGATGACGATCGACGACCTCGTCGGCGCCGCTTACCTCCCGACCGACGGTCAGGCCAACCCTTCCGATATCACCCAGGCGCTGGCGCGTGGTGCGCGCATGTCCGGCGTCTCCATCTTCGAAGACACCGAGGTGATCGATCTCGAGATCGACAAGGGAAAGATCCGCGCCGTCATCACCGGGCATGGCCGCATCGAGTGTGAGCGCGTTGTCGTCTGCGCCGGCCAGTGGACGAGGAGCTTTGCGGCGCGTTTCGGTGTCAACGTGCCACTGGTTTCCGTCGAGCATCAATACATCATCACCGAATCCTTCGGCGTTCCCTCCAATCTGCCGACGCTGCGTGATCCCGATCGACTGACCTATTACAAGGAGGAGGTCGGCGGCATCGTCATGGGCGGCTACGAGCCGAACCCGATTGCCTGGGCAAAGGACGGCATTCCGGAGGGATTCCACCACACGCTGCTCGACAGCAATTTCGACCACTTCGAGCAGATCATGGAGCAGGCGCTCGGCCGTGTGCCCGCATTGGAGAATGTCGGCGTCAAGCAGCTGCTGAATGGGCCTGAGAGCTTTACGCCGGATGGCAACTTCATCCTCGGCGAGGCGCCGGAGCTGAAGAACTTCTTCGTCGGCGCCGGTTTCAATGCGTTCGGCATCGCTTCGGGCGGCGGCGCCGGCATGGCGCTGGCCGAATGGGTGGCCAAAGGCGAACCGCCTTACGATCTCTGGCCGGTGGACATTCGCCGGTTCGGCCGCCCGCATTTCGACACCGACTGGGTGCGCACACGCACGCTCGAGGCCTATGGCAAGCACTACACACTCGCCTTTCCCTTCGAGGAATATGCGAGCGGAAGGCCTTGCCGCCGGTCGCCGCTCTACGACCGGCTTAAGGCACAGGGCGCCTGCTTCGGCGAAAAACTCGGCTGGGAGCGCCCGAACTGGTTTGCGGATCTTTTCGCCAATGAAGAGCCGAAGGACATCTATAGCTACAACAGGCAGAACTGGTTCGACGCCGTCGGGCGTGAGCATCGGGCCGTGCGCGAGGCTGCCGTCATCTTCGACCAGACATCCTTTGCAAAGTTCGCGCTCAAGGGTCGCGATGCGGAAGCCGCGTTGTCCTGGATCGCTTCCAACGACGTTGCCAAGCCGGTGGGGTCGCTCATCTACACGCAGATGCTGAACGACAAGGGCGGGATCGAATGCGACCTGACCTGCGCCCGCATTGCCGAGGATGAATATTACATCGTCACCGGCACCGGTTTCGCGACCCATGATTTCGATTGGATCGCACGCAATATTCCTGAGGATATGCATGCCGAACTGGTCGACGTGACCTCCGCCTATTCCGTCCTTTCGCTCATGGGGCCGAATGCCCGGGCGGTGCTGGAGAAGGTGACGAATAGCGATGTTTCCAACGCCGGCTTCCCCTTCGGACGGGTGAAGACGATCGGCATCGCCGGCTGCCCGGTTCGGGCACTGCGCATCACCTATGTCGGCGAACTCGGCTACGAGCTGCATGTTCCGGTCGAATATGCGACGGCGGTCTACGATGCGCTGATGGCTGCGGGAGGCGAGTTTCATCTGACCAATGCGGGCTACCGCGCAATCGAGAGCTGCCGGCTCGAAAAGGGCTATCGCGCCTGGGGCTCCGACATCGGGCCGGATCACACCCCGATCGAAGCGGGGCTCGGCTGGGCGGTGAAGACCAGGAAAGCCACGCCCTTCCGTGGGCGCGAGATGATCGAGCGGCAGCTGGCGTCGGGCGTCAAGAAGATGCTCGCCTGCTTCGTGCCCGACGATCCGGAGGTCGTTCTGCTCGGTCGCGAAACGATTTACCGCGATGGCAAGCGAGTCGGCTGGCTTTCCAGCGGCGGCTTCGGCTACACCATCGGCAAGCCGATCGGATATGGCTATGTGCGCAATCCGGAAGGGGTGACCGAAGATTTCGTGCTGTCAGGCACTTACGAACTCGACGTCGCCCGGGAACGTGTTCCCTGCCGTGTGTCATTGAAGCCGCTTTATGATCCTGAGATGAAGCGGATCAAAGCGTAGCTGCAGGCAGCTTTACCCGAGCTGGTGTCTGCGCTCTACCGAGCGCGGACCTTCCAGCGTCTTGGGTCCCGGTGGCCTCGAACACCTGGAACCCTTGTTTACGGACCCCGGATCAGTGGCAGCCTGTTATCCTGGATGAGGATCTCGAGCTTGTTGGCCACATCTTCAGACCATGCGACATTCCTGGTCAACGCGGGAGGAAACAAGCCCGGCAGTGTAAAGAGCGCCGCCGAGACTGCGCCGCCGTTACGCGGCACATTGGCAAGCAGGGCGGCAATCTCGCCAGCACGCGGATCGCGGAGCTCATAGGTTTGGCCGTTCCTGTCGATGCCGAGCGCATAGCGCATCCAGGCGGCGACGGCGATCGCGTAGGTTTCCGCCCTACTGCCATTGGCGAGCGCTTCCGTCGCCGGTTCCAACAGGCGCTGCGGCAGTTTCTGGGTGCCGTCCATGGCGATCTGGTAGGTGCGATGGGCGATGGCCTTGTTTGCAAAGCGGGCTATCAGCTCGTCCGCGTAGGCTTCGAGATCGATGCCGGGAACCGGATCGAGCGTGGCCGCCGCGGCGTTCATCTGGCGACGCGCAAGACCGGCAAGGCCAGCATCGTCCATCACATCCCGAATGAATTCATAGCCGCCTATGTAGCCGAGATAGGCGAGAAGCGAATGCGCTCCGTTCAGCATGCGAAGCTTCATCTTCTCATAGGCGGAGACGTCCTCGACCATCAGGGCGCCGGCCTTCTCCCATTGCGGGCGGTCGTTGACGAAATGGTCCTCGATCACCCACTGCGCGAAAGGTTCGGTCTCGATCGCGGCAAGATCCGTCCGGCCGGTCAGCGTTTCGGCGTCGCGATAGGTCGCTTCCGTGCTGGCCGGGGTGATGCGGTCGACCATGGTTGAGGGAAACGGTACGTTTTGTTCGATCCACTGCCGTAGCGACGGATCGACGCGCTCCGCGAAATCAACCACCAGCCGTTTCAGCACGGCACCGTTGCTCGGCAGGTTGTCGCAGCTGAGCGCCGTAAAGGGCACAATACCCTTCGCGCGCCGGCGTGACAGGCCCTCGACGAGATAACCGATGACGCCACGTGGCGCATGCGGATTGGCCAGATCGGCGGCGACATCGGGGTGATTGAGATCGAGACCGCCGCTCGCCGCGTCAAAGCCATAGGCCTTTTCGGTCACGGTCAGGCTGACGATCCGGATCGCGGGATCTTCTAGCCGCTGAAGGAGATCGCCAGGATTGCGCGTCGCGACATGCGCACGAAGAATGGGGCCGATGATCTCGGCCTTCGTGTCCGAGGTATCGCGAACCAGCATCGAATAAAGACCGTTCTGCTGGTTCAAGTGATCGGCGACATCAGCGGAGCGCAGGCTTGCCACCTCTATTCCCCAATCACCGCCGGCCGCGGCGAGTGCGGCATCGGTGAACGGCGCGAAGTGCGCGCGGAAGAAGGCACCAGGCCCGAGGTGCAGGATGCCGGCCTTCAGCAGATTGCGGTCATAGTCGGGAAGCTTGGCGGTCGGCGCAAGGCCTACAAGGCTCGTCAGTCGTTCGGTCACAGCTTGTAGGCCTTCTTCGCGTTGCCATAGGAAAGTTCGCCGGCAACGATCTCGGCGTCCTTGCGGGAGATGCGGTGCTCCGCCGTCAGCTGTCCGAGGAAGCCGCAGACCTCGCGGCGCCAGACATCGTGACGCGCGGGAATCGACAGCAACGCCCTCGTATCGTCGTTGAACCCGGCCATGTTGGCGAAGCCAGCCGTCTCGACCACCTGATCGAGATAGCGGCGGATGCCGGCAGGGCTGTCGAGGAACCACCACGGCGGACCGATCATCAGGCAGGGCCAATGGCCCGCCATTGGCGCCAGCTCGCGGGCATAGGTGGTTTCATCGAGGGTGAAGAGCAGGACGCGCAGACCCGGCGCGTGGCCATATTTCGACAGCAGCGCTGAGAGACCGCCAACCCAGTCCGTCGGCCCCGGAATATCGGCGCCCATGTTCGGGCCGCGCGTCCGAAACAGCTCGCGATCGGTGTTGCGGCGCGATCCGGCGTGGATCTGCATCGTCATGCCATCTTCGGCGGACAGGCCCGCCATCTCGGTCATCATCTGGCCGCGGAAGAGTTCGGCCTCATCGGCGCTCAATGTGCCCTTGTGCGCCTTGTCGAGCAGCCTTTGCTTATCGGCCAGCGGCAGATCTGCGGTAAAGGCCGTCGGTACGCCATGATCGGTCGCGGTTGCACCGTATTGGCGGAAATAAGCGCGGCGCTTGCGGTGTGCGTCGATCAGGCCATCCCACTTCGTCACATCGGAGTCCGTGAGTTCGCCAAGGCGGATGAGATTGTCGCGGAAGCCGACAGCATCGGGATCGGTGACGCTGTCAGGACGATAGGTGGTGCGAACGCGGCCGATCCAGCCATCGGCCGCGAGCTTCTGGTGGTGCACCAGCGGGTCGAGCGCGCCTTCCGTGGTGGCGATCGTCTCAATGCCGAAGCGCTTGTGCAGGGCGCGCGGACGAAACTCCGGACGCGCCAGCTGTGCGTTGATGTGATCGTAGAGGGTATCGGCGTTCTCGGGCGTCAGCGGCTCGGTGCAGCCGAGGACTGCGGACATCGCATGGTCGACCCACAGGCTCGACGGCGTGCCACGAAAGAGATGATAATGGGCCGCAAAAGCGCGCCAGATCGCGCGGCCGGCAGCCACCGGCTTTCCGTCTAGCCTCGGCACGCCGAGATCGTCAAGCGAAACACCGACACTGTGCAGCATCCGGAAGAGATAGTGATCGGGAATGACCAGCAGCGACGATGCGTCCTCGAACGGCTTGTCATCGGCAAACCAGGAAGGCTCGGTGTGGCCGTGGGGGCTTACGATCGGGAGGCCACGGACAGTCTCATAGAGGTCCCGCGCGATCGTGCGAGTCGTCGGATCGGCCGGAAAAAGCCGGTCCGGATGAAGAAAGCCATTACCAACATCCATCAGATTTCCTCCCTGAGGATTACCGCCCTACCCTACAACAAAAGACGCGGCAAGGGCTTTTAGTAACCAAACGGTTCACTTTGTGATACGTTTGGCATCGACCTCGAAACGATTGACGGCGCGGCCTATTTCCGCTTTTGAGAGGGCCGAAGAAGATCGGTTGCGGCAAGGAGAATCCGATGTCCGACGAGACGAACCGCCTCACCCAGCTTGAAGAGATCATTGCCCATCAGACGAAGACTATCGAGGAGCTCTCCGATCAGTTGGCAGAGCAGTGGAAGGTCGTCGAACAGACCCGCGCCAAGCTCGATCGGCTGGCGGAACGCTTTCTCTCGCTGGAAGAACAATCGCTGGAAGCGCCCGCAATCACGCGGCCGCCACACTACTGACCCTTGTCCGGGGCAGTCGGGATCCCTATAATATGGTCGTGAGGACGACCTCCCCCTTATGGGCATAAAACTCGGGACGACCCGACCATCCCATAGGGGTTATACATGCGATCGACCGCAGACCGTATCCGTCACGCTATCAGCTTCGAAATTATCGGCTTGGCGCTCATCACGCCGCTCGGCGCCTTGGCATTCGGCATGCCGATGGCCGACATCGGCGTGATCGGCGTTGCGAGCGCCACGATCGCGACCGGCTGGAACTATCTCTACAATCTCGGTTTCGACCATCTCATGCAGCGCCTGACCGGCGGCACGCAAAAGACTGTCGCCATCCGGGTCGCCCATGCCGCGCTGTTCGAAGGCGGATTGCTGCTTGTCCTGCTGCCGCTGATCGCCTGGTATCTCGGCGTCAGCCTGCTGCAGGCCCTGATGATGGACGTGTCCTTCGCACTTTTCTACATGGTGTATGCCTTCGTCTTCAATTGGGTCTACGACCGCGTTTTCCCGTTGCCGGACTGGCAGATAGCGGCGGAAGCGTCTCAAGGCTAACGCTTCCAACGAAAAATGGGACCGCCGTTTCGGGCGATCCCATTGATTGGCAAGCAAGGCGCCTGATGCTCAGACGTTGCCCATGCAGAGATACTTCATTTCCAGATAGTCATCGGCGCCGTGACGCGAGCCTTCGCGGCCGAGGCCCGACTGCTTGATGCCGCCGAACGGGGCGGTTTCCGTCGACATCAGGCCGGTGTTGATGCCCACCATGCCGTACTCCAGCGCTTCTGCGACCCGCCAGACCTTCTTCATGTCGCCGGCAAAGAAGTAGGCTGCCAAGCCGAACTCGGTATCGTTCGCCTGCTGGATGACATCGTCGACGGTGTCGAAGCGGAAGAGCGGCGCCACCGGACCGAAGGTTTCCTCGCGCGCCACCTTCATGCCGCGCGTGACACCGGTCAGGACGGTCGGCGTGAAGAAGGTGCCCGCACCCTCGATACGCTTGCCACCGGTCAAGACCTTCGCGCCCTTGGAGACAGCGTCGGTAACATGATCCTCGACCTTCGCAAGCCCCTGCGCGTCGATGAGCGGGCCGATCGTCACACCTGCCTTGAACCCATCGCCGACCGACATCTCCTCGACCTTCGCCGCCAGTTTGGCTGCGAAGGCGTCATAGACCCCCGACTGCACATAAAGGCGGTTGGCGCAGACGCAGGTCTGGCCCGCGTTGCGGTACTTCGAGGCAAGTGCGCCCTCGACGGCGGCGTCGAGATCGGCATCGTCAAAGACGATGAAGGGCGCGTTGCCACCGAGCTCGAGGCTAACCTTCTTGATCTGGTCAGCGCACTGACGCATCAGGATGCGACCAACTTCCGTCGAACCGGTGAAGCTGATCTTACGGACCTTGTCGTTGCCGCAAAGCTCCTTGCCGATCGCCGGGCCGTCCTGGCCGATGATGACGTTGAAGACGCCGGCGGGAATGCCCGCCTGCTCCGCGAGAACGGCAAGCGCCAGTGCCGAAAGCGGCGTCTGTTCGGCGGGCTTGGAAACCACCGTGCAGCCGACGGCAAGCGCCGGGGCGATCTTGCGCGTGATCATCGCCGCCGGGAAGTTCCAGGGCGTGATCGTTCCGACGACGCCAACAGGCTGCTTGATGACGATCATGCGCTTGTCGTTCGACGGCGCGGGAATGGTCTCGCCGTAGATGCGCTTTGCTTCCTCGGCATACCATTCGACGTAGGCGGCGGCATACAGGATTTCACCCCGCGCTTCCGCAAAGGGCTTGCCCATTTCGGCCGTCAGGATGGCAGCCAACTCATCGGCATTGGCGACCATCAGATCGAACCACTTGCGCAAGATGTTGGCGCGTTCCTTGGCCGGACGGGCGGCCCAGCCAGGCTGCGCGGCGTAGGCGGCGTCGATCGCCTCCCTGGTTTCAGCGGCGCCCATATCCGGCAGCGATGCCAGCACTTCGCCGGTCGCCGGGTTCAGAACGTCGAAGGTCTCGGTGGCGCCGCCCGCCGTCCAAACGCCGTTGATGTAGCCGGCGTCGCGAAGGAACGGAGAGGAGAAGCGAACGTGTTTTGTCAGTGCAGTCGTGAATGCCATGTCATGTACTCCAAAGGCATGGGTGGGCGAGTACCGGCTTACTTGCCGGCGCTTGCTTCCAGAATCGACGCTTCAAGAATGTCGAGTGCCTCGCCAAAGACGTTGTCCTGAATGGTGATGGGAGCCAGGAAACGGATGACGTTGCCGTGGACACCGCAGGTGAGCAGGATGAGGCCCTTTTCAAGAGCGATCAGGCGCACCTTGTTTGCGAAATCGGCGCTCGGCAGCTTCGTCGTCTTGTCGTTGAACTCGACGGCATTCATGAAGCCGGGGCCACGGATGTCGACAATTTCCGGCACCTTCTCGCGCAGCGATTCCAGGCGCTGCTTGAGCCGGCCGCCGAGCTGGTCGGCGCGGCCGCAGAGATCCTCGTCCTTGATCACATCGAGGACGGCATGAGCGGCGGCGATGCCGAGCGGATTGCCGCCATAGGTACCGCCGAGGCCGCCTGGGCCCGGCGCATCCATGATTTCGGCACGACCGGTGACGGCTGCGAGCGGGAAGCCGCCAGCCAGGCTCTTTGCCATCGTGATCAGGTCCGGCGCGACTTCATGGTGATCCATGGCGAACATCTTGCCGGTGCGGGCAAAGCCGGTCTGGACCTCATCGGCGATGAGCAGGATGCCGTGCTGGTCGCACAGCTCGCGCAGCGCCTTCATGAAGGAAACGGGCGCCGGATAGAAACCGCCTTCGCCCTGCACAGGCTCGATGATGATCGCGGCGACGCGCTGCGGGTCGACGTCGGCGGCAAACAGCTTCTTCAGAGCGGTCAGCGACTGGTCGGCGGTGACACCGTGGAGCTCGACGGGGAACGGGATATGGAAGACATCGCCCGGCATCGCGCCGAAGCCAACCTTGTAGGGGACGACCTTGCCGGTCAATGCCATGCCCATGAAGGTACGACCATGGAAGCCGCCACCGAAGGCGATGACAGCGGAACGGCCGGTGGCAGCGCGGGCAATCTTGACGGCGTTTTCGACGGCTTCAGCGCCGGTCGTGACGAAAATTGTCTTCTTTTCAAAATTACCGGGCGTCAGTGCGTTGAGGCGCTCAGCAAGATGCACATAGCTTTCGTAGGGCACGACCTGATGGCAGGTGTGGGTGAAATGATCGAGCTGGTCCTTTACCGCAGCAATCACGCGCGGATGGCGATGGCCGGTGTTGAGAACGGCGATGCCAGCTGCAAAGTCGATATAGCGGCGGCCTTCCTTGTCCCAGATCTCGGAATTCTCGGCGCGGTCGGCATAGATCTGCGTGGTCATGCCAACACCACGGGAAATGGCGGCATTCTTGCGGTCTGTGAGGGTGGTCGCGGTCATCTTTGCGTTCCTGCGTTAGAGAATCCGGAATTATCTTGCATAACTTCTGCAAGACTTATAGAAAATACCTACATTTTTTCTGCAAGAACGCAAGTGTCATTTTCCGCTTCAAACCGCTGGCGTTTTCAGCAATGGTTCACGGCAAAAACAGCGGGACCCTTTCCCGCCAAAGACAACGAAACCAGGAATATTGGCTTATGAACAACGAGGCGCCCGTGCGCTACAAGGTGGCCGAGGCTGCGAAACTGGCAGGCGTCTCCGCCTCGACACTGCGCCTCTGGGAAAGCCAAGGCCTTGTCGTCCCCAGCCGCTCGGATACCGGCCACCGGCAATATAGCGCCGAGGACGTGGCGCGACTGAAGCGGATTTCATTCTACAGGGTAGAACGCGGCCTTAACCCTGCAGCAATCCGCGAAGCGCTGGAGAGCGAAGAGCCTTCGGATCTCTCCGAAACAAGCGTGATTTCGGACATCGGGCGACGGTTGCGCAGCTTGAGGCACGCTGGCGGTAAAACCTTGGACCAGGTCGCAGGCGACATGGGTATCACCGCTTCGACGCTCTCCACGCTGGAGCGGACATCACAGGGCGTCAGTTTCAAGACGCTGCATGACCTAGCGGAATATTACGGAACGACCGTCTCGCGCCTGTCCGGCGAAGACACAGACGACCTGCCGGGCGTCGTTCGCGCTGGCGAGTGGCGCGCCTGGCCGGAAACGACACCGGGGGTCACTGTGCAGCTGCTTGCCGAGGGCCGCACCATGATGGACTGCCACAGGTTTGTGCTGGCGCCTGGCGCCGCCAGTGAGGGCGCTTACCGGCACGACGGCGAGGAGTTCATGCACGTACTCTCCGGGCGTCTCGAGCTGGTGCTCGATTCCGATCAGTTTTTCGACCTCGGCCCGGGGGACTCGCTCTACTTCGAAAGCCGTCGTTATCACTCCTGGCGCAATCGCCATGACGGTGAGACGATTCTCATCTGGATCAACACTCCGCCGACGTTCTGACGTCCAAAGCGGTATCGCCCGGTCCGACTTTGCGCTATAGCGCCACAATAGCATTTGAACGAAAGACGAGACCGATGGCGGCCACCATACGTTATCACGAAGGCGATATCTCCTCGGCAGATGCCGGCCGCTACACCGGCGCAATCGCGATCGATACCGAAACGCTCGGGCTGGTGCCGAGACGCGACCGTCTCTGCGTCGTGCAGCTTTCGCCGGGCGACGGATCGGCTGATGTCATCCGCATCGCCGCCGGCCAAAAGGATGCTCCCAACCTCGTGGCATTGCTCGCCGATACTGGACGTCAGAAGATCTTCCACTATGGCCGCTTTGACATTGCCGTGTTGTTTCACACCTTCGGCGTGACCGCGCAGCCGGTGTTCTGCACCAAGATCGCCTCCCGGCTCTGCCGCACCTATACGGACCGGCACGGTCTTAAGGACAATCTGAAAGAGATGCTGGACGTCGACGTCTCAAAGGCACAGCAGTCGTCGGACTGGGCGGCGGCGACCCTGTCCCAGGCGCAGCTCGAATACGCGGCTTCGGATGTGCTCTATCTCCACGCGCTGCGTGACAAGCTGACTGCCCGCCTCGTGCGCGACGGCCGTATGGAGCACGCGACTGCCTGCTTTGAGTTCCTGCCGACCCGCGCGAAACTCGACCTGCTTGGGTGGGACGAGACTGACATCTTCGCCCACAGCTAGCGTTCCTGCTGCTCTGTCGAAATCGAAACCGGGCGCGGCCTCCGCGCGCCGGCGATTAGCAATTTCTTAAGATAGCTTAATTAGGATGCTTATCAATTTTTAAGCATTCGACGACGCGATGCAGCGTCACACAGGCGGGAGGACCTGCCGGAATGCGAGGGGCCCGATGAGCGCGGCTCTCCTGTAACCTGCTTTTCACAGCATTTTACGATGGAAGGAGCATGCCATGTTGACTCCGGTTCGTGCAGCGTCAAATGCAAGTTTTTCGGCTCAGGGACAGAGCGCGTCCCTAAATGCCGACAGCCTAGTGCGCGCCGCAACGGCGATTGCACCGGTTCAACAAGTCGAAACGACGGATTTGAATTCGGCCATCGCAGGCAAGCTGAGCATTCTCCTGCTCGCTGTCCGCGAACGGATGGTGGAGGCGCTGCTCGACGCCCTCAAGACGACCGCCGATGCTCTTGTCGTGCCGCGTGATGATGCGGAGACCAATCTTGTCTTTGCCTCCCGGCTCGCCGAGGCCATCCAAAAGCTGCCGGCATCAAAGATTGCGCAGATCGAACGGCAGCTTGTCGCGCAAGGTCACGATATCCCGGTGCGCCTTCTTGTCGAGGCACTCAAGAATCCGTCCGGGCCGGAGGCCGCTCGTGTTGTCGCCTATCTGGAAACCATGCGCTACAAGGACCGCGATCTCGTAGCGCGGGCCGTCAACCGTTCCTATGGCCAGAATGACGCTGCGCCGCGCCAGGAACAACGCGCGGAAATCAGTATCCAACGAGAGAACCTTCCCGCCACCAACAAAGCAACGGTCCCGGCGCAGAGCGAGCGAGCGAGCGAGACGTCGGCAAAGACTACAATCACGGCGGCGGCAACCAGCGACACCAAGTCGGCTGAAAAGCCCGTGTCGACCGGTCAGGCCGCCAACGTCGCGGATGCCCGCCTGGGCGAGAAGATTTCGACCACGACCAGGAAGGAAGCGCAGCAGCAGCTCCCCGAGGCGAAGAGTGCCGCCTTCAAACCGGAAGATACCGATCGCATCATCGCCGACACCGCCGAAAGCACAACGCCGATAGAACCGGAACCAGCGCCGGTGGCAGCGAAGGCTGATCCCATCATTCCGAAGAGCTGGGCCGGCATTCCCGCCTCCTTGTCAGAGGACGCAACGGATCTGATCGTTGCTATCATCCGCGATCAGGAGAGCGAGACCTTGCTGGAGGCGGCCGATATCGATCCCGCAGTGGACATCGACGTCATTCTCGATGACGCCCTGATTGGCGACATTCCCGACGAGCTGATCCGGCCATCCGATCAGCCGGTATTGCAGGCAGTGGTTGCTCGTCAGGCGTCTCCGCTCACGGCTCAACCGGCGCTGGATGCGGCGGCGATCAATGCAGCCGCGAACCGACAGACAACGCACGAAGCAGATCCGCGCCCCGCTGATGCGCCGACGATCGACATGGCCAACGCGCCCGTGCTGATGAAGATCGTCGAAGGCGTGCCGTATGCGCCGCAGCCCTATCAATTCGCCAAGGATGAGGCGGACGATAGCGGCTCCAGGGAAATGCACCGGGAAGACCACGACGCTGGACCACAATCCGACGAGCAGGAAGACGAAGGCGATTCCGACGCTCCGGCGGATGGTGCCGCAGACGAGCCGGCAATGCTTGCAGATGCCGACGATGCTCCCCCACCGGTCGCGCCACGGAACGATACGTCGATGCAGCTTCTTCCGGCACCAGGCCTCGCCATGCCGCCGGTGGCCGAGGAGGCCTATGCCCTTTACCGCCGCATGGTCGGCTGGGAATAAATCGGCTTTCAACGAACCAAAACGAAAGAACCCGCCGGATCGCTCCGGCGGGTTCTCTTATTCTTCAAGCCTGACGGCTGGCGATTATTCGCCGCGGTTCTTCAGAGCCGCGCCGAGGATGTCGCCGAGCGAAGCGCCAGAGTCGGACGAACCGAACTGAGCAACGGCTTCCTTCTCTTCAGCGATTTCCAGAGCCTTGATCGAAAGCATGACCTTGCGGTCCCTCTTCGAGAAGTTGGTGACGCGAGCGTCAACCGTCTGGCCAACCGAGAAGCGCTCCGGACGCTGGTCGTCGCGATCGCGAGCGAGGTCAGCGCGGCGGATGAACGAGGTGATGTCTTCGTGGTCTACGAGCTTCACTTCGATGCCACCGTCGTTGACGGCGATGACTTCAGCCGAAACAACAGCGTTCTTGCGCAGGTCGCCGGAAGCGGCAGCTTCGCCGACCGAGTCCTTGCCGAGCTGCTTGATGCCGAGCGAGATGCGCTCCTTTTCGACGTCTACATCGAGAACGACAGCCTTAACGACATCGCCCTTGTTGTATTCTTCGATGACCTGTTCGCCCGGACGGTTCCAGTCGAGGTCAGAGAGGTGCACCATGCCGTCAACATCGCCGTCGAGGCCGATGAACAGGCCGAATTCGGTCTTGTTCTTGACTTCGCCTTCGACTTCAGTGCCGGCCGGATGGTTGCGAGCGAATGCCGCCCACGGGTTTTCCAGGGTCTGCTTGAGGCCGAGCGAAATACGACGCTTGGACGGATCGACTTCGAGAACGACGACTTCGACTTCCTGGCTCGTGGACAGGATCTTGCCGGGGTGTACGTTCTTCTTGGTCCAGGACATTTCCGAGATGTGGATCAGGCCTTCGATGCCCGGCTCCAGCTCGACGAACGCACCGTAGTCGGTGATGTTCGTGACGGTACCGGAGATCTTCTTGCCTTCCGGATACTTGGCCTGGATGCCATCCCACGGATCCGACTCGAGCTGCTTCATGCCGAGCGAGATGCGGTGGGTTTCCTGGTTGATGCGGATGATCTGAACCTTGACCTGCTGGCCAATGGACAGGATTTCCGACGGATGGTTCACACGGCGCCATGCCATGTCGGTGACGTGCAGCAGGCCGTCGATGCCGCCGAGGTCAACGAACGCACCGTAATCGGTGATGTTCTTGACGACGCCGTCAACAACCTGGCCTTCTTCGAGGTTCTGAACGATTTCAGAACGCTGCTCGGCACGGGATTCTTCCAGAACCGTACGACGCGATACGACGATGTTGCCGCGACGCTTGTCCATCTTGAGGATTTCGAAGGGCTGCGGGTTGTGCATCAGCGGGGTAACGTCGCGGATCGGACGGATGTCGACCTGCGAGCGCGGCAGGAAGGCAATCGCGCCGTCGAGGTCAACCGTGAAGCCGCCCTTGACCTGGTTGAAGATAACGCCTTCAACGCGCTCACCAGCTTCGAACTTGGCTTCGAGCTTGACCCAGCTCTCTTCGCGGCGAGCCTTTTCGCGCGACAGAACAGCTTCGCCGAGAGCGTTTTCGATGCGCTCAACGTAAACTTCGACTTCGTCGCCGACCTTGAGCGTGCCGTCCTTGGCCTTGGCGCCGAATTCCTTGAGCAGAATGCGACCTTCGACCTTGAGGCCAACGTCGACAACGGCGGAGTCCTTCTCGATTGCCGTTACGATACCCTTGGTTACATAGCCTTCAGCCAGATCGTTCTTGGCAAAGGATTCTTCCAGAAGGGCCGCGAAATCTTCGCGAGAGGGAGTAGCTACTGACATGAAATCTCCTGCGTGTCCGGATATCTGGACACGTATGCGCCGGTTGGTTCGTGTTGAATGAGCCTGATCCCCGTCCGCCCTCTCATCGAAGGCAATCCGGCGCTTGGACGGAATTTCAGGCTGTCTTGCAAGGCGAATCGGGCAAAGCCCTGATCAAACGCCTCAATTCATGTATTTCGGTTCAAGGCCGCATCGATGATCGATTTCGCAGCTTGAAACGCGGCCTCTATACTCATTTCCGACGTATCAAGCAAGTGCGCGTCTTCCGCTGGTTTCAAAGGGCTGTCGGCCCGTCCCATGTCGCGTTCGTCGCGCCGTTTGACGTCTTCGAAAATCTCCGCGTAGTCGGCCGGGCCTCCCCTGCCGATAATCTCGTCATAGCGGCGTCGGGCACGCACCTCCGGCGAAGCCGTCACATAGAGCTTCACCGGCGCCTGCGGGCAGACCACGGTTCCGATGTCGCGACCGTCGAGCACGGTGCCCGGCTGCTTTTCCGAAAACCGGCGCTGTGCCTCCACCAGCGCGCGACGGACGGACGGCATGACAGCAATCTTCGACGCAGCTTCGCCGATCTCGTGTTTCGAGAGTATGTCGCGATCCAGGCCGCCGAGTTCAACCTCGCGAGCAATCTTTTCGGCGATTATTTCACTATCGAGGGGCAGGCCGGCGTCCAGCAGCGCCTTCGCCGTTGCGCGATAGGTCAGGCCGGTATCGAGATGATGGAAACCATAGGCCTCGGCGATCTGGCGCGACAACGTGCCTTTGCCGGCCGCGGCCGGACCATCAATGGCGATCGTAAAGTTCTGCATGGTCATGGATGCACTCATTCCGTGGTCAATCCGCCGTAATGGCGAACGAGGTCGATCATCTCGGCCTGATCCGGCATTTCGCCAAGGCCCACCACGACCCCTTCCCGATCGGCAACCGGTCGGTTCTGGCTGACCTTCCATTTGCCTTCGATCGAGGAGATTTCGATTTCGATGCCGACGATGCCTTTCATCTGCGCACGGATGAAATCGTCCGGTGCGTCGCCGACCGCCCACGGCTTCTCCCGCTCCCCTTCCTGCTGACGGGTGATCGCGGTGATTTGCGCCAGAAGCCAGTTCGCGTCCTCGATCACCCGCGCTGAGCCCTTCGCCTGCACGATGGCATAGTTCCAGGTCGGAACGACCTTGCCGGTCTCCTGCTTGGTCTTGTACCAAGATGGCGTCACGTATGAATTGGCACCCTGGAACACGGCAAGCACCTCGGCGCCGGCCTCAATATCCCGCCATTGCCCGTTGGCTCTGGCGACATGCAGGCGCAGCGTCCCCTTTTGCGAGGCGGCAGCGTCCAGAAGAAAAGGCACGGGGTTGGCGATCAGGCCCGACTGGCCCGCGGTGATGAGCAGGCCAAGTGGATGGGCGCGAACCAGCGCATGCTGGGTGTCGAGATCGTCTTCTCTGAAATGCGGGGGCTGATACATCGAGCGATCCATTCGGGTGCCGGGGCAATGCCGGCTTTCCCTTGCAAATGAACAATATCCGGGTCACTAACACAAAGGACGGCGCCGGTCATCCAGTCGTTGCGTAACGCGCATGAGCAAAGCATGAAGTTTGGCTTTGACATGTAAGGCTGCAACGATTATGGGGACCGGCTTATAAATTCCGAACAGAACGCCGGTTTTAACGGCATTTGCCGAATCTAGGTTCGGCCATTCTCACGAGGCTAACAGTGGCGAAAGCGGAACTTGGAACCAAGCGTACCGATCCGGAAACCGGCAAGCGATTTTACGACCTGAACCGGGATCCGATCGTTTCTCCTTACACAGGCAAGTCCTACCCCCTCTCCTACTTCGAGGAAACCTCAGCTGCTGCTGCCGCAGAAGCCCAGGACGAAGAAGAGGTCGCGGAAGTCGATGCCGAAAGCACGGAAGTCGAACTGGTTTCGCTCGAGGACGCCGATGAAGGCGCATCCGGCGACGACATTCCCGATATGGGCGATGACGACGTTGAAATCGAAGGCGATGACGACGATACCTTCCTCGAAGCTGACGAAGACGACGATGACGACGACATGAGCGACATCATCGGCGTGACCGGCGACGAAGACGAAGTCTGATCCGATAACTATCGGCCCGGACGAGAAAATTTCGCCGGGCCTATTTTTTTGGGCTTGCCATCTCCGAAAACCGGAAGTAATAAGCCGCCACTTCCTGAGGCAAAGCGCTTCGCGAAGCATCCCAGGCCCGGCCACAAACCGGACCACCCTGATGGGGCTATAGCTCAGCTGGGAGAGCGCTTGCATGGCATGCAAGAGGTCAGCGGTTCGATCCCGCTTAGCTCCACCAATCTTCCTTCTTCTGAATTCTAGGTCCGATGCTCGATCCTTTCCGGCGTTCCGCATCACCTGAATTTGATCGCCTGGTGCGTCACTTTGCAGCGCGGTGAAGCTTCGCTTGCCAGTAATTTCGCCCAGTTCGCGCCGTTTAACGCTGCCGCAAATGCGGAGGCTAACCTCCAGACTGTACGCTGGCTAGCTGCGGAGGCGCGCCATGTCACAAGATACCCACGGCCGGAAAATCGCCCTTTCCCATCATATCCTGCCGACCTCCGGCACGATGATCGGCATCTGCATGACATTGATCGGCCTGGTGAAGGTCACCGAACTCAAGGGGCAAAGCAGCCATGTCGACGAATATGCCGCCCTGGCAACGCTGGTGTTCCTCGCCAGTGCAATGAGCTCGTATTTGTCGTTGCGGATGGAGGACAACGTGGTGGCAAGCAGGCGGCTGGAACTGTTCGCAGATCAATGTTTCCTGCTGGGCCTTGTCGCAATCGTCGGAATCGGGGTCTTGTTCGCGTATTCCGTGATCTAGCGGCGATTGAGGATTCGCACGCCCGCCGGTCGGCGGGCGCGTATCAGCCGTGTTTGTCTATTTAGGATTTGCAAGCGGGCGATGACATCATGGCAGATTCGGCCAGCGCTTTCGTCTTGTGCGCGCCGCCGACCATCATTTCCATCTTGCCGTCGGGATGCTTGGAAACCACGCTGCATTTCGTACTGTCATGGGGATGCACAACGTAATAATGGGTGGCGGCCATCGTTGGAACGGCGCCAATTGCCAGGATCGCAATAGTCAAAGCTGTTTTCTTGATCATCGCATTCCTCCGTTCGGTAGGACTGGCAGTCTTGTTGCCAGCTTGGAGGTAGCTATGGCCCGGCCTTCTTTTGACAAAGCGTCATTTCGGCGCATGCAAGGGGAACGGGCATCGCAGCTTCAGCCGGGGTAAAAACGCGTGCAATCGTGGCTGATGCGGTTGACCATGTCGCGCTTCCTTCATTATCGCATCGGATAAAGAGGTCGATCGAAATCCAGGAGGGCGTTGCCTTTGTTTCTCTTTTCAAAACTTGTCTGGGTTTTTGGACAGCCGCTCTCTCTCGCTTTCCTTTTCGCCGTGCTCTCCGTGCTTCTCAGCTGCGTCAGGTGGCGCAAGACGGGTATTGCAAGCGCAGCACTTGGCGCGCTCATCCTTTTCGTCACGCTCTATACGAGCCTTGGTACCTATCTTCTGCAGGGGCTGGAGGAAAGCTTTCCAAAGCGTGAGGATCCCGAAAACCTGCAGTGCATGATCGTGCTCGGCGGTGCCTTCGAAAATGAGGTCAATACGGCGCGCCACGGCATCGAATTCAACGCCGGCGGAGACCGCTTCATCGAAGCGCTGCGTCTCGCGCAGAAATACCCGCAATCCCGCATCCTGATTTCAGGCGGCGACGGCTCGATGTCGGGCATCTACGAAGGCGATGCGGTGATATCCGCCCGCTTCTTCCCGCTGTTCGGCGTCGGAAAAGAGCGCCTGGTCGAAGAGACGACATCGCGTACCACCTTTGAAAACGCGACGAACACCAAGGAACTGCTGGCAAGCCAGGGGCTGTCGGACTGCCTGCTGATCACGTCCGGCTACCACATGCCGCGCTCGGTCGGCATCTTTCGCAAGCAGGGAATCAATATCGTGCCCTGGCCGACCGATTACCGGACCGACGGACATGAGGTCCTCGGGATCGACTTCACCCAGCCGAACCGGAACTCGCAGAACATGGCAACGGCCATTCGCGAGTGGTTCGGGCTGGTCGGGTACTATTTTGCCGGGCGCACGTCGGCGCTCTATCCGGGCTAACGCAATCTATTTCTTGGAGATCGTCACGAACTTCGTGCCACGCACCCGGGCGGTGACCGTGCACTGCTCCTTTGTCGGGTCGGCATCCGGGCGGTCGCAGAAGCGCGGATGCATCTTCATGGCTAGGACCATGTTGCCAAAGCGCTGGACGAAGTCGTAGCCGTAGATCTGCGCGGTCGCGATCATGAAGTAGCCGCCTTCGGCGACCTGGAGGTAGAAGTTGTAGGTGCAACCATCGTCGTTGCAGCCCGGCCCCTTCTCGCCATCACAGGTGAGCTCCCCTTCATTGACCACCGTATCGATCAGGCCGTCATTGTTGATGTCCTGATGCGTTACGAAGGCGTCCGAGAACTCAGCCTTGGTGCACTGCTCCTGAAAGTGCTTCTTCTCGTAGATCTCCGGATCGGAAAGCAACGATTGCTGAGCAAAGGCGGCAACGGGCATCACGAGGAATGCGAGAAGGTTCAGGGTGATCAGGAGCGTTTTCACGGGTTTCTCTTTTGGCCGAATAGGGGGCTATCAATCGACGACTTTGGCAGAGCCGCCTTGCGCCGCCCTTGCCGCCATGATTCATTCATCAGGATATCCTGTCGGTCTCCGGAGCACCGCATGTCATTGTTCGTCTATCTGGATTATGCCGGCGTTGCGCTTTTTGCAGCGACTGGTGCGCTCGCAGCATCGCGCAAGCAGCTCGATCTGGTCGGCTTCCTGTTTTTTGCGATCGTGACTGGAGCGGGTGGCGGCACGGTGCGCGACATGGTGCTCGGTCGTGTACCGGTATTCTGGGTCTTAAACCCGACCTATATCCTGGTTTGCTGCGCCGCCGGCATCATCGTCTTCTTCACGGCGCATCTGGTCGAGTCACGCTATCGCTTGCTGATATGGCTCGATGCCGTCGGACTGTCGGCGTATTGCGTCATGGGCGCCGCCAAGGGCCTTGCGGCAACCGGTTCGCCAACGATCGCCATCGTCACCGGCACATTGACGGCGACGTTCGGCGGGATCCTGCGCGATCTGCTTGCCAACGAGCCGTCGGTGCTCTTGCGGCCGGAAATCTATATCACCGCAGCGCTGATCGGCTCCGGGATCTTCACGGTCGCGAATGGACTGGATCTACCCATCTACTCGGCGTCCGCCGTGGGTGTTCTTGCGGCATTCGCCGTTCGTGGCGGTGCGCTCCATTTCGGCTGGACGATCCCGACCTACAAGGCCAAGCCTGGCCGCCATCCCGATGATGTGATGTAGCTTAGCGCTGCTTCGGCCGCAGCCGGATGACCACGTCGACATGGGCGATTTCCATGCCCTCGGGAGGCTCCGGCAGGTTGGCGATCGTCAGGTTGCTTACCGGGATGTCGAGGACGTCGTTGTCGCCCTCAATGAAGAAGTGGTGGTGATCGGAGACATTGGTGTCGAAGTAGGTCTTCGCACTTTCCACCGCGAGCACACGAATCATGCCGGCTTCGGTGAACTGGTGCAGCGTGTTGTAAACCGTTGCGAGAGAAACCGGCACGCCGGCCTCCACCGCTTCGTCGTGCAACTCTTCGACCGTCAGATGCCGGTCGCCCTTTGCAAAGAGCAGATCACCCAGGGCCACACGCTGTCGCGTCGGTCGCAAGCCTGCGCTACGCAGCCTTGCTTCGATGGTAAGCGGGGCTTCAGCCGCCATTCGACGAACTCCGTTTAATCTAGCGTCCAGCAATCAGGTTTCCTTAGCCATATAACTTTTGCGCAAAAGCCTTTCAATAGCTTCAATGGGGACAACAGGTGCGAAAAGGCCGCGAAATCGGGCTTTTCGAGCAAATACCTCTGGCCGAGGGCTTGGCCTTCCTGTATGCGACCACCAAATAAGGCGCACAGCCGGTCCTTGTTGGTGGGGAAGCTCAGCCATGCTTATGCTTCATTTTCTGCTGTACTTGGACTAAACGTTCACATCCATCGGCATAGTTGCGGGGGGAATTAGAGTTTTCATGGCGACGAAACAATCCAGCTACAACTACGAGGAAATCCTGGCCTGCGGCCGCGGAGAGCTGTTTGGCCCGGGCAATGCGCAGCTGCCGCTGCCGCCGATGCTGATGGTCCATCGCATCACCGATATTTCCGAAACCGGCGGCGCCTTCGACAAGGGCTATATCCGCGCCGAATACGACGTGAAGCCGGATGACTGGTATTTCCCCTGCCACTTCCAGGGCAACCCGATCATGCCTGGCTGCCTCGGCCTTGACGGCATGTGGCAGCTGACCGGCTTCTTCCTCGGCTGGCTGGGCGAGCCCGGACGCGGCATGGCGCTCTCGACGGGCGAAGTGAAGTTCAAGGGCATGATCCGCCCGACCACGAAGCTTCTCGAATATGGCATCGATTTCAAGCGCGTCATGCGCGGCCGCCTGGTGCTCGGCACCGCCGATGGCTGGCTGAAGGCAGACGGCGAAACCATCTATCAGGCAACCGACCTGCGCGTCGGCCTGTCCAAGGATAAAGAAGCCTGATTTCGCCGGGCACTCGTGCCCGGTTCTCCAAGTTAGAAAAAACGAAAAGGTCGAAACACATGAGACGGGTAGTTGTCACGGGTCTGGGCGTTGTTTCCTCGATCGGCAATGATGCCGCCGAGGTCACCGCTTCGCTGCGCGATGCCAAGTCCGGCATTTCCTTCTCCAACGATTTTGCCGAGCATGGCTTCAAGTGCCAGGTCTGGGGTCGTCCGACGCTTGATCCGACGGATCTCGTTGATCGCCGTGCCATGCGCTTCCTCTCCCAGGGCGGTGCGTGGAATCACGTTGCGATGAAGCAGGCGATCGCCGATTCGGGCCTCGAAGAAAGCGACATCAGCAACAACGAGCGCACCGGCATCATCATGGGTTCGGGCGGTCCTTCGACCCGTACCCTGATCGAAGCTGCCGAGATCACCATCAAGAACAACAGCCCGAAGCGCATCGGCCCGTTCGCCGTGCCGAAGGCGATGTCTTCGACGGCCTCCGCCACGCTCGCGACCTGGTTCAAGATCCACGGCGTCAACTACTCGATCTCGTCGGCCTGCTCGACCTCGGCACATTGCATCGGCAACGCCGCCGAGATGATCCAATGGGGCAAGCAGGACATCATGTTCGCCGGCGGTCACGAAGACCTCGACTGGACGATGTCGAACCTGTTCGATGCCATGGGCGCGATGTCCTCCAAGTACAACGACACGCCGGCAACGGCCTCGCGTGCTTACGATGTCAGCCGTGACGGCTTTGTCATCGCCGGCGGCGCTGGCGTTCTGGTTCTTGAAGAACTGGAACACGCCAAGGCGCGCGGCGCCAAGATCTACGCTGAAATCGTCGGCTACGGCGCGACCTCCGACGGTTACGACATGGTCGCTCCGTCGGGCGAAGGCGCGGTGCGCTGCATGCGCCAGGCGCTCTCGACGGTGAAGGGCGATGTCGACTACGTCAACACGCACGGCACCTCGACGCCTGTCGGCGACAGCAAGGAGATCGGCGCGATCCGCGAAGTATTCGGCGCCAAGATGCCGCACATCCAGTCGACCAAGTCGCTGACCGGTCACTCGCTGGGCGCTGCCGGCGTACAGGAATCGATCTACTCTCTGTTGATGATGCAGGCTGGCTTCATCGGCGAAAGCGCTCACATCACAGAGCTCGACCCGGAATTCGACGGCGTGCCGATCGTTCGCAAGCGTATCGACGACGCCAAGATCGACATCGCGCTCTCCAACTCTTTCGGCTTCGGCGGCACCAACGCCACGCTCGTCTTCCAGCGCTACAACGGATAACAATATGACGGGAATCATGCAGGGTAAGCGCGGGCTTATCATGGGCGTTGCGAACAACCATTCCATCGCCTGGGGAATTTCAAAGGCGCTGGCCGCACAGTGTGCAGAACTTGCCTTCACCTACCAGGGTGACGCACTGGGCAAACGCGTCAAGCCGCTGGCGGCCGAGGTCGGATCAGACTTCGTCCTGCCGTGCGACGTTGAAGACATTGACTCGGTCGACGCCACGGTCGAAGCGATCAAGGAACGCTGGGGCACGCTCGACTTCGTCGTGCATGCCATCGGCTTCTCCGACAAGAACGAGCTGAAGGGCCTTTACGCCGACACCACGCGCGACAATTTCAGCCGCACGATGGTCATCTCCTGCTTCTCCTTCACGGAAATCGCCAAGCGCCTTGCGCCGCTGATGAACGAAGGCGGCTCGATGCTGACGCTGACCTATAACGGCTCGACGCGCGTCATTCCGAACTACAACGTCATGGGCGTTGCCAAGGCAGCACTCGAGGCCTCCGTGCGCTATCTGGCGGCTGACTACGGTCCGCGCGGCATTCGCGTCAACGCGATATCCGCTGGCCCGATCCGCACGCTTGCCGGCGCCGGCATCTCCGACGCGCGCGCTATCCTTTCCTGGAACCAGCAGAACTCGCCGCTGCGCAAGACCGTAACCATCGATCACGTCGGCAATTCGGCCCTCTACCTGCTCTCCGACATGGCGGCAGGCGTGACCGGCGAAATCCACTTCGTCGATGCCGGGTTCAACATAACCTCGATGCCGGCGCTCGAGGCGCTGCGCAAGGCAGACGTGGAATAAGACAAAAAGCCGGGCTCCAAGCCCGGCTTTTCCTTTAGGCGCATCCGCTAGGGATGCATGACTTGCCGCAGGATTGCCGCTGAGTCGCGAGCGCCCCAACGGGTCGCAATCTTCCCGTCTTCGATGACAAACCATTCTATTGCGGTGATATCGTAGCTTTTCCCGGTCGGGTCATGACCGACGAGACCGCGAAAGAAACCGGTATAGCGACCTGTCTCCCGGTAGCGGGCGACGACATTCTGCCCTTCGGCAGCGATATCGAGGATCTCGAGGTTTATGTTCATACCCTCGTGGAGCTCGTGCCAGATGGGTTCGACATCGTCGAGCCCGCCATATCCCAGAACACCGTAGATCCGCGCGTCCGAGGCAAATAGCGCCCGCAGCGCTGGCATGTCGAAGCGGTTGAATGCCTCGACATAGGCTCTGACGAGGTCCTTGTTGGCTTCTGCGTCCATGGCTTCCCCCTCCACTAGGCGTGCTGGGGGAAGTCTAGCAGATCTGAAAGATCTGCCTATGCCGGAGGTTACTTCTTCGCCCAGAGCACCTTGAAGCGGGCGTTGCGGCAGGTCTCGCCGCTTTCCTTGAAGTTTGCGGCAAGGACCGGCTCGTAGGGCAAACCACGGTTGGCGACCAATAGCAGGCGTCCGCCGCCACGCAACGCCGAAGCGGCTGTCTTGATCATCGCCTGGCCGAGTGACGGCTCCGCCGCGTGGCCTTCGTGGAACGGCGGATTCATAATGATGAGATCGTACTTGTCCTTGACCGGCTCGCCGGCCAGATCATGCCAGAAGAAACGCGCGGGCACGCCAGGGCAGTTCTCCGCCATATTGGCCTTGGCGGCCTCCAGGGCGGCGTGATTGGCCTCGTAGAGGTCGAGACGGCTGACGCCGGGGGATCGGTCGGCCAGCTCTACGGAGAGATAGCCCCAGCCAGCGCCGAAATCGGCGACATCGCCGGTGAAATCGACCGGCAGGCGCGAGGCGAGCAGTTCCGAGCCGTCGTCGATGCGGTCGTGGGAGAACATGCCGGCGGCGGCCTCGAAGCGGCCATCGACACGCACCGGCGGCTTGGCGAACTTGGCAATGATCTCGCTCGAATCGGCAGGCGCGCCGAACCAGAAGGCGACGCCGTGGTATTTCGGCATGTGCTCGAGCGACAGGCCGAAGGCTTCCATGCGCTTGCGCAGCGGCTGGATGCCGTCTTCCTTGCCGCCGGCGACGACGACGAGACCGCCCATCTTCACGCGGGTGAGTGCTTCGGCGATATTCGCCTCGTTCTCGCCCTTGTGCTTGTTGCAGAGAACCAGAACGGCATCATAGTCCTCGCCTTCGACCTCAGGCGTGGTTTCGATGCGCTGGGCGAGCAACTGTCGGTACAGCGACCGAAAGCCCTGTACGGCGCTCAGCGAGGCGGCAAAGCCTTCCGGCAGCGCAAAGCCCGCCTGGGCGCCGAGGAAGAGCACGCGCTCGCCCTCGCCGGGCGCCTCAACGGTGCCGCTTACAAAGGGGTGGAACAGTGTCTTCAGCGTCTCGCTGCTCATGGTTCTATCTCGTTCTTGAATACAAAAAGGGCGCGGAAACTACCCCGCGCCCATGAAGTCTCGGGAAGGCGCAGCTTACTCGGCTGCAGCTTCTTCCTTCTTCTTGTCGGCAGGGATTTCCTGGCCGGTTGCCTGGTCAACGACCTTCATCGACAGGCGGACCTTGCCGCGTTCGTCGAAGCCGAGGAGCTTGACCCAAACCTTCTGGCCTTCCTTGACGACGTCCTGGGTCTTGGCAACACGCTCGGAAGCAAGCTGCGAGATGTGGACGAGGCCGTCGCGGGCGCCGAAGAAGTTGACGAAGGCGCCGAAGTCGGCGGTCTTCACAACGGTGCCTTCGTAGATCACGCCGATTTCAGGCTCGGCAACGATCGAGTGGATCCACTTGCGGGCCGCTTCGATTTCCTTGCCCGAGGAAGAGGCGATCTTCACGGTGCCGTCGTCTTCGATGTTGATCTTGGCGCCGGTCTTTTCAACGATTTCGCGGATGACCTTGCCGCCGGAGCCGATGACTTCACGGATCTTGTCGACCGGGATGTTCATGACTTCGATGCGCGGAGCGAATTCGCCGAGCTGGCCACGGCTCTCGGTGATGGCGTTGGCCATTTCGCCGAGGATGTGGTTGCGGCCGCCCTTTGCCTGGCTGAGCGCGACCTTCATGATCTCTTCGGTGATACCGGCGATCTTGATGTCCATCTGCAGCGAGGTGATGCCGTCGGCAGTACCTGCAACCTTGAAGTCCATGTCGCCGAGGTGGTCTTCGTCGCCGAGGATGTCGGAGAGAACGGCGAAGCGGTCACCTTCGAGGATCAGGCCCATGGCGATACCGGCAACCGGCTTAGCGAGCGGAACGCCAGCGTCCATCAGAGCGAGCGAGGTGCCGCAGACGGTTGCCATCGAGGACGAGCCGTTGGACTCGGTGATCTCAGAGACGACGCGCAGCGTGTAGGGGAACTGCTCGGCTGTCGGCAGCATCGGGCGGATAGCGCGCCATGCGAGCTTGCCGTGACCGATTTCGCGACGGCCCGGAGAACCCATGCGGCCGGTTTCGCCAACCGAGTAGGGAGGGAAGTTGTAATGGAGCAGGAAGCGCTCCTTGTACATGCCCGTGAGGCTGTCGACGTACTGTTCGTCTTCGCCGGTGCCGAGCGTGGCAACGACGATCGCCTGCGTTTCACCGCGGGTGAAGAGAGCTGAACCGTGGGTGCGCGGCAGGAGGCCGACTTCCGAGACGATCGGGCGAACGGTCTCGAGATCGCGGCCGTCGATACGGCTCTTAGTGTCGAGGATGTTCCAACGAACGATCTTGGCCTGCAGGTGCTTGAAGATCGCGCCGATGACTTCGGCGGTGTACTTCGGCTCTTCGCCTTCCGGGAAGAAGTGCGCCTTGACCTTTGCCTTGACGGCGTCGACGGCAGCGTAGCGTTCAGCCTTCTGCGTGTTCTTGTAGGCGGTGCGCAGCTCGGCTTCGAAGTGCTTTAGCATTTCGGCTTCGAGTTCGGAGAAGTCTTCCGGCTGGAAGTCGCGCGGCTCCTTGGCAGCCACTTCGGCGAGCTTGATGATCGCGTCGAGAACCGGCTGGAAACCACGATGGCCGAACATGACGGCGCCGAGCATGATTTCTTCGTTCAGTTCCTTGGCTTCGGATTCAACCATCAGAACGGCGTCGTGCGTACCGGCGACAACGAGGTCGAGGATCGACTCGTCCATCTCGTCTAGATGCGGGTTCAGGACGTATTCGCCGTTGATGTAGCCGACGCGTGCGCCGCCGACCGGGCCCATGAAGGGAACGCCGGAGAGCGTCAGGGCAGCCGAAGCAGCAACCATCGACAGGATGTCGGGGTTGTTTTCCAGGTCGTGCTGGATAACCGTGACGACGACCTGCGTGTCGTTCTTGTAGCCTTCAGGGAAGAGCGGGCGGATCGGGCGGTCGATCAGGCGCGAAACCAGCGTTTCGTTTTCCGACGGACGGCCTTCGCGCTTGAAGTAGCCACCGGGGATCTTGCCGGCTGCGTAGGTCTTTTCCTGGTAGTTGACGGTCAGCGGAAAGAAGTCCTGGCCAGGCTTCGGCGCCTTGGCGGAAACGACGGTGGCGAGAACCACGGTTTCGCCGTAGGTCGCGAGAACGGCGCCGTCAGCCTGACGGGCGATCTTGCCGGTTTCGAGCTTCAGCGGGCGGCCTGCCCACTCGATTTCCACGGAATGAGTGTCGAACATATGTCTTGTCCTTCAATGCGGAGGCGCGCCATTGGCCCGAGGGCACGGCGCAGACGACCGCAATTGTTGATGACGCATCATGGGCAAGACAACGGGAGGCTTTGCATCTTCGGCTTCCCTTTCGAGAACGCCGGGCCAAGGTGTGCGCCTTGGCCGAAAGCATCCGGCAATCCTGCCCCATGACAGGTCAACGGTTGGTTTTGCGGATCCGGCCCATCCGGGTCCGCGGGCAGTCCCGCAAACGCTACGGCGTCCTGCGGTGTCGGAGAAACGTTCCCCGGAAACAAATGCGGCGGGCGTCCACAAGGAGCGCCCGCCGAAAAAGGCCTTAGCGGCGGATACCCAGGCTGGTGATCAGCTTGGTGTAACGGCCTTCGTTCTTCTTCTTGAGGTAGTCAAGAAGCGAGCGGCGGCTCGAAACCATCGTCAGCAGGCCACGGCGGGAATGGTTATCCTTCTTGTGGCCCTTGAAGTGTTCCGTGAGGTTGTTGATGCGCTCGGTCAGGATCGCAACCTGGACTTCCGGCGAACCGGTGTCGCCTTCGAACGTTGCGTATTCCTTGATAAGTGCCGTCTTGCGCTCAGCAGTAATCGACATCGGATGTTCCTTTCGATGAGAGGAGATAAGGTCGCCAAAAGCCGGGATGTCGTCCAGCTTTGGCCGCGAATGCATTCAAGCAAAGCCTGATGCTGGCGCTGCCTATACAATATCCGGCGCATGAATGGAAGAGCGGAGTTTTCGCCGCCTGCTCGCCCACGTTTGGCACTTGTTGGCCTCATGTATCGAACGTTGCAGCGCGTTGATCACGAGAATGTTGATTACACGAAAAAGCCAATTGGCTATCACCTGCGCGTCCCAAGGATATTTCCAGAAAGGAAATTGAGTGAAACTTTATTATTCCCCCGGCGCCTGCTCCATGGCGTCTCACGTCGTCCTCCATGAAATCGGCAAGCCGTTCGAGATCGAGAAGGTCAGTACCAAGACGAAAGTCATGGAAAGCGGCCGCGATTATTGGGCGATCAATCCCAAGGGCGCGGTGCCTGCTCTCGAGCTCGACGGCGGCGAAGTCCTGACCGAAGGTTCGGCAATCCTGCAATACATCGCCGACACCAACGGTGCGACCGACCTGGCGCCACCGGCCGGCACGCTTGCTCGCGCCCGCGTTCAGGAAATGCTGAGCTTCATTGGGTCCGAATTGCACAAGTCATTCAGCCCGCTCTTTCACCCCGGCAAGACCGATGCGGAAAAGGACGCGGCGCGCGAAGTCTTGCAGAAGAAATTCGAATGGCTGGAATCACGGCTGGCTGACGGTCGTGCCTACCTCACCGGCTCCAACTTCACCGTTGCGGACGCCTATGCATTCGTCGTGACCAACTGGTCGAACGTGACGGGCGTTTCGCTTGAAGCGTGGCCGAAGCTGAAGGACTACGTCGCCCGCGTTGGCGCTCGTCCGTCGGTTCAGGCTGCCATGAAGGCCGAAGGCGTGATCTGATTGCAGAAAGGTGCGCGCGGATCACGCCGCGCGCATTGCAAATCAGCCGAAAACGCGCTTGGGGCGAAACTCGCCCTGGCCGATCTCGCCGATGGCGATCAGCTTGCCGCGGGCGGTCGCATAGGCTTCGCTTTCGGCGACCGGGGCATCGCGGCCACGCACGAGGATGGGATTGCCCATCTTCAGACGGTGAGCCTGATCGTCGTTGACGATCAGATGCGGAAGCGCGGAGAGCGCCTCGCTGGTGTCGATCAGGAGCACATCGAGGGCGGCCAGTCGCTCGTCATTGTCCTCGATCGCTTCGAGTGCGACGAGGTCAGCGAGCGGGATCATGGTCTCTTCGGCAAACGGCGCGACGTAGCTGCGGCGCAGACCGGAGATATGACCGTAGCAGCCGAGTTCGCGGCCGAAGTCGCGCGCGAGCGCGCGGACATAGGTGCCCTTGCCGCACTCGACTTCGAAATGCGCGGTGTTTTCGTCCTGGCATTCGAGCAGCGTCAGGCGGAAGATCTCGACTTCGCGCGACGGAATCTCGACCGTTTCGCCTTCGCGGGCGAGATCGTAGGCGCGCTCGCCCGAGATCTTGATGGCGGAGAATTGCGGCGGAATCTGATTGATCACACCAGTGTAGCCTGGCAGGAGATCGCGGATCTGCTGCTCGGTCGGGCGCTTGTCCGAGCTCTGCGTCACGTCGCCTTCGAGGTCGTCGGTGGCGCGCTCCTCGCCCCAGGTCACGGTGAATTCATAGATCTTGCGTCCGTCCATGACGTAGGGAACGGTCTTCGTCGCATCGCCGAGCGCAATCGGCAGCATACCGGAAGCGAGCGGATCAAGCGTACCGGCATGGCCGCACTTCTGGGCCTTGAAAAGCCACTTGATCTTGGAGACCGCTTCCGTCGAGCCGAAGTCGACAGGCTTATCAAGGATAAGCCAGCCCGAAATCGGGCGGCCTTTGGGCTTACGTGGTTTGGACATAAGGCTCTTCTACTATTGTTCTTCGGTATCGCCGTCAGTGAGATCACGCATGACCTCCGGCGAACGCAGGAGCTCGTCGATCTTCTTGTAATTGTCGAAGCTCGTATCGTCGCGGAAACGGATTTCCGGCATGAATTTCATCTGCCGGAGATGCGGGCCGAGACGGCCGCGGATGAATTTGGCGTGGCGGTTGAGCGCCGTGAGGACCGTCTCGTGATCCGACACGCCGAGCGGCGTGATGAAGGCGGTCGCGACCTTGAGGTCGGTCGACATGCGCACTTCGGACACGGAGATGACGGTCTTTTCCAGGAGGTCGTCGCGCACTTCGCCGCGCTGCAGGACCTGGGTGATCGCGGCGCGCACCTGCTCGCCGACGCGCAGCATGCGCTGCGACTGTGCTGTCGAGGTTTTTGTTGCCATTGTTCTTTGCCTCAAAAGGTTCGGGCGCCGGCCTCATATGATCCGGCGCCCGTCCACAACTCTAGTCTCGCACGATCAGAGCGTACGGGTGATATGCTCGACGCGGAAGCATTCGATGACATCGCCCGCGCGGATGTCTTCGTAATTCTCGAAGGCCATACCGCATTCCTGACCAACCGGAACTTCCGATACTTCGTCCTTGAAGCGCTTGAGCGTCTTGAGCTTGCCTTCGTGGATGACGACGTTGTCGCGGATGAGGCGCACGCCAGCACCACGCTCGACCTTGCCTTCAGTGACGCGGCAACCCGCGACCTTGCCGGTTTTGGTGATGTTGAACACCTCGAGGATCTCGGCATTGCCGAGGAAGGTTTCGCGGCGCTCCGGCGTGAGCAGACCCGACATCGCTGCCTTCACGTCATCCACGAGATCGTAGATGATGTTGTAGTAGCGGATCTCGATGCCTGCGCGTTCGGCGGCAACACGCGCCTGTGCGTTGGCGCGGACGTTGAAGCCGATGATCGCGGCGTCGGAGGATTCGGCAAGCGCCAGATCCGACTCGGTGATGGCACCGGCGCCCGAATGGACGATACGTGCCCGCACTTCGTCGGTGCCGAGCTTGTCGAGAGCACCGATGATCGCTTCGATCGAACCCTGCACGTCGCCCTTGATGAGCAGCGGGAATTCCTTGAAGCCGGTGTTCTGCAGCTTGCTCATCATCTGTTCGAGCGAACCGCGCTGACCGGTCTGGCGGGCAACCGCCTTGTCGCGGGCCAGACGCTGGCGATATTCGGAAATCTCGCGCGCACGGCTCTCGTTTTCGACGACGGCAAACTTGTCGCCCGCAGCAGGCGTGCCGGACAGGCCGAGCACTTCGACCGGCATGGCCGGACCCGCTTCCTTGACATGATCGCCCTTGTCGGTGACGAGCGCGCGAACGCGGCCCCACTGATCGCCGGCAACGATGATCTGGCCGGGCTTCAGCGTACCCTTCTGGACGAGGACGGTCGCAACCGCGCCACGACCACGGTCGAGCTGGGCTTCGATGACGATACCTTCCGCGGTGCGGTTCGGGTCAGCCTTGAGGTCGAGGATTTCGGCCTGCAGCAGGACTGCTTCGAGCAGCTTGTCGAGGTTGGTCTTGTTCTTCGCCGACACTTCGACGTCGAGCACTTCACCACCGAGCGATTCAACGAAGACTTCGTGCTGCAGAAGCTGCTGACGCACCTTGTCCGGATTGGCTTCGTGCTTGTCGATCTTGTTGATCGCCACGATGATCGGAACACCGGCCGCCTTGGCGTGGCTAATGGATTCGATCGTCTGCGGCATGACGCTGTCGTCGGCCGCGACCACGAGGATCGCGATATCAGTTGCCTGCGCACCACGAGCACGCATGGCCGTGAAGGCGGCGTGGCCGGGGGTGTCGATGAAGGTGATCTTCTGACCGTTCTGTTCGACCTGATAGGCACCGATATGCTGGGTGATGCCACCGGCTTCGCCCGAGACGACGTTTGCCTGACGGATGGCGTCAAGCAGCGAGGTCTTGCCGTGGTCGACGTGACCCATGATCGTGACAACAGGCGGACGCGACACCATTTCGCCGGCATCGTCGGCCTTGTCGAAGATGCCTTCTTCAACGTCGGATTCCGAAACGCGCTTGACGGTGTGGCCGAATTCCGAGGCGATGAGTTCGGCGAGGTCGGCGTCGATGACGTCGCCCGGCTTCATCATCTGGCCTTCCTTCATCAGGTACTTGATGACGTCGACGGCGCGTTCGGACATACGCTGCGACAGTTCCTGAATGGTGATGGTTTCAGGCAGGATGACTTCGCGAACAACCTTTTCGCGCGTTTCCTGCATCTGGCTGCGGCGGAACTTTTCCTGACGGCGGCGCATGGCGGCCATCGAGCGGCCACGGGCGTTGCCGTCGTCGTCGGTGCTCGCAGCGGTGATCGTCAGTTTGCCCTGGCGGCGGCCATCGTCGCCCTTCGGACGCGTGGTAACGGGCTTTGCCGGTTCCGGACGCACGACGCGGCCACGGGCCGGAGCACCGCCACGCGGCGCGCCACGGTCGTCTTCGTCGTTTTCACGGCGGCGAACACCGGGGGCGCCAGGCGCGCCGCCCGGAGCGGGACGGGCCTGCGAAGGCGACGGAGCATTGTCGGTACGGCGGACGGCTGGCGCAGCCGACTGAACGCGGGGTGTTTCCGACGGAGCCGGCGCGGCAGGTGCCGGCGGAGCAGCAGCAGCTTCGGCAGCACGGGCGGCCTCTTCGGCTGCACGGCGCTTGGCTTCTTCGGCTTCAGCGGCCTGGCGGGCTACCTCTTCGGCTGCGCGGCGCTTTTCTTCCTCGGCGCGACGAACGGCGTCTTCGGCATCACGAACCTGGGCCATGGCCAAGGCGCGACGGCGAGCGTCCATTTCTTCCGGCGAAAGATGGTTCAGCACGACAGGACGCGGACGGTCCTGCTGGCGCTGCGGCTGCGAAGAAGGCTGCTGACGCGACGGCTGGCCACCCTGGTAGGGGCGCTGCTGCTGCGGCTGCTGCGGACGCGCCTGAACAGGTGCCTGCGCTGCTGCGGGGGCAGGTTCAGCGACGCGCACGGGCGCTGCCGGTGCTGCTACCGGTGTGATTGGACGTTCGTCCTCGGGGCGCATCGGGCGCCGCTTGCGGGTTTCGACAACGACCGCCTTGGTGCGGCCGCGGCCCATATCCTGGCGCACGGTGCCCTGGCTCACGCCCGACGGCTTCAGGGTCAGAGTCTTCTTGCCCGGTCCGTTCAGTGTCTTGTCGTCATTGCTATCGGTCATTCGTTCCCGTTCCTTCGGACAGGGAGCGATGACGTCATCAGGCCCTGTCAATCAAATATGTCGATCAATGATGTTGGGACCGGGCAAGCCGGTGACCGTATCATTGTTTTTGCCGGCCAGCGCCGCCCGCTGCCCGGGACTGACCGCCATTGCGGTACTGCTCAAGCATCTTTGCGCGCTTCACTACACCCTCACCCGCCTGCCCTGCAAGCACTGCAGCATGGATAAAAGCGTTCTGGCCCATCAGGCCTTCCATTTCGCCCTCCGAGAAGAGCTGGTAGGAAGGTATTTCCTCCTCGGTCTCCATTCCGAGGTGCCAGGCCTTGCGGGCCTGGTCGATCTTTCTCACGCCGTCGGCCGCGGCGTCTGTCGCGTGGAACACCGCGATGGCGGCGCCACTTCTGATAGCGGCATCCACTTTCGAGGAGCCGGTGATGAACTGTCCGGCCTTGCGAGCCATGTTCATCATCTGCATGACCTGCTGCAGCAGCAGCTTGTCGACGGCCTCGCCGAGATCGGCCGCCACCTTTACATCCGCTTTCAAGGCGCGGGCGAAGGACTTCTTCGCCACAGCCTTGTCGACCAAAGCACGGTCGATCTTCACCCAGCAGCCGCGACCCGGAAGCTGACGCTTCAGATCGGGGACGACCGTTCCATCGGGAGCAGCGACGAAGCGGATCAACTCATCCGGCGATCCGCTTTCGCGCGTCACGATGCACATGCGACCATTCACGTCATAACCTGCAAGATCGTCATCCTCAGGAGAAACGGTAGGCTCACGCGCAGACATTAAACTTCCTGCTCGGCCTCGGGAGCTTCTTCAGCTTCCGCTTCCTTCGCAAGGTCCTCTTCGGTGATCCAGCCAGCCGCGAGGCGCGCCTGAACGACCATCTGTTCGGCTTCGACGCGGGAAACGTCGAACTTCGAGAAGAGGCCCTCGAACTTCTTGGTCTCGCCGTTCTTGCGCTCGCTCCAGCCGACGAGATCGTCCGCGGCGCAGCCTGCGAAGTCTTCCATCGTCTTGATGCCGTCTTCGCCGAGCGCAACCATCATCTGGGCCGTCATGCCGTCGATGCCGCGCAGTTCGTCGGATACACCGAGCGCCTTGCGCTTCTCGTCCATCTCGGCTTCGAGTTTTTCGAGATATTCGCGAGCGCGGGTCTGAATTTCCTGTGCCGTATCCTCGTCGAAACCGTCGATCGAAGCGATTTCGTCGAGATCGACGTAAGCCAGTTCTTCAACAGCTGCGAAGCCTTCCGACGCCAGAACCTGACCAACCATTTCGTCAACATCGAGCGAATCCATGAACAGGTTGGTGCGCTCGTTGAATTCCTTCTGGCGGCGTTCCGACTCTTCGGCTTCCGTCATGATGTCGATATCCCAGCCGGTCAGCTGCGATGCCAGGCGAACGTTCTGGCCGCGGCGGCCGATGGCCAGCGAAAGCTGCTCGTCCGGAACCACGACTTCGATGCGCTCTGCGTCTTCATCGAGAACGACCTTGGCGACTTCAGCCGGCTGCAGGGCGTTGACGACGAAGGTCGCCGGGTCCTGCGACCACGGAATGATGTCGATCTTTTCGCCCTGGAGCTCGCCGACGACGGCCTGAACGCGCGAACCACGCATACCGACGCAGGCGCCGACCGGATCGATCGAGCTATCGTTCGAGATCACTGCGATCTTGGCGCGCGAACCCGGATCGCGGGCAACCGACTTCACCTGAATGATGCCGTCGTAGATTTCAGGCACTTCCATGGTGAAGAGCTTGACCATGAACTGCGGATGCGTGCGCGACAGGAAGATCTGCGGGCCGCGCTGTTCACGACGAACGTCATATACGTATGCACGGACGCGATCGCCATAGCGGACGTTTTCGCGCGGAATCATTTCGTCGCGGCGGATGATGCCTTCGCCACGGCCGAGATCGACGATGACGTTGCCGTATTCGACGCGCTTGACGGTGCCGTTGACGATTTCGCCGACGCGATCCTTGAATTCGTCGAACTGGCGATCACGCTCGGCTTCGCGAACCTTCTGGACAATAACCTGCTTGGCGGACTGGGCGGCAATACGGCCGAAATCCATCGGCGGCAGCGGATCGGCGATGAAATCGCCAAGGGCTGCGTCCGGGTTGCGGTCGCGGGCCAGCTCAAGCGGGATCTGGGTCGAATAATCTTCGGCCTTATCGACAACTTCGAGCAGACGCTGAAGACGGATTTCGCCGGTCTTCGGGTTGATGTCGGCGCGGATGTTGGACTCGGTGCCGTAGCGGGAGCGCGCTGCCTTCTGGATCGCGTCTGCCATTGCGGCAAGCACGATCTCGCGGTCGATGACCTTTTCGCGGGCCACTGCATCTGCGATCTGCAGAAGTTCGAGCCGGTTCGCACTGACTGCCATTGTCTTTTCTCTCCGTCTAGGCGTCCCGGGTTCCCTTCCCTGGCGCCACAAGTTGATCGGTTATTCTTCGTCTTCCGCTTCGTTCTGGTTCGCGGCCTCTGCCTTCGCCAGCTTGTCGGCGCGCAGTGCATCACGGATCAGATCGTCGGTCAGAATGAGTTTCGCATCGGCAAGAGCCGTGAACGGAATGACGATGTTCTGTTCTTCGCCCTCGGAAACCTGGTCGCGCTCGAGCGTAAAGCCATCGACGTCGCTGGAAACGATCTTGCCGCGGAAACGCTTGCGGCCGCCGACGATGATCGACGTTTCGCACTTCAAAAGGTGGCCCTGCCAGCGCACGAAATCGGACTTGCGCACCATTGGGCGATCGATGCCGGGCGACGACACTTCCAGATGATACTCTTTATCGATCGGATCTTCCACATCGAGAACCGGAGAAACGGCCATCGAGACCTCCTCGCAGCCTTCGACGTCCATGGTTCCGTCGTTGCGCTCGGCCATGATCTGCATGGTGGCGCCGTTCTGGTTCAGCATGCGGACACGGATCAGGCGGTAACCGAGATCGATAAGCACGGGCTCGACGATCGCGGCAAGGCGCTGGTCAAGGCCAGTCTCGGTGATCAGCCGCGGCTCAAGTTCATTGTCTGCGTTCGTCGGATCCGACAAGCGATGCGCTCCTAGCAATGTCATGCATTTCGGATGATCGCGGTAATAAAAAAGAGCGGGTCCTTGCGGCCCACTCTTCATCAATGCGATCAAGATTTGAGAGCCATATAGGCCGGTTTCCATAAAATAGCAAGGTCCATCGCCAAGGGCCAGAGTATGGGAACGAGCATATGGCCAGTGCCGCCATTCCGCTTATAGTGATTCAGGCAGCGTAGAGCATCGTTCGGGAGGGACCGTGGCGTATACGTCTTCAACATTGGCGCCACTGCGGCATGCGACATACCGGACAATCTGGATCGCCAGTATCGCCTCCAATTTCGGTGGCCTCATTCAGGCCGTCGGCGCCGCCTGGATGATGACGGTGATCACCTCGTCAGGAGACATGGTCGCGCTTGTGCAGACCTCGACGGCGCTCCCGATCATGCTGTTCTCGCTTATCTCGGGAGCACTGGCCGACAGTTTCGACCGCCGACGGGTGATGCTGACGGCACAATTCTTCATGCTTTCTGTGTCGGCACTTCTCAGCGTGTGTGCCTATTTCGGTTGGCTGTCGCCCTGGCTGCTCCTGTTCTTCACCTTCTTGATCGGCTGCGGTACCGCGCTGAACAACCCGTCCTGGCAGGCTTCCGTCGGCGACATGGTGCCGCGTGCGGATCTGCCGGATGCGGTGACGCTCAACAGCGTCGGCTTCAACATCACCCGCAGCGTCGGTCCCGCGCTCGGGGGCGTGATCGTGGCAGCGGCTGGGGCTGCGGCCGCCTTTGCGGTGAACACGCTCAGCTATTTCGCGCTGATCTTTGCGCTGATCCGCTGGAAGCCGGCGTTTCCCGTTGCAACACTGCCGCGCGAGTCGCTCGGAAGCGCCATCTTTGCCGGCCTTCGCTATATCTCCATGTCTCCGAACTTGCAGAAGGTCATGCTGCGCGGCCTGATCTTCGGCATCAGCGCCAGCTCCGTTCTCGCATTGCTGCCGATCGTGGCACTGGAACTCGTCGTGGGCGGACCCCTGACCTACGGCTTGATGCTTGGCTCGTTCGGGATCGGCGCAATCGGCGGCGCCGTGCTGAACGCGCGCCTGCGGGAGCGATTTTCGAGCGAAACCATCGTGCGCCTTTCATTTGCCGGTTTCGCGCTGAGCGCCACAATTGCCGCAATGAGCCCGATCGCTGCCCTGACTTGCGCCGGGCTCGTCATCTCCGGCGCCTGCTGGGTCCTTGCCCTATCGCTCTTCAATACGATCGTGCAGCTTTCGACACCGCGCTGGGTCGTCGGCAGGGCATTGTCGCTCTACCAGACCGTTACCTTCGGTGGCATTGCCGGCGGAAGCTGGCTCTGGGGCCTGGCCGCGGACCGCTATGGGGTGGCCAACGCGCTGCTGATTTCCGCCGTCGTCATGCTTTTCGGCATTGTCGTCGGCCTGCGCTTTTCCATGCCTGCTTTCGAATCCCTCAATCTCGATCCGCTGAACCGCTTCACCGAACCGGCACTCAGCCTCGACATCACGCCACGGAGCGGCCCGATCGTCATTCAGGTCGATTATGAAATCGCTGACGACGACTTGCCCGAATTTCTCATGCTGATGGGGGAGCGCCGGCGCATCCGCATCCGTGACGGCGCCAGGAACTGGGCATTGATGCGCGATCTGGAAAAGCCTGGCTGCTGGACCGAAACCTATCACACGCCGACATGGGTCGAATACATCAGGCACAATCAGCGGCGCACGCAGTCAGATGCCGAAAACACCGATCGGCTTCGAGCCCTCCACCAGGGCGACACGACGCCGGCCGTCCATCGCCTGATCGAGCGGTTGGCCATTCCGCCAAACGACGATGTCTTCTACAAGGCACCGATCGACCTGCACCACTGAGGCACGCATGTACACCTTCCGGGCAGCCCACCGTTCCGACCTCTTAGCCATCATCGACCTGCTTGCCGACGACGATCTCGGGAAAACGCGCGAAATCGTCTCCGATCCACCTGACGCGCGCTACCTCGCCGCGTTTGCCGCCATCGAGGCAGATGCCAACCAGCTGCTTTGTGTCGCGGTGGATCAAGCCGACAGCGTTGCCGGCGTTCTGCAGCTGAGTTTCATTCCGGGCCTTTCGCGGACGGGCATGTGGCGAGGCCAGATCGAAAGCGTGCGCATCGCCAGACATGCTCGCGGTTCAGGGCTCGGGTCCCGGTTCATCGAATGGGCGGTGGAACGATGCGTCGAACGCGGCTGCGGCCTCGTGCAGCTGACCTCGGACAAGAGCCGGCCGGGTTCGATCCGCTTCTACGAGAAGCTTGGCTTCGTGGCGAGCCACGAAGGCCTGAAGCGTCCTCTCTGAAGCTACTTGAGCTTGCCGATCATCGAGGCTTCGGGATAGCAGGTCGGTTTCATGCCGGCCTTTTCCTGCCACTGGCCAATGGAGCGGCGGGTCTTGTAGCCCGGCAATCCGTCCGTGCCACCGACATCATATCCCTTTTTCTCCAGCGCCTTCTGCATGCTGGCGACGTCCGAGCGCAGCATCTTGCCGACGTCACCCCATGGCCCCTGGAACGCGCCGGAACCATAGGCGATCCGGTCCGCGAGGTTGCCGATGTAGAGCGCATAGAGATCGGAATTGTTGTATTCCTTGATCACGTAGAAGTTCGGCGTGACGATGAATTCCGGGCCGTCGCGGCCAGCCGGCACCAGCATCATGCCCTTTGCCTTCTTCTCATCCGACGGAAAAGCCTTGCCGGTGACGCGATCGATCCCCAGCGAAGCCCAATGGGAAATCGGCTTGCCGAGATCTGGGCCTTCCTGCGCACAGGACACCTGTTCGGGGATGGTTACCTCGTAGCCCCAGCCGCGGTCGCGTTGCCAACCCTTCTGGACCAGAAAATTGGCGATCGAGGCCAGCGTATCGGGCACGGACGTCCAGATGTTGGGGTGACCGTCGCCGTCGAAATCGACCGCATATTTCAGGTAGCTGGTTGGCATGAATTGCGGCTGGCCAAGCGCGCCGGCAGACGAGCCCTTGAATTCGGCCGGGGTGGAGTCGCCGCGATCGATGATGTGCAGGGCCGCAAGCAGCTCGGTGCGGAACATCTCCTTGCGGGTCGACATGAATGCCTTGGTGGCCAGCACTTCGATCGCCGAGTTGGGGAGCTTCGCGGCACCGAAGCCGGTTTCGCGGCCCCAAACAGCCAGCACGATCGAACCGGGCACGCCATAGGTCTTCTCGATCTTCTTCAAGGTCGAGGCGTATTGCGAGGCAAAGCCGCGACCCGTGGTGGCCAGGCGCTTCAGTCGATCATCGTTGAAATAAGGGGCCGGCGAAGAAAATTCGGCCTGCGTCTGCTTTTGCTCCTTCGGCGGTGGGAAGCCGGGAGGTGCGAGATCTGTGAGGTTCCAGTTCAGCTCGACGCCCGCGAACGCGGCACGAAACGCCTTTTCGGATATCCCGTTCTTCTGCGCTTCCGGCCACAGATCGGCCTGGATCCACTTTTCGAACTGCGCTTCGACGTCGGCTTTCGAGGCGGACAGGGCAGGAAAAAATGAGAGTGCCAGAAATGCCGCGCTCAGACCAAAAAGACGGCCGAACATACGCTTGCTCATGCTTCCCCCTAGATGACGGTTCGGGCTCTCAGCGCGGCCGTCAGCGTGCCTTCGTCGAGATAATCAAGTTCACCGCCGACCGGCACGCCATGCGCCAATCGCGTGATCTTCACGTCGAGGCCGGACAGCTGGTCAGTTATATAGTGCGCTGTCGTTTGCCCCTCGACGGTGGCGTTGACGGCGATGATCAGCTCGCGGATGCCACCGGCGCTCACGCGCTCGATCAGACCTCGAATGTTCAGATCATCCGGCCCGACGCCGTCCAGCGGCGACAGCGTGCCGCCCAGTACGTGATAGGCAGCATTGAGGGCGGCGGCGCGTTCCAGCGCCCATAGATCGGAGACGTCCTCGACGACAATGATGACGGATTGATCACGCCGCTCGTCCGTGCAGACCGTGCACGGATCAACGGTATCGACGTTGCCGCAACGGGAGCAGATCTTGACCTTGTCGTAGGCCTCGCCCATCGCGTTCGACAGGGGTCCGAGCAGCTGGTCCTTCTTCTTGATCAGATGCAGGGCGGCACGGCGCGCGGAGCGCGGGCCAAGGCCCGGCACCTTCGCCAGGAGCTGGATGAGTTTCTCGATTTCGGGGCCGGTGACTCGCTTTGCCATGAGCGGTTCTTAGCCCATATGCTGCGAAAACGGAAACACGCAAGGACCACGGACCGCATGAAAATCCTCACCGTGTGTATTGGCAATGCCGAAAGGCTGCCGGGCAAAAGCTACAAGACCGGCATCAACAAGAACCCGTTCCGCGGCGGTGTGCTGGTCGATGCCGAGGGGCTGGTCGGGGATGCTATCTGCAATCGCAAGCACCACGGCGGCGTCGATCAGGCCGTCTACCTAGAGGGCTCGCTCACGCTGGACTGGTGGTCGGAGCAATTGGGGCATCCACTAGAACCCGGCACCTTCGGCGAAAATCTGGTGGTCGGCGGACTGGACAACAGAGACGTTGCCGTCGGCGATCGATTTGTCGCCAGCGATATCGAGCTCGAAGTGACCGCAGCCCGTATTCCCTGCGCGACTTTTGCTGCCCGGATGGGCGATCCCCAGTTCGTCAAGCGCTATACCGAAGCAGCGCGACCCGGCGTCTATTGCCGGGTCATTCGCGGCGGCACGGTCACCGCGGGTGAAAGCATCGAGCTTCGCTCGTTCAGCGGCGCGAGAGTGATGCTACCTGAAATGATGGCAACGTTCGGCAGGCGGCTTTCGACCGAAGAGCGGGCCCGATACCTCGCGGCTCCGATCCACTACAAGCTGCGCAGGGCTCTTGAGGAAGAGACCTGACCGAGGCTTGCCTCGAAAGCCGTCAGAGCCGCACGTCCCCGCGGCCAATCGCCAAGACCGCTGTTGCTGTTGAGGTGACCATAGGCACCGACGTCGAGGAATGCGCTTCCCCATTGGTTGGCACAGGTACGCGCATATGCGAGTGAACCATAGTCATCATTGCTGCTCGCGACGACGAGAGATGCGAACGGCAGCGCTGCCATGGGCGGATTGGCGAAACTCGCCGCTTCGCCCGGGAAAACAGAAGATGTCGGATCGGGTGGCGCAACCAGCAGGGCTCCGGCAGCTACACGCCGAGATTGTCCAGCCCAGTGCGTAACCAGCAGGCAGGAAAGGCTGTGGGCGACGAGCAACGGCGGCTCGGCCAAATTGCCCACCTCGCGATCGAGCGCTTCGATCCAATCATCAAGCACCGGCTGGTCCCAGCTCGACGGTGAAAATCGGCGCATTCTGGTCTCGGCTTTCTCCCAGTGCGATTGCCAATGCGCCTCGCCCGAACCGCCGATCCCGGGCAGCACGATCACATCCCTCATAGCATCTCCTTTCCTGTTGCCAGCGCTGCAAACTGCATGAGACAGTCGCCGACAGACATGGGAAAGCATCGGAGAAAACCATCCGAAGCCGATAGATTAAAGGTGATGCTTGATGAATAATTTCGGCGAACGCCAACTCGACCCCACCGATGTGATGATCATCGAGATCCTCCAGCGCGATGGTCGCATCTCCGTTTCGGAGCTCGGCAGGCAGGTCGGCCTCTCCCAACCGGCAACGTCGGAGAGGCTGAAACGGCTGGACGAACGCGGGATCGTGGAAGGGTACGGCGCGCGGATCAGCGCTGCAGCGCTTGGCCTCGGGATGATGGCGGTCATCCGCTTGCGGACGACCCATGAGCATATCCGGGCGTGCCTGAAGCAGTTCTCGGAAATGCCGCAGGTGATCGAGGTGCTGCGTCTGACCGGCGAGGACTGCTTCATTCTGAAGGTGCTGGTGCCAACACCTTCGGAACTTGAAATCATCGTGGACAGCATCGCCCGCTATGGCGCGGTGACCACGTCGCTGGTGCTGCGCAGCGAGCCAGTGAAGCCTATCGGACGTGACCTGCTGCGGCTCGCGCGGGCGCGCTGACGCATTTCAGCGGACCGCTCAGGCCGGCGGCGGGCGCAACACCATACGCCGTCAGAGGAAATCGTGGTGGGACGCGCAGACTGGCAAACGCCAGTCTTCATCGCATCGCAATCGCCGCTGCCGCGCCGGCCATCGTCCCTGCGCTGGCGCGGTTGGCGATCTGAACGGCGCGCGGGCTCTTCAAGAATTTGCGGGCCTTTGCGGCAAGAAACGTCCAACTGAGATCGACGACCGCAAGCACGAGGAAGAGCGTGGCCACCAACTCGATCCATCCGAGGACCGAAACGGAACGGATGTCGATGATCGACGGCAGCAGAGCGACGTAAAACATCATGATCTTCGGATTGCCTAGCGCAATCGCCAGACCGGTTAGAAAAAGCCGGCCAGGAGATTTGGTTTCCGGCAGCGTCTCTGCCTCAGCGTCGGGCTTCGCAAACCACATTTTCCAGGCGAGATAGAGAAGATAGAGCACGCCGAGCCATTTGATGACGAGGAAGGCGTGGTAGAAGGTCGTGGCGATTGCGGAGAGGCCAGCCACGGCAAAGGTCAGCCAGATCGCATCGCCGCTCCACAGGCCAAAAATGAACGGGAGGACGTCGCGCGGCCCTTTGGACAGGACCCGAGCGACCAGCGCAGCCACACTCGGCCCCGGCGTCGCGGCGGCAATGAACAGCGCGCCGGCGAAGACCAGCAATGTCGTCAGACTCATATCGCCTCCCCCTACGCTGAAGCCCTGCGCGATCTCAAAACGGCATCTTGAAGCCGGGCGGAATCGGCAGGCCGGCTGTGAGCGCCTTGGTCTTTTCGGCCGCGACGGCTTCAGCTTTGTCCTTGGCGTCCTTGTGAGCCGCGACGATCAGGTCCTCGAGGATTTCGACATCGTCTTCCTTGAACAGCGACGGATCGATTTTCAGGCTTTTCATTTCGCCCTTGCCACTCAGAACAACGGTCACCAGACCGCCGCCGGACTTGCCTTCGGCCGTGAGCTCGGCGATTTCCGCCTGCATCTGCTCCATCTTGGCCTGCATTTCCTTGACTTTGCCCATCATGCCCATGATGTCGCGCATCGTCTTGCTCCTTCTTGGTCTCTCAGAATTCTATGTCGTCGCCGGGCAGGATATCGCCCTCTTCGGATTCGGCGGCAGCGGGTGCCTTGACCTCCTCCTCTTCAGGCTCCGGCGCCCTGACGCGAACGTCGATGATCTTGGCGCCGGGGAACTGCGCGAGGATCGCGGCAACATCGGGGTCCTGCCGGGCATCGCTGACCTGCTGCTCCTTGGCGCGGGCTTCCGCCTCGACCATGGTCGGCTGGCCGGCTTCGCGGCTGAGGCTGACGATCCAGTGGATACCAGTCCATTCCTTGAGCTTGACCGCCAACTCATTGAGCAGCGTGCCAGGCGCGCCTTCCGTCAGGTTGACGTCGAGGATACCGGGCTGGACGCGCACGGGCCGCACGAAGTTGCGCACCAGCGCCTTGATCTTCACGTCGCGTTTCTCGCCGGCGAGATCGACGATGTCGCTGACGGAATTGACCGACGCCAGCGGCTTCGGCGCCTCGGCCGGCTTCGCTTCGATACGGCCGACAGGCATCGACTGCGGATCGAGGTTGGGGACCGCGCGAAGCATGGCGGTCGGGCCCGGTGCCTGCGGTCGCGGCGGCGCGGCTTCCGTGGCGCGGGCCATCACATTGCCCTGGTAATTGACCGTGGCGCCGCCACCATTTCCTGATGGTGCGGGAGAGCGACCACCGCCACCATTGTTTTCGGAGAACTCGGCGAGACGACGCGCGGCATCTTCCGGCGCCGGCAGGTGCGCGGCATGGGCCAGACGGATCAGCACCATTTCAGCAGCACCGGCAGGTCTCGACGATGCCTCGGCCTCGGGAATGCCCTTCAAAAGCATCTGCCAGATACGCGACAACGTCGTGACGGCGATGCCTTTTGCGAATTCCGCCGCCTTGGTGCGTTCGATTTCGCTGAGCGACGGATCGTTGGCCGCATCCGGGACATACTTCAGGCGGGTCACCAAGTGCGTGAAATCAGCCAGATCGGTCAGGACCGCGACAGGGTTCGCGCCTGCTTCATACTGACTTCCAAACTCACCGAGTGCGGCAGCGACATCACCTCTGACGACGTGATGGAAAAGATCAACGATGCGGGCGCGGTCGGCAAGGCCGAGCATTCCGCGCACGGCTTCCGTCAACACGGCACCACCGCCATGGGCGATCGCCTGGTCGAGCAGCGAGAGGCCATCACGGGCCGAGCCCTCGGCAGCGCGGGCGATCATTGCAAGCGCATCAGGCTCGGCGTCGATCCCTTCCTTCGAAGCAATCGTCGTGAACAGGCCGACGAGATCAGACGCGCTGATGCGGCGCAGATCGAAGCGCTGGCAACGCGACAGGACCGTGATCGGAACTTTGCGGATTTCGGTGGTGGCGAAGATGAACTTCACATGCTCCGGCGGCTCTTCGAGCGTCTTCAGCAGGCCGTTGAAGGCCTGCGTCGAGAGCATGTGCACTTCGTCGATGATATAGACCTTGTAGCGCGCCGACACCGGCCGGTAGCGCACCTGCTCGATGATCTCGCGGATGTCGTCGATACCGGTGTGAGAGGCGGCGTCCATCTCGATGACGTCGACATGGCGGCCTTCCATGATCGCCTGGCAGTGTTCGCCGGGAATGCGGAGGTCGATCGTCGGCTTGTCGATCTCTGGGGTCTTGTAGTTCAGCGCACGCGCCAGGATGCGGGCCGTCGTCGTCTTGCCGACACCGCGGACGCCGGTCAGCATGTAGGCCTGGGCAATGCGGCCGGTCTCGAAGGCGTTGGTCAGGGTCTGGACCATCGGCTCCTGGCCGACCATCAGATCCGTGAAATCCTTGGGGCGGTATTTGCGTGCCAGCACCCGGTATCCGGTGCCTGTCGAGGCGGCATCTTGTGATTGTCGCTCGGTGTCGCTCATCGCCCTGCTTAGCGCCCGGACTGCTCGGGCAAAGAATGGAGAGAAGGGTGGGAGGCTGGCACGATGACCCGTGCCGGGCTCGTTAGGGCTGCTTCCTTCCGGACCTGACCCGGTTGGCGAGTGGCTCGTCCACCACCAACCTCCCGGATGCACATATCGGCAATATCGTCATCAAAAGCAAGCCAAGCTCAAAAAAAACTGCTAGCCTTTGGAAAACTCTGGAGGAATACCTGTTGGACGTCTTCACGCTCGACCCTCGGCTTCAAAACGACAGCGTCAGTGTCATGCGGACGGGGCTCTGCGACATCCGTCTGTCCAAGGATGCCCGCTGGCCGTGGCTGATTCTGGTGCCTCGGCGGGCCGATGTCACCGAGGTCTTCGAGCTGACGCCGCTCGACCAGGTGATGCTGACCTTCGAGACGGAGCTTGCGGCAACGGCATTGAAGAAGATCACCGGCGCGACGAAAATCAATATCGGGGCCCTTGGCAACATCGTTCGGCAGCTTCATGTTCATGTCATTGCCCGCTTCGAAGGCGATGCCAACTGGCCGGGTCCCGTCTGGGGATTCGGCAAGGCGGAAGCCTACGAAGACGCAAAGAGAGATGAATTCATAGAGACGTTGCGGGAAGCCCTTTCATCATGAGCCGTTCGCTTTTCGATTCGGATGTCCCACATCCGGAACCCAGCAATCTGACCGCCTTTGCCGCCAATGACCTGATCCGCGACTCCGAGCACCGTGACGAGACGTCCGTGGACGCCGCGCTTGCCAAGGAAGGCACGCATATCTTTGCCTTCACCGGAGACAAGCTGGTTCTGAAGCACGACGGACAGGTGCTTGATCCGCTGTTTGCGCGCTACGAACTGAAGGACCTGAAACCCAACTGGGACGAGACCGTTCTGCTCGGCTACCGTAAGACCGGAGAGCCGCGCCTTGCCGTTCCCGTTGGTGTCTCCGAAGAAGAGCTAGCCAGCCAGTACAAGCCGGCCGACGGCCGCTCGCTGTTTCGAGAAATGCTGATCGACGAGGTCCTGCTGGGCGAATTCGCCCAGGGGGCAAGCCTCATCCGATGGAACCGGGACAACAAGTACTGCGGTCGCTGTGGCTCGATGATGGAGATCCACATCGGCGGCTACAAGCGTATTTGCACCGCCTGCGAACACACGATCTTTCCGCGCACCGATCCTGTCGTGATCATGCTGGCGGTGGACGAGGAGCGTGATCTCTGCCTGCTCGGCCGCAGCCCGCATTTCGCGCCGGGGATGTATTCCTGTCTCGCCGGCTTCGTCGAGCCGGGAGAGACGATCGAGAACGCGGTTCGCCGGGAGACGCTTGAGGAATCGGGCATCCACACGGCGCGGATCCGCTACCACGCATCGCAGCCCTGGCCGATGCCGCACACGCTGATGATCGGCTGCTACGCGGAAGCCAAGTCGACCGAGATCAAGCGCGACGAGCAGGAGTTGGAAGACTGCCGCTGGTTCACGCGCGAGGAAACGCTCGAGATGCTCGAACGCCCGGGAAGCACAGGCAAGGCACCGCCGCCGAAAGGCGCCATCGCCCACCGCCTGATGCGTGACTGGGTGGAGTGGAAAAACCGATAGGCTCGTGCCATGGCGCGCTCCGAACGCCTGTTGACCCTGCTGCAAACGTTACGCCGCTACCGGCGGCCGGTCAGTGGTGCCGTTCTGGCGGAAGAGACCGGCGTCAGCATCCGCACGCTCTATCGCGACATCGCCAGCCTGCAGGCGCAGGGTGCGCTGATCGAGGGCGAACCCGGGCTCGGATACATCCTGAAGCCCGGCTTCATGCTGCCGCCGATGATGTTCTCGCAAGACGAGATCGAAGCACTGGTTCTGGGGTCCCGCTGGGTGGCGCGTGCAGCCGATCCGCGCCTGGCCGCAGCCGGCGCCGATGCCCTGGCAAAAATAGCCGACGTGCTGCCGCGCGAGATCCGTGACGAGATCGAAACCTCGCCGCTTCTCATCCATATGCGCCCGCCCATCGCCAGCAAGGCCGATCTCGGCATCATTCGAAAAGCAATCCGCAACGAGCGGGTTCTGAAGCTGACCTATACGGACGAGGGCGGCACGGTCTCGATCCGCAACGTCTGGCCGTTTGCGATCAGCTACCTCGAGCAGGTCCGCATGGTGGTGGCATGGTGCGAGCTACGGCAAGACTATCGCCACTTCCGTACCGACCGGATCGTTGAAATGACGACGCAGGACGTGCGGTATCCGCGACGCCGCGCGGTGCTTCTGCAGGAGTGGCGTGACCGGGAACACATTCCGCCAGAACGCCAAACACTACTGCCATAAACTGACAGCATGTAGCGCTAGTATCAGTCTCATCCAAACAGGAGGAACTGATATGACGAGCCTGAACCACACAGAAGCCAAGTGCGGCAACCGACTCGCCGAAGACGCTTCCAGCGAGGTCGGATATCCGCAATCCCTGATGCTGCGGATGATGATGAACGCCTCGCGCCGGATGGCCAGAAACCACCATCCGCACCTCGATCCGCGGACGATATCCGAGAACATGAGGCGCGACCTCGGCTTCACGGATTGGCGTCTCTGCGACGCCGAACGATAGCTCAATCGAATCACTCCCGACACGGATCCGGATCGCACTCGATTGCGGCCGCAGCGGCCTCCGCGACATTGCGACCAATTCACACTTAGAGGGAAAAATCATGAACAGTCCGAACCTGATTATTCTTTACGTCAAGGATCCCGCCGAAAGCGCAACGTTCTATCGGGGCCTGCTTGGCCGGGAACCGGTGGCGGCAGCGCCGAATTTCGTTGCCTTCGCGCTCGACGGGGGCTTCACCCTCGGCCTCTGGCGGCTGAGCAAGGTCGCGCCGCAACCCTCGGCCACCGGCAGCCGGGCCGAGATCGCCTTCATGGTTCCCGGAGAAAACGGCGTCTCGCGTCTTTACGAAGATTGGCGCAGCCGCCACCTGCCGATCGCGCAGGATCTGACCGACCTGGATTTCGGGCCGACCTTCGTCGTTCTCGATCCGGACGGGCATAGGCTACGGGTTTGTGAGCCGGACAAGTAACAAAAAGGGCGCCGCTGGCGCCCTATCTCATTTCTGCAGCTGGCCACGCATCGGGTGGCCCCTGTAGACGCCGAGGATCCGAACTTTTTCGGAGAAGAACCGCAGTTCTTCCAAGGCTCGCCGGACATTGGCGTCGTTCGGATGACCTTCGATATCGGCATAAAACTGGGTTGCGACGAACCGTCCGCCCAGCTGATAGCTTTCAAGCTTCGTCATGTTGATGCCGTTGGTGGCAAAGCCGCCGAGCGCCTTGTAAAGCGCGGCCGGGATGTTCCGGACATTGAAGACGAAAGTCGTTACCAGCTTCTCCTCGTCCGAGGACCGATGCGACCATTGCTCGTCGCGCGAGAGGATGACGAAGCGAGTGACGTTGTCTTCCGTGTCTTCAACATTTTCGGCAACGATATCGAGACCATAGAGATCCGCGGCAAGCCGCGGCGCAAGGGCGGCCATCGAGCGATCGCCGGTTTCCTGCACCAGCTTTGCGGCACCGGCCGTGTCGCCCGCTACAACAGCCTTCCAGCCGTTGGCGCGCACGATCTTGCGGCACTGGCCGAGAGCATGAATATGGCTGTGAACCGTACGAATCTCGTCCTTGGTGACGCCGGGCAGCACCATCAGCTGGAAGCGGATCGGCATGAAATATTCGCCGATGATGTGGAGGCGCGATTCCGGAAGCAAATGATGAATGTCGGCGACGCGGCCGGCGATCGTGTTTTCGATCGGGATCATCGCGAGATCGGCCTCGCCGTTATCGACGGCGACAAAGGCATCCTCGAACGTCTGGCAGGGCAGCGGCTCCATCGTCGGGAACATGTCGCGGCACGCCATGTCCGAATTCGCGCCGAAGTCGCCCTGGAAGGCGATCCTGTTGGTCTTGATGTTCATAGGAAACTCGTCAGTTCGATTTTGCGGAGAGTAGGCGCCGCGCCTTTTCAAGGTCGGCGGGAGTATCGACACCGAGCGGAACCGTGTCAACGATCTCGGCATCGATGCGCATGCCGGCTTCCAGGGCCCGGAGCTGCTCGAGCGACTCACGCTTTTCCAGAACCGAGGGGCCGAGCGAGACGAAGCGCTCTAGGGCGCTGCGGCGATAGGCATAAAGACCGATGTGGTGGTAGAGCGGGCCTTTGCCATAAGGCGCGGTCGCACGGGTAAAATAGAGCGCATGCAGGCGGTTTTCCGAAAGCGGAGAACCGATGATCTTGACGATATGCGGCGCCGTCTTGTCTGCCTCATTGTCGATCTCGATGGTTAGCGTGGCAATATCGACGCGCTCATCCTCCAGCGGCCGCAACGATGCACGCACGGTTTCCGGCTCGATGGTCGGCAGATCGCCCTGAACATTGACGATGTACTGCGCCTTGCCCTCAGGGTCGATCTTCATCAGCGCTTCGTAGATGCGATCCGACCCGGACTGGTGATCCTTGCTGGTCATGACGACCTCAAAGCCGGCTTGCGACACAACGTCGAAGACCTGCTGATCATCAACCGCGACAACGACGCGACCTATATTGGCTTCCTTGGCTCTCAAGCCGACCTGCACGATCATAGGCAGGCCACAGATATCGGCCAGCGGTTTGCCCGGAAGGCGGGTCGACGCCAAGCGCGCGGGAATGAGCACGAGGACGTTATCTAAATTTGGACTGGTCATTGTTCAGGCCTTCAAATCCGGGCGGAAAAGTGTCAAAAAGTCTCACGCAGTAGACCATTTAGACTGTTGCAACAGATAGCCAAAAGACATAGGTTCCGCGCGATTTCAAGATGGTCCGGTTTTATGTCTGCCGGCTGCGAGGGGAGCATTGCAGATGAATTCATACGTGAATACGGCAGTGGGGGCGCTGCTAGGGACGATTTTCGTTCTGATGACGGTCTCCATCGCGTCGGAGGGAATCTTTCATTCCGAGAAGCCGGAGAAGGAAGGCTTCGCAATCGTTGCGGAAGAAGCATCAGCCGCTGGCGGTGGTGAGGCCGCACCGGCCGCAGCCGTTCCGATCGCGCAATTGCTCGCCAAGGCCGATGCGAAGGCTGGCGAGGCTGTGTTCAAGAAGTGTCAGGCCTGTCATGACGGCACTAAAGGGGGACCGAACAAGGTCGGGCCGAACCTCTTTGGTGTCGTAGATCGTCCGATAGCCTCGCATGAAGGCTTCGCCTACTCTTCGGCCATGAAGGACTTCTCCAAGGGTGGCAGCGAGAAGTGGACGTTCGACCACTTGAGCCACTTCCTCGCAGCTCCGAAGAAGTACGTTGCCGGCACGGCGATGGGCTTCGCCGGCCTGCCGAAGGATGCGGACCGCGCCAATGTCATCCTGTACCTGCACACGCTGGCCGATTCGCCGGTTCCGCTGCCGGACCCGAATGCGCCGGATTCGGCTACGCAGTGAACTTTACAGCATCATGAAATGACGGGAGCCCGGCCACAAGCCGGGCTTTTTGTTTGTCACGGCCCAAGCAGATAGGCCCAGAAGGATACGGAAATGGCACCGAGCGCGGTCGTCACCGTTATCGTCGATGCCGCGAGGCCATGACCGACGCCGAAGCGATTGGCGATCAGCCACGCATTGACGCCCGTCGGGACAGACGAAATCAGCACCAGCGCGGCCGTCCAGTCGCTCGCGAGCCCCACAAGATGGCTCGCGGTCCAGACACAGGCAGGCAGCAGCAGCAGCTTGAAAGCGGAGGTGACGCTGGCAATGCCGACATTGCCGGAGATGCCGTATTTCTGCAGCGCCATTCCCAGCGAGATAAGGGCGACCGGACCCGCCACTCCGGCGATCTGGTTCACAATCATCTCGACCGGTACGGGCATTGTCAGCCCCAGCATATGCATGACCGCGCCGCCTGCGAGCCCGATCACCAGCGGATTGCGGATCAGGTTCTGCACAATTTGCCGGATGACTTTGGCGATGCTGCGCTCGTGCCCGCCAGCAATCTTATGCTCGGCCCGCTCCATCAGGATCGTGCCAATGATCATCATCACCGGCAGATGGATTGCGATCAGGATCGAAAGCGGCACAAGCCCCTTGTCTCCAACGGTTCGTTGCACGAGAGGCAGGCCGATGAATATCGTATTGGCGAAGGCCGACGAAACACCTGCCAGAACGCCGATGCGGTCGTCGCGTCCGAAGAAACGCGTCGCGGCGATGTGAGCAGCAAACCATGTGACCGCAACGCCGGAGAAATAGGCGATCCAGAGCCGAAAGGGCGACGCCCCGTGAAAATCAGCCTGCGCAATCGTGCGGAAGAGCAAGAGCGGAACGGCAATCTTGAAGACGAACTCGCTCAGCGCATCACCGATCTCGGCTTTCATCAATCCCGATTTGACGATCAGCCAGCCAATCAGGATCATGATGAAGATGGGAAGCACGTCGAAAATGATGGCTGACATCGGAAAGCGGCGCCTTGCATGCTGATAGCAAAGGTCTAACAGCAAATCGGCTGGCCTGACAAACGTGAATGACGCCAAAGGCTTATCGCAAGGACAAAAAAAGCGGGCCATGCCCGCTTTTCCGCATCCGGTCCTGCCGGATAGCCGGTCTGCAAAGCTGCCAGTTCATCCGTGGTCAGCGTCGCTCCGGTATCGTCGAAGGGCATCATCCCTTCTCAATTGGCCGCAGCGCAGACGCTACACATGCCAATCTCGTTGGTGCTGTTATAGCCATCCAAAATGACAGGTGCATGACGTGGCCAAGGCATTTTTGCGAAGAGAAGAGCGGCGGAACTGGCATTTCTACTTCCCATGCGGTGAAAATTCGCTAAGACCGACTACCGGCTATCACCAAAACCGGGACCTTCCCTTTCATGACCAAATTCGACGTTCTGACTGTCGGCAACGCTATCGTTGATATCATTGCGCGTTGCGACGACCAGTTCCTCATCGATCACAAGATCACCAAGGCAGCGATGAACCTGATCGATGCCGAGCGCGCCGAGCTGCTTTACGCTCATATGGGACCGGCACTCGAAGCATCGGGCGGCAGCGCCGGCAACACGGCCGCAGGTGTCGCGAGCTTCGGTGGCAAGGCCGCCTATTTCGGCAAGGTCGCGGAAGACCAGCTGGGCGAGATCTTCGCGCACGACATCCGGGCGCAGGGCGTTCACTACCAGACGACGGCGAAGGGCAAGTTCCCGCCGACGGCACGCTCGATGATCTTCGTGACGGAAGACGGCGAGCGCTCGATGAATACTTATCTCGGCGCCTGCGTCGAGCTCGGGCCTGAAGATGTCGAGCCCGACGTCGTTGCCCAGTCCAAGGTCACCTATTTCGAAGGCTATCTCTGGGATCCCCCGCGGGCCAAGGAAGCGATCCGCGATTGCGCTCGCATTGCCCACGAGAACGGTCGCGAGATGTCGATGACGCTGTCCGACAGCTTCTGCGTCGACCGCTATCGCGGCGAATTTCTGGAGCTGATGCGCTCCGGCACGGTCGATATCGTGTTCGCCAACCGTCAGGAAGCGCTGGCGCTCTACGAAACCGATGATTTCGAGCAGGCGCTCGTCAGCATCGCCAAGGACTGCAAGATCGCAGCTGTCACGATGAGCGAAGACGGTGCCGTCATTCTCAAGGGAAGCGAGCGCTACTACGTCGATGCGATCGAGATCCGCGAACTCGTTGATACCACCGGTGCCGGCGATCTCTTCGCGGCCGGCTTCCTTTACGGCTACACTCAGGGCCGGACGCTGGAAGACTGCGGCAAGCTCGGTTGCCTCGCCGCCGGCATCGTGATCCAGCAGATCGGCCCACGGCCGATGGTGTCGCTTGCTGACGCCGGGAAGAAGGCAAGCCTTACTTGAAGGCTTCGCCTGGATAGGCGCCCCAAATTTCCGACTGCGCCACCCAACCTTCGGCGCCGTCGGTCTTGGCGAAGCACCAGTCACCGTTGCATTCGCCGATGTTCATCATCACACCCGGCTCGAGCTTGGCAACCACGCTTGCCGACGACAGCGCCTCGCGGCGCATGTTGACGAAGACGCCCTTGCCTTTGCCCTTCATCCACGGGGCCGCGATCGCGGCGCGTGTGCCTGAGAGCAGCGACTGATTGACCCAGCCCTCGGTGCCATCGGCATCGCGAACCTGCCGCCAGTTATCGTATTCCTGGATGATCTCGACCGGCAGACCGGCCTTCAGGTACATCCATGAGGCCGCATAGTCGGTCCCGGGACCGATGCGCAGATTGACGCGCTTGGACTTCAGCGTGACGAACCGCGGCAGCGGCAGGCCACTTGGACCCTTTGCCGCCTGGGCGTGGCCCAGATCGGCGGTTCCCGCCGAAAGCACAAAACCGATCGCGAGGGCGAGGCATGATTTCAGGACTGTGCTACGCATGGGGACTTCCGTTCGCTCGAATTCAGGGCAGTTCTGCTGCCTGATTTCCGGACTTCGACATTCGGACGCACGCTGGACGAGTTTTGTTTGTCTTCGCGCACGGGTCTGGTAGAAATTGCCCGGAACGGGAAAATTATCCCGCGTCTTGGTTAAGGACCTCTGAACAAGGCAGCCCCGGCAGCATGACGACGAAGAAAAAACCGAAGGTCTACATCACACGCAAACTGCCGGATGCGGTCGAGACGCGCATGCGCGAACTCTTCGATGCCGAACTCAATATCGATGATAAACCGCGTTCCGTGCCCGAACTCTCGGCAGCCATGAAGACCGCCGATGTGCTGGTCCCCACGGTGACCGACCGGATCGATGCCGCGCTGATCGAAGAAGCAGGGCCGCAACTCAAGCTCATAGCCAGCTTCTCGAACGGCACGGATCACATCGATGTCGAGGCTGCTGCCCGCAAGGGGATCACGGTCACCAACACGCCGAACGTCCTGACCGAAGATACTGCAGACATGAACATGGCGCTCATTCTTGCCGTGCCGCGGCGTCTCGGCGAAGGTGCGCGTGTACTGACCGACCACCCTGGCGAATGGGCCGGCTGGTCGCCGACCTGGATGTTAGGCCGCCGCATTCACGGCAAGCGTATCGGCATCGTCGGCATGGGCCGCATCGGCACCGCGGTTGCTCGCCGTGCCAAGGCTTTTGGCCTCTCGATCCATTATCACAATCGCAAGCGCGTCAGCCCGGCCACGGAAGACGAACTCGAGGCGACCTATTGGGAAAGCCTCGACCAGATGCTCGCCCGCGTCGATATCGTCTCGGTGAACTGCCCGTCAACGCCCGCGACGTTCCACCTGCTTTCGGCGCGGCGCCTGGCGCTGCTGCAACCGACAGCCTATCTCGTGAATACTGCCCGCGGCGACGTCATCGACGAGGCGGCACTGATCAAGAGCCTGCGCGAAGGCAAGCTTGCTGGTGCCGGGCTTGATGTGTTCGAGAACGAACCGGCGGTCAATCCAAAGCTGATAAAGCTCGCCAACGAGGGCAAGGTGGTGCTGCTGCCTCACATGAGCTCGGCAACGATCGAGGGCCGCATCGACATGGGCGAGAAGGTGATTATCAACATCCGTGCCTTCATCGACGGCCACCGACCACCCAACCGGGTGTTGCCAGGTCGCTAGGCCCCAAGCACCTTTCGCATCTCGATCGATGTCGTCCTGGCAAAGCCTGTGTGGGAGTTTTCCGCTGTCTTGGCAAAACCCCAGTGTGCGAAGGTGGCGTGATTCGCAACGAGCTCGATTCGTGTCTCGAGCCGCAGCGTCGACAGCTTCAAGGACCGCGCCGTCTCTTCGGCAATCTCCAGCAACCGCCTGCCGATGCCCCGCCCCTGCGCGTCGGGCCTGATGGCGAGCTTGCCGATATAGAGGCAATCAGTTTCGGGCCTAAGAAAGATGCAGCCGACCAGCATCTCACCGTCCAGTGCCAGAAAGGCAATCTCGGCTTGCGCCTTTCTGGCAAGCGAGGACGAGGTCAAGGCGATGGCGGATGACGGCGGATCGATCCGACCGTTCATGTAGGCGAAGGACGAGAGGATCAGCGCCAGCAGATCATCCCAACGATCGAAGCCGGAATCGATGCGCCGGATATTCATGACGCCTGGTTTTGTTTCGGACGCCGGCGCCTGTAGCGGATGGTATCGAAACGCGCCGACATCGCGTCGTAAAGCAACAGGCGACCGACCAGGGGCTCGCCGGTGCCGGTGACAAGCTTGATCGCCTCCATCGCCATCAATGTGCCGATGACGCCCGTCAGTGCGCCGATGACACCGGTTTCGGCGCATACCGGAATGAGACCGACTGGCGGCTTTTCCGGGAAAAGATCGCGATAGGTGGGATTCAGCGTGCCATCCGGCGCGGTCTCGTAGGGCTTCATGACCGTGACGGAGCCATCGAAGCGGCCGACGGCGCCGGTCACGAGCGGGATCCGCGCCGCTTCGGCCGCGTCGGCTGCCGTGTAGCGCGTGTCGAAATTGTCCGAGCCATCGATCAGAAGGTCAAAGCCGGAAAGGTGGCGTCTGGCCGACTCGACCGAGAAGCGCTCTTCGAAGCGGATCACCTTCACATGCGGGTTGAGCCTGGCGATCGCGAAGGCAGCGCTTTCCGTCTTCAACTCGCCGATCGTGCCGGAATCGTGGATCACCTGGCGCTGCAGATTGGAAAGCGACACCCGGTCGTCGTCGGCAATACCGATGGTACCGACGCCGGCAGCGGCGAGATACTGAAGGACAGGCGCTCCAAGGCCACCCGCGCCGATGACCAGAACACGCGCTGCTTTCAGCTTCCGCTGCCCTGCGCCGCCGATTTCGGGAAGCAGGATGTGACGCTGGTATCGCGCGATCTCTTCAGGGCTCAAGGGTTCCATGGGCGCGATGCTAACATGGCTTTCGTGAACAGGAAAAGCCGGATCCGTCATTCGAAAACCTTTCCATCGGCAACGGTGAAGCACTGCGCCCGGTCACCGAGCGCAGAAAACATGCTGCGATCCGTGCCGGTCATGAAGGCCTGGCCGCCCAATGCATCGATGAGATCGAACAGGGCCGCGCGTCGTCCTTCGTCGAGATGCGCTGCGATTTCATCCAGCAGCAGGATCGGGGCATGGCCGGTCAGATTGGCGACGAGGCGCGCATGCGCGAGGATGAGACCCACCAGCAGCGCCTTCTGTTCGCCGGTCGAGCAGCGGGCGGCATCCATCTGCTTGTCGTGGTGGCGGACCAAGAGATCGACGCGGTGCGGACCATCGAGCGTGCGACCGGCAGCGGCATCGCGATACCGGCTTTCCGCCAGCATCGCCGCATACTCATCCTCAAGGTCGACGGCGGGCCGACCAAACTGTCCGTCCATGAAGCCGGAGAGTTCAAGCGAGGCGGATGGAAATGGAGAGGTTTCCCGGGTTTCGTCGATAAGCCTGGAGAGAAGACCGAGCATTTCCTGGCGCGCCAAGGCCATGGCGATGCCGAGGCTCGCCATCTGCTCCTCGATGCCGGCAAGCCAGGACGGGTCGAAACGCCGCTCGTCGAGCAGCTTGTTGCGGCTGCGCATGGCGCGCTCGAAATCACTGGCGCGACGGCCGTGGGCCGGGTCAAGCGACAGCACGAGGCGGTCGAGAAAACGTCGGCGATCCGATGATCCGCCAGTGAACAGGCCGTCCATGGAAGGCGTCAACCAGAGCAGGCGCAGATGGTCGGTCAGCTCATCGGCCGTCTTCGCCGGCGTTCCATTGATACGTAAGCGGCGCGTGGCGGTGTCATCGGTGGCTTCAACACCGGTGCCGATCTCCACTTCACCTTCCATGCCTTCGACCTCAGCGAAGATCGAGAAGCCGGCAGCGGCCCCAACGCGCGTGATGTCCGCGTAGGTGGCGCGACGCAGACCACGTCCAGGTGAAAGCAGGGAGACCGCCTCCATGAGGTTCGTCTTCCCGGCGCCGTTGTCGCCAGTCAACACGACATGCCGACCGTCAAGCGGAAGCGTGACCGACGCGTAATTGCGAAAGTCAGTCAGCTTCAGGCGAGACAGTGAAACCTTGTGCGGCATGCTTTATCCGGATTCTTGACCGCAGAGAGCTAAGCCGTGGGGCTGCGGATGGCAAGAAAGTTATTTCCGATCCCGCCATTGCCCCATCCTGCGATAAGTCTATATTCGCCTTATAGAATTGCTCGCGACTGCAGTTCCAAGCCGAGCATATCAAACGCCATACGTGCTTTGCCAATGGCCATTCGCGTTTCCTGACCACGGATGTGCTGCCAGCAAGACGCTGAATGACAAGAGATGCCGGGTCGAGCCCGGCTTTTTGTTTTGCCGACCACAACCATTCGTCTTAACCGCCGCCGAAAGGATAAAATTTTGCAAGTTCTCGTCAGAGACAACAATGTCGATCAAGCACTTCGCGTGCTTAAGAAGAAGATGCAACGTGAAGGCCTGTTCCGCGAAATCAAGGCGCGTAGCGCCTACGAAAAGCCATCGGAGAAGCGCGCGCGCGAAAAGGCGGAAGCAATTCGCCGCCAGCGCAAGCTTGCGCGCAAGAAGCTTCAGCGCGAGGGTCTTCTGCCTATGCCGAAGAAGCTCGTACGTGCCCGCTGATCCCGGCGCCTAACCTTTTGACTATGCGATCTTCGCGCCCAGAAAGGGACAAGCGGTGACAAGCTCCAATAGTGAACCCTCCAATGCCGGCAGGCTTTCTGCGCGCGACAAAGCCGACGCGACCGATCAGGCCGCGCGCGAAATTGTGGCCGCAGAGGTCAAGGCGCGGGAAAAGAAGACCGAAATGCTCAAAGCGCTGCGTCTGCAACAAATCGCGACCGATGGCGCGGACGCTCCGCCAAAGCGCGCGAAGGCAAGCCGCACCAAGACGTAGAGTCCTGTCCTCAGAACCAATTAATGGCGATGTACGTCGGTATTGGGCCTAAACCATCGCCCGCTCGCGCCTATATGGGAAGCGGATGGATTGCGACGCCCGGGAGCGGACGATGAATACTGAGATACAGGGGCGAGCCGCCCAAGTGGCCGCGATACGGGAGCGTGCCGAGGCCGACATGAGGGCGATGGGCGTCGATGCGGCGTTTATCGATCTGCTGGTCGAGACATTCTATGCGCGCGTGCTCAAGCACCCGATTCTCGGCCCGGTGTTCGATGCCAAGCTTTCAGGACGCTGGCCGGAACACATGGCAAAGATGAAGAGCTTCTGGTCGTCTGTTGCCTTTCGCAGCGGCGCCTATGGCGGCAAGCCTGTGCAGGCCCATACGGGCGTTGCCGATCTGACGCCGGCGCTTTTTCCGCAATGGCTGGCCTTGTTTTCGGACACGCTCGACGACATCGCGCCGAATGCCGAAGCGAAAGCCTGGTTCATGGCGACCGCTGAACGGATCGCCAAGAGCCTGACGCTATCGCTGTTCTACAATCCGGCTCTCGACGACCCGCAGCGCAAACCGGCCTGACCTCTGCTCAGGCAACCCGCTTGTAGAAGAAGGTCGAGGCGCAGAAGCCGCCTTCCGGCCAGAGCGCATAAGCCGGAATGACACCAACACGTTCCCAGCCGAGACGCGGGTAAATCGCTTCGGCATCGCTGCCCGTTGCGGTATCCAGCACGAGGATCGTCTTGCCACGGCTCGCAGCCTCTCGTTCCGCGGCATCCATCAGCAGACGCGCCAATCCCTTGCCTCGGGCAGACCGGTGGACGAGCAGCTTCTTCAGGTCGGCGCGATGCGGCTGGTTCGGCATCTGGGCCGCACCGATCTGGACGGTACCGACAACCTTTCCCTCCAGTTCCGCGACGAATAGCAAAGTGGCGCCGGCCGTGACTGCGTCCGCAACGCCCTGCCAATACGGCTCCGCGTCCCCTACCCCATAGGGCTGCATGAAGCCGACGGATGCGCCGCCGTTGACGCAATCGACGAGCACGTCGCAAAGGTCTGGAATGGCCGCGCGCGCTTGCACCGCATCGAGAAGGCGAATGGTGGTCATGGTCTACTCCTGGGATGAAATTAGCGCCCGCGCCGATCAAGCACGACGCAATAACGTGCCGGCGTATTGCCGGGATTGTGAAAAACGTGGCCTTCGGACACGGGCATGAACAGGCAATCGCCGGGCAGGAGACGGTAAACCGTTTCCCCCGTCGTCATCTCCATCTCGCCATCGAAGAGCCAGATGTGCTGGGTCATGCCGCTGCTGGCGGCGTGCGGAGGAAAGCTGACGCGTGCGCCGGGTGGAAACTCGACGTCGACGATATCGACATCCGAGCCTGTCCCGGGCGGCGAGACGGAGCGGCGCATGTAACCCGTCTCCGGGTCGCGCCAGACCTGCTGGTCCTGGCGGCGAGCCAGCGGCGACGCCTCTCCCTTTTCGGCAAAGAAGGCGGAAAGCGAGAGGCCGAGGGCCGCGCAGATCCGCGCCAGCAAGGAGGCCGTCGGGCTCGCCTCGCCGCGCTCGATGCGCGAGATCATTGCCCGGCTAACGCCGGAAGCATTTGCAAGATCGTCCAGCGTCAGGCTTTTGTCCATCCTGAGGCCGCGGATGCGAATGCCGATCGCCGTTTCAAGCTCCTGTTCCATCATCGTGTCCGTCATTTCTACTATAATAGAAATACATAGTCCGATGCTGGAATCAAGCCCAATCTTTTCGGCGGCGCTATCGCGATTTATCGTAAACGAAACGCTGCTTTTCCGCTTTGCTGCAAGGGGATGCGCTGCTATATGGCGCGGATGAGCACCAATCCGACAACTCCGCTTTCCCATATCCGCAACTTCTCGATCGTGGCCCACATCGACCACGGCAAATCGACCCTTGCTGATCGCCTGATCCAATCGACCGGCGGCCTTGCCGAGCGCGAGATGTCCGAACAGGTGCTCGACAACATGGATATCGAGCGTGAGCGCGGCATCACCATCAAGGCCCAGACCGTTCGCCTGCACTACAAGGCGAAGAATGGCGAAACCTATATTCTGAACCTGATCGACACCCCCGGGCACGTCGACTTTGCCTACGAGGTCTCCCGGTCGCTCTCGGCTTGCGAAGGTTCGCTGCTGGTCGTGGACGCGTCGCAGGGCGTGGAAGCGCAGACGCTGGCCAACGTCTATCAGGCGATCGACAACAACCACGAGCTTGTCACCGTCCTCAACAAGATCGACCTGCCGGCGGCCGAACCGGACCGCATCAAGGAACAGATCGAGGAAGTGATCGGCATCGACGCCTCCGAAGCCGTCCTGATTTCGGCGAAGACCGGCCTCGGTATCCCTGATGTCCTGGAAGCGATCGTCGAGAAGCTGCCGGCTCCGAAGAGCCCTGGCGGCGAAAAGGCACCGCTGAAGGCCCTACTCGTGGACAGCTGGTACGATACCTATCTCGGCGTCATGGTTCTCGTGCGCATCATCGACGGCGTGCTGTCCAAGGGCCAGACGATCCGCATGATGGGGACCGATGCCAAGTATCAGGTGGAGCGCGTTGGCGTGCTGACGCCGAAGATGGTCAATGTCGACAGCCTCGGACCGGGTGAAATCGGCTTCATCACGGCCTCCATCAAGGAGGTTGCCGATACGCGCGTCGGCGATACGATTACAGAGGACAAGCGTCCGACGGCTGAAGCCCTGCCCGGTTTCAAGCCGGCGCAACCGGTCGTTTTCTGTGGCCTCTTCCCCGTTGATGCCGCGGACTTCGAAGACCTGCGCGCGGCAATGGGCAAGCTTCGCCTTAACGACGCCTCCTTCTCCTTCGAGATGGAATCATCCGCGGCGCTCGGCTTCGGCTTCCGCTGCGGCTTCCTCGGTCTGCTGCACCTCGAAATCATCCAGGAACGCCTGGAGCGCGAATTCGATCTCGACCTGATCGCCACCGCGCCTTCCGTCGTCTACCAGTTGACGATGACCGACGGCAGCCAGCGCGAACTGCACAACCCGGCAGACATGCCCGACGTCGTCAAAATCGACGAGATCCGCGAACCGTGGATCAAGGCGACGATCATGACGCCGGACGACTACCTCGGCGGTATTCTCAAGCTCTGCCAGGATCGCCGCGGCATCCAGACCGAACTGACCTATGTCGGTACGCGCGCGCTGGTCACCTACGAACTGCCGCTCAACGAAGTCGTCTTCGACTTCTACGACCGGCTGAAGTCGATCTCGAAGGGCTATGCCTCGTTCGACTACCACCTCGAAGGTTACCGTGAAGGCAATCTCGTCAAGCTGTCGATCCTCGTCAACGGCGAGCCGGTTGATGCGCTCTCCATGCTCGTCCACCGCGCGTCGGCCGAAAAGCGCGGTCGCGATATGTGCGAACGGCTGAAGGACCTGATTCCGAAGCACATGTTCAAGATCCCGATCCAGGCCGCGATCGGAGGCAACGTCATTGCCCGCGAAACCATCTCGGCTCTGCGCAAGGACGTGACGGCCAAGTGCTACGGCGGCGACGCCAGCCGCAAGCGCAAACTTCTGGACAAGCAGAAGGAAGGCAAGAAGCGCATGCGCCAGTTCGGCAAGGTGGAGATTCCGCAGGAAGCCTTCATCGCCGCGCTCAAGATGGGCGACGAGTAGCAACATTCATTCCGCCCGGTCGTGCAAGCGCATGGCCGGGCCGAATTTTATGGGCTGCCTCAGCTGCAGGCCATGTATTCCTTCACCAGCCCCTCATAGGCATCCATCTCCGGAAGAGCCTCATAGCTGTGGACCGCGCCGGTTTCGGCGAAGGCCAGCTTCTCACGCGTCCACGTCTCGATGAAAGGCGCGAACCAGCGCGGATCGTCGAGCATCGTGGGGCGAAGGTTGACGAACCAGTCCATTCCTTCCGGCCGGGTAAACATCCAGGTCATGCAGTGCGAGCAGAAATAGTGACGGGAGGCCCCGTGCAGCCCGCCTATGGCAGGCTCGCCGTAGGTTACTTCGAACCCCTCCGCAGGGATGGCAGCGCTCAGCGAATATGCGCTTGACGACATCTTCTGGCAGCCGGTGCAATGGCACGCCATGGTCAGCAGCGGTTTGGCCGTGATCTTCAACCGCACCTGACCGCATCGGCATCCACCTTCCCAAGGCGGGTTTTGGTCGCTCATTGTCATCTCCTTGATTGTCAAAACCAATCTAGGCGCGAATGGGCGAGTGTCAAATCGCGACATTCAAAGGGGGTTGCAACGGCATTTCTTTTCGCTAGGCTGCTCGTTGACCTGAACGTAACAGGTCAAGCACGGGAACAAACGACTAAAAAAAGCGAAAAGCTGGGAAAGGTGGCCCCCATCATGAACTTCCTTACGAAAAAAATTCTAGCGACGGCAGTGTTTGGTTCGCTGCTCGCCATTTCCGCGCACGCGGCGACCCTGAACATCCACAATGGTGGTGATCCGCAGTCGCTCGATCCGCAGAAGCTCTCTAGCGACTACGAGAACCGCATCGCGGGTGACATTTTCGAGGGGCTCGTAACGGAAGACGCGAAGGATGACCCGATCCCCGGACAGGCCGCAAGCTGGACAGTTTCGGATGACGGCAAGGTCTACACATTCAAGCTGCGCGACGGAATCAAATGGTCCGATGGCCAGCCTGTGACGGCCGGCGACTTCGTCTTCGCTTTCCAGCGCCTCCTCGATCCGAAGAACGCAGCCGAATATGCCTATCTGCAGTTCACCATCAAGAACGCGGAAAAGATCAACAAGGGCGAGATCACCGATTTCAGCCAGCTCGGCGTCAAGGCGATCGACGACAAGACGCTCGAAATCACGCTAGAGAACGCGACCCCTTATTTTATCAATTCGCTGATGCACTACACGGCCTATCCGCTGCCGAAGCACGTTGTCGAGGCGAAGGGCAATGATTGGGTGAAGATCGGGAACATCGTCACCAATGGCCCTTACAAGCCGACCGAGTGGATCCCCGGCGCATCAGTGACCACAGTTAAGAACGACCAGTATTATGGCACCAAGGATCTGAAGATCGACGGCGTGAAGTTCTTCACCCTGGAGGACCAGGAAGCCGCCTTGAAGCGCTACCGCGCCGGCGAATTCGATATCATGACGGACTTCCCCACCGACCAGTACGAATGGATGAAGAAGAACCTGCCGGGGCAGGCGCATGTTACGCCGTTTCTCGCCAGCTACTACTACGTTCTGAATGCCCAGAAGCCGCCGTTCAACGACAAGCGTGTGCGCCAGGCTCTTTCCATGGCCGTGAACCGCGAAGTCATCGGCCCGAAGATTCTCGGCACGGGTGAACTACCGGCTTATTCCTGGGTGCCGCCAGGCACGGCAAACTATGGCGAGCCCGCCTATGTGAGCTGGAAGGACATGCCCTACAAGGAAAAGGTGGAAGAGGCAAAGAAGCTCCTGAAGGAAGCGGGTTTCGGCCCTGACCACCCGCTGAAAGCTCAGCTGCGGTACAACACCAACGACAATCACAAGCGCGTCGCCGTCGCGATCGCCTCCATGTGGAAGCCGCTTGGCGTCCAGATCGAGCTCTACAACACCGAGACCAAGGTGCATTACGACGAAATGCAGCATGGTCAGGTTGAGATCGGCCGAGCCGGCTGGATCGCCGACTACAACGACCCTGACAATTTCCTGGGCCTCCTCGTCTCCGGCGTTTCCATGAACTACGGTCGCTGGAGCAACGCCGACTACGACAAGCTGGTCAAGGAAGCGAACGCTCAGACGGACCTGAAGAAGCGCGCCGAGATATTCAAGAAGGCAGAGCAACTGGCACTCGACGACAGCGCCGCGATCCCGCTCTACTACTACGTCTCGAAGAACGTGGTGTCACCGAAGGTCCAGGGCTTCCAGGACAATATCCAGGACATCCACCGCACGCGCTGGCTGTCTGTCAAAGAATAGGGATATCGGCCCTTCCTTTGCCTGAGGGAAGGGCCGGTCCGCGCCCATGATCAAATACGCACTCCGTCGCCTGCTCTCGACGATTCCGGTCCTATGGATCGCCGTCACGCTCAGCTTCTTTGTCCTGCGCCTTGCCCCCGGCGGCCCATTCGATGGCGAACGGCCATTGCCGCCGGTGATTCTGAAAAACCTTGCGGCCCACTACAATCTCGACAAGCCACTGATCGAGCAGTACCTCATCTACATGTTCGATGTGCTGAAGGGCGACCTCGGTCCCTCCTTCGCCAATCAGGATTTCACTGTTACCCAGCAACTCCTGCTAGGCTTGCCCTACACCTTCACCATCGGCGGCGCCGCTTTTGTGCTTGCGATCGTGATCGGCGTATTCGTGGGCTGTCTTGGGGCGCTTTATCAGAACAAGGCGCCCGATTACCTGCTCGGTCTCCTGATTCTCATCGGTCTGGTCCTTCCGAACTTCCTGATTGCGCCGATCCTGCAGCTGATCTTCGGCATCCATCTCGGCTGGCTGCCGGTCGGTGGATGGGGGGACGGTTCCATCCGCTATCTGATCATACCGGTTGTCGTCCTAGCCCTGCCGCATGCGGGCCGTATCTCGCGCATGACCCGTGGATCGATGATCGAGGTTATGGGCCAGAACTATATCCGCACGGCCAAAGCCAAGGGGATCGGTCCGCGGCTCACCGTCATGCGACATGCGCTGAAGCCAGCCATGATGCCGGTGGTTTCCTATCTCGGGCCGGCCGCAAGCTATCTTCTCACCGGCTCGCTGGTTGTCGAAAGCATCTTCGGATTGCCCGGTATCGGCCGATATTTCATCAACGCGGCACTGAACCGCGACTACGGCATGGTGCTCGGAACGGTGATCTTCTACATGGTGCTGATCGTCGTTCTGAATCTCCTTGTCGACATCGCCTATGCGTGGCTCGACCCGAAAGTGAGAAGCCGATGATCCTCAATCCTGCAAAGCGTGAGCTGCTTGCCGCCGAACTTCTCGAAGCCGAGGGACTGACCCACAAAAGCCGATCGCTGACCGGCGATGCGTTGCGCCGCCTGGCGCGCAACAAGGCAGCGGTGGTCGCCATTGCTGTTCTGCTCTGTCTCATTCTCGCGGCCTTCATCGGACCGTATCTGATCCCCTTCGACTACGAGGAGCCGGATTGGGAAGCATTCCGGATGGCGCCCGACTTCGCGAGCGGCCACTATTTCGGAACAGATCCAAACGGCCGCGACCTGCTGGCCCGCGTTCTGTACGGCACACGAGTTTCACTTGCGGTGGCGGCCACGGCAACGCTGGTCTCCGTCGTCATTGGCGTGCTCTACGGCGCCGTTTCGGGCTATATCGGCGGCAGGCTGGATGCCATCATGATGCGCTTCGTCGATATCATGTACGCGCTGCCCTACATTCTGTTCGTCATTCTGCTGATGGTCATCTTCGGCCGTAACGTCTATCTGCTGTTCGCGGCGATCGGGGCGCTGGAGTGGCTGACGATGGCGCGCATCGTGCGCGGGCAGACCCTGTCGATCAAGCAGCGCGAATTCATCGAGGCAGCACGCGCCTCCGGCCAAAGGCCGTTCAAGATCATTCTCAAGCATATCATTCCGAACCTTATCGGTCCGGTCGTGATCTTTGCGGCGCTTACCGTCCCCGAGATCATCGCAACGGAGAGCTTTCTCTCTTATCTCGGCTTCGGGGTCCAGGAACCACTGACCTCCCTTGGAACACTGATCGCCGAGGGCACCGACGCCATGGAAAGCATGCCGTGGCTGCTGATCTTCCCCGCCTGTTTCCTTGTTGCCCTGCTGATGAGCTTGCTGTTCATCGGCGACGGCCTGCGCGATGCATTCGACCCGAAGGATCGCTGACGATGCACACTGACCCAAAGAGCGACACGCTGCTGGAACTCAAGGACTACTCGATCACCTTCCGAACGCCGGATGGCGAGGTGAAGGCGGTGTCCAGCATAAACCTCTCGATCAAGCGCGGCGAGCGGATCGCGATCGTCGGCGAATCCGGCTCCGGTAAGAGCCAGACCTTTCTCGGCGTCATGGGGCTCCTTGCAAGAAACGGCAGGACCACAGGCCAGGCTCTCCTGGAAGGCAGGGACGTCCTTTCGCTGAAATCGCGCGAGCTCGACCACGTCCGCGGCAAGGACATGGCCATGGTCTTCCAGGACCCGATGACTGCGTTGAACCCTTCGCTCAAGATCTCACGGCAGCTGACGGAGCAGTTGGAGGTCCATCGCGGCTTCACCGCGCGCGCCGCCTCCGCCGAAGCGCTCGATATGTTAAAGCGGGTCGGGATTCCCGACCCGGGGCGGCGCTTCAATCTTTACCCCCACGAGCTTTCGGGGGGGATGCGCCAGCGTATCGTCATCGCCATGGCGTTGCTGACGAAGCCGAAGCTCCTGATTGCAGACGAGCCGACGACGGCGCTCGACGTCACCATCCAGGCGCAAATCCTCGATCTCTTCAACGACCTGACGGCCGAAATGAATACAGCACTGGTCATTATCACGCACGACCTCGGCGTGGTCGCGGGTCTCGCCGACCGCGTCGCAGTCATGTACGCGGGGCGGATTGTCGAGGAGGCACCGGTTGACGAGCTGTTCGACAATCCGGCACATCCCTATACCGCGGCCCTGCATGCCTCCATTCCGCGGCCGGACCAGGACGTTGATCAGCTGGCCGTCATCCCCGGCCGGCCGCCGAACCTGCAGCACCTGCCAAAGGGCTGCAGCTTCTCGCCGCGCTGTCCGATGGTCCAGGACGACTGCATCGAAGCTGCCCCGCGGCTCGAAACACTGGCGCCGCGCCACGCGGCAGCCTGCTTCCATGCATTCCCCCGTCTCGAGGAGGTCCTGAACCATGGCTGACCGCTCCCTTCTCAGGGTCGAGAACCTGACGACACAGTTCGAGCTTCCCTCAAAGAGCTTTTTCAAGCCCCCATTGATCCTGACGGCGGTCAATAATGTCAGCTTTGACCTCGCCGAGGGCCGGACGCTCGGTATCGTCGGCGAGTCCGGCTGCGGCAAATCCACGCTCGGGCGCTCGATCCTGAGGCTGCTGAAGTCGCACAAGGGCCGTATTCTCTGGCAGGGCCGCAACCTGCTCGATCTGACCGAGGAGGAGATGCGCGCCACGCGCCGCGACATGCAGATCATCTTCCAGGATCCGATTGCCTCGCTCGATCCACGCATGACGGTTGGCGATATCATCGCCGAGCCGCTGACCGTCTTCGAGCCGAAGCTGACAAAGGCACAGCGCACGGAGCGGGTCCGAGAGATCATGGGAGCGGTGGGTCTCGTCCCGGAAATGATCAACCGCTATCCGCACGAATTCTCTGGCGGGCAGGCGCAGCGTATCGGAATCGCCCGCGCCGTTGTCACGCGGCCGAAGCTGATCATCTGCGACGAGCCGGTTTCGGCCCTCGACGTGTCGATCCAGGGGCAGGTCATCACGCTGTTGCGCAAGCTTCGGAAGGAGTTTGGCCTGACGTTGATCTTCATCAGCCATGACTTATCGGTTGTCCGATTGATTTCGGACGACGTGTTGGTTCTTTATCTTGGGAAGGTTGTTGAGGCTGGATCGTGTGCGCGTGTGTTCGATCATCCGGCGCATCCGTATACGCAGGCGTTGTTTTCAGCGGCTCCGATCCCTGATCCGCGTCTGGCGCGTGGCCGCGAGCGCATCCGCCTGCGGGGGGATCCACCCTCACCACTAAACCCACCTAGTGGCTGCGTGTTTTCGGCTCGCTGTTGGAAGGCGACGGAGATCTGCGGGACCTCGCCGCCTGTGACGGAAGAGGTTGGGCCGGAGCAGACGGCTGCGTGCTACCATATCGATCGCTAGGCGGCCCTCTGTTGCCTTGGCCCCAGAAACGCAAATAGCCCCTTGCGGGGCATATTGAGTGTGTGTTCGTCTCGATTGGGAAGATTGGTTGCGGGGGCAGGATTTGAACCTGCGGCCTTCAGGTTATGGTCCGCAGGACGAGGAGCTACCATCGCCAGCGAAGATGAAGTCTTCGCGCCAGCGATAGAATTTGGTCTCGATTGGGAAGATTGGTTGCGGGGGCAGGATTTGAACCTGCGGGCTTCAGATTATGAGCCTGACGAGCTACCGGGCTGCTCCACCCCGCGCCATC
>NZ_LXKO01000013.1:0-86131 GCF_001692185.1 Rhizobium sp. AC44/96
GCAGGCCAGAACCAGAAACGCCGTCTCCGACGCACTCGCAATCATCCTCCAAACAGTCACCCCGCAGGAGTGTCAAAACCACTTCAGCGAGGCTGGATATGAACGGACTTAAAACAATCCCGCTCTAGAAATGGCGCGTCCGCTTCCGGCCCTAAGAAGACATTCCGCCAACTACGATGGAAGCCAGGACTTCAACCCGTGTGCCTGACTGGCGTCATCGCGAACCTGCGTCCGATCGCGAAACGCTGAGTCAAGGCGGCTGCACACTCCCGACAAGTGGCCTTTGGCGTTTTCGATTGCGAACTGGACGGCTTGCTCAGTCCAAGAATTCGCGGCACGTTTGGCGTATTCCGCAAGTGCATTGGCATCTTTCGCCAATGATCGGCCGATGGACGAGGCATAAGGTCATCTCACAACGAAAAGAGGTCGAGATGATTGACAATAGAAAGAAGACCGCGCTCGTCACCGGCGCATCCTCCGGCATGGGCAAGGCGATCGCCAAGCGCCTGATTTCGGATGGTTATAGGGTCTACGTCGCCGCCCGCCGGGTCGAGAAGATGGACGATCTTGCGCGGATGGGAGCCACGCCCCTGCGCATGGACATCGCCGATGAAGCCGAGATAAAGGCCGCCGTCGAAACGATCCTCGCTCAAGCAGGGGGCGTCGACGTGCTGGTCAACAATGCCGGGTTCGGCCTCTACGGCCCGGTCGAGGAAATCGGCGTTGATGAAGCCCGATATCAGTTCGAGGTAAATGTGTTCGGTCCCGCACGGCTAACGCAGATGCTGCTTCCGGCAATGCGCAAAAAGGGAGCCGGCACGATCGTCAATATTACCTCCATGGGCGGCAAGATTTACACCCTTCTTGGCGCTTGGTATCACGCCACCAAGCATGCGCTCGAAGGCTGGTCGGATAGTCTCCGGCTCGAACTTGCACCGTTCGGCATCCGGGTCGTGGTGGTTGAGCCCGGTCTTATTGAGACGGGATTCGGCGATGTGGTCGCCGACGGACTTCTCGAGCGTTCAGGCGAAGGTCCTTACGCGAAAGTGGCGCAGACAGTCGCCAAGGCGACGCAGGAGGCCTATGGCCATGGCCGCGGCACCGATCCCACTGTCATTGCTGGTATTGTCTCCACGGCTGTTGCTGCAAGAAAGCCGCGTACGCGATATGTGGCGGGCAAGTATGCGAAGCCCATGATCTTGATCCGCAACTGGTTCGGCGACCGCTTGTTCGACAGGGTGATCATGAGCCAGATGCGATAGGGAGACAGCCATGAGTGGAGCGCCGGCAGGCAGATGCAAGATACCTCGGGCGTTTTGGCTCACGGTCGAACATGTCGGCGTGCCTCCGGCGGCGTTGCTCCGCCAGGCGCGCCTTCCGACGACATTGCACCTCCGCGGCCAAGGGCTGGTGAGCACCGCGCAGTTCTTCGCCTTGTGGCGTGCATTGGAGGAACTGACAACCGACCCTGGCCTCGGGATCAAGCTGGTCGAAGTAGCCGAAACTTCTGTTCACCCACCCTCCAGCCTCGCTGCCTTTCATGCCCGAGACTACCGGGACGGGCTGTCGCGCATAGCGCGGTTCAAGCGACTCTGCACACCCGAGCAGTTGCACTTCACCGAGGAAAGTGGGGAATGCACGATCATGTTCGAATGGCTTTATGCTACGGAACCGGAGCCGTCGATTGCCGTCGATGTCGACTTCGCCACACTGGTCGAACTGGGCCGTCGCGGCACCGGACAGCGGCTGACGCCCGTCCGCGTGGAGCTCCAGCGGGCGGACCCGAAGAGCGACGTGCACCGGTTATATTTCGGGTGTCCCATCCGCTATGGCCAATCCCGCAACGCCGTGATCCTCAAATCCGCTGATCTGGATCGACCGTTTCCCGGTCACAATCCGGAACTCCTCGAACTACTCACGCCCGCCCTGGCGTCGGCGCTGGGCGAAATCCAGGCACGCAGTTCGATCCGCGAGCAGGTGAAGATCGTGTTGAAGCGGAGCCTCGCAAGCGGTCGGCCGGAACTGTCCGACGTCGCGTTCGAGATCGGAGTGAGCGAGCGCACCCTGCAGCGACGGATCACCGATGAAGGCACGACATTCCGGGAACTTCTCGCTGAGGCGCGCCAGGAAATGGGTCGGCAATTACTGTCCGATCCCTCGACAGAGATCGAGGAGGTAGCCTGCCTTTTGGGATATCAGGATACCAGCTCCTTTTACCGCGCCTTCCGGGACTGGGAAGGCGTAACGCCGAACCGATGGCGAGAGCTCAACGTCGAGCACTTCGCCCGCCAAGCGGCTCATGACATTTCAGTGCATTAACAACGCGTGGTTCACGCGTGGTTACGTTGTTCACCACCGGCACCGCAGGCGGCACGAAATTTGAGGCGCACAAAGTCTGAAGTATGAAAGTCCGGCCATTGCGCAAAATTACCGATTGTTAACGTCGGATCTCGGCCATTGCGGTCGTGGCATGACCAGCCCATCGTCGATTGCCGGACCTTGCTGACGTCCATGGCCGGAAGAGCCTCCTGAGATCGCCGTTTTGATTGTGGCTCGTTGGTGGCAGCGCGAACTGGAGAGGCAGATTGAAGACGCCGGCATCCGAACGTAACTGGACCACCCGTGCGTTTGAAGCTGAGCCTCCCCGTCGACCAATTCGGAGAGGCCGAAGTGTTTTAGGGCTTCTTCTGCTTGCTGGACTCTACAGCCTTGGCCCCGAGCGTAGCCGGCGCTGCGGCTGGAGCCGCCTTGTCCTTCTTAGGCTTGCGGACCTCTTTGTTGCTTCTAGCTTGACCCTTCGCCATCGATTCCTCCTGGTTGAGATAACGGCGCATTACCGAGCACCACTGGAGAGAATGCAAGGCATATCTTGGCCATAGAGCCGGTAGGTGCCAGGCCGCAGCGTGCCCCGAGCGGGCTTCTCCCACCGAAGATCGTAGATGAAATGATATCGGTCAGTGGTTCCGACCAACACCCCAAACCATGAACAAGAACGAGGCCGTAGCGGCAAAAGCTGCGATGGCGAGATTGGTATCCATGATAACCCCTGTGAATTTGTGCGCTCTGAACGCACCAAGCGACGAGATAGTTCCAAAAGCGTTGAGTCCCGACATGCGAGCGCTTCTTATCATCGATATCGTTCCCGCCGTCGCGCGTATCGCTGCGGCCGCCGCGCCTCGCCAGTGACTGTACGGAACGCCGAATTGGTAGGGGTGCGCCAAGCACGAGGCGAAAGTCTTACGACCGAGCGCTCTACGAGATGGTGCGGTATCGGTGTCTATGCGCCCCTCAATGTCGATCTGTTGGCTCCGAAGTTGGCAGGAAGATCCAGGTGTTGTTGTCGAAGTTAACAGGCACGGACGCGGAAAAGGGTCTGACGCGCAAGCCCACTGACAAAAACGGATAGTTTCGCTTGCCGCCCCGTAGTAGATGAGGCAGCCAGCAAGGCTGGCCTAGCCTGATGCCCAACAATTAAATCGTGGTGTGGAGCAGAAGTCCTGCACCGCGCTCAGAAACAGCTCGGATCAAATGAACTCTCAAAACCACGAACCAAAATCACCAAGCCGGGATACGACCGGCGCTTGGATCAAGATTCTGGCGCAATACCGGCAGCCGCGATTTGGTCGCAGCGTATTTGAGCTCGTGGTAACGGCTGTACCGTTCGCTGCGTTCTGGGCCGGAGCGTGCATCTTCATCATGCAAGGTTCGTGGCTGGGCGCCTTGCTTGTTCTGCCTGCTGCAGCTTTCCTACTGCGGCTCTTTATGATCCAGCACGACTGCGGGCACGGCTCTTTCTTCGCACGGCGAAGGTTGGACACATGGACGGGGCGCATAATTGGCGTTCTTACCCTCACGCCCTACGACTACTGGCGGCGAACTCATGCCGAGCACCATGCCTCTGCTGGCAATCTTGACGAACGGGGCGTGGGTGACATCGCCACCCTGACGGTCGACGAATATTACGCCCTCTCTCCGGTAAGGAGACTTGGATACCGCTTCTATAGGCACCCTGTTGTCATGTTCGGCATCGGCCCAGTCTGGGTGTTCCTTCTAAAACAACGGCTGCCGATCGGTATGATGAGAGCCGAATTCTTGCCTTGGGTGTCGACGATGGCAACCAATCTGGCGATCGCGCTCGTCGCTGCACTAACAATATGGTTCGTGGGGCTGGTGCCGTTCCTCTTGGTGCATCTTCCTGTTGTTTTGTTGGCGGGAGCTGCCGGCGTTTGGCTGTTTTACGTACAACACCAGTTTGAGGAAACGCATTGGTCAAAGGCCGACGACTGGCAATTTCCCAAAGCCGCTCTCCATGGCGCTTCGCACTATGACCTCCCGCTGGTGCTTCGATGGCTGACGGGGAATATTGGCGTTCACCACATTCATCATCTCGCTAGTCGTATTCCATACTACCGACTTCCGGAGGTACTGCGCGCTCATCCTGAATTGGCGGGCATTGGCCGCATAACGTTGTGGGAGAGCTTTGGGTGCGTCCGACTGGCGCTGTGGGATGAGCGGCGGGGCCGGCTTGTTTCTTTCCGAGAAGCCCGGAAGCTGCTAGTGCACCAATAGCGGCATGATGCGTGCTGCAGGCGATTTTATTCGCCTCTCAACGCCATTTTCACACGGCGCGAATGTGGCGTGCATCGGGAGCCGACACGTCAACGTTCACGCTTGCGCCGCGCGCCGAACCCTTGGTCGTGCCAACTTCTTGACCGCCACCTCTGGCCGGGCTGGACCTGTATCTGTCAGGGCACCTTTGATGGCGTCGCTCATTGTCGTGCAGACGAAACCCGCGTTTACGTCGTCTGCTTCGATTTGAGGGTATGCCTGTCCATTTGCGGTCGGCATCATGACACCGACGCGTAGACCCGGCTTTTGACGTTTCAAGCGGCGAATAATCTGACGGGCATGAGACATTGAGTTACCATTCAGAAATGTGATGATCGCGGTATCGGCGACGCCGACGGGGGGCATGGTAGGGCCCTCTTCGGTCGAAGTTTGCGGCACATCGATGAGTTCTGCACCCTGAATCGACAGTAATTGCGCCAACATTGCCGCTCCTGCCGCGTCGATCGCCCCACGACCGCCGATCGAAAGAACGGTACGTCCTTCGCCATCTGGAAGTGCCTGACTAATAGTGGCGCCATCCGCACTCGCCGCAGACTCGTCTTCTTCCTCGTTCTCTTCTTCGACCGCGGTCTCGGCAAGGTTATCGATGAGTGTCCGCGTGGTCGATGCGAACAGGGCTATCTGTTCCCGCGTCATCACACCGCGCTGGCGATCGGTTTCAGCCAGGATTAACGCCGGAAGTGCGACCTTCTCATAATAATCCACGAGGTATTCCTCCTCCAGAAGCTGTTCGGCGTTGTCGGTGGCTTCATTGGGATCACCGGCGAGAAGACGCTGATAGAGCTTCTCCTGTGGCTCGAGGACGGGCTCGTTGCCCAGTAGCACGTCGAGGAAGTTGAACTGTGGGACATAGCGGCCAAGCACCACGAGACAGACAGTCAGAGGGGTCGATAACATCAGGCCAACCGGCCCCCAGAGCCACGACCAGAAAATTGCCGAGACAATGATCGCAAGCGGCGAAAGTCCCGTATGGCTGCCATAAAGCCAGGGCTCCACAACATTGTTGCTGACCAGTTCTGTCACGATAAACAGCCCCGCGACCCACGCAACAAGCGACCAACCCGGCGCGATGGCGAGGGCCAGAAATAGCGGCAGGATCATTCCACCCATAGGCCGATCGTAATCGGGATGGCGTAGAGAGAGTTCACCACCAACTGCATCAACAAGTATTTGCCGACACGTTTACCAGCGTCTTGTAGGGCAGAGGTCGTCTTGTGAAGATCACCCAGCCCGACGAGCCGAATGAAGCGGTCACGCAGGGCCTCGCGTTCGAGCAACATGAAGATGACCAGCACAATGACGAGGCCTGCTGAGGCGAATGGACTGACAAGCGGTAGGATGAAGCTTCCAAGTGTCTCTATCGGGTTTGACTGCGTCACGATCTCGACGGGAATAGGTTCGGGTCTTTGTGCTGCAGCGGTCGGCGTGTCCTGGCTTTCGTTCGCCCGGATTTTGAGCTCGTTACCAATACGCTCAACAGCCTTACTCAGGTGATCCAGTACGCCGCTTCCGGAGCCGGCCTGGGTCAGAGCGTCGACCTTTGCGACAATGTTACGCTGATAGGTCGGGATGTTGTCGGCTAGGTTGGCGACCTGGGTAGCCACGACGAAGCTGAAAAGCGCGATTGTCACAAAGGCGGAAGCCACCGCCAGCAAAACGGACGCGATCTTCGGGACGTGACGTTTTCTCAGGAAATTGACGATCGGCGCCAGCGTGAAAGTGAGCAGCAAAGCCAGGGCCAGCGGCACGAAGACCTCCTGGCCGATGTGCAGTAATGCACCCACGCCAATTAGGATCAGAACCGTTCGGCCGGAGATCGTCGAATTGGTCAGGCTACCGTGGGTTGGAGTAATGCCCGACATGCTGGTTGTGTTCGATCTCTGCACAGCCAATTGCCGCTCCCATATCTCGTGAAGTACCGCCGATGGTTCGTTAGTCACGGTGAAATAAAGCGCTGATGTTCTTAATCGAGCCGGCAGACAAAAAAATGTTCAAGAGCCGTGCCGAGTTCTATTCGATCGAGGAGATGGGAGACGGCCTTCCAATGAGTGCCGCAAAAAAGGGGCGACCGGGGCCGGCTTCATTGGAGTCGATGCGGTTGTGGCATATCTGGCGCCAAATGATCATCCTCGCCAAGTGTCGAAGACAAGCAACGCCAGCATCAGAATAAAAAGGGCCAGCCCTACAACAGACCAGATCGATATCCCCCGCTTCTTCCCGGAATCGGGAGTTCGCCGACCTTGGTATGGCGTTTGGTCTGGCCTGCGATCGAACTTCGGTGGTTCTGCCACGTTTATTACGCCGTGAAGAAGGTGAGCAGTACCTTGCCTTTTTCACCGAGGAGGCAAACGAAGCGGTCGGGTTTCCCTGTCTGCTGTTTGCGACTGATGTAAGCTTCGCCAAGGACGACGGTCTTAACTGGTACGTCGCCGACCTTGGTGTCCGCCTTGCTGACAGCAAGACTTTCCATATCGAGAACGAGGTCCGTTATTTCCGGCGAACGCTCTTGAAGGGCGAGCAATCCGGTCGATTTACACGCGTCCACTGCCGGATCGGCTGGCGCCTGGCTCTGGGCCTGAGCGTTCCACGAAAACACTGCTACTCCTACGGTCCAAACAACAAGTTTTCTGATTTTCATGAGCTTCCCTAAAGAAATGCCCGCGACTAGCGCGGGCTGAGGCATCGCTGAATATCAAGCTTTGTCGACGACATTCTTTATTGCTTCTTTCGCATCGCCCTTGGCTACCTGGGCCTTGCCCTTGGCTTCCTGAATGCTGCCCTTGATCTGCTCTTCGTGATTGCCAGCAGCCTGCCGTGCCTTGCCTGCGACTTCGTTTGCCGTTCCTTTGATTTTGTCTGCCGTGCTTCCCATGGACGGATCTCCTCGGTTCGGGTCCCGGAGAAAAGCGCAGATCGATGTTTCGTTCCATGACCTGACGGTGCCGCCATGAATCGGCGCCTCCCATCCAGCAAGGCTTTAAGCCGCATGCAGACCACTGGGAAACTATCGGTTGACTTTCGGTGTAACGTATCTATTTTTAGTTTTATCGATCTTTTGCTTGCCGAGCTTTGTCTACCGCGCGATTGGCACCGCGCTCTATTCGAACCTTCTCTTTCAAAAATAGTCGTATCACCGTCCGCGAAGCGTCGCTTCCGCGGTCCCTCACTCTATGGTTTGAAAGGGTTCATCATGACCACAGGCACAGTAAAATGGTTCAATTCCACAAAGGGCTTCGGCTTCATTCAGCCGGATAACGGCGGCGCTGATGCGTTCGTCCATATCTCTGCCGTCGAGCGTGCGGGAATGCGCGAAATCGTCGAGGGCCAGAAGATCGGCTATGATCTCGAGCGCGACGCCAAGTCCGGCAAGATGTCTGCCTGCAACCTGCAAGCTGCATAATTGAATGTGCGGTCCCTTGACCACGGATGTACTGGCAATGGGATAGCGCGTTTGAAGGGCCGGGCAATGTTGTCCGGCCTTTTCGCCTTCTAGCCCCGAAACCCAAGGAGGTTTCATGACCCAGAGCAACTCCAGGGAGCAGGCCGAAATCGCATTCGACCGCGTCCAATCCCAGTTCTTCGCACGCGGCCGAGCCGTCGCGGAACTTCAGACCGAAGAACAGGCGCGACAGGCTAAGACTCAACGGCTTCGAGAAGCACGGCTCGCTCGTGACGAGGCAAGGGATCAAACTCGCTGAATCAGCTTCGGTCACGAGTTGTGATGTTGCGTCACGAGAGGCACGCAAGCGATCGTGACACGATACGATTGTACGATGTTGCACCTTGTCGCCTTGCCAATATGCCAGCTATGGTCGCGGACTTGAGGGGCCCTATCCATGTCAGAAGAAAAGCAATCACTATCCGTAGTCGTTCGATCCGATGACAAGGGTCATTGGGTGGAATGGAATAACTACGGCGCCACCGGATCGCTGGGACCATACCAGACCGAGAAGATGTCTGCAGACGTGCGCACCGCCAAGGAACGCGAATTCACTCAAAATGCAGGCCACATCGACGACGCTTGACTACGCGCACACAGCTCTGGGGTGGCGTGATGGCTTTCCTACTGCCAACGCCAGTCGGGCCATGTCCGGTGTTGGCGCGAGGGAGACCACCGGCTATTACCGATGGTCATTTGCTTTACAGCTCGATCTGCTCGGCGATTCTGAGCGCGTCGTCCACCTCGACGCCAAGGTATCGGACGGTGCTTTCCAGCTTTGTATGACCAAGCAGAATCTGGACAGCCCGGAGATTGCCGGTCTTCTTGTATATCTGCGCCGCCTTCGTTCGCCTCATTGAGTGCGTGCCGTAGGCGTTGGCTTCCAACCCGATGGAATCCACCCATTGATGCACGATCCGAGCGTACTGCCGTGTCGATAAATGCAGCGATGCTTTTCTGCGACTGGGAAACAGATAGCTACCTCCATTTCTTCGAACGAAAGGAGGCCAGGCGGCGAGCGCATTCTTCGTCTGCTCAGTGACCTCAAATTGCACGGGCCGCTTCGTTTTCTTCTGGATGATGGTGACGCGGTCCCGGATCGAACTACCTGACCACAAGTCCTCGACCCGAAGCCTGACTAGATCACAGGCACGGAGCTTGCTGTCGATGGCGAGATTGAAGAGCGCCAGTTCTCGGTGCGCCCCTCTCATTTCAAGTCGAACGCGGATCGACCACACATTCTTAGGCTGAAGCGGTCGCTTCTGGCCAACCAAAATTCCCTTATTCCAAGGACGTCGGGTACGCAGCACAATGTCCATGACACAGCCCCTGCCACTCCTCCCACCTCGTCGCCTGTGTTGGGAAGGTCGATGATATCACGGTTTGTCGTTACTCGGCCCAAAGCGGCCGTTGGATGAAAACATCTTGACCCAGACGCCGCTCACACAGGCTCGCCGCGAAGACGTACGACATCCTTCGACGGCGGTAGCCCGAACTGTCTTGCGTATTCGCGGCTGAACTGGTTCGGGCTCTCATAGCCAACGCCGAAGGCGACCGACGTTACCGTTCCTTCGCCAGCCATCAAAAGCCTGCGCGCATGCAGCAGCCGGACTTGCTTCTGGTATTGGATCGGGCTGAGCGCCGTGATGGCCTTGAAGTGTCGATGGAACGCCGAGACGCTGAGCGCCGCCATTTCCGCAAGAGCCTCGACCCTCAAAGGCTTGGCAAAATTTTCCCGAATCCATTGGATCGCAACGCCGATCCGTGACAGTGCCGCATCGGGCGCGGCAATGTCCCGCAGCATCCAGCCCAGCGGCCCCTGCAGCACCCTGAACAGGATCTCACGCTCGTAGGCAGGTGCAAGCACGGCGATTTCGTCCGGACGGTCCATCAGCCGGAGCATCCGCACCCAAGCGTCGAGGAGTTCGTTGTTGACCGGCGCGACGGAGAAGCCGGAGCCGAACAGCTTGCTGCACACCTGCACGGGCAGATCGCTGATGAGGGCGGCGACCGTCGGCGGGTGGAGTGTCAGGCTGACCGCGAGATAGGGTTCTCCCGCCACCGAAGGGTGAACCGACCCAACCGCGGGAAGATCGACCGACATGACGAAATACGTCGCCGGGTCGTAGGCAAAAGTCCGTTCGCCGACCGTCATCGTCTTCGAGCCAGTCAGGATCAGGTTGATCATCGGCTCGTAGACCGCCGAGAGCCGATGCTCCGGGATCTCGCCCTGGACCATCGCAACACGGGGAATTCCCGTTTCCGTGCGGCGGTTTTCCGCCGAAGAGGCCAGGTCGCGCAGTTCCTGAAGTTGTTTTTCCATGGAGGCGACCGTGGCATGTCAGGACCGCCTCCGCAACAGTGAAGCAGAAATAGGCAAGCTTCGAAGAGGAATAGGTGAGCGGGCGAGACGGCGCAGGCCTAGCTTCAGGGCACAGCAAACAGCCAAGGAAACAGCCATGAAGATCGTCATCGTCACCGGGGGAAGCCGGGGTCTCGGAGCCAGCACAGCCATCGAATGCGCGGCTAAGGGAATGGGCGTGGTCGTGACCTACAACAGCAACCCTGCAAAGGCGCAGGATGTCGTGAAGGCAATCATGGAGAACGGCGGTCAGGCCGTTGCCCTAAGACTCGACGTCGGCGATGTCGGCGCGTTTCCGGCGTTTCGCGACGCTGTTGCATCGAAACTGCGTTCCGTCTTCGGCCGGGGCGACTTCGATTATCTCGTCAACAATGCCGGATACGGCCTCTTCAATCCGATAGCCACGGTGACGGAAGATCAGTTCGACGGCCTCTTTAATGTCCATCTCAAGGGGCCGTTCTTCCTGACCCAGATCCTGCTGCCGCTGATGGCGGACGGCGGCCAGATCATGAACATCACCAGTGCGACCACGCGCGTGGCAACCGCAGGCGTCGCGCCCTATGCCTCCTTCAAGGGTGGCCTGGAAGTCCTGACCCGCTACATGGCCAAGGAGTTCGGCGAGCGGGGCATCCGGGCGAACTCGATCGCGCCCGGCGCAATCCGCACCGAACTCGGCGGCGGCCTAAACGACGAGTTCGAGGCCATGCTGGCAGGCCAGACCGCACTCGGCCGCGTTGGCGAGCCCGAAGAGATCGGTGGCGTCGTCGCCAGCCTTCTGTCTTCGGAAAACCGCTGGATCAACGCTCAGAACATCGAGGTCGCGGGCGGCTACATCATCTGAACGAAGGAGAGCGATATGCTCGACCATGTCTTCATTTCCGTCAGCGACACCGATCGCTCGATCGCCTTCTACGAGGCGGCGCTGGCCCCACTCGGCATCGTTCACGCCCATGACTACGAGGGAAAGGACGGCCCTCCCGGTCATCCGGATCTGAAAGGATTCGGCGCGAACGGCCGGGTGTTCTTCTGGCTCCGCGAAGGTGTGGTCGAAGGCCGTGCGGCCCATGTCGGCTTCGTCGCCGATGGCACCGTGCAGGTCGACGCAGCCTTCGCCGCCGCCATCATGGCAGGCGCCTCGGAAATCCATCCGCCGGGAGCACAGCTCCACTACGACCCCCGCTACTACGCCGCCCAGGTTCGAGATCCTGACGGGTACAGCCTCGAATTCGTCTACAAGGAATGGCAGCACTGACATGACCAAACTGATGATCTACGGCGCGACCGGCTATACCGGCCGCATGGCAGCCGAGCATGCGAAGAAAGCAGGCACGCCTCTCGTTCTCGCCGGCCGAAACGAAACGACCCTCTCGAGGCTTTCTGCAGAACTCGGCGTCGAATACCGCGTCTTTGGTCTCGACGATGCTGCAGCGATCGACGAAGGTCTGGCCGGCATCTCCGTTCTCCTAAACTGCGCCGGACCGTTTATGCGCACGGCCGATGCCCTGATGAAGGCGTCGATCCGCAAGGGTGTGCACTATCTCGACACGGCCGCCGAACTCGATAGCTACCGTCTGGCCGAAGCGCTCGATGAGGAAGCACGAGCGGCACACGTGATGCTCATGCCGGGTGGCGGTGGCAGTGTCGCCATGCTTGGTAGCCTCGCGGGACATGCGGTCTTGCGAGTGGAAAATCCTCGCAAGATCAGGATCGCACTGCACGTGGCGGGCGGACTGTCACGCGGATCGGCGATCAGTGCCACGGAGAACGTCACCGTCGAGACCCTGGCGCGCGTGGACGGCGAGCTTGTCGCCATTGCCCCCGACGGCATTCGCAAATTCGATTTCGGCAAGGGTGCCGTCGACTGCTTCCCAGTGACGCTGCCCGATCTTATCACCATCTGGCGGGCGGCGGGCGTTCCCGATGTCGAAACCTACGTGCATGTTACCGGCGACGGCTTCCCGCAGGGTGATCTTTCGACGCTACCGGACGGCCCGAGTGAAGAACAGCGGCTGGCGAACCGCTACCAGGCGTCCGTCGAAGTCACCGGCGTGGACGGGAAGGTCACCCATTCCATCCTCGATACGGTCAACGGCTACACGTTCACGGCGATGGCGGCAGCCGAGGCCGGACGGCGCGTGCTGAGTGGCGAACTCCGTCCCGGTTTCCAGACGCCCGCAGCCCTGTTCGGCGCCGGCTTCGCGCAGACGATTGCCGACACCTCGATCAGCGATGTCTGAGGAACCCTTTACCATGCAAAAGCTCGTCGAATCCTTCATCGCGACCGCCAATGCCTTCGACGTCGAAGGGGCATTGTCCCTATTCGCAGCCGACGCCGTCATCGACGATGTCTCGGTTGGCAACGCCTTCATCGGCCACACTGGTGTCCGCCAATACCTCGAGCGGTTCTTCGTCGGCTACAGCACCAGAAGCAAGCTGCTGTCCATGGAAGAATTGGACACCTTCCATTCCAGCGTCCGGCTCGATTTCACCGGTAATTTCGGACACGAGGTCGGCATCCTGAAGATCGCGATCGATTCCACCGGCCTGATCGAGCGCATCGACGCCGATCTCGAATAACAGACCCCATCAGTCCTATCGCACCAGAGACACCGGCGCCCGGCGCGCCGATGCCGGGGAAGGTCTGCACTCCGCAGGCCTCCGGCACGACAAGGAGCACGTTCATGACCGACACATCGTCTTCGTTTGCACAGGACGCCGCGGACCGGCTCGCCGTCGTCGAGGCCCTCTATCGCTTCGCCGCGGGCATCGATCTTCGCGACAACGATCTCCTAGCCTCGTCGCTGGCGGAGAACGCCATCTCCGACTTCCGGCCAGCCGCGGCCAAAGCGGGCTTCGAATATCCGGTCATCGAAGGCAGAGACGTCATCGTTTCTGCGCTGACGACATCGCTCGCCACTTTGGATACGACGCATTCCGTAACCAATCCACGGGTAACAATCGACGGCGACACGGCACGCATGGATGTTCTCGTCGAAGCGCAGCACGTTCCCCGCAGCGATCCCTCGCGTCACTACCTGATGAAGAACCGCTACGACGTCGAGCTGAAGAGGAGCGGCGACATCTGGGTCATCACGCGCAACACGGTCGACAACATCTGGCGCTCCGGCGACATCGGAGTTCTTTCCGGCATCTAGCCTCCACTATATGTGCCCAAGGAGGGCGGCGAGAGACTTTGTCTCCGCCGCCTAGTAGCTCATGGCTGCGGGGTAGCGCGATGTCTGCTTTTGGCGCAAAGCGGTCGACTGCTGGTGTTCTTTCGGCCCGAAGCGGACGGCGGCTTAATGCCATCGCGGCAATTAGGGCCCCCTCATCACCGCTCGCAAGCATATGGGCGACGCAAACGACTCGTCGTAACGCGCATGGTGCCTGCGTCTGTCAGAATTGAATCTCGATCTGTGCGGGAGGCTCCTGGTTGAAATCGGAATACCGAATCCATCGCGGCGTTGCTTTGAACATCACGGCCCCTCTCTCGATGAACTCCCTGGCAGCCGGAAGGCTGTTGAGATAAGCCTCCTGGTATTCTTCGATATCCGCGGCAGGAACTCTTGTTGCCTCACCCTCGTATTGAACCGTGATGTTGTCGTTCCATCCGACTACGAAGGCGACGCCGGGGCGCTCCGCGAGATTGTCGAACTTTCGCGTCTCCTTGAAAGTGCTGAACACGACCTCCAGAGTGTCGCGCACCGAGAAGTCGATCGTAGCAGCCTCCGGCTTTCCATTGCGATGGCAGGTCGCGATCACCGCCAAGGTGTGCTTCCTCAGGAATTCAAGGATTATGCGTTTCGTATGATCTTCGTCCATTGCCTCATCCCTCAGTGAGCGCGCGCCCCTCTATTTGGAGGAGACTTCGGGCGCCGGCTTGGCTGCCGACAGGCGGTAATCGTCGATACGGCCGGCCGGAGGCGGCGCCATCTCGCCGTCCTGCACCAATCTGTCGCGCGGCGACTTGCCGGTGGACACCGGCAGGGCTGCGCCTCCGAGAAGGGCGGTTCCGCCATCGAGATTGGGGTCGGAAAGGCTAATCGGATCGGTGTGGTCGGCCGGATTCGACGACAGGTCGAGGCTCGGCATATTGGTGCTGTCGAGGCGTACGAGGTCGGGGCTTGCCTGGGTGCCAAGGATACGGCGCGCGGGCTTTTCGACATAGAAGGCAAGCTTGCGGCGACCGGCATCAGTCAGGTTGATGCCGTCCGATGTGCGCAGGCGAACCTGCTGGCCGTTGATGTCGGAGCCGGTGACGATGAACTCGCCACTTTCGCTGACGAAGCCGTCCCAGACGTCGACGAATTCACCGCCGGCGGCCTCGACCTGCTTGCGATAAAGCTGGTTCATCTGCACCGCATCGGCCATCATCGCCGGGGAATCGAAGGCCGGTAGCCCGACCCAGAGGAGCGGGATCTTCCGGCTTGTGACTTCCTTGCCGAAGGCGAGCGCGCGGCGCTGATATTCCGCGTACCATCCATCGGTGCGGAACTTTTCCTTGCCCACATCCGTCACCATCTGCTGGCGATCGTTGGCGCCGAGCATGACGACGACCATGGCGGGCTTTGCGTCGTCGAGGAATTTGGTGAGCTGGGCCGGCCAGTCGTAGTAATCGTCGCGCACGAGACCGGAGGCGACGTTGCTATGCGTTTCGATGACGATGCCCGGCGATTCCTGAAACGCCGCATCAAGGCCGACACCAAGGCCGCCAGCCAGGAAGTCACCAACAACAAGGATCTTCTGGGCGTTGCCGAGTTTTTCGACAACCTTCTCCTCAACCGGTGCCGCTGCCGGCGGGCGAGGGGTGGAAACCACCGTCTTCGGCGGTGCCTTCTTCTTTTTGGGCGCGGCCGGAACGCCGCGGGGTGGTGCTGCATTCTCGTTGGGGGCCGGGGGGTATTGGTCGATGTAGCGCCGTCCGAGGAGGAAATCGAGGATCGAGCGGCGCTGATAGTACTGTGCCTCGGCGGTCTGCACCGGCGGCAGAACGCCGGATGAGAATACCAGCGCGATGGCGCCAATGGCGCCCCAGCGGGCCGTGGTACGGTTTACTCGTTTACGCATTGTCAGCAGCCTCGCATCTGCCGCTATTTTCTCATGGAGCGGGACATGCGTCCACACCCCAAAACGTATGGCGGAGAATCAGGCTGTCTACTTGCGAAGTGCATTGAGCAGCGGCAGCGATGGCTCACCGTCCGCCTGCATGCCGATCCGGCCCTGTACGGCGGCAATCGCCGCCTTCGAACCGCTGCCGAAGTTGCCATCGACCTCGCCGTCATAATAGCCGAGCGCCTTCAGGCGGGTCTGCAGTTCGAACTTCTCCTTGACGTCGAGCGTGCCGTCAGGACGCGGCCAGCGCTGCTTCATGCCGCCGTAGCCGGCGATTTCGTCGGCAAGCAGGCCAACGGCAATCGCGTAGCTGTCGGAGGAATTGTACTTCTTGATGGTGAAGAAGTTGCTGGTCATCAGGAAGCCGGGGCCGTTCGGGCCGGCCGGCATTTTCAGAACGGCATTGCTGCCACCGTCCTTGAAGCCCTTGCCGGTCGGGCGCGCCAGACCCATTGCCGCCCATTGCGACAGGGTGTGGGTCTTGCCGACCTGCTTCAGCGCACTTTGCGGCACCGTGACTTCGTATCCCCAGGTCTTGCCGGTATCCCAGCCGTTCTTCATCAGAAGATTGGCGGATGTCGCCAGCGCGTCCGGCACGGAATTCCAGATATCGCGGTGACCGTTGCCATCGGCATCGACGGCATAAAGCAGATAGCTGGTCGGGATGAACTGCGTGTGCCCCATGGCGCCTGCCCAGGAACCGGTCATTCCATCCGGCGAAATATCGCCGTTTTGCAGAATCTTCAACGCTGCGACCAGCTGCTTCTGGGCAAACTTGGCGCGACGGGGGTCGGCATAGGCAAGGGTTGCCAGCGCGCGTGGGACGTAGTGAAGGCGGTCATCCTTGTCGAGCACGGCGCCATAGTTCGATTCCATCGACCAGATCGCCAGGAGAATCGTTTTGTCGACGCCGAAATGACGCTCGATCGCAGCCAGAGTCGTGGCATGTTTGGCGGCCATTTTGCGGCCGATCTGGACGGTATAAGGATTTACACGAGAATCTACATAATCCCAGATTTTCGTTGTAAATTCAGGCTGATAAGCAGCCTTTTCCAGCACTGTCGGGTCGGGATCGGTCACACCTGCGAAGGCTTTGCGATAGGTTGCCTTGCTGATGCCACTTTGAGCGGCTGTTTGATAAAAGTCCGCGATCCACTTCTGGAACCGCTGATCGGCTTTTGCGTTGAGGGGAGCCAGACCGGCGGACGCGGTCACGATGAATGCGAGAGCAAGACCACGAAGGGAGTTTCTGTGATTTTGAGTCATCGGCGGTCATCCGTCCTTTCGTTTCAGGCACAGCAGAGCGCGGAGTTCCGCTCTGGCCCGAGATTACCGGAACGGAGTCAACAAATTCTTTACCATGACAGACGAACGCAGTCACTATTTGCAAATCTGTAGCAAATCTTATCTAGTCCAATCAAAAATGCCTTTTATTTCAAGCGGTGTAATCGCTGCAGGAGGATTGTGTGGCAGAGCATAAAAAAGTTCGCAAAGCTGTATTTCCGGTTGCCGGCCTGGGGACTCGCTTCCTCCCGGCCACAAAAGCAGTGCCGAAGGAAATGCTGACGGTCGTCGACAAACCGATCATTCAGTATGTTGTCGACGAGGCTTTGGAAGCGGGTATCGAGCATTTCGTTTTCGTCACAGGGCGTAACAAGCATATCATCGAAGACTACTTCGATATTCATTTCGAGCTCGAGCAGACGCTACGCGAGCGTAGCAAGCAGGCGGAAATGACGCTGCTTGCCGGCCAGCTTCCCAAGGCTGGTACGGTCAGCTTCACCCGCCAGCAGGAGCCGCTCGGCCTCGGCCACGCCGTCTGGTGTGCCCGCGAGATCGTCGGCAACGAGCCTTTCGCGCTGCTGTTGCCCGACATGATCATGAAGAGCGAAGGCAAGGGCTGCATGAAGGGCATGATCGATCTCTATGCCCAGAGCGGCGGCAACATCATCGCCGTGGAGGAATGCGCGCCCGATCAGGCTCACAAGTACGGGATCGTCGGTGTGGGCGATGCGATCGGCGATGGCTTCCGCATCACCGGCATGGTCGAGAAGCCGGCCAAGGGCACGGCGCCTTCGAACTACTTCATCAACGGTCGCTACATCCTGCAGCCTGAAGTGTTCAAGATCCTCGAAACGCAGGAGCGTGGCGCCGGCAACGAGATCCAGCTGACCGACGGCATGCTGAAGCTGCTGAGGGACCAGGACTTCGCTGGCTACCACTTCCGTGGCACGACCTATGACTGCGGCGCCAAGGATGGCTTCATCCTTGCCAACGTTGCATTCGCGCTGGAACGTGCGGACATCCGTCCGACCGTCGAAAGCGGCTTCAAGGAACTGCTGAAGGGGATCTGAAGAAGGTCTTTCAGCTGAACGAACTGCATCCGCCTCCAAGCTTGCCAGCTTGGGGGCGGAATTCGTTTAACGCTTCAGCTTGAGGCCGACACCGGCGCGCCATTGTTCGGAGTCGCTGCCGGTCTTACGCGATGTCAGCTCGTAGCCGACAGTGCTGACCAGATCGAGGTAGCGGTTGATATTCCATGTGAGCGCGGCGCTCGTGGTGTAGACGGTCTCGTCGCTGGTCGCGCTGTCCGAGGGATAGTCGCGCAAGGTGATGCCGCCAAGCACCGTGCCGGTGAGATTGTCACGCAGCTGATGGGCGATGGTCGTTGTCAGGGCGTGGGACACGTAGCCGGATTCGCCGGCGGTGGTCGATGGGTTGATGCTTGTCTGCAGGCCGATGTTGACGTCGGTTCCTCTGAGCGGCGACCAGAACAATTGAGCGTCCACCACCGCGGCATCGATGTCCGACAGGCGGTCGTCATCGAAGGTCGCGGTTTGATATCCGAGCGCGACTTCGCCTCGAAGTTTCTCGCCCATGTCCATTTCGATACCAGCCTTGGCGCCATAGGATTGGCCTGATCGGCGATAGCCCGAACTGTCCACGCTGTCGTCATAGGCGGTCTTGCCGATATTCGCCTCGATGAAGGGAATAAGCGCTGGCGACAGTTCGTAGCCGATGCGCCCGCGTAGCGTGCCAGTTGTCTCGTTGCGGTCGCTCAGCGAAACCGTGGTGCCGTCGGACAAGGTCGCGTCGGAATAGATTGTGCGGACTACGTCGATGCCGGTGCTACCGCGCAGAATGCCGAAGTCGCGTTCAATGGCGGCGCCGGCGCTGAATTCCTGGACATCCGACTGTTTGGCAGCGTTCTGCAAAGCATTCGGATCGTCGGTGTCTTCCCGATAGAAGTGATAGCCGCCGGTGAGATGAGCCGTCGTATCTTCCGGCAGATCGAGCCGGAGGTCGCCATTGATCTTGAAGTCGGGCTGTTCCTCGCCTTCGCCGCTGACGTTCTGCTGCCAAGCGCCTTCGGTGGTGATGAGCAGCTGATGCAGCGCCCAGTCGGAGGTCAGCGTGGTCAACATATCGGTTTCAAGGAAGGCGCGACTCTGCTTGGTATCGCCGTCCTTTTCGGTCTCGGTATTGATGCTCTGCGTGACGGTTGGGCGCAGGACAAAGGTGCCCACGCGGATGCCCGGCGTCTCCTCCTTGGTGAGGTCGCGGTCCGGCTTTCGCGCCATTCGTGCGTCGATCGGTGCCTCGCGCGTATTCATGCGCATCATGTCCTCATCGAGGATCGCGCCGGTGGTCTCGTCGCTCGGTTTTTGGTCATCCGAGGCTGCTGCCTGTTTCAAGGCCGGGTCGGCTTGCTCCGTCGACGGCGCGGCCCCATTTTCCGCTGCGTCCGTCGAGGGCGCGCTGTCATCGTCCCCGATCGGGGCAAGTGGTGTCGCGGCGGTCGCGCCGCCGGTCGAACGTGGCTGTGCCGATTGAGCAAGGACGGGAAGGGGAGCAAGCGTGATGGCGCACAGGGCCGCGCACACGGCAATACCCGCCGCGCGGAGCGGCGTCAGACTGCTCGTGTATTTCCAATGGCCCATGAACTCGTGCCCGGCATGCTTCGAAGTGGTTACCCGAACGTAAAGCTCCATGGTTAACCATTCGTTTCGATGATCGCTGAAGCGGCTGCGATCTGCACAATGGACTCGGCGGCTGAAAAGCTTTATCGGATTGCCATGATCAGCAGAGCGGTAAATCTCATCGAAAACGGGGTGCTCGAGTCGGCCAAGCGCACGATCGGCACTGAACGACGCGCCCTTGAGGCTCTGGAAGCCGCCCTGGGAGGCGCTCTGGCCGAGCCCTTCTCCCGCGCGGTCGAAGTTGCTGGCGGCATATCCGGCCGCGTCATCGTCACCGGCGTCGGCAAGAGTGGCCATATCGGGGTAAAGATCGCGGCGACGCTTGCGTCCACGGGAACACCGGCGTTCTTCATGCATGCGGCGGAAGCCAACCATGGCGACCTTGGCATGGTCGGCAAGGGAGATGCCGTGATTGCCCTTTCCAAGGGCGGCGAAAGCGCCGAGCTGCGCAACATCATCAGCTATACGCGGCGGTTCTCAATTCCGCTGATCGCGTTGACGGCGTCGGAGAAATCATCGCTTGCTGACGCTTCCGACGTCGTGCTGTTGATGCCGAACGTGGAGGAGGCCTGCCCGCATGGCCTTGCGCCGACCACGTCGACGATGATGCAGCTCGCCATGGGTGACGCATTGGCGATCGCCCTGCTTGAAGCGCGCGGGTTCACGGCGCGCGACTTTCACGTTTTCCACCCGGGCGGCAAACTCGGGGCTGCCCTCAGTCACGTCGGGGACATCATGCACACCGGAGAGCGCGTGCCGCTGGTGTCAAAGGGAACCTCGTTGCCAGACGCCATCTCGACGCTGTCGCGCAAGCATTTCGGCTGCGTTGGCATTATCGACGGCGACGGCCGGCTCTGCGGAATCGTCACCGAAGGCGATCTTGCTCGCAATCTGACGCGCAACCTGTCGGAACTGGTCGTCGATGATATCATGACGCGCACGCCGAAAACGGTGAAGAAAACCGTTCTGGCTACGGCGGCTCTTTCAGTGCTCAACGAGCACCATATCGGCGCGCTGATCGTCATCGATGATGACAACCGGCCAGTGGGGCTGGTTCACTTCCACGACCTATTGCGGATCGGCGTCGCCTGATCAAGGCAAGCTTGATCGGATCAGGCTTGCTCGACCGTGAGGTCGCGGCCGTTGCTCGACACCACCCTTACACGTGCGCCGACCGGTAGGTCTGGCCCGCTGACTTTCCATTGCGTATCGTCGAGACGAATGCGGCCACGGCCTTCGACAATCGGTTCGGCGAGGGTCGCGGTGCGGCCTACGAGGCTCGCGCCGCGCTGATTGAGGAACGGCTCGTCGGTCTCGCCGTGCTCCCTGGTCAGCTTGCGACCTATGAAGGTCGCGGCGACCGCAAAGGCGGCAAACAGGATCGCCTGCAACTGCCAGGCCCAGAAGGCGCTGTCCCAGAAAAGCAGGGAGAGGGCGCCGACGGCAATGGCTGCAAGGCCGATCCAGACCAGGAAGAAACCCGGCGCCAGCATTTCCGCAGCGAGCAGGACGAGGCCGACCACCCACCAACTCCAGGGCCCCAGCTCCGATGTGACGGCGGCGAGCATGGGTCAGCGCTCCGGGTTCTGGTTGAAGGGGTTGATCGTCGGCGTCGAGCGCGACGATACCTGGCGGGGAGCAGACGGCGTCGGCGGGTTCGGGCCGTCGCCGAACACTTCCTTGGCAATGGCGCCGATGCCGCTCAGTGATCCCAGGATCGACGAAGCCTCGATCGGCATCAGCACGACCTTGGAGTTGCTGGCGGAGCCGATCGAGGTGAGCGCTTCGGTGTATTTCTGCGCCACGAAGTAGTTGATCGCCTGCACGTCGCCGGCGGCAATCGCCTCGGAGACCATCTTGGTTGCCTTGGCTTCCGCTTCGGCAAGACGTTCGCGGGCCTCTGCATTGCGGAAGGCTGCTTCGCGCTGGCCTTCGGCCTGTAGGATGGCCGACTGCTTGGCGCCTTCGGCGCGCAGGATCTGGGCGTTTCTGGAGCCCTCGGCCTCAAGCACCTGGGCGCGCTTTTCGCGCTCCGCCTTCATCTGTCGCGCCATCGCATCGACGAGGTCGCGCGGCGGCTGAATGTCCTTGATCTCGACGCGCGTGACCTTGATGCCCCATGGCTGGACGGCGTCATCGACCACGCGCAGCAGCCTATCGTTGATCGCGTCGCGGTTGGAGAGCAGTTCGTCGAGGTCCATCGAGCCCATGACGGAGCGGATGTTGGTCATCGTCAGGTTGAGGATGGCGTTTTCGAGGTTCGAGACCTGATAGGCCGCCTGGGCGGCGTTCAGGATCTGGTAGAAGGAGACGGCGTCGGCGGACACCGAGGCGTTGTCCTTGGTAATGACTTCCTGGGTCGGGACGTTGAGAACCTGCTCCATCACGTTCATGCGGGCGCCGACGCGTTCAATGAATGGGGTGATGATGTTCAGGCCGGGTCCAAGGGTGCGGATATAGCGACCGAAGCGCTCGACCGTGTATTGGTAGCCCTGCGGCACGGTCTTGATACCGGCGAAGAGCACGAGGATGACGAAGACCACCAACGCGATCACAACAATGTCGAAACCGCCCAAAACCATGAAACTCCCCCGCGATAGAATCGATTGACTGCACCTTAGCGTAGACGAATTCAAACGCTAGTCTGACCCTGGATATATGGGTTTTCGAATGGGTCTTCACAACGGGAGGGGGGTGGCGTAAAACGCCGCTGTATCCGGTCGCAGCCCACCCGGTCAAAACAAGGGACCTCCATCATGAAGACTATCGTCATCTGCTCCGGCGGATTGGACTCCGTTTCGCTTGCGCACAAGGTTGCCGCGGAACATCAGCTCATCGGCCTTCTTTCCTTCGACTACGGCCAGCGCCATCGCAAGGAACTGGACTTTGCCACCGCCTGCGCCAAACGGCTCGGCGTACCGCACCAGATCATCGACATCCGCACCATCGGTCGGCATCTCAGCGGCTCGGCGCTCACGGATGATGTCGATGTGCCTGACGGCCACTATGCCGAGGAAACGATGAAGGCGACGGTCGTGCCGAACCGCAACGCCATCATGCTCGCCATCGCCTTCGGGCTCGCTGCCGCGCAGAAGGCGGATGCCGTCGCCGTCGCCGTTCACGGCGGCGACCATTTCATTTATCCCGATTGCCGCCCCGGGTTCATCGATGCCTTCCAGGCGATGCAGAACCAGGCGTTGGACGGCTATGCAGAGGTCTCGCTCTATGCGCCCTACGTCAATATCTCCAAGGCCGATATTGTCACGGATGGGGTGAAGAGCGGAACGCCGTTTGCCGAGACTTGGTCCTGCTACAAGGGCGGCACGAGACACTGCGGTCGCTGCGGCACCTGCGTCGAGCGGCGCGAGGCATTTCATCTCGCCGGAGTGGCAGATCCGACGGTCTACGACGATCCTGATTTCTGGGTTGCCGCGACGAGCGGGTTTTCGGCGCGTGAGGTAAAGTGATGTTCCGGATCACCAAGGAATTCCACTTTTCGGCTTCGCACCAGCTGACGCATCTGCCGGCCGATCATCAGTGTGCCCGGTTGCACGGACACAATTACATTGTGGTGGTGGAGCTTGCTTCGGCGGAGCTGGATGCCAACGGCTTCGTGCGCGACTATCACGAGCTGGCACCGCTGAAGCGTTATATCGACGACCGGTTCGACCATCGGCACCTGAACGAGGTTCTCGGCCACGACGGCGTGACGTCGGAATATCTCGCCAAGCACTTTTATGACTGGTGCAAGGAACGGCTGCCGGAAACATCGGCGGTGCGGGTCAGCGAGACTCCGAAGACATGGGCGGAATACCGGCCATGAGCGGGGCTCGTGAGGCCTCCATCCGCGTCAGCGAGATCTTCGGGCCGACGATCCAGGGCGAGGGTGTGCTGATCGGACTGCCGACGGTTTTCGTGCGGACTGGGGGCTGCGACTACCGCTGTTCCTGGTGCGATACGCTGCATGCTGTCGACAGCGAATACCGCGATCAATGGCGGCCGATGTCGGTCGAGGAGATCTGGCGGGAAGTTTCGGCGCTTTCCGGCGACAAGCCGCTGACCATCTCCCTTTCCGGCGGTAATCCGGCGATCCAGCCGCTTGGGCCGCTGATCGCCCATGGCCATGCGCAGGGCTACAGCTTTGCCTTGGAAACGCAGGGCAGCGTTGCCAAGGACTGGTTTGCGGATCTCGATACGCTGGTCTTGAGCCCGAAGCCGCCGTCGAGCGGCATGGAGACCGATTGGCAAGCCTTCGACGACTGTCTGCGCTTGGCGGCCGGCTGGCCGCAGATTGCCTTGAAGATCGTGGTCTTTGACGATCGCGATTATGACTATGCGCGCCAGGCGGCGGCTCGATACCCGGGGCTGCCGGTCTATCTGCAGCCCGGCAACCATACGCCTCCGCCGCCGGACGACGACGATGCGTCGATCGACATCGACGGCATCATGGAGCGGATGCTCTGGCTGGTCGGCAAGGTCACGGATGACAGGTGGTTCGAAGCCCGCGTGCTGCCCCAGCTGCATGTTCTGCTTTGGGGGAACCGGCGGGGGGTGTGACGGTGCCCGCGAGCGGTAGCCGGTGAATAGAAAGACCCCTCCCAACCCTCCCCACAAGGGGGAGGGCTTAACCCGGCCTGGCTCCCGGCGCATTGAAGCAGGGTCTTCTCCCCCTTGTGGGGAGATGGCCGGCAGGCCAGAGGGGAGATGCGGGCGACCGCGCTACCTACCTCAAACCCACCCAAGCAGTTCGCGGCGCACGACCGTTTCCAGCACCCGCATCCCGTCTTCGCTGTCGTTCAGGCAGGGGATGTGGGTGAATTTCTCGCCGCCGTTCTCGTGGAACGAATGCGCGGCCTGCTCGGCGATTTCTTCCAGCGTCTCCAGGCAATCGGAGACGAAGCCGGGGTTCAGCACCGCGATCTTCTTGACGCCATCCTGCGCCAGTTTCTCGACCGTCTTGTCGGTATAGGGCTGCAGCCATTCTTCCGGTCCGAAGCGGGACTGGAAGGTGATCATGAACCTGTCCTTGGACAAGCCAAGCTTCTCGCGCAGCAGACGGGCCGTCTTCTGGCACTGACAGTAATAGGGGTCGCCCTTCTGGAAATAGGACATCGGGATGCCGTGGAAGGAGGCGAGGATCATCTCCGGCTCCCAATCGAGCGTCGCCAGATGCGATGTGATCGAGTTTGCCAGCGCTTCGATATAGGTGTCGTCGTCGTGATAGTCGGGCACGGTGCGCAGCGCCGGCTGCCAGCGCATCTTCAGGAGATGCTGGAAGGCCTTGTCGTTGACGGTCGCCGTCGTCGCCGCAGCATATTGCGGGTAGAGCGGGAAGAGCACGATCCTGTCGCAACCGTCGTCCTTCAGCGCCTGGATGCGCGAGGCAATCGACGGCGTGCCGTAGCGCATCGCCCAATCGACCTGAACGTTGGGCAGGTCGCGCAGGCGCTCAGCCATCAGTTCGGACTGGCTGCGGGTATAGGTGCGCAGGTAGCTCTCGTTCTTGTCCTTGTTCCAGATCAGCTCATAGGCCTTTCCGACCTTGCCCGGACGGGTGTTGAGCACGATACCGAAGAGAATCGGGTACCATTTCCACGGCGACCATTCGATGACGCGCTTGTCGGTCAGGAATTCCTTGAGATAGCGGCGCATCGAGGTGTAGTCGGTGCCGTCGGGTGTTCCGAGATTGACGAGCAGGACGCCCACCTTGCCTGATTTCACGGGCGGATGTTCCGCCGGGCGGTGCGCAGTATCAATGATCGTCATCTAAACCCCAGTGCTCGTCTTCTCTGCCCGGCTCATACGCAGCCCGGCTTGGATGGTTCACCCTATAAGAACAAAAGCCGGCCCGGGGAACCCCGGACCGGCCTTCGCAATCGAGACAAATCGTCTTACTTGGACGGGATCTGCAGTTCCTTGCCGATCGTCAGGTGACGCGGCGTGGGAGCACCGTTGGCCTGCGAGATTTTCTTCCAGAGCGTGCCGTCGCCATAGAACTGCTTGGCGAGATCCCAGAGCGTGTCACCAGCGGCGATCACATGGCTTGTCGGCGTGTTGGGTGCCAATGCGGCGGGCGCTGCCGCGGGGGCTGCGGGTGCGGTTGCTGCTGGGGCGGCGGGCGCCGCAGGCGCCGTTGCTGCCGGTTCCGTTGCAGCAGGGGTTGCGGCGTTCGCAGCAACGTCGGTCACGCGGCCATCGGTGTAGGGCTTGTAGGGCGAGTGCGCGGCAACGTAGTCGGCGGTGACATCGGCGAGATCCGGGCCGAAGTCATAGGCGTTCTTGCCGGCGCTGGCGAAGATCGAATAGCCGTCGCCTCCGGCGCGCATGTAGTTGTTGGTGACCACGCCGTAGGTCTTGGCGTCATCAAGCGGGACGAAGGCGTCGCCTTCCTTGGTGTCGACGGAGACGAGGCGGCTGCCTGCCGGCTTGGTCTTGTCGTAGCTGTACTTGAGACCGGAAACCTGCGGGAAGCGACCGGCACCCTGTTCGATCTGGCTCAGGCCATTTTCCAGGGCCTTGCGAATGTCGGCGCCCGTCAGCTGGAAGGTCGCGAGCGTGTTCTGGAATGGCAGGACAGTGATGACCTCGCCCTGGGTGACGTCGCCGCTATCGATGGAGGCGCGCAGGCCGCCCCCGTTCTGAATGGCGATGGTCATGCCCTGATCCTTGGCTCGATCGAGCATCGCGTCAGCGACGAGGTTGCCCATCGAGCACTCCTCGACCCGGCAAACCTTGCGGTCACCTTCGATCGGGCCTTCGGAGGAGCCGATGACCTTCTTGCGGAGCTCTTCGATCGGCTTGGCAAGCTCGACGATGCGGGCCGCCATCGTCGGATCGGGGGTGAAGGATGAATCGATCAGGATCGGATCGCCCTTGGCGCTCTTCACAATGCCATTGTCATCGAAGTCGATGACGAGGTCGCCGAGGTATTTGCTATAGGAGGCGGCCTGGACGACCGGGACCTTGTAGCCGCCGGGGTTATCGACCATGGTTGGATACGGGCCCTCGGCTTTCGGGTCGGTGTTCGACAAGAGGCTGTGCGAATGGCCACCGACAACGACGTCGACATCAGGGATCTTGGCAATGGCCGCGAGGTCGCGCGGATAGCCGACGTGGGTCAGCGCAATGATCTTGTTGACGCCCTGCTTTTTCAAATCTTCCACGGCAGCGGTGATCGTCTGCACATCATCGGCGATCATGATCTTGGGGCCAGGCGAGGAGAGCTCCTCGGTATCGTTGGTCACGGCGCCGACGATGCCGATCTTCTGGCCGCCGACGTCGAGCACCAGCGACGGCTTGATGCGATCGCCGATCTTGGCACCGTCGCCGGCGAGAACGTTCGCGGAGATGACAGGGAATTTGACCTTGTCGAGGAAGGTCGCCAGACCGTCTTCGCTATCGTCGAATTCGTGGTTGCCGACGGTCATGACGTCGAACTTCATGTCGTTGAGGACTTCGGCTTCGGCCGCGCCCTTGTAGGTCGTATAGAACAGCGAGCCCTGGAAATTGTCGCCGGCGTTGAGCAGCAGCACGTTCTGGCCGGCAAGAGCGGCGCGGCGCTGGTCGATCGCGGTCTTCAGCCGAGCTGCGCCGCCGAAGCACTCGTTCTTGCCTTCTTCTTCTGCAGAGCAGGTAGAGTCGAACTTGTTGATTGACTCGATACGGGAGTGGAAGTCGTTAATGTGAAGAATATTGAGTTGGTAATCGGCAAAGGCGGCGCTGCTCGACAGCGCCAGCACCGACGCGGTCAACAGACCGAATTGAAATGACTTCGTCATCCTGTTCTCCTGATTTGCATGGGCGAAGCGTGGATCCCCCTTACTTCGCCCTCCCTACGCGATCGATGTTTCCACTAAGCTCTAGTGGCTGCAAGAGAAAAAGCTGTGACAGTGCGGGTGCTTTCCAAGGGCGGTAAACAAAAAAAGCTCCCGCGAAGGGAGCTTTTTAATCGTCTATCCTGGCCGATTACATGTGGCGCGTGAGCGTGAATTGGGAGCCGGCGTCGGAGGTGCAGTTGAGCTGACTTTGGGTCACGAGGGCGCAGTTGACCTTGGATTGCGTCTTTCTCACCAACGACGTCATGTTGATCTCGACCAGCGACGGCGAGGTGTTCACGTAGGTGCCGGAGGCCAGCAGCTGATTGCTGTCGGTAGTGCGGGTCGTGAAGGTGCCGCCCTGGAACGTCGAGATGATGCCGTTCGGATCCGCCCATGAGCCCTCAACGCCTACCGGGGCCGGACGTGCTGCGACCGCCGTGGGGCGTGGCGACGACGAAACGCAGGCAGCGAGCGCCGCGGATGCGCCGAGGAGGACAAAGAGGGTTCTGAGTTTCATGGGCTTCTCCCAGTAGTCGGAGCCGGAACTATCCGTGTGGTTGCGAAACACATGGCGCGGGTTGCCCGGGAAGGCAAGGCTTCAAAGGTGTCGGGACGGCATTTATACAGCAGGCGTTACAAAAATGCCCGCCTTGCGGCGGGCATCTTCGAATGCGGTTCCTTCAGCGATTAGCGAACGAGGATGTTCTTGAACTGCCACGGATCCTTGGTGTCCAGATCCTCGGGGAAGAGGCCCGGGCGGCCATCGAGCGGCGTCCAGTCGGTGTAGTGACCTTCGACCGGGCCGAGGTAGGGCAGCTGCACTTCTAGGCAGCGCTTGTAGTCGATCTCGTCCGCTTCGACGATGCCGGCCTTCGGGTTTTCGAGCGCGTAGACCATGCCGGCGAGAACCGCCGAGGTCACCTGCAGGCCGGTCGCGTTCTGGTAAGGCGCGATGCGGCGGGTCTCTTCGAGAGACAGGCGCGAGCCGAACCAGTAGGCGTTCTTTTCGTGGCCGTAGAGCAGTACGCCGAGTTCGTCGAGGCCGTCCACCAGCTCGTCCTCGTTGAGAACGTGATGAACAGGCTGCGAGTTGCCGCCGTTGCCGAACATCTCATGCAGCGACAGAACGGCGTCGTTCGGCGGATGGTAGGCGTAGTGGCAGGTCGGGCGGAAGGTGACTTCGCCATCCTTGTCGCGCACCGTGAAGTAATCGGCGATCGAGATCGACTCGTTGTGGGTAACGAGGAAGCCGTACTGCGGGCCAGGCGTCGGGCACCAGCTGCGGACGCGGGTGTTGGCGCCCGGCTGCTCGAGGTAGATGGCGGCCTTGCAGCCCTTCTTGTGCTTCTTGGCGTTCTTCGGCATCCAGTTTTCGTGGGTGCCCCAGCCGAGCTCGGCTGGCTGCAGACCTTCGGAGATAAAGCCTTCGACGGACCAGGTGTTCCAGAAGACGTTGAGTGGCTTCGGGTTCTTGGTGAGCTGCGTGTCGCGCTCGGCGATGTGCACGCCCTTGACGCCGAGCTTCTTCATCAGCTTGGCCCAGCCTTCGCGGTCGTGCTGATCCGGCTCGTCGAACGTCAGGCCAATGTCGTTGGCGAGGTTGACCAGCGCCTGCTTGACGAACCACGAGACCATGCCCGGGTTTGCGCCGCAGGTGGAAACGGCCGTGGTGCCGCCTGGGTTCTTCTTTTTCTCATGACGAAGGGTTTCGCGCAGCGCATAGTTGGTGCGGTCGGCGTTCTTCATGTTCTTGTCGAAGTAGAAGCCGAGCCACGGCTCGACGACGGTGTCGATGTAGAGGACATCGAGCTTGCGGCAAAGCTTCATCAGGTCGACCGAACCGGTATCAACCGAGAGGTTGACGCAGAAGCCCTGGCCTTCGCCTTCGGTCAGGAGCGGCTTCAGCAGCTCCTTGTAGTTGTCCTTGGTCACATATTCCTTGATGTGACGGACGCCGTGCTTCTTGAGGATCTCCATGTCGGACGGCTCTTCACGCGGGTCGATGACGACCATCCGGCTCTTGTCGAATTTGAAGTGGCGCTCGATCAGCGGCAGCGTACCGCGGCCGATGGAGCCAAAGCCGATCATGACGATCGGACCGGTAATTTCGGCATATACCGGGTGGTTCTGTTCCGTCATTCTTTTCTCCTGTGGAAGGTGACGAAGGCGAGGGGCCTTTAAGAATTCATTTGAAATCGCGAAAATACTGCGAGGAAGTCCGGCTCTAACCACAAAATGGCGTCACAATAAAGAGCGTTCGGGGCGGGAACACAAATATCAGGCGGGCAAGTGCTGGTTTGCGAGCGCGCGCAGCTTGGCCGCAAGCTCGGCTTTTTGCAAGCTCAGCCCCTTATAGGCAGCCTGGTGTTCGTCGAGGTTTTCGAGCTGCGTTGCGAAGCTCGCAGCCAATGTCGCAGCCTTGGGATGGGAGGCGATGGCGGCGATCGGATCGATGTAGACGCGGATGGTGAAGAGGATATCGCCGGCGACTGGCAGCTTGCGCAGCGTCTGCCGCTCGACGCGGGCAAAGCGCTGGGCGAGCGTGAAGGCTTCCGCCTGCGGCGGCCGGCGATGCTTCGAGAGCGGCAGGAAGAGGTCATCGGTCAGGTTGATCGACCAGTTCATGCGCTCGACGGGCTGGGCAACCTGAAGATTGTCGAAGATACGGGTGATCAGCGCCGCGTTGCGGGTGCCTTCCCCAAACCCCGGGACATCGGCATGAATTGCCTGCATCGGACGTGCGAATTTCTCCTGCAACGACCATGAGGATGGGAAGGCGACGAAGCCGGCGACGAGATGCCAGCCGTCGGCCTTTCGGCGCATGATCACCAGATCGTCCTGGATCAACAGGCCGGCGCGGAGCAGTGGCGGGAGAGTGTATCCGGTTTGCGCACCGTCGCGAGGGAGTTGCGGATGGCGCTCGGCGAGATGTGCTTGAAGCAGTTCGAGCGCCTCCCGCTGAGCATTCTCGGTGCCATCCTCCGCGACGAAGACCTCGCCGCGATTGGTGCTGACTAGCGCCTGCTTTTCGCCGACATAGCGCGACCAATCGGCATCCGGCTCGATCCAGCGCGTGGGGTCGAGCGGCATCAGACCAATGGTGAACGGCTTCGAGGAACCGTCATAGGGCGTGTAGATCGGAGGCGTCATGGCCGAACTCTAGCGCGCCGGTGTCCCCTGATGGAAGACCATTCGCCAATAACCGTCGGCATCGCGCCGCCAGATCGAGCTGCGAAGGGATTTGACCGGTGGAAGATGGGGTTCGCTGCGCTTGGAACGGTAGGTCGCGAGCACCAGTTCCGGAGACAGCGGCCGGATCTCGAAGTCGGCCAATGCACGGGTGGTTCCATCCACCGGCTCTGCAAGCAGCGCCGCGATGATCTCATCGAAACCATAGAGCCGACCGGAGCTTCCGATCTCCCGGAAATCGGGTGCAAGCAGCGTGTCCAGCGATGTGCGCGAGCTGCGCACGGCGGGGTCGAACAGCTTTTCCTCCAGGGACTGAAGATGGAGACGCAGGTCTTCCGGTTGGTCCGTCACCGCTTCATCCCTTCAATGCCTCCATGCCGTCGACGGCGGTGGTGATCGCGACTTCGGTGATCTCGTATTGGGCCACGCCGTGGATCGTAAAGGGGTCGGCGGCGACATAGGCTTCGATGTCAGCCCGGTTTCCCACGGCCAGAACAACTCCACCGGTGCGCGGCACCTTGCGGCCCGATGCGAGGAACCAGCCCCTGGCATAGCCTTCCTTCACCCAGGCCATGTGCGGCTCCATGTGCTTGTCAGCCTCCTCGTTCGGCTTCACATAGGTCAAGGCGAGGATGAACATGGTGTGTTTCCTTTCAGGGCGTTGCGTTCCGATACATGTGGATATTCAATTGTCTCGGGGGCATCCATCTTCTTTTCAGATTTCCGCGTCAAAGTGCGAATCATTGTTATTCCATCGCCCCGGAACCATCGGATGAACCAGATATCGGAGCGGCTTGCGGAGTTGCAGGAGGAGAGCGCCGTCCTGATCGCGCTTTATGATCAGGATGACCGGCTGCAGTATGCAAACGCGGCCTTTCACACCACCTTCGCACTCGAGCCGGATGAATGCCCCCTGTGGGCCGAGCTTATGCGCCGCAATACCAAGGCCGGAAAAGGGACGGTCATCCGTGCCGCTGATTTCGAGACATGGCTGGTCTCGGCGCAATCGCGGCGCGGCAAGCTGCCGTTCCGGGCGTTCGAGACCGATGTGGTCGACGGGCGCTGGCTGTGGATGACCGAGACCGTCCAGAAGGACGGCTGGATGCTCTGCGTCGCCAGCGACATCACCCATCTGAAAGCCAGCGAACGCGATATCCGGCAGGACCGCGATTTCGCGCTCAAGGCATCGCAGACCGACGAGCTCACCAGCATTTCCAATCGCCGCTTCATGATGGCGGCGCTGGAGAGCCTCGTGCAGCGGCAGGCCTCGATGGAAAAGGCGAGCGGCTGCATCTGCATCATCGATCTCGACTTCTTCAAGCGGATCAACGACGTGTATGGCCACCAGGTGGGAGACGACGTGCTGGTGGATTTTGCCCGCCGCGTACATCCGCTCGTGCGCCGGCGCGACAGCTTCGGCAGGATCGGCGGCGAGGAATTCATGCTGATCCTTCCCGACACCACCTTGTCGCAGGGAGAGTTGATCGTCGACCGTATACTGACGACGGTGCGAGGTGCCCGTCCGATCAGCAACAGCCCCAGCTTTTCCTACACCTGCTCCGCCGGGCTCGCGGAACTGCATCTGGGCGAGACGGCACGCGAGCTTTACGCGCGCGCCGACGAGGCGCTCTATCATGCCAAGCAGAGCGGGCGTGATCGGCTGAGGATCGTTGCCTAGAGGATAAGGTTGGCGGCGATCAGACCGCGCAGGGAATTGCCGATATAAAGCCGGCCTGTCTTCAAGTCTTCCGGCGTGATGCGGCCAACGCGGGCCTTTCGCTGGCAGATGAGTTCGGTGCGCAGCACGCCGGCCAGCAGACCGCAGGCGATCGGCGGGGTGCGCAGGAGGCCGGATCGGTCGTCGAGGAAAACCGAAGTGATCGTGCCCTCGCACACCTCGCCTCGTTCGTTCAGCATGATCACTTCATCGGCTTCGGACGATGCGTATTCGGACCTTGCTGTGTCGTAGATCTCGCGGCGGGTCGTTTTCATGCGCAGCAGCTTGTCGCCGGAGTCGAGGCGCGTGCTTGCCACTTTAACGTTCCAGACACTGCCTGCGGCAAGCGGCGTAAACGGCGCCGAGGTGATCGCCGTTTGCCCGTTGTGATCGAATGTCAGCCGAACGCGCAAGGCGCTTGATGCGCCCGCCACGGCTTCGGTCAGCCGATCGGCAGCCGCCAGCGGCTCTGGAAATCCAAGTCGGCGGGCGGAGCGGGAGAGGCGAGCGAGGTGGAGGCGCAGGCGCACGAAGCCGATGCCCGGCTCGAAGCGCAGCGTTTCGATCAAGGACAGGTCGGTCATCCCGCTGTCTCCTGATCGCGGGTCACTTCCTGATCGCCGATGGCGAAGCGCGCCTTCAACAGGCACTCCTCGTATTCTGCTTCGGCGGTCGAATCGAAGACGATGCCGCCGCCGACGTTGAAGACCGCCTTGCCGTCGGGAAACAGGCTGATGGTTCGGATGGCGACCGAAAAGCGCATGGCGCCGCGCGGCGAGATCATGCCGATCGCTCCGCAATAGACGTCGCGCGGGCCTTCCTCCAGTTCATGGAGAATGCTCATGGCGCTGATCTTCGGCGCGCCGGTGATCGACCCGCAGGGGAAGAGGGCGGCGAAGATGTCGGTTATGGTGAGATCAGCAAGCAGCTTCGCCTGCACATGGCTCACCATCTGGTGCACCGTCGGGTAGGTCTCGATGTCGAAGAGCTTCGGAACGTCGAGCGTGCCGACCTCCGATATGCGCGAGATGTCGTTGCGCAGGAGGTCGACGATCATGCGGTTTTCGGCCTGTGTCTTGATGTCCTCGCACATGGCCTTGATGATCGTGGCGTCCTCGGCGGGGTTGTTGCCACGCTTGGCGGTGCCCTTCATTGGGTGTGTCTCGATCCAGCCGTCATCGTCGGTGCGGAAGAAGAGTTCGGGCGAGCGCGACAGGATGATCGGGCCACCGAGATCCACCAGCGCGCCGTACTTCACGGGCTGCCGGTCGATCAGGGACCAGAATGCCGCGCGGGGATCGCCGCTCCAACGGGCCGTGATCGGCATGGTGAGATTGGCCTGATAGCAATCTCCCTGTCGAAGGTACCAATGCAGCCGGTCGAAGCGCTCCTTATATGTCGGGAAATCCCAGGCGGCCTCCGGGGCGCTGAGGAACTCCTCATTTTCGAGGCGCCGTGCCGGCTGGGCGAGTGGATGGCTCTCGGCTTGCGGTGCATCGAAGACGCCGAAGCGGAGCAGCGGCGTTTCGCGGCTTTCTGCCGCGAAGGCGGAAAGCTTGCTTTCGAAGAGATATCCCGCTTCGTAAGCCATGTAGCCCGCCAGCCATTTGCCTGCGGCGCGCGCTTCTTCCATGCGCGTGAGGGCAGCGAAGAATTCGGCGCGCGTCCGGGCGACGATGATTTCCGCCGGATCGGCGAAGAGCATCACCTGCCCGGTCGTGTCGTCCCGGAAGAGGGCGTAGGGCTGTTTTTCCGTCATGTCTAAGCCTTGGCGGCAGCGTTCGCCTTTCCCTCTTCTCCTGGGGGAGAAGAGGTTCGGTGCGAGCCGCCTCAGGCCTTATCTAGCGCTTCCAACTCGTCGATCAGGCCTTCGATCATCGACAGTCCCTTGCTCCAGAACGACGGATCGGTGGCGTCGAGACCGAATGGCTTGAGAAGTTCCGAGTGATGTTTGGTGCCGCCAGCCTTCAGGAGCTCGAAATACTTGTCCTGGAAGCCCTTGTCGGCCTTCTGGTAGACGGCATAGAGCGAATTCACCAGGCAATCGCCGAACGCATAGGCGTAGACGTAGAAGGGCGAATGGATGAAGTGCGGGATGTAGGCCCAGTAGGTCTCGTATCCCTCCGAGATCTTGATAGCCGGTCCGAGGCTTTCCGATTGTACCGAGAGCCAGAGCTCGCCGATGTCGTCGGAGGTCAGTTCGCCGGCCTTGCGGGCAGTGTGAACCTTGCGCTCGAATTCGTAGAAGGCGATCTGGCGCACGACGGTGTTGATCATGTCCTCGACCTTCTGGGCGAGCATCGCCTTGCGCTCGCGCTTGTCCTTCGTCTTGTCGAGCAGTGCTCGGAAGGTCAGCATCTCGCCAAAGACGGAGGCGGTTTCGGCAAGCGTCAGCGGCGTCTGGCACATCAGCGCGCCCTGGCCGCCGGCCAGAACCTGATGCACGCCATGGCCAAGCTCGTGCGCGAGCGTCATCACGTCGCGCGGCTTGCCGAGGTAATTGACGAGCACATAGGGATGTGCCGAAGGAACGGTCGGGTGAGCGAAGGCGCCGGGCGCCTTACCCGGGCGAACGGGCGCATCGATCCACTGCTCGTCGAAGAAGCGCTTGGCGATCGCGGCCATCTCGGGGGCAAAACTGCCATAGGCCGAAAGCACCGTGTCCTTGGCTTCGGTCCAGGAAATCACAGCGTTGGAGGTTTCGGGCAGCGGCGCGTTGCGATCCCAGAACTCCATCTGTTCCATGCCAAGCCACTTGGCCTTCATCTTGTAATAGCGATGCGAGAGGCGCGGATAGGCATCCTTGACGGCGGCGGCCAGCGCATCGACCACTTCGCGCTCGACGCGGTTTGCCAGGTGCCTGCTATCGGCGATGTCCTCGAAGCCGCGCCAGCGGTCGGAAATGTCCTTGTCCTTGGCGAGCGTGTTGGTGATCAGCGTGAAGGTGCGGATATTCGTCTTGAAGGTTTCGGCAAGCGCCATCGCCGCCTTGTGGCGAACGGCGGGATCGCGGTCCTGCAGCATGTTCAGCGTGACCTCGATCGACAGCTTCTCGCCATCGACGTCGAAGCGCAGTTCCGCCATCGTTTCATCGAACAGACGGTTGAAGGCCGCGGCCGACGTCATCGACTTTTCGAGGAAGAGCTGTTCCAGCTTGTCGTCCAGCTGGTAGGGCTTGTCCTTGCGCAGGTCGACGAGCCAGGGGCGGTAGTGGCCGGCATCCGGGTCATTCGCCATGCAGGCATCGATCACGGCATCGTCGATGCGGTTGAGTTCGAGCGCGAAGAACAGCAGGTGGCCGGAGAAATCGGTGATCCGGGCCTGAACGTCGCCGTAGAGCTTGCCGTTCACAGGATTGCTGGTGTCGGAGAAATAGGTAAGGCCCGCAAATGAGCCGAGGCGGCCGATGAGGTCGTCCAGCGCCTCATATTCCTTGAGAGCCTGGCCGATGCCGGTGTCGCCTTTCTTGGTGGCGGCGTCCGCAAGCTTGCCCTTCCACTTCTCTTCGAAAGCGGCGGCTGCCTTGCCTGCTTTTTCCATATCCGACGTAAAGGCTGTCGAGGTGGCGGAGGGGTAGAGGTCCTGCAATCGCCAGGTCGGCAGGTCGCCGAGCGCGCTATCGGTCGCGGAGGCGGCGGAGCTTGCCGAAAAATTAAGGGCGGCGCCGGCGAGTGTTTTTTTCATGAGCGGGGTTCCTCTTCCTCTTTTGCGACAGGCTAGACTGTCTAAGCGCCTAAAGGCCCGGTATCAAGGGCATTTCGGCTTCCGGGAAGCTCCGTTTCGAGCCGGATTCGTCTTCGCCCCAAACGTTAAAATGCAATTATTTCTCAAAACTGGATGTTCAAGCCTTTCTGCGAGAGTGCCTGTCAGGTTTCGCATGAAGTGAGGCAGCAATGACCGGTTACAATGAGATCAAGGGTGCCGCGCAGATACTGGTCGTCGAGGACGATCCGGTTCAGCGCCGATTGCTCAAGAACGCGATAGAGCGCCACGGGCACGTGGTCCATCAGGCCGAGAACGGCCGGATCGGTCTGGAGATGGTGAAGAGAGGCAGCGGCCTCTACAACGTCATCGTGCTGGACCTGATGATGCCTGAAATGACGGGCCTGGAGTTCCTGGAAGCGGTGCACGAATTCGGCACACAGGTTCCCGTTATCGTTCAGACGGGGCAGGGCGGCATCGAAACGGTGGTGCAGGCCATGCGTGCCGGCGCCTTCGATTTCGTCGTCAAGCCGGTGTCTCCCGAGCGGATCGCCAATTCGATTGCAAACGCCCTCAAGCTGGATCAGCGCGAAATCAAGGCGCGTAGCGGCCGCAGGTCCCGTTCCGGCTCAGTCGGATTCGACGATATCGTTTCGGCCAGCCCCGCAATGATACGGGTCATCGATCTGGCGCAGCGTGCGTCGCAGTCGACCATCCCCGTCGTGCTCGAAGGGGAATCCGGCGTCGGCAAGGAACTGGTGGCGCGTGCCATCCAGTCCGGCAGCGACCGTTCCGGCAAGCCGTTCGTCACCGTCAACTGCGGCGCGATCCCGCACAATCTGGTCGAGAGCATTCTGTTCGGCCACGAAAAGGGTGCCTTTACCGGCGCGACCGAGCGCCATATCGGCAAGTTCATGGAAGCCGATGGCGGCACGATCTTCCTCGACGAGATCGGCGACCTGCCGCTCGAAGTCCAGGTCAAGCTCCTGCGCGCCGTGCAGCAGGGCGAGATCGAGACCGTCGGCGCACGCACGGCGCACAAGGTCAACGTCCGCCTGATTTCGGCAACCAACAAGGATCTGATCGAAGAGGTCAAGAACGGCCACTTCCGCGAGGATCTCTATTATCGCCTCAACGTCTTCCCGATCACCATTCCGGCGCTGCGCAAGCGAAAGGAAGACATCCCGCACCTCGTGCGCGTCTTCACCGAGCGCTTCTCGAGCGAGCAGAAGAGCGGACATCGCATGACGGTAAGCGCGGGCGCCCTGGCGCTGCTGACCGCTTACGATTGGCCGGGCAATATCCGCCAGCTCGAGAACGCCATCTTCCGCGCCGTGGTGCTAGCAGATGGACCAGAGCTGACCGAAGCCGACTTCCCGCAGATCGCCGGCCAGCTGCCGGAATACGCGGTGGTCGACCATCTCGCGCTCGTGGCCGACAATAGCGTCGGCGATCGTCTGGCCGAACTCGCCAGTCCCGAGGATCCGGTCTCGCAGGCAGCCGCGGACCACCTCGTGGCGCGAATCAGTGATGCACCTGATAACGCAATTGCCAGCACGAACCCCTCAGGCGACGTGCGAAAGCTTGCGGATGTGGAAGAAGAACTGATCAGATTCGCCCTTAAATTCTATCGGGGGCAGATGAGTCAAGTGGCCCGAAAACTCGGCATCGGGCGGTCCACATTGTACAGAAAACTCAAGGATTACGGGATCGACCCTGACAACCCGCAGAAGGACGCGGCCTGAAACGCTTCATTAACAATCCGGCAATCATCTTTTGTTACCAATCATAAACCACTTGTTAGTGGCCTGTTCACTATGTAAAGAAAAGGTTGATCATGTGTGGCATTTTTGCCATCGTGTGACCGCATTTCACAGTCATGGGTCGAGATAGAGGACCATCGGCTGTCTGACGGGGATTGAGTTTGCCGGATCTGAATGGGAATACGAAGCCTAAGCGCCCGACCTGGCGCGACAGGTGCGCAGACCTTTGCGGAAAGGTGTTTAGGACGGCCATGGCCGCCCTTCTCGCAGTTGCCGTTTCGTCGCCTGTGGTGATCAGCACGCCCTCTCAGGCGGCTGGCGAAACGCGTAGTCTCAAGCTCTATTTCATTCACACCGGCGAAAAGGCGGTGATTACCTACAAGCGCAACGGCCGGTTCGACCCCAAGGGTCTCGAGCAGCTGAACCGCTTCCTTCGCGACTGGCGCAAGAACCAGCCGACGAGGATGGACCCGCGTCTCTTCGATCTGATCTGGGAAGTGTATCGCCAGAGCGGTTCCAAGGATTACATCAACGTCGTCTGCGGCTTCCGTTCGCCAGGCACCAACGCCATGCTGAAGGCACGTTCGCGTAATTCCGGCGTTGCCGAGAAGAGCCAGCACATGCTCGGCAAGGCGATGGATTTCTTCATTCCTGACGTCAAACTGGCCACTTTGCGCGCAATCGGCATGAAAATGCAGGTTGGCGGCGTTGGATTCTATCCGACATCGGGCTCGCCGTTCGTGCATATGGACGTTGGCGGCGTGCGCGCATGGCCGCGTATGAGCCGCGAAGAGCTCGTCCGTCTCTTCCCGAACGGCAACACGATGCACATCCCTGCTGATGGCAGACCGCTGCCGGGATATGAGCAGGCCGTGGCCGACTACAAGCGTCGCGTCAGCTCGACCGAAGTGCAGATGGCAAGCTCCGGCGCTTATAGCGGCTCGTCGTCGAGCGACCAGCCGAAGCACAAGACGCTGTTTGCCGCGCTGTTTGGCGGCGGCGCTGACGAAGCCGAAGACAGTTCTGATGATGATAGCGCAGCAGCACCTGTCGCCGTCGCGAAGGCGACGCCGCCAAAGGCTGATATGCCGAACGCAGCCGATCCCGGCCAGCAGGCTCCCGCCCAGCCGACCGAGGTCGCAAGTGTAAATGCGCCGGTTCCGCAGGTGCGTCCGGCGTTTGCCAACCAGCCAGGTGGAAGCGAAGTGGCTAGCGCCCTGGTCGCTCCTCAGTCCGGAAATGCGGCACAAGAGGCCCTCTCTGCTGTGACCGAGGGTCAGCAGCAGTTCGCGGATCTCAGCGCCTATAGCGTACCCGTTCCTTCACTGCTCGGACCGCGGCGCTCTCCAGGAGACGCGGAAGTCGCTTCGGCTGACCCGGCTGCGATGACGGGGAATCTCGCAGCGGTTCCGACGCCGGCTGAACGTCCGGCGCTCGCCGAAAAGCTTCTCGCCGCGGCGAACGCCGACGCGGAAGCTGATGACGACGTGGCAGACCAGGAGGATACGCTTTCTCCTGCTGTTGCCGACGCTCTTGATCAGCAGAAGACGGCCGGCGATAGCCAAGTCGCGTCCAGCCAGCCGGCGATTTCGAGCGTCGAACAGGCCATTAACGCCGCGATGCCGCAAAAGGTTCCATCGGAGAAGCCGCCGGTACAGATGGCGGCGCTCGCGCCGACGCCCAAGGCCGCGACATTCGGCGATGGTTTCGATGCACCCAAGCCGTCGCTTGACGCCAGTGCTGCCCAGGTTGCGCCGACAAAGGGCGGTCGCCCGACCAAGCATGAGGCCGCCCAGGCCGACGCTGGCCGTGCCACGATCACGACAGAGCCGAAGCTGACCGAGAAGATCATCTCGAAGTGGGCGCTGACCAATGCGCGCATGGAAATGGTGACAAAACCGGTCAAGGCGCCACGCTTCGTCAGCCAGACGCTCCGCGCACAGCCGACCGCGGTCTATGCGGAAGGCTTCACCAAGACGGCCTCCATCGATCCGGGCCGCTTCAGCGGCAGCGCCGTGAACTTCATGGAAGTCCGGAAGTTCAATACGAACTGAGTTTCCCGATAACGAGATCACAAAGCCGCTGGAGATATCCGGCGGCTTTTTCGTTTGGGCCCGCCGATCGTTATCTTTTCATCTATTCAATTAAGCGGCGTTCAATCATTTGCGATTACTTATAAAGCTCGCGCGAATTTCCATCGGGAAAGGCAACGGGGGCGAGGGGGCAATGGCAAACGAGGGCCGGATGGGGCGTCGACATGATGTCGATTTCCTGCGGGTGTGCGCCTTTGGGCTGCTGATCGTTTATCATTCCAGTATTCTGTATAGCTCGCGCGGCTGGCTGCACCAGGCGGGCGGCGAAAGCTGGTTTTTCGACCTGATCTCGATCGGGTCGCATCCGTGGCGGATGAGCCTGCTGTTTTTCCTGTCAGGCGTGGTGACGGCAGCGCTGACATCGCGACGCTCTCCGGGCGAAGTCCGCCTGTTTCGATCGCGCCAGCTTCTTCCGCCGCTTCTGATCGGCATGCTGGTGATCATTCCGCCGCAGATCTACATCACGCTGAAGATGCAGAGCGGCTTTTCCATGCCGTATCTGCAGTTCTGGTGGAGCTACGTCACCGGTGGCTTTATCGATGCATCGGGGCGCGAAGTTGGGAGTTTCGCGCATCTTTGGTTTCTTGCTTATCTCTGGGTCTATACCGCCCTGTGGGCGCTTCTCCACCACTACGCTCCCGCGCTTTTTCTGCGCGGAGGTGCGTGGTTGTCGAAGACCCTGCATGGAGTCGGGCTGCTATACTGGCCGGTTCTTTATCTCGCCATTCTGCGCCTGGCGCTTTTCCCGGCCTTTGGCGAGACACTCAATCCGGTGACCGATTGGTATGCGCATATCGTCTACTTCAGCTTCTTCCTGGCGGGTGCGCTTCTGGCAAGGCATGGCGATTTCTGGGATGCGGTCGTCGCACGCAGGAAGATGGCGCTGATGATCGCGCTCGCGTGCGTTGTTGTTCTGGCGGTGATTGTCACCACCATTCCCACGGCAGAGCGGCCAGCACTGCTGGTGACGGCGCTACGCGTCTGCCGGTCCGCATTCCAATGGACGGCGATCGTCGCCTTGCTCGGCTATGCCCGCCGGTTCGTCCGCCATTCAAATCCGGTCGTCATGTATTTGAACAGGGCTGTCCTGACCTACTATGTTCTGCATCAGACGGTGCTGGTTCTGGTCGCGTACTGGCTGCAGCAACATGGAATGCAGCCGCCGTGGGCGTTCGGTGTCGTGGTGATCGTGACGTGCGCGGTTTGTGCGATTGCCTACGAGCTGCAGCGCAGGCTGCTGTCGGTTGCCAGCTTTCTAGGACGCAAGCAGCCGCAGCTTGGCGTCTCGTAAGGCTGCGCCAGTTATAAAAAAAACCGCCGAACTGGTCGGCGGTTTCAAATGGGCAGGTGCCTGGACAATCAGCCTTCCGGCGGAGAGTCGATCATGCCGAGCGCGTGCAGGTAGGTGTCGAGGATGGCTTCCTCTTCCAGACGTTCCTGCTCGTCCTTCTTGCGCAGCGCAATGACCTTCTTGAGGATCTTGGTGTCGAAGCCGGTTCCCTTCGCTTCGCCGTAGACGTCCTTGATATCGTCGGCGATGGTCTTCTTTTCTTCTTCCAACCGTTCAATGCGCTCGATGAAAGCGCGAAGCTGGTCGCGGGCAACGCCGTGGGCATCAGACATCGTGTTCTCCTGATAGGGGATGTAAAATTCGGATGGCGTTGACTGCCGCGAAGCGGGGCCGGGGTCAAGCCTATTCGACAAGCCGAGGCTTATTTGTGCGGGTTGTTGATTTCAAATGCGGCTTTTTGCTGGGCGGTGGCTTCCTTCTGATGAAGGCTTTTCCACTCCTCGAAGGGCATGCCGTAGACGATCTCGCGCGACTGATCCTTCGAGATCTCGACACCTTCGGCCTCGGCGGCTTCGCGATACCAGTTGGACAGGCAATTGCGGCAGAAGCCTGCGAGATTCATCAGGTCGATGTTCTGGACATCGGTGCGGTCGCGCAGATGTGCGACGAGGCGGCGGAAGGCCGCGGCTTCGAATTCGGTCTGCTGTTCTTTTGTGAGTGCGGTCATGGCGCTCTCCTTCATTCGTATGGTCCCGTTCTCGATGCGTGCACCTTATACTCATGTAGCGCCGGATCGGCATTCATGGATTTGAAAATGGGTGCCAGCCGGTCTGCCCAAGCGGCGATGCCAGCCTCATCACCGATGAGATCCTGCCGAACCTCCAGTAGCGCGTGGGCGATCCCGGGAACCATGCAATGCCGGTACATGGTATCTCCCTTCAGCGCGCCGTCATATGGCTCGTTGTCGCCGACTATCAGATCGGGATCCTTGCGGAGCATGTCAAGCAAGGGGGAGACTGCACGGTGATCGCTGTCCCAGAGGACGGCTGCGTGCCACGGGCGCGGAATACCCTTCCACGCTGGGGTATAGGAGTGCAGTGAAAGCACGAGTGGCGCCTTGCCTGTCTTCGCCGCCACGCGACCGATCGTTTCGTTGACGGCGTTGTGATACGGCCGGTGGTAGGTTTCCACACGGCGGTTCCACTCCTCGGTCGAGATCGGGTGATTGCCCGGAATGATGGCGCCGTCGGAAATCTTCATGATCAGTGTCGGGTCGTCTTCGCCTCGATTGGGATCGATCAGCAGACGAGAGAAGCCACCGAGAACCGCTGGCGCGCCGAGCCTTGCCGACAGCGCACGCACGAGTCCCTCGATGCCGATGTCATAGGCAATATGGCGTTCAAAGGCACTGGCGGGCAGGCCCAGGCGATCGTAATTCTCGGGGAGACGGTTCATCGCGTGGTCGCCGAGGAGCACCATGCCACTGTCATGGTTGCCGTCTAGGATTTCGAATGATTGGAAGGCATTCATGAGGGAAATCGCCAATTATGGTTTGCGGTCGATCTCTGTTCGCATGGCCAAGTGACGCGTTCAAGCATGGCCGTTGATCAAACGCCGCAACACGGCTGCCTGTCGGGGCTGTCATGGAATATAATCGATTAGCATTGCGTTGACATTCTCGGGGAGGCGGCGCAAGAAGGCACACCAACGAATAATCGGGAGCCCATTGGAAGTCGTGTTGATCCAGACCGCGCCAAGTTTCCTTCTGCGCTCCGGGCCGCTTGCCCGTCTTGCACTGTTTGTTCTCGCGGCTTTCTCGCCGTTTTTCATAGCCGACGCGGCTCATGCCGATTTTCGCGTCTGCAACGGCACACAGAACCTCGTGGGTGTCGCGATTGGATACAGGGCCAAGGATGGCTGGATGACGGAAGGCTGGTGGCAGGTGCCAGCAACGACATGCGCGACGCTGATCGAGGGAGAGCTGCAGTCGCGATATTACTATCTCTACGCCGAGGACGCCGCCCGGGGAGGACGATGGACGGGTGACGTGCAGATGTGCGTGGCAGAGAACGAGTTCAAGATCACGGGTGTCAATGATTGCTACGCCCGTGGCTATCAGAAGATGGGGTTCAAGGAATATGATACGGGCCGCCAGGGCAGCTGGATGGTTCAACTTTCCGATACCCCCGGCACGCAAGAAAGCCCGAATTGATGAAGCGTAACCGCAAAGTTAAAATCCTCGCCACGCTCGGACCGGCCTCCTCCGAGGAGTCGATGATCGAGAAGCTGCACCAGGCCGGTGCCGATGTCTTCCGTATCAACATGAGCCACGCCAGCCACGACGTGATGCGTTCGCTGATCAAGCGTATCCGCGCCGTCGAAGCCCGCTCCGGCCGTCCGATCGGCATTCTCGCCGACCTGCAGGGCCCGAAGCTGCGCGTCGGCAAATTTGCCGAAGGCAAGGTCGACCTGAAGCCGGGCGACACGTTCACGCTCGACAACAAGGATGTCCCCGGCGACGCGACCCGCGTATTCCTGCCGCATCCGGAAATCCTGGAATCGGTACAGCCTGGCCACCGCCTGCTGATCGACGACGGCAAGCTCGCATTGCGCGCTGAAAAGTGCGACGGCAAGAGTATCGTCACCACGGTTATCTCAGGTACGAAGATCTCCGACCGCAAGGGCGTCAGCCTTCCCGACACGCTGCTGACCGTCGGCGTTCTGACCGACAAGGATCGCACCGACCTCGACGCCGTTCTGGCGACCGACGATGTCGACTGGGTTGCGCTGTCGTTCGTGCAGCGCCCGGAAGATCTGGCAGAGGTGCGCAAGATCGCGCGCGGCCGCGTCGGTATCATGTCGAAGATCGAAAAGCCGCAGGCGATCGAGCGCATCGAGGAAATCATCGAGCTTTCCGATGCCCTCATGGTTGCCCGTGGTGACCTCGGCGTCGAAATGCCGCTCGAATCCGTTCCGGGTATCCAGAAGCAGCTGATCCGCGCCTGCCGCCGTTCGGGCAAGCCGGTGATCGTCGCCACGCAGATGCTGGAATCGATGATTACCGCGCCGGTTCCGACGCGCGCCGAAGTCTCCGACGTTGCGACCGCCGTCTTCGAAGGCGCCGACGCCGTCATGCTGTCGGCCGAATCCGCATCCGGCGACTATCCGGTGGAAGCCGTCTCGACGATGGCCTCGATCGCCAGCACCATCGAGCGCGAGCCGCACTATCCTGGCATCATCTACGCGCAGCGCGCCCAGCCGGAAGCAACCGGTGCCGACGCTATCTCGCTGGCCGCTCGTCAGATCGCCGAAACGCTGCGCCTGTCGGCTATCGTCTGTTATACCTCGTCGGGCACCACGGGTCTGCGCGCCTCGCGCGAACGTCCGCAGGTGCCGATCCTGGCGCTGTCGCCGGTCATTCAGACGGCGCGTCGTCTCGCCATCGTCTGGGGCCTGCACTGCGTCGTCACGCATGACGCAACCGACCTCGACGACATGGTCAACCGTGCGTGCCGCATCGTTGCCGATGAAGGCTTCGGCAAGCCGGGCGACCGCATCATCATCTCGGCCGGTGTGCCGCTCGGCACGCCAGGTGCTACCAACATGCTGCGCATCGCCTATATCGGCTCCGACGGCCAGAGCGGTATCTAAGGCGCACTAGCCACCAATCACCAAAGCCCGCTGCCTAACAGGCGGCGGGCTTTTTGCTGTCCCGAACCATGGGTGTCTTGCGGCTGGCGGGTGCACATGCAAGGGTCGGCTTCCATGTTCGGGAGGGCATCATGCACATTGTTACACTTCTCGCATTCGTGGCCGTTTCCTTTGTCGCGATCGCGACGCCGGGGCCGACGGTGCTTCTGGCGATGACCAACGGCTCGCGCTACGGCGTTCGCCGGGCGATCCCGGGAATGATCGGCGCGGTACTCTCCGACTTCGTGCTGCTGGGTGCCGTGGCGATCGGTCTGGGCGCGCTTCTCGCGGCGTCGGAATTCTGGTTCTCGATGCTGAAATATGTTGGTGCTGCCTATCTCGCGTTTCTTGGGATCATGATGCTGCGCACCAAGGGCGGCTTCAACGCGGCACTGAAGCCGGAAGAGGAAGCGACGGGCGGATCCGCTTTTTCGATCGGCCTCAAGAGCTTCATGGTGGCCGTCACCAACCCCAAGGGCTATCTGTTCTTCTCGGCATTTCTGCCGCAGTTCATCAATCCGGCGCTGCCGCAGGCGACGCAGTATGCAGTGCTGGCGGTGGTCTTCGCGTCGCTCGATTTTCTGATCATGCTCGGTTACGCGGTCTTCGGTTCGCAGGCCGTTCGGCTGCTGAAGACGGCAGGCGCGGTCTGGCTGGAGCGCGCCTGCGGCGGGGCGATGCTGGCGCTGGCCGGGTCACTTGCGCTCTACCGGCGGGCAACGACCTGAGGCCTTAGGGCAGGGACACGTGCCCGACCCGATAGATCTGGCCGGCTCCCGCGATCAACGGGGCCGAGCGATGCAGGCTGAAGCGCACGGCCGTCCAGCTTGTCGGCTCGAAAGCCGAGACCGATGCAAGGACATCAGCCTGTCTCGCTTGCCGTTGTGCCTGTCTGCTCTCCTCGTCTTTGATCTCGGCAAGCGAGGCGTAGGGCTCGATACACACGATCTCCTCAGTCGCGAATTTGGCCTCTGCCACCGCAGGCATGGTTTCCGCGTGCCAGACAATCCAGGTCTTCACCCGGGGCCAGCCGAAGGATTGCGTCAGTGCTTCGAAGCCGGGGCCGGTGAGGAAGTCGCTGGCACGCTCCGGCTGCTGCCAGAGATAGAAGGGTGCGTAGAGGTTTTCGCGCGAGCCGAACTCGCCCTTGCGGGCACTGAGGTAGGCCTTGAAGCCGAGGCCGGGAAAGCCGTCGAGCATCGGTCCCTTGTCGCGGATGCGCCGGTCGATGATCGACATGTCGTAATCGGCCGGCAGGGTGAAGCTGTATTGCATCGCCATCATGAGAGAACCTCCACCGGCTCCAGCCAGTCGACGATGCGGCCGGCCTCGCTTACCTGGATGCTGATGTAGCTGAACGGGCTGTCAGGCGTCGCGCCATGCCAGTGCTTTTCGCCGGCGGCGAACCAGACGGCATCTCCGGCGCCCAACTCCTCCACGACGCCGCCTTCGCGTTGCGCCAGCCCCTTGCCCGATAGAACATAAAGCAGCTGCCCGCGCGGATGCGAATGCCAGCGCGTGATCGTGCCGGGATCGAGGCTTGCGCGCATCGCGGTGTTCTCGCCATCGACCGCGCCTTCCAGCAGCATCTCGACCCAGAAGGGCGCGGTGGCAATATCGGCGGGCGAGCGGACGGCGTTGCCCGGACGAATGACAGTCATGCGTTCAGGGTTGCCCATCATGCGGCACTCCCGAAGGCGCGGGCTTCCCAGCCAGGTTCGATCATCTGCGCCTTGCCGTCGCCGAACGACCATTCATCCGGCGATGTGGTGGTGACGACGATCATGATGTCTTCCGGCCGGATGCCCGGGGATGCCCCGAGAAGTTCGGCGGCGCGCTTGAAGAAGGCCTGTCGCGTTTCGGTCGAGCGCGGCTTGCCGGCGGTGATGGCGAACAGCACGAAGTCGTCGGAACGCGGCCCGGCTAGATAGTTCCGGTCGAAGATCAGTTCACTCGGTTCATGCTGGTGGATGACCTGAAAGCGGTCGGCAGGCGGGACATTGAATGTCTCGACCATTGCCTGATGGATGCTGTCGGAAACGGCGCAAAGATAGTCCGGCGACTTGCCGCGCAGGAGAGAGATACGAACAAAAGGCATGACTGCCTCCTCTGAGTGAATTCTTGACAGGAGGAGCATCGCACATCACGATAATGCGAAAAATCAGAATTAAATGAACTTATGATCCATAAAAACGGGATTATATCGATGCGACGGACGATCTTCGATCTCGATGTGCTCAGGACCTTCGCGACGGGAATGGAGCTCGGCAACTTCGCGAGAGCGGCCGACCGGCTCGGCCGTTCGACCTCGGCCGTCAGCGCTCAGTTGAAGAAGCTGGAGGAGCAGGCGGGCACGCCGATCTTCCGCAAGGCCGGACGCGGGCTCGCGCTCACCGATGCCGGCGAAACGATGCTGGCCTATGCGCGCCGCCTGCTGGAGCTCAACGACGAGGCGGCCGCAGCGGTGCAGAGCGTCGAACTCGAGGGTTGGGTCAGGCTCGGATTGCAAGAGGATTTCGGCGAAACGCTTTTGCCCGAGGTGCTCGGCCGTTTTGCGCGCGCGCATCCGAAGGTCCGCATCGAGGCGCGGGTGGTGCGCAATGTCGAGCTGATCGAGCGCGTGACCACGGGCAAGCTCGATCTGGCGCTGGCCTGGAGCGATGGCACGCTGACACCCCATTGCGAGAAGATCGCGGAGGTGCCGATGCGCTGGATCGGACCGGCGGATGGGGCGGTCGACTGGAATCTCGGCAGCGGCGAGCCGGTACCGCTCGCCTCGCTCGAGGCTCCCTGCCTGTTGCGCACCGCGGCGACCAAGGCGCTCGATACGGCGGGCATTCCCTGGCGGCTTGCCTTCGTCAGTCCGAGTCTTGGGGGATTGTGGGCAGCGACGGCTGCCGGGCTCGGTATCAGCATCCGCACGCCGATCGGGCTGCCGCGGAAGGTGAAGCCGCTCGTCGCCGCCGATACCGGCCTGCCCGATCTTCCATCGCTCGGCCTCGTCCTGCATCGCTCCGAAGCGGAGCCCGGGCCGGCGGCGGCGCGGCTTGCGTCCATCATGCTCCAATCGGTCCGGGAGGCTGTCGCCGATGCGGTGCCATCGGCCATCCAGCCGGCTGCGAGAGCCTATGCCTGATATTCGCGCTGCGCGTTTCGTCGGATCGCCTGCGGCGGCTGGCCGAAGGCGCGCAGGAAGGCGCGGCGCATCCTCTCGCGATCGGCGAAGCCTGTTTCGGTGGCAACGACATCGATCGGGTGCCGGCCCTGTTCCATCATCAGGCGGGCCGCTTCGAGGCGAAGGTTCTCCACTGCCTTGGCCGGCGATTGACCTGTCTCCGCACGAAACGTCCGGCTGAACTGGCGGGGGCTGAGTGCGGCCGCCTCCGCCAGCTCCTCGACAGACAGCGTGTTCTTCAGGTTGCCGCGCGCATGCGCCAGCGCCTTCTGAATGCGATCCGATTTCGGCTCCAGTTCCAGCAGCGCCGAGAACTGCGACTGGCCGCCGGCGCGGCGATGGTAGACGACGAGCTTGCGGGCGACGGCGCGGGCGATATCGGCGCCGTGATCCTTCTCGACCATGGCGAGCGCCAGATCCACTCCGGCCGTCATGCCCGCCGAGCTCCAGACGGAGCCGTCGATGATGAAGATGCGATCCTCCTCGATCCTGACCTTGGGGTAGCGCGATTGCAGCTCGCGGGCGAGGAGCCAGTGGGTCGTGGCGCGACGGCCATTGAGGGCACCCGCGTCGGCGAGCAGAAAGGCGCCGGTACAGATCGAGGCGACGCGGCGGGAGGCGGCAAGCGCGTCGCGGATGAATTCGCTCTCTCCTGGAGTCGGCAGCTTGATGCCGACGGCGCCCGACACCAGTACCGTATCAAAAGCGGGATCGTCGAACTGCGTCGTTTCCATCGTGACGCCGAAGGAGCCCCGTATCGGGCCGCCGGTCTCCGAGAGATAGGCGATCTCGTAGGCCTGTTCGCCGAGTTCGAGGTTGGTGAACTCGAAGGCTGAGATAGCGGCGAGGCTCATCATCTGAAAGCCGGGAAAGAGCAGGACGGCGATGCGCTGCATGGCTCAAAACTCCGTTTGTCCTAAAAGGTGGTTTATATGACATTCAAGACATTGGCAATCAGGCGTAAAACTTTCCTCAAGCCAACAGCAGGCGCTGTTGCCAACTTGGAGAACGACAATGACCGAACAGCACAAAGGAACCGCACTCGTTACCGGTGCGTCATCGGGGATCGGTGCGATCTATGCTCAGCGGCTCGCAAAGCGCGGCTATGATCTCATCCTGGTCGCCCGCAATACGGAGCGGCTTTCAGACCTTGCGACCAAGCTGACACGGGAAACGGGCAGGACGATTGAAACCATTCCGGCCGATCTCGGCAAGAAGGCAGATCTGGCGCGTGTCGAGGCGGTGCTGAAGAGCGATCGCAGCATCACGCTTCTGGTCAACAACGCCGGCGTCGGCGGCACCGCGCCGCTGCTTGCCTCCGACGTCGACAAGATGCAGGCAATGGTCGATCTCAACGTCACGTCGTTGATGCGGCTGACCTATGCGGCCGTGCCCGGCTTCGTTGCCCGTGGTGGTGGCGCGATCATCAATATCGCGTCGATCGTGGCGATCGCGCCCGAGGTGCTGAACGGCGTCTATGGGGCGAGCAAGGCTTTCGTTCTTGCCTTCAGCCAATCGCTGAAGCATGAGCTGGCGGACAAGAACATCCGCATCCAGGCGGTGCTGCCGGGAGCGACCGCGACCGAATTCTGGGGCATCGCCGGCACGCCGGTCGAGCATCTGCCGACCGACATCGTCATGCAGGCCGAAGACATGGTGGACGCCGCCCTTGCCGGTTTCGACCAGGGCGAGTTCGCGACCATTCCGGCCCTTGAGGATGCCGGATTGCTCAAGGCTTACGAGGATGCCCGCCAGGCGCTGATGCCGAACCTGTCACGCGCGTCACCGGCGGTGCGCTACAAGGCCGCCTAAGAGAAAGGGTGAGGCAGGCCTAGCCTGCCTCTATCCGTGCCGGGCCAGTGCCTCGGCGAAGATATCGGCGTCGACGTTGCCTCCCGAGGTGACGACGACGACGTTGTCGTCTTCCAGCTCATCGCCGTGGAAGAGCGCTGCAGCGAGTGCCACCGCGCCGCCGGGTTCGACAACGATCTTCAGTCTGACAAAGGCAAGCGCCATGGCGCGAAGCGCCTCTTCGTCGGTCACGACGACGCCGGCGCCCGAGAGGCGCTGCAGGATCGGGAAGGTGATGTTGCCGGGCTGCGGTGTGATGATCGCATCGCAGATGGAGCCGGTCATCGTCGCGTTGCGCTCGATCTTGCCTGAGGCCAGCGACCGCGTGAAATCGTCGAAACCATCGGGTTCGCAGGGGCGCACGCGGAATGCCGGGGCGCTGGCTTCGAGTGCCAGCGCAATCCCCGACGACAGACCGCCACCGCCGCAAGGCACCAGCACCTCGGCCGACTTGACGCCTTCCTCTTCCGCCTGCTCGGCGATCTCGAGACCCGTCGTGCCCTGGCCGGCGATTACCTGCGGCTCGTCGAAAGGCTTGATGAGGGTCAGCCCGCGCGCGGACGAAAGCTCGGCGCCGATGGCATCGCGATCCTGTGTCGCACGGTCGTAGAGCACGACTTCCGCGCCGAGCGCGCGCGTATTGGCGATCTTCAGCCTCGGCGCATCGGCCGGCATGATGATGACGGACGGTACGCCATGCAGCTTGGCGGCGAGCGCCACGCCCTGCGCGTGATTGCCCGAGGAGAAGGCGATGACGCCGCGGCTGCGAACGGCCGTATCCAGCGCGGAAACAGCCGACCAGCCGCCACGGAACTTGAACGAGCCGGTGTGCTGCAGGCACTCGGCCTTCACGAACACGCGCCGGCCGGCAATTTCGTCGATGAACGGGGAGGACAGAAGCGGCGTGCGGCGCGCATGTCCGCGCAGGCGGGCGCGGGCTGCGACGATCATTTCAATGCTGACCATGAAAAGCTCTTTCAGATGATAATCCCGACATGCATAGGATGGCGCAGGCCTGTTGTGAACGGCGACTTTGTCACGGTGACACGAAAAGCTTCCTCGCGACAGGCGGATCGAACGTCGTTGGCTTGCCGGGGTTGCGGCGTCTGAATTCGGTGGGATTGGTGCCGGTGACGCGCAGGAATTCGCGATTGAAGTTCGATTTGCTGATGAAGCCGCAATCGAACATCAGCCGTGTCACCGGCTCATCGCTGCCAGCCAACAGCTCGCAGGCCGCGCGGATGCGGAAATCATTGACATATTGCGACACGCTCATGCCGTGCACGCGGTTGACCGCAACCGAGACGCGGCGAGCCGGCAGGTTCATCTTGCGCGCGATGCGGCCGAGATTGAGCTCGGGATCACGGTAGAGCTGCCGGGATTGCATGAGGTTGTCCAACGAGCGAGCGACCGCGCCGTCTTCTTCCGTCGGTCCCAAGGTCGCTAACAGGGGTGCTGAGGGTGGGGAAGCGGACGTTTCCAAGGATTGGCTGCTGCTGGCGACAACCGCAGCAGTGCCGAGAACCAGCAGCGAGATGACATTGCCGACCGCGACAACCGCGCCGGCATGGGCGCCGCCTGTCCGGTAGAAGTCGAAGCTGATGACGATGTCAGCAGTGGCGGAGGCGAGCAGCGCGAAGCCGGTAATCAGCAGAGCGCGATAGGAAAGCAGGGCGCCGTCGAGCCGCGAGGAGGCCAGTCCGTCGGGACCGTGCCGCGCCAGCCAGAAGAGCGCGAAGCCATAGCCTGTGAAGGTAATGGTGACGACGATCCCCACGGGATCACGCCAGAAGATCATCAGCACCAGCACGAGAGAGGCCGGCAGGAGGTGTGGCGAAAGACGTAGCCACGAAGCGGGCGTCTCCCGCGCCAGGTGGCTGAAACCGATCCAGGCAAAGGCAGCGATGAGCGTGGCGAGCACCGCCTGGGCAGGCATCAGCGCGATGATGTCATAGCCCCAGCGCAGGCCGATCAGGATCGATTGCAGAGCGTAGAGCGCGGTCAGAATCAGGAACGGGCGTCTTTCAGGCGCCATGCCGTCGGTTTGCCGCACCATGCGCACGAGCAGGATGAGAAGCAGCAGTGTGACGACGAAGGGCAGCGGCACGAAAATCATGGGGTCGGGTCCCGATACAGGCAGAGAGATATCAGCACGACAATGACCTCGATCGCAATCGCGGGCGACCCGGATTGCGATCAAGGTCTCGATTTTGCGCGCCTCGGAAGAACCTGGGCTCGCCGTTCGATGGGAGCGGCGTCGCACAAGGAGACAGGCGATGACGATATTCATAGTGATACCAATGCTGCTGATGACACTGGTTTCGGCTTTTGCCGATGGCTGGAAGACCGGGGAGGTGCTCGACGTTTCGGCGATCCGCTCTGTTGTCATCAGCGGCGATGCCAGCTCGATCAAGATCAGCACGAAACCCGAAGAGCCCTATCGCGCCGAGACGCGCGGCCGGCGCGACGGCTGGTTCAGTCGCTGGTATTCGAGCTGGTTCTTCAACGGTTGCCAGGACCAGAGCCGGATGCAGATCGAAGGCACGAAGCTGCGGATCGCGGTTGCCTCGTCGAAATGGTTCGATCTTTCCGATTGCTCGCCGGAGGTGCTTGCCAATATTCCGCCCGGTGGTGCCGTTCGCGTGGACCAGCAGGCGGTCATGGCACGGTTCGACGGTGATTTTGCGAGCCTCGGGCTCGCCGCCAAGGCCGCCGATATCACGCTTCAGGGGCATGTCTCGAGCGTGAGCATCGATAGCGCCGCGGTCCGGGCGCATCTGGTCTACGACCGGTTGACTGCAGACGAGACGGTGGCGGTGATCGCGTATTCCATCGACAGCTATTTCGATTTCGGCAAGGATGTGCCGGTCGATTATACCGTGACCGCCAAGGCGTCGCTGATCGACAGCGCGCGGCCGAGCGTTGCGGGCGCAAAGCCTGTCGTGACGATCAAGGCCGAATACGCCCGCACGACGATCCGCTGATGGCGTCAGTAGCCGCCGGCCGAGCCCTCGACCGCGCGGCTGTCCATGGCGCCATTGTAGCGCGCGTCACCGCCTTTCTCGATGCCGGCAAGGCTCTTGCCGCCAACGAGAATACCGGCGGCCTGGCCCCATTGCAGCGGGCCGCTGCCATCGTCCAGTGTGTGGCCCATCGATATCAATGCCCGGATCGTATCGGGAGAGAGGGCGTAGGGTTCGAGATAGATCTTGTCCGGCTGCCATTGGTGGTGGATGCGCGGCGCGTTAACTGCCTGGCTGATGTCCATGCCGAAGTCGATGACGTTCAGGATGGCTTCCAGCGTGATGGTGATGATGCGCGAGCCGCCGGGGCTGCCGATCACCATGAAGGGCTTTCCGTCCCTGGTCACGATGGTCGGGCTCATCGAGGAAAGAGGCGTCTTCTTCGGCGCGATGGCGTTGGCTTCGCCCTGAACGAGACCATAGAGGTTTGGAACGCCGGGCTTGGAGGTGAAATCATCCATCTCGTTGTTGAGCAGGATCCCGGTGCCCGGGGCCACGACGCCGGCGCCGAAATTGCCGTTCAGCGTATAGGTAACAGCGACGGCGTTCCCTTCATCATCGATGATCGAGTAGTGCGTGGTCTCGACGCTTTCCTTGGCGCCCATCGGTTTCAGGTTGGCCGAGGTGCCGGATTTGTAGGTGTCGATCTTTGCGCGGATGGCTTTGGCGTACCCCTTGTCGAGCAGCGTCGTCACCGGGTTGTCGACGAAATCGGGATCGCCGAGGGCGGCGTTGCGGTCCACATAGGCGTAGCGCATGGCCTCGACCATCAGATGCACGGTCTCGGCCGAGCCGTAGCCGAGGAAGGAGAGTGGGTAGCTTTCCAGCACGTTCAGGATCTCGCAGATGATGACACCGCCGGAGGAGGGGGGAGGAGAGGAAATGATATCGTAGCCGCGATAATTGCACTCGACAGGCTTGAGTTCGCGCACGGCATACTGCTCGAAGTCTTCCTTCGCCAGCAGGCCGCCCGTGGTCTGGCTTGCCTTGACGATCGCTTCCGCTGGGGCGCCCTTGTAGAAGGCGTCCGGTCCCTTTTCCGCAATGGCCGAGAGTGCTGTGGCAAGGTCAGGCTGCAACAGTTTTTCGCCGGAGGCGTAGGGGCTGCCATCCGACTTGAGGAAGATCTTCGCCGCGGCTTCGTCCTTTGCCAGCCGCTTGGCGCTGGCGGCGAGGAGCGCGGCATCCCCTTGTCCAAGCGTGAAGCCCTCCTGCGCAAAGCGGATGGCCGGCGCCAGCAGCGCCGCCCGGGGCTTCGTTCCATACTTCTCGCGTGCGGTCTCGAAACCCATGACAGAGCCGGGCACGCCGACGGCGAGATAGCCATCCAGACTTGCACGGGGCACGATGTCGCCCTTGGCGTCGAGGTACATCGTCTTGGTCGCTGCAAGCGGAGCGCGCTCGCGGAAATCCAGGAACGTGCTTCGTCCGTCCTTCAGGCGGATCGTCATGAAGCCGCCGCCACCGATATTGCCCGCGCTCGGATAGACGACAGCCAGCGCATAACCGACGGCGACCGCCGCATCCACCGCATTGCCGCCGCTCTTCAAGACATCGACGCCGACGTCAGTGGCGAGATGCTGGGCGGTCACGACCATCCCATGTTCGGCCTCTACAGGTGCAGGCGAGGCGGCAAACGCCGGCACCAGCGGCGAGACGGCCAGCGACAGGGCGGCGAAAGCAGCAACGAATCTCATGCGAATGCGGTCCATGACTTCCCCTCGAAGGACGGCGATGAGGAGAATATGGGATGCCCCTCCGATGGGGCAATGATCGATCGCTCGCTCAAGCGATCCGCTGGCCATCGTCGAAAGACAGTGGCGGCGTCAAGCGCGTTGATGCGCTAGTCGCTTTTCGGCTGCACGCGCGGCAGCCTGGAGGTCGCGGGGCTGTCCCGCGATCTTCTCCAGCGCCGCGATGGCGACGTCGGTTGCGAGGTAATCCGGCTTGTGGCCGACGCCCCTGATCTTCACCAGTTCCGATCCCGGGATATCGCGGGCCAGACCCTGAGAATGAAGGTGTTCCCAGACAATGGCATCGCTATCTCCGGTGATGATCACCGTCGGCGCCGTGATCCTGGCATAGGACGGCGATTGCACCTTGAGGTAGCTCAGCAGGCGCGCGAGATCCGAGGCGTTGTGGTGGAACGTATCGGGTCGCAGCACCAGGGAGGGGCCTGTCTTCGCGACGTAATCCACCGGACGCGGATTGGGATGGAAAACGTTGATCGTGCCTCGCTCAAGTTTCAGCAGGCCGAGCGGCACGACGAAGGCGTGATTGAATATCCAGCCGACAATAGGCGCGGTGGCCGCGTGGTAGTACCAGTCGATGCCACCCGGCCAAGGGTGGGTGGCCGGTGCGAGAAACAGCAGTCCCGCCGTCTTGTCCGGGTGGCGCACGCCAAAGGCGGCGGCAATGGCGCCGCCGAACGAGTGGCCGACAATGATGGCTTTCTCGATGCCGTGCTTGTCCATCAATGCGGCAATCGCATCGGCTTGGCCGGAGGGCAAATTGTTCTCCGGGCCGCCGCGCTCGGAATAGCCGTGGCCGGGGCGATCGACGAAGAGCATTTCGGCACGCCCTGACAGTGGTTCGAGGAAGGCGCCGACCTGATCGAGCAGGTTGCCGCTTGCGCCGTGAAGGAAGACCAGAGGCGGGAGATCGGCAGAATCGGGGCGTGGAACATGCACCGCGTTGATCAGGTAGCCGATATCGGTCAGTTCTCCGATGTTGGGGTGGGTCCGCTCGAACTGGCGCGCCTTGTAGGAGGAGTAGCCGATAGCCGCGGCCAACGGGGCAAGAAGGGTGGAAAGTTCGGCAAGCATCTCAACGACTCACGGGCAATCTCGCAGCCATACTCAGGTTCGGCATACGTAAGATTGGCTCATCCGGTTCACCGTCAAGGATCAGGTGCGGCTGCCGGCGAGCTTTTCGGACAGGGTGTTCATCTGTTCCTGCGCACTGCGGTTGGCGGGATAGACGTCGAGGAACCGTTCCCAGGCCTTCAACGCCAGCTGATCGTTGTTGGTGTCGCCCAAGATCGCCGCCATGCCGGACAGGGCGCCGAAATGGCGGGGCTCGAGGTCGAGGACCCGTTCGATGTCAGCCATCGACTTGCGCAGGTTGCCGTTTGCGTAGTTCAGCGTCGCTCGCCGATTCCAGCTTTCCGCATAGTTGGGTTTCAGGGCGATCGCCTGATCGAGGAAGTCCAAGGCGGCTGCGGTGCGTTTTTCCTGGATCGCCTTGTCCGCCCACTGCATCAGCAGATTGACCGTCGCGCTGCCCGAGTCGTTCCACTCGGCGCGGATTTCGTCGGCGATGCTGCTCGCCTTGTCGGGATCGCGCTCGCGCTTCAGTTCAGCATAGAGCTGGTCGAGATGCTGTCTGGGGGAAAGGTTGACGTCCGGCTGCTCGACAATCGTCTCCTTATCCTGAGCAATGGCAGGCAAGGCGGTCACGAGTACAGCGAGGGACAGCGGCAGCGCCGCAAACGTCATGGCAAAAAAACGCATGGCGGGCATAGTAGCCCGCCAACGCAGAAGATCAAAGCAATTTAACGGGACCAACTGTGCAATCCCCCGGACTGGCTCAGGCGCAAAAAATGCTGCCGAACCATCCGGCCTGCTATATCAGCCCTGACGAGCCTTGAAGCGTGGGTTCAGCTTGTTGATGATGTAGATGCGGCCCTTGCGGCGAACCAGGCGGTTGTCACGATGACGAGCCTTGAGCGACTTGAGCGAATTCTTGATCTTCATTGTTTTGATCCGCGAGTTTGGGGGAATTCACATTCGCCCGTATCTTTTACATTCAAAAGCGCGCTCAGGGCGCGCTCTTCAGGTTGGGCGTGCAGATAACCCGGCCTCTTGTCTGTGTCAACCACGTGAAGGTGTTTTTCCCGTGGCGAAGGCTGGATTAGTCGAGGAAAAACCTCTTACTTTGCTGCCAGCGTCGTCACGTGACCCATCTTGCGACCGGGACGAGATTCCGTCTTGCCATAGAGATGGACGAGCGTGTCGCGGCGCTTCAGCCAGTCGTTCAGCGCCAGGATATCGTCGCCGACTAAGTTCTGCATCACGCAGTCCGAGTGACGGTCCGCATTGCCGAGAGGCAGGCCGCTGACGGCGCGAATGTGCTGCTCGAACTGGGAGACAACGCAGGCCGCTTCCGTCCAATGGCCGGAGTTGTGGACGCGCGGCGCCATCTCGTTGGCAATCAGGCTGCCGTCGGCAAGCACGAAGAACTCGATGCCGATCACACCGACATATCCAAGTGTCGACAGGATCTGCTCGCCGGCCTTGCGGGCCGCGGCGGCTGTCGCGTTGGTGATGGATGCCGGTACCGTCGAGGTATGGAGGATGCCGTTGCGGTGGACGTTTTCGGCGGGGTCGTAGCAAACGACGATTCCATCCGTGCTGCGCGCGGCAATGATCGAGATCTCACGTTCGAAGGCCACGAAGCTTTCGAGGATAAGGGGAACGCTGCCCAGTGCGGCGTAGGCGCCGTCGGCGCTGTCATCGCTGGAACGGAAAACCTTCTGGCCCTTGCCGTCATAACCGAGGCGGCGCGTCTTCAACACGCCCTGGCCGCCGAAATCCGCCAGGGCGGCCTCGAGGTCTGCCTGGCTGTCGACGGTGTGGAACCTGGCGGTCGGGATGCCGCAATCGTTGATGAAGCGCTTTTCGATCAGGCGATCCTGAGCGGCATCCAGAGCCTTTGGCGGCGGATAGACAGGAACGGTCTGCGCCAAGGCTTCCGCGGCCGAGACGGGGACGTTCTCGAATTCGTAGGTGATGACATCGCAAACCGTGGCGAGCTCTTCGAGGGCAGCCGGGTCGTCATAAGCCGCCACGATCTGGCCGTTGGCTACCTGTGCCGCCGGGCAATCGGCTTGTGGCTCGAGAATGATGGTGCGGAAGTTCAGGCGTGCAGCAGCCATGGCGAGCATGCGGCCAAGCTGGCCGCCGCCGATGATGCCGATCGTTCTTACAGTCATAGGTCGTCCATGGGGTATTCGGCGATCGCCGCGCTCTGGCGCTCGCGCCACTCGTCAAGCCGGTCTGCGATCTCGTCGTCGGAAAGGGCCAGCACGGCGGCGGCAAGGAGAGCAGCGTTGATCGCGCCTGCCTTGCCGATCGCCAGCGTGCCGACAGGGATGCCGCCAGGCATCTGCACGATGGACAGAAGGCTATCCTGGCCGGACATCGTCTTTGACTGAACCGGGACGCCGAAGACGGGGAGGGGGGTCATCGAGGCGGTCATGCCGGGCAGGTGTGCGGCGCCACCGGCGCCTGCGATGATGACCTTGAAGCCTTCCGCCTTCGCACCCTTGGCGAAGTTCACCATCCGGTCAGGCGTACGGTGCGCGGAGATGATGCGTGCATCGTAGGTGATTTCGAGCGCCTCGAGCGTATCGGCGGCATTCTTCATCGTTTCCCAGTCGGACTGGCTACCCATGATGATGGCAACCGGCGGCCTGTCTGTCATCGTCACCACAGTTTTCCTCAGGCTATGATATCAGGAATGATCTGATCTTCGAGCTTGCTCAGCTTGTCCTTGATGACAAGCTTTTTCTTTTTCATCCGCTGAATGCGCAAGGCATCACAGCCGGTCGCAATCATGGCATTGATGGCGGCATCGTAATCTTCGTGTTCCTGACGCAGACGCGCCACGATAAGCCTGATTTCCGCCTGTTCCTGATCGGGCATTCGCATTCCCCATGATCGCCGCCGGACGCTGTCCGTCGTGCCGATGATTTTCGCATGCTCCTATCACCAAATAGCGGGAACGGCTAGTTGGTGTCGATCATGAATTTGCCACGTACTCTCCTTGTTTTCGCCTTCGACAAGCCTTCAAAAATGTGTCACACTTTAAAGGTTGACGCCTTGGATCTCCGGCGGTGTTGGCTGGAGAAAGGTAAGAGGAAGGAAGGGTCAAATGACTGTTCAAGCTCATCTTGAATCACTCCAGAAAAAGCATGGCGCTCTTGAGGAGGAGCTGCATCTGCTTATGACATCTCCCTCCAGAGACGACCGTGAGGTTGCCGAGTGCAAGCGCAGAAAATTGCGCATCAAGGACGAGATTGAGCGTCTCAAATCATCCGTTCATTAACGGAAACCAGGATCGTATCGAACGATCTGCAGGGTCTTATGCGCCGGTTCCAACTAAATGGAACTGGCGCATTTTCGTTTCAGGAGACGAGGTCAGGCCCAGAATTGATCAAGCCAGATGTTCAGCCGGTCGAAACCACGATTGTTGACGGCGTAAATTCGCTTTGTGCCATCAGCGGTTACCGAGACAAGGTTGCAATCGAGCAATGCCTTGAGGTGTTGGGAAACGGCGGGGCGGCTGATCGGCAGGCCCACGGCCAGTTCATTCACGGTCTTTGGTGCACGCCGCAATTCTTCCAGCAGGAAGCGGCGGTGTGGGTCGGCAATCGCAGTAAAGGGATCCGCGTTCGACATGAGCGAAAGCTACGTGAAAGAGCTCGATCCGGCAAGGAAATTGTGCGGCGCAACGAAACTGCAGATAGTTAAAATCCGAGGCCCTCGCGTGCGATCAAAATGGCGGCGATCAGCGCCATCGCATAGATGAACGGATAGAAGATCGTCGGCTTCATGCGCCGCACGCACCATGCGCCGGCAATGGTGGCGAGTGGAGCAAACGGCAGCAAGGTCGCCGAGGTCGCCAGATTTTGCGTGTCGAGCTGGCCGAGTGCAAAATAGGGAACAAGCTTGACGGCGTTCAGGATTGCAAAGAAGCGAACGCTGGTGCCGGTATATTCCCGCGGCGGCAGCTGCAAGGGCAAGGCGTAGATCTGGAACGGCGCGCCGCCGGCATGGGCAACAAAGCTGCCGTAACCCGATAGCGTGCCCCACATGGTGGCAAGCAGCGGCCGTTGACCATGGGGCGGTGTGGCCTTTCCTGCTCCGGGCCCGAAGTTGTTCCAGAAATAGCGCAGGCAGAAGAGAATGGTCACGACGCCGATCACGACGCGGAGAACATTTCCGGGAACGAGGGCCGATGTGGCCCAGCCAAGTGCTATGCCGGCGATCGCGCCCGGCAGCATGATCGTCAGCGTCGCGTTGTCGCCATGCTTGCGCCAGACGACGAGTGAGATCATGTCCATGAAAACCAGGATCGGCAGAAGGATTGCGGCTGCCTGAACCGGGGAGACCACGAGGGCCAAAATCGGAAGGCCGATGAGTGAAAGCGCATCGCCCATGCCGCCCTTGGCGAGGCCGACAAGCAGGACGGCAGGCACGGCGGCGTAGTAGAATGACAGGTCTTGCGGCATGCTTTTGAAATCCTCCCCTTGCCAGCCCCCTCTAACGGAATTACTCACACAAGACGAGTGCGGAGCGGCCGGGAAGCGGCGAAATCCGCTGCAAATGGAAAGAGTTCATGGCCGAACCTGCAAACCGCTGCCGCCTAGTTCTGATCGTTCCTGAGATCGCCGACGCGGACGAACAGGCAAAGATCGTCGCCGACGCCCTCAAGGGTGGCGACGTCGCCTCCGTGATCGTGCCGCAATACGGTCTCAACGACGGCGAGTTCCAGAAACATGCCGAGAAGCTGGTGCCGCTGATCCAGAACGCCGGAGCGGCGGCTCTAATCGCGGGGGACAGCCGCGTCGTCGGTCGTTCGAGGGCCGACGGTCTGCATCTCACCGGCCCCGCGACGGAGATTGCCGAAGCGATCGACAAATATGCCGACAAGCTGATCGTCGGCGGCGGCAATGCGGCGGACCGGCACCATGCGCTCGAAATCGGCGAGGAGCGGCCTGACTATATCTTCTTCGGAAAGCTCGAAGGCGACATCAAGCCGGAAGCACACCCGAAGAATCTGGCGCTTGCGGAGTGGTGGGCATCGATGATCGAGATTCCCTGCATCGTCATGGGTGGCACCGATCCGGCGTCGGCGCTTGCCGTCGCGGAGACCGGCGCCGAGTTCGTGGCGCTGCGGCTTGCGGTATTTGCGGAGCCGGCGCGTGCGCCGGCAATCGTCGCGGAAATCAATGCGCTTTTGGACGAAAAAGCGCCACGGTTTGAGGATTGATATCCCGCCCATGCCGATCATGAGCCGTTATTTGCGCATTTCCACTTTTGCCGCCGCCGTTGCCGTGGCGGCGATTGCGCATGACGTGTCGGCTCAGACGGTCGACAATGTTGTCACACGGCCGCTGTCCGGTTCGCAGGGGGCGCTGAAGAGCGGCCGCCCTCAGGCTGATGGCACTGTGCCATCGACCGGCGTCGGCGTTTTCGACCGCATGGGCGCAAAATTGCCGGATCTGCCACCGGAGAAAGACTACAAGGGGCCAGTCGATGAGGCATATGGCGCCTATCAGCGCGGCTACTACCTGACCGCGATGGATCTGGCGCTGCCGCGTGCCCAGCTCGGAGACGCTGCCGCTCAGACGCTTGTTGCTGAACTTCTGACCGGCGGTCTGGGTGTCCGGCGCGATGTCAAGAATGGCGCCTTCTGGTACGGCAAGGCTGCCGAGGGCGGCGATGCCGCGGCGATGTTCAAGTACGCCCTGATTCTCATGGAGGGCAGGATCGTCAAACGCGACAAGGCACTTGCGGATGAGTACATGCGCAAGGCCGCGGATGCCGGCAACCCGTCGGCACAGTTCAACTGGGGGCAGATCCTCACGGCGGACAACCCCGGCCCGAAAGGCCTGAAGCTTGCCCTGCCTTACTACGAGAAATCTGCCGAGCAGGGCATTGCCGATGCGCAATATGCCGTTGCCGAGATCTATTCGGCGCTGCCCGATCTGCCACAGGAAAAGAAGCAGCTTGCCCGCGAGTGGATGGCCCGTGCCGCGCATGCCGGGTTTGATACGGCGCAGGTCGATCTTGGAGTCTGGTTCGTCAACGGGACCAACGGGCCCAGAGATTTCGTCAAGGGCTTCCAGTGGCTGAGCATTGCCGCCAACGACGGAAATGTCGTTGCGCAGAACAAGCTTGCCCATCTCTATATCAATGCACTGGGCACCAAGCCCGACCCTGTCGAAGCCGCGAAATGGTATGTGCTGTCGCGCCGCGCCGGCCTCGCTGATCCGGCGCTGGAAGATTTCTACCTCGGGATCAACGACGATCAGCAGAAGGCGGCGATCGACGCCGCCAACAAGTTCCGTCGTCGCCGCTGATCCTTAGAACAGCGCGTCCGCGAAGAGGTCGTCGTCCTCGGCCGCTGCACTGGCGGTTTCCTCGACCTGCGTTGCCGCCTCTTCAGTCGCTGGAACGATATCGCGATGCACGGTGCGTTCCTGCGCCATGGTGTAGAGCTTGAATATCCTCTTATCGAGCGGAGCGACGGCTTCCGCGATGTCGGAGATATCGGCGATCTCTGCCCCGGCGATCTCTTCAAGCACGTCGGCACATTGCGCCAGAACGTCGCCAAGGTCGCTCTGGAAGTCCAGCTTTGACGTCAACAGGCTGATCTTGCTGGCAACTTCGCGACCGTGCTCCGACAGGATCTTGAGTTCGTCTTCCATGGTGTCGGCAGCGGAGCGAATGTTGCTGACCGCCGAGGTCAGATCCTCGGCAAGGCCGCCAGAACCATTTCCGTTGGTCGGCACGACGTTGCCGGCAGCCGCTTCCAGGGCGGGAAGGCCGGTGACGATAGCATCGGCGGAATCGTCCAGCTTGCCGGCGAAGATGCGCAATTCCGCGGTGACGACGTTGATCGATTTGCCTTCCTCGCCCAGCCTGCTGCAGCGCAGGTTGGTGTTCAAGGCCATGTAGTGAATGTCGGTCTTGACGGCGCGGATGTTGCCGATGCTCTGCAGAAGTCTGGCGGCCGTGCCGAGCGTCGACTGACCGACCCGGTCTGCCTGCTGCGTGGCGGCATCGACCTGCTTGACGATCTCGTGCGCGGCCGAGACGCTGGTCTCCAGGGCGCGCATGAAGTTGCCGCCGCCTCCGCCGCTCATCTGGTCGCGAAGCCGCATGATCTCCTGCGTATCATGGCTGAAGCTCGCGATCGTCTTGACGACGTTTTGTGAATCCCTGTGGAAGTCCTTGCACATGTCATTCATCTGCGCGGCGGTCAGATGGTGGATGACGTTCTGCAGACGCTTGCGCGCGTCGCCGTCAAGGCTCGCGCTTTCATCGCCAGCCAGGAATGTTTCGAGGAGTTCGAACGTGCTCTGCACGTGCTCGATGCGTTGGCGAGTGATGTCGCCGATCTGCAGGGCCGACAGCGTAGAAGCCACCTTGCTCTGGATGCCGCGGGCAACGGCGGACACATCACGGGCGACCGCGGCGAGATGCTGGCGGTGGTCGGCGATCTTGCGGGCGTCGTCATGCAATGCCTTGGCGACCTCAGGCACGGTCTCCGAGTATTTGAGGGCGATATTGGTGCCGAACGCCAGGGCGGTCTTGACGTCCTTTTCCAGGCTTTCGAGGTGGCGGGCGAAGCCGTTGACCTCTTCGGTCCCCGAGGAAATGCGTTCCAGGATTTCCTGGGCGAAGCCGGCAAATTCCGGCAGGCCGGCGCCGGTGATCTTCACGGTGACGGCAAAGGTGCGCAGGTAGCGCATCGTCTCCTGCATGTCGGCGACGTGCTTGCGCAAGGCGTAGCTGGTCTCTGCCAGCGAAGAAAGCGCGCCCTGGCGGGCTCTCTCTACACCTGGAAGGTCGGTGAGGCTCTTTACGGTCGAGCGCAGATCCGCGCCCGTATCGCTCGACTCGTTGGTGTCCAGTGCCTTGGAAATGCTGTCGAGGGAGTTCAACAGGCGGTTGAGTACATCCATCACCGACAGCAGCACGGTGCCGCCTTCGAGAAAGCGTGCCTCAACCTGACTTCTGGCAGATTCGAGCGTCTCGCTGATGCTCGATCCCGACGTCTGAAATGCGGTTAGTGCCGATGTCGCCCCGTTTGTCACGTTATTTCCTTTACTTATAACACTGGCAATTTCCGCGTCAGTTTTAGGAGCGGTGTGGAAACGTCAGGTAAACGGAACCGGACTCGCAGGCGTTGTGCTTAACGGAGCATGAAAACGCGGCCCTTTTCGGCGCCGAACATGGTTTATTCGCGTTAACATGCTGCTTATAAAAGCTTTTTTCCAATGTGAGTGTGCCTCGTTATAAGTTCTCCCGGGTAAGAATTCGGGGAGTCCAGACTCGTCGTAATTGCATTCCACCACAACCGAATTTTACTCGTCGTTAAGGCTGTCATGAGATTCGTCTTTAGGTCGAAAAAGTATTTCTCCGTCCCAGGAGGCTGAGTTGAGTGCGAGTGGACAATATATTGATTCTATTTCCCTGCCTGACGTTCTAAGTATTAGAAACGTTTCAGATTTGAAGCAGAGAATTACTGAATCTTTCTCGAGTAACAATTCCGTTATTCTTGATATTCCTGAAAATGCCGAAGCGGATCTGAGCTTCATTCAGCTTGTCGAATCCGCGCGACGCCAAGCCAAAGCGGCCAACAAGACGCTCGCGCTTGGTGCTCCGGCCAAGGGACACGTCCTTAAAGTCCTCGAGCGCGCAGGCTTCATTGAAGCGTTCAACGGCGACGACACAAAATTCTGGTTGCATAAAGAGGTGACGCTATGAGCGCAAACATTCTGACTGTCGATGACTCCGCAAGCATTCGTCTGACCACGAAGGTCACGCTGACCAACGCAGGCTACTCCGTCACGGAAGCGGTCAACGGCGCGGAGGGGCTTGCGACTGCCAAGTCGGCGCACTTCGACCTCATCGTGACCGATCTGAACATGCCGGTCATGGACGGCCTGACGATGATCGAGGAACTGCGCAAGCTGCCGACACACACCGGCGTTCCGATCATCTTCCTCACCACGGAATCCGACGCCGACCTGAAGGCGCGCGCCAAGGCCGCCGGCGCGACCGGTTGGCTGACCAAGCCCTTCGATCCGGAAAATCTGGTGAAGATCGTCAGGAAGGTATTAGGCAGATGAGTACGCTCGACCCTGTAGCGGTCTTTCGCACCGAAGCGGCGGAATGCCTCGAAACGATCGAGGCCGGTCTTCTCGACCTGACGCACCAGCTTGACGACAAGGATCTTGTCGACGCGGTCTTCCGCGGCCTTCACACGTTGAAGGGCTCGGGCTCGATGTTCGGATTCGATGCGCTTGCGGCCTTTACGCACCATTGCGAAACGGCATTCGACCGCGTTCGCAAGGGCGAGGTGCCGGCAACGGCGGAACTCGTGGCCGCCGTTCTGGCCGCTCAGGATCATATGCGCGCGCTCGTCGACCAGCCGGACGCCGATCATGGCGACACCGGGCAGAAGCTACTGGCGCAGCTGCAGGCTGCGGTTGGCGAGAAAGCCACTGGCGCTGCGGCGGCTGCGGTCACACCTGTCGCCGTTGCTGCGCCGGTCGCAGAGGCCAAGAAGAAGACCACCTGGCGCATCCGCTTCAGCCTGCCTTCGAACGCGATGGCGAACGGCACCAATCCGCTGGGCCTGCTTGATGAACTGCGCGATCTCGGCGAATGCAGCGTGCGGGCGAATACCGCCGGCATTCCGCCGCTCGACGAACTCGTGCCAACGGAACTCTACGTCGCCTGGGACGTCGTGCTCACCAGCGAGCAGGACCGCTCAGCGATCGATGACGTCTTCATCTTCGTGATGGACGACATGGAACTGGATGTTCAGGAAATCGCAGCGCCTGCCGCGGCCGAGGCCAAGGCTACGCCTGCTCCCACCGCTGCCGTTGCGACGCTGCCGGTTGTCCCGGTCCAGCCTGTTGCCGCCGCCGTGCCGGAGTTCAAGCCGGTGGAAGCGGTTCCCGTCAAGCGCGATGCCGCCGCTGCTAACGACCAGCGTCAGGCCAAGGCCGCCGAAAATGTTCGCGTCCCGGCCGAGCGCCTGGACGAGCTGATGGATCGTGTCGGCGAATTGGTCATCGCGCAGTCCCGTCTCAGCCAGCTCGCAGGCGCCAGCACCGACATTGCGCTTCGTTCGGTGTCGGAAGAAATCGAGCGCCTGTCCGGCGAGCTTCGCGACACGATGATGGTGCTGCGCATGGTGCCGGTGGCAACGCTGTTCTCGCGCTTCCGCCGCCTCGTTCACGATCTCGCCCGCGAGACCGGCAAGGTGATCGAACTGGTGACCGAGGGCGAAAGCACCGAAGTCGACAAGACGGTTATCGAGCGGCTCGCCGATCCGCTGGTGCATCTGGTGCGCAACTCCATCGACCATGGGCTTGAGACGCCCGAGGATCGTCTGGCGGCAGGCAAGCTCGAAGCCGGTACCGTGACACTGTCCGCCCGGCAGGCCGGCGGCGAAGTCATCATCTCGATCAAGGACGACGGCCGCGGTATCAACCGCGAGCGAGTGCGTGCAAAGGCTGAATCCTCCGGCCTCATTTCGCCCGGCCAGCCGCTGTCCGACAGCGAGTTGCTGCAGCTGATCTTCGCGCCGGGGTTCTCGACCGCCGCTGCCATCACCAACCTGTCCGGCCGCGGTGTCGGCATGGATGTCGTCAAGAAGACGGTCGAGGCCCTTCGCGGCGCGATCGACATCGAAAGCGTGCCGGGGCAGGGGTCCGAGGTTTCGCTCCGCATCCCGCTGACGCTGGCCATCATCGACGGTCTCCTGGTGCGGGTCGGTTCCGGTCGCTACGTGATCCCACTCTCGGCGGTCGAGGAATGCCTTGAGCTGTCGCTGGAAGAGGATCTGCGTTCGCGCGGTCGCAGCTTCATTTCGCTGCGAGACAGCCTCGTTCCCTTCCTGCGCCTGCGTGATCTGTTCCGCACCGGCACCAAGCCGGATGTGCATCAGAAGGTCGTGGTCATCTCCACGGGCACGGAACGCGTCGGCCTCGTGGTCGACCAGATCATCGGCGACCACCAGACGGTCATCAAGTCGATGTCCAAGCTGCACAACGACGTCGCGACCTTCTCCGGCGCCACCATTCTTGGCGATGGCAGCGTTGCCCTCATTCTCGACGTCGGCCACCTCGTGGCCGCCGGTCAGCAACAGGAAACACAGATGCGGGTGGCAGGATGAGCGCGGCAGTCGAAAAGATCGATCATCATTGGAATTACGCCGATGAAGTGGAGGTCCTGACCTTCGACATGAACGGCGAGACCTTTGCGCTCGAGGCTGTCATGGTTCAGGAAATCCTGGACCTGCTGCCGGAGACGGCCGTGCCGGGTGCGCAGCCCTTCGTCGCCAGCGTCATCAACTTTCGCGGCAAGGTCATTCCCCTTGCCGATCTTCGCCTGGCCTTCGGAATGGAAGGCACGGAAGCCACCATTGACAGCCGCATCATCGTTATCGAGATCGATATCGAAGGCGAGACAACGCTCGTCGGGCTTCGGACCGACAAGGTCAACGAGGTGACGACGCTTGCGAGGACCGCAAGCGAGCCGCCACCAAGCGTCGGAATGCGTTGGCGTCCCGACTACATCAACTGCCTGGTCAAGCGAGGAGGGGAATTCATCATTCTCCCCAACCTGCAGGCAATCTTTTCAGCTCGGCACGATGCTTCGGGATCCGCCGCCTGAAGCGTCGTCGAATAAAAAGGGGTTTTTATTATGCGATTGACGATCAAGACAAAGCTGGTGACCGCGTTCACCTTTATTATCCTCATGCTCGTGGGCACCGCTGCCTACGGCATCTTTAGCCTGGGCAAGATCAACGACACGCTGGGTGAACTGCTGGCAGGGCCAGCCGCACGCCTGGAATTGACGCAGGCCGTAAACATTGCCGAGCTAGAGGTTATCCGCCAGCAGAAGAACCTCGTCGCTGCCCGTGACGACAAGGAAATGAAGGGCGCGTTTGAAAGTGGCGATGCCGCTCGCAACGACCTGACCACGGCGCTGACATCGGTTATCGCGATCGCGGAATCGGAAGATCGCGCCCGCTGGGTCGAGATCGAGGCGATTGCCAAGAAGTTCATCGCCGCCGACGACCAGATCAGGCAGTTGCTGCAGGCTGGCGACAAGGATGGCGCCACCGCTGTTTCCGTTGGCGACGCACGCCAGTTCGCCCATCAGATGGACGGTGCGCTTGACGGCATGCTCGTCGTTGAGAAGCAGAAGATGCAGGAAGCCGACGACAGCGCCGATCAGCAGTATGCGTCGACCCGTCTGACGCTCATTGTTGCCGCTGCGGTGGCTACGCTGATTGCCGCCATTACCGCTTTCTGGATCGCGAACACGATCAGCAAGGGTCTTGCCCGCGCCAACACCGCTGTTCGCGAAGTTGCCGAAGGCGACCTGACGAAGACTGCCGAGATCACCAACCGTGACGAAATCGGCGAGCTCCTCGGCAACGTCAACTTGATGATCGAGCGTCTGCGTGGTGTTGTCGCCGATGCGCTCTCGGCGTCGGAAAACGTCTCGGCCGGCAGCCAGGAACTCTCGGCCAGCTCCGAGCAGGTTTCCCAGGGTGCGACCGAACAGGCCGCATCCGCCGAAGAAGCCTCCGCTTCGATGGAGCAGATGGCTGCCAACATCAAGCAGAACGCCGACAACGCGGCTCAGACAGAAAAGATCGCTCGCCAGTCCGCGAAGGATGCCGAGGAGAGTGGAGCAGCCGTTTCGCGTGCGGTCGATGCCATGCGCACGATTGCCGAGAAGATCGGCATCGTCCAGGAAATCGCTCGTCAGACCGATCTTCTCGCTCTGAACGCAGCGGTCGAAGCAGCGCGTGCCGGCGAACATGGCAAGGGCTTCGCGGTTGTTGCCTCGGAAGTTCGCAAGCTGGCTGAGCGCAGCCAGTCGGCAGCCGCTGAAATCAGCGCGATGTCGAGCGATACCGTCAAGGCAGCAAGCAATGCCGGCGACATGCTCGGCCGTCTGGTGCCTGACATTCGCAAGACCGCCGAACTGGTCTCCGAAATCAGCGCCGCTTGCCGCGAGCAGGACATCGGTGCCTCGCAGATCAACGAAGCGATCCAGCAGCTCGACAAGGTGACACAGCAGAACGCTGGCGCATCGGAAGAGATGTCGGCGACGTCGGAGGAACTGGCTGCCCAGGCTGAGGAACTGCAGGCTTCGATCGCCTTCTTCAAGGTCGATACCGCAGGCACCAAGACCGGCGTCCGGAAGGTTGCGGCAAACACCGCTTCGAAGCCTGCCGCACGCCCTGCCAAGCCCGCCTTCGGCAGCAACAACAACACACATGCCCGCTCGGTTTCGGCCCAGCAGGCACGCGTCAAGGGCTTCGCGCTCGATATGTCGATGGGCGGCCCCGATGCCGGCGACGACGACTTCCGCGAAAGCGCCTGATCAGTGACAACGCCGTGGCCAGGCGACTGGCCGCGGCACCGCAGATGCCAACGGATGTAAACGTTGGAAGCGTGGCTGGCACCGCCACCCGCTCACGCAAGAGTAGATGTACGGCTCTTTATCTCCTTCTCCCTCCCACACCCATCTACCGGGCAATCTTGCCCAAGCGTTCCAAGTCTCTGGAGTCTACTCATGCGCTTTACGATAAAGCTGAAGCTAGCTTTAGTCTTCGCCGCCGTCATCCTGCTCAGCGGATCGATGGCAGGCCTCGCGATCTACAATCTTTCGTCTCTGAACTCCGCGATCACGCAGATGGTCGACGAACCGATCAAGGACCTGAAGAACGTTGTTTCGCTCAGCGAAATGTTCAACGGTACGGTTCGCGCCGAAAAGAACGCAATCCTGAACTCCGACCCGACCGAGATTGCCGGTTTCGTGAAGTCGCTGCTTGATCGCCAGGGCAACATCAAGGATCTGACCGAGAAGCTCGCAGCCTCCGCAGATCCTGATGTTCGCGCCCAGGCTGACCAGTTCAAGTCGCTCTACGAGACCTATGCGCCGATCCAGAAGCGCATTGCTGATCTCTCGACCCAGAACACGACCGAGTCCAATGCTCAGGCTACAACCCTCACGATGGGTGAAGGCCGCGACGTCATGAACAAGGCCCTGAAGGTCATGGAAGACATGACGGAAACGATCTCCGGCAATGTCAACGAAACCGATCAGGCGACCGACATTCAGTACGCCAACTCTCGCTTCCTCCTGGTATCGATGACCGTTGTGCTGATCGTCTTCTCGCTCGGTTGCGCCACCTGGATCTCGCTCAACATCTCGCGCGGTCTGAAGCGTGCGGTCAATCTTGCTGACGCCGTTGCCATCGGTGACCTCGATCAGAACATCGACCACAAGAGCAACGACGAAATCCGCGATCTCGTCAACTCGATGTCCACGATGACCGGCAACCTGCGCGTCACCGCCGGCATTGCAAACCAGATCTCCAACGGCGACCTCACGGTCTCGCCGAAGCCTCTCTCCGACAAGGATACGCTCGGCATCGCCCTGGAACAGATGGTCGAACGTCTGCGCGGCGTTGTCGCCGATGCACTTTCCGCCGCCGAAAACGTCTCCGCCGGCAGCCAGGAACTCTCGGCCAGCTCCGAGCAGGTTTCCCAGGGTGCGACCGAACAGGCCGCGTCCGCCGAAGAAGCTTCTGCCGCCATGGAAGAAATGGCCTCCAACATCAAGCAGAACGCCGACAACGCGGCGCAGACCGAGAAGATCGCCCGTCAGTCCGCCAAGGACGCCGAAGCAAGCGGTGATGCGGTTTCGCGTGCCGTCAACGCGATGCGCACGATTGCCGAGAAGATCGGCATCGTTCAGGAAATCGCTCGCCAGACCGACCTTCTCGCTCTGAACGCGGCTGTCGAAGCAGCGCGTGCCGGTGAGCACGGCAAGGGCTTCGCGGTCGTTGCCTCGGAAGTTCGCAAGCTGGCTGAGCGCAGCCAGTCGGCCGCCGCTGAAATCAGCGCCATGTCGAGCGACACGGTGAAGGCTGCCAGCGACGCCGGCGACATGCTCGGTCGTCTGGTACCTGATATCCGCAAGACCGCAGAACTGGTCTCCGAAATCAGCGCCGCTTGCCGCGAGCAGGACATCGGTGCCTCGCAGATCAACGAAGCGATCCAGCAGCTCGACAAGGTGACCCAGCAGAACGCCGGCGCATCGGAAGAGATGTCCGCGACGTCAGAGGAACTGGCAAGCCAGGCCGAAGAACTGCAGACCTCGATTGCCTTCTTCAAGGTCGACATGGCCGGCAGCCGCCAGAGCCGTACGCCTGCTGCTCGCGTCAGCGTCCGCAGCCCGGCTCCGGCCGCCGCTCGCAAGCCGGCGACTGCCAAGGCACCTGCCAACACGGTCTCGGCTCAGCAGGCACGCGCCAAGGGCTTCGCACTTGATATGTCCATGGGCGGCCCTGATGACGGCGACGCCGATTTCAAGGAAAGCGCATAATATGGCAACGGCATCCCTGGAAGCGCAGTTCGTGACCTTCAGCCTCGGCGATGAGATCTTCGCCGTGCCGGTGGAGGTGGTGCGGGAAATCCTCGACTATGCGGAAGCTTTCAAGATTCCAAATGGTCCTGACTATCTCCTTGGCCTCCGCGACGTGCGCGGCCAGGGCGTGCCGACCATTGATCTGCGCCTGAAACTCGGCATGTCGAAGACAGTGCCCACGCCACATACGCGGGTTCTCGTCCTCGATATTCCGATGGACAGCCGATTGCTCACGCTCGGCCTCGTCGCAGATCGCGTCTTCGAGGTCACGCCATTCCGGCGTGACCAGATCGAGGCGGCGCCGGATATCGGCGTGCGCTGGCGCTCCGATTACATCGCGGGTGTCGTTCGTCGGGAAGGCGGGTTCGTCGTCATCGTCGATCTCGCGCGGCTGTTGTCGCGCGAAGATGCCTCTGTCTTGCAATCGGCCGCCTGAGCGGACCAGCTGGAGTATTGCTATCAATGAGTATGGCAGCAGTGGAAACCCAACTGGTCGGCGACCGGATCAGCAAGCGCAATTTCGATAAGCTTTCGCGGTTCATCTACGACTACAGCGGCATCAAGATGCCGCCGACGAAGCTGACGATGCTGGAAGGCAGGCTTCGCCGCCGTCTGCGGGCGACGAACCATGCGACATTCGACGATTATTGCGATTTCCTGTTTCAGGAAGACGGTCTCGAGGATGAGACCGTCTATCTGATCGACGCGGTCACGACCAACAAGACAGACTTCTTCCGGGAAGCGCGTCATTTCGAATACATGCAGCAGGTGGCCCTGCCGGCGCTGGCGAACACCGGCATCCGCACACTGCGCACCTGGAGTTCGGCATGCTCGACTGGCGCGGAGCCTTACACCATGGCCATGGTGCTCGAGGAATTCGTCGGTTGTCGCAATGACCTCAACTACAGCATCCTTGCAACGGACCTCAGCACCGACGTTCTGAACACGGCGCGGCTCGGCATCTATTCCGAAGATATGGTCCATCCCGTGCCGCGTGACCTGATGCGGAAATACGTCATGACCGCAAAGCAACCAGGGCGCCGGGAGGTGCGGATCTCTCCGGCCCTGCGTGCCAGGGTCGGTTTTGCGCGCATGAACCTCATGGACGACAGCTATCCCGTTGGCGACGGGATGCACATCATCTTTTGCCGCAATGTGCTGATCTATTTCGACAAGCAGACGCAGGCGCTGGTGTTGAAACGGCTGTGCGATCGCCTCTTAACAGGGGGCTATCTCTTCATCGGCCACTCCGAATCCATCGCGGGTATCGATCTGCCTCTCAAGCAGGTCTCCAACACCGTCTTTCAGCGCGTCTAGGTAAAGGTCGCCCATGGGCAAGAAGATACGAGTTCTCGTCATCGACGACTCCGCCAGTGTTCGCCAGACGCTCGTCCGCGTCCTGCAGGAGGATCCCGATATCGAGGTCATGGGGGTCGCTACCGATCCGTTCATGGCCGCGAAGAAGATCCAGGAAGAGATTCCCGACGTCATCACGCTGGATGTCGAGATGCCACGCATGGACGGCATCACCTTTCTCCGCAAGTTGATGTCGCAGCGTCCGATCCCTGTCGTCATGTGCTCGTCGCTGACGGAGGCGGGTTCGGAAACGTTGCTGCAGGCGCTGGAAGCAGGTGCTGTCGATGTGATCCTGAAATCCAAGATCGGCGCGGCGGATAGCCTGGCCGATGACGCGGTGCGGATCCGTGAAGTCGTAAAGAGCGCGTCCCATGCCCGGATGGGCAATGTGCGGCGCGGCGCAAGCAGCCTTCGTCCCGGCAAGGAGGCGCCTCCGCAGAAGCTGACGGCAGATGCGATGCTGCCGCCGCCGACCGGCCGCGCCATGGCCAAGACGACGGAGATGATCGTCTGCGTCGGCGCATCGACCGGGGGCACCGAGGCGCTCCGGGAGTTTCTCGAAGCGTTGCCGGCGAACGCGCCCGGCATGGTCATCGTGCAGCACATGCCGGAGAAGTTCACGGCGGCCTTCGCCAAGCGGCTCAACGGTCTTTGCGAGGTCGAGGTCAAGGAAGCCGTTGACGGCGATCCGGTCCTGCGCGGACATGTGCTGATTGCTCCCGGCGACAAGCATATGCTCCTGGAGCGGCAGGGCGCGCGCTATCATGTGTCGGTCAAGACCGGGCCACTCGTCTCGCGCCATCGCCCGTCGGTCGACGTTCTGTTCCGCTCCGCCGCCCGAGCCGCCGGCTCGAATGCTATGGGTATCATCATGACCGGCATGGGCGATGATGGTGCCAAGGGAATGCTGGAGATGCACCAGGCCGGTGCCTATACCGTGGCACAGGACGAGGCGACTTCGGTCGTCTTCGGGATGCCGAAGGAGGCGATTGCCAAGGGCGGCGTCGACCGGATCCTCCCGCTTGACCAGATTGCCCGTGAGGTTCTGATTACCCAGCAGAAGTTCTGAGCCGCGACAATCGAGATGAGAGCCGGTGGCGTGCGAGCGCCGCCGGCTTTTTGTTTGCTTTCAGGCGAGGTAGCCACCGTCGATCGTCAGGGCGGAGCCGGTGACGAACGATGCTTCCGCACTGGCGAGATAGGCCGCAAGACTTGCGATCTCGCGGTCTTCGCCCATGCGCCCCAGCGCCATCAGCGGTGACAGGTGCTCCTCTGTGCCGGGCGCGCCATTCATGTCGGTTGCCGTTGGTCCCGGCTGAATGGTGTTGACGGTAATGCCGCGCGGGCCGAGATCGCGCGCCATGCCGCGGGTCATCGACGCGATGGCGCCCTTGGTCATGCTGTAGACCGACGATGTCGCAAAGCCGCTGCGGTCGGCAACGACGCTGCCTATGTTGATGATGCGGCCGCCGGCCTGCATGTGCCTTGCCGCCGCCTGCACGCCGACAAAGACCGCGCGAACGTTGACCGCGAACATGCGGTCGAAATCCTCCAGCGCGAATTCTTCAAGCGGGGCCAACATCAGGATGCCCGCATTGTTGACGAGAATGTCGAGTGCGCCGAAGTGGCTGACGGTGGTCGCGACGGCATTTCGCACAGCCTCGGGATCGGCGCTGTCCGCCTTGATTGCGAGTGCTTTTCCGCCGCTGGCTTCGATCTCGGCGGTAAGCGCCTTGGCCCGGTCATCGCTGCTGGAATAGGTGAAGGCCACGGCAGCGCCGTCCTGTGCGAGCCTGCGGACGATCGCCGCGCCGATGCCGCGCGAGCCGCCGGTGACCAGGGCGACCTTTTCGGTGAGAGAGTGAGACATTTGCATTTCCTTTCTGTTTGTGGATCGATCAGTCTAGAATTGAGGGTGGAAAAACGGCGCGACAGCTTGGCGCGCCTAGCGGAGGCTGCGGATGGCCATGCGGGCGATACCGCGGAGGGTTTCAGCGGTGGCGCCATTGCGGGCGCTGACTTTCATGCCTGAGAGGGTTGCGCCGAGGAAGTGGGCGGTCTCGTCGGGGTCAATGTCGGATGCGATGGCACCGCTCTTCCTGCCGTCTTCGACGATCGTCTTCAGCGCATTGGAAAGCGCGCGGGAGGCAGTATCGGTCAGTGTGGCGATCTCCAGGTCTGTGCGTCCGAACTCGCACACAGCGCTGACACCGAGGCAGCAGCGGCTGGCCTCCGATGACGGTCGCGAGGCAAAGGCGACGAGCGCGCCTTCGAGCGCATCAATCGGTGTCGCATCACGCTTCAGGTCGTCGATCAGCCTAGCGGTACTGTCGGCGTTGTAGCGCTGCAGTGCTTCCAGGTAGAGACTGCGTTTGTCGCCGAAGGTGTCGTACATGCTCTGGCGGCTGATCTTCATCGCCGTCAGCAGTTGATCCGTCGACGTGCCTTCATAGCCGTGCTCGGAGAACACGTTGATGGCGGCGCCAAGCGCCAGGTCGCGGTCGAATTCCTTGTGTCTTGCCATGGGGGGCATATAGGAATTTCAGACTAATCTGTCCAGAATTAATTTGCGGCCTTCCTGCGATTCAATGCAGCCATGCGGCGCTGCTCTTGAAATTTCCCCGATTTTGTGGTCTTGAAGCCGCCAATCTTATAAAGCGCAGCCTCTGCCGGCGATCAGGGACCATCCCCGCCCTGACAACGCGCACCTATTTAGCCCAAGGAAAACCGCCCACATGGCCCGTTCAGCTCTTCTCAATGTCATGGTTCAGGCTGCCATCAAGGCAGGAAAATCGCTGGGGCGTGATTTCGGCGAAGTGCAGAACCTGCAGGTTTCCGTCAAGGGACCGGGCGATTTCGTTTCCAATGCGGACCGCAAGGCCGAAAAGATCGTCAAGGATGAACTTCTGAAGGCGCGTCCGACGTATGGCTTCCTCGGCGAGGAAAGCGAAGAGATCAAGGGCACGGACGGTGCGCACCGCTGGATCGTCGATCCGCTCGATGGCACCACGAACTTCCTGCACGGCATTCCGCAGTTCGCCGTCTCGATCGCGCTTGAGCGCAACAACGAGATCGTCGCGGGTGTTGTCTTTAATCCGGCGGCCGACGAACTTTACACCGCCGAGCGCGGCGGTGGTGCATTCCTCAATGATCGCCGCCTTCGTGTCGGCGCCCGCCGGGTGCTTTCCGACTCGGTCGTTGCCTGCGGTGTGCCGCATCTGGGACGCGGCAACCACGGAAAGTTCCTGGTCGAGCTTCGCCACGTGATGGGTGAAGTCGCCGGAATCCGTCGCATGGGTGCGGCCTCGCTCGATCTCGCCTACGTCGCTGCCGGCCGTTTCGACGGTTACTGGGAAACCGGTCTTTCTGCCTGGGATATCGCCGCAGGCATCCTGCTCATCCGCGAAGCCGGCGGTTATGTCAGCGATTGGGATGGCGGTACGTCCATTCTGGAAACCGGCTCCGTCGTCGCCGGTAACGAGTATATTCAGAAGGCTTTGCTCGAAGTCGCCAAGCGTCCGATCCCGACCCGCTAAATCGCTGTTGTAAAGACACGGTTTTCGCTGTCCGCGTACTTCAATTCGGCACAATGTTGCTCTAGTCTCCGGCTGCGAGAAGGCCGGAGGATGCGGATCCATGGAAAATGTGAATGTGGCTGAGTTCGGTTCGACCGAAAAGACCACGGGCAGCTATAACTATAAACTCTCCAGCCCGATGCCATTTCTTTGGACTATGGTGCTGTTTCTGGTGATCGTCGGGTTCATTGCCGCAATTCTTTTCCGGCAGACCCAGACGGCGTTCATGCATAACCCGGGACTGAACGGGCTGATCGTCGGCGTGCTCGCTGTCGGTATCATCCTGGTTTTCAGCCATGTCCTGGCACTTCGCCCTGAAGTGCGCTGGTTCAATTCCTTTCGTGCCGCGGGCAGCGCCGACAAGGTGAACCGCAACCCCAAGCTTCTGGCGCCCATGCGCACGCTGATCGGCAGCCGGAGCACCTTTGCGGGGCTTTCCACGACAGCGTTCCGCTCCATTCTGGACTCGATTGCAAACCGCCTCGATGAATCGCGCGATGTTTCCCGCTATCTCATCGGTCTTCTCGTGTTCCTTGGCCTGCTGGGCACGTTCTGGGGTCTCATCGGCACGATCGGCTCGATCAGCAACGTCATTCAGTCGCTGGACGCCGGCACCAATGGGTCGTCCGACGTCCTGGCTGCACTGAAGGAAGGGCTCTCCACGCCGCTATCCGGCATGGGCCAGGCGTTCTCGTCTTCGCTGCTCGGCCTCTCGGGTTCGCTCATCCTCGGCTTCCTCGACCTGCAGGCCGGTCGCGCCCAGAACCGCTTCTACATGGAGCTGGAAAACTGGCTGTCGTCCGTCACCGATGTTGGCTCCGATGCCGTGGTGCCGGCGATCGATCAGTCGTCCGGTGTCACGCCTGACGAGATCAAGGCTCTGTCCGACTACATGCGCAAGGCCTCGGAAGACGGCGGCGCCAGCAGCCAGCGTTCGGTGGCCGCGATGGCAAATCTCGCCGAAGGCATCCAGGGTCTCGTGAAGAACATGCGCAACGAGCAGCAGATGCTGCGGGACTGGATCGAAGCCCAGCAGGACGAAGCGAAAGCCATGCGCCGAACGCTCGACCGCCTGGCCGAACGGATCGGCTCCCAGGAAAAGCATGCATCGTCCGAACGCCAACGTCTGACGCAGGCCGAGAAGAGCGAGGGCAAGTAAGCCATGCCTCTTGCTCGCAACCGCCGCCGCGAACGCGCCGTCGATTATTGGCCGGGCTTCGTCGATGCGTTGTCGACGCTTCTCATTGCGATCATGTTCCTGCTGACCGTCTTCGTTGTCGGTCAATTTATCTTGAGCCGAGAGATTTCCGGTCGCGACGAAGTGCTCAACCGGCTGAACAGCCAGATCAACGAATTGACGCAGCTACTTGCTCTGGAAAAGGGCAGCAAGCAGGATCTCGAGGATAATGTCGCGAACCTGCAGGCGTCACTGTCGTCTGCCGAGAGCGAGCGCTCCCGCCTGCAGGCATTGCTGTCTGCCGGCTCGGGTGGGCAGGATGCGGCGCAGCAGCGCATCGGTGGCCTGACCAAGGAACTCGACGAGCAGAAGCAGATGAGCGAGCGGGCGATGAGCCAGGTCGAGCTTCTCAATCAACAGATCGCTGCCTTGCGCAGCCAGATTGCGGCCGTCGAAGTCGCGCTGCAGGCGTCCGAGCAGAAGGACCAGAGTTCGCAGGCGAAGATCGCCGATCTGGGCCGTCGCCTCAACGTCGCGCTGGCGCAGCGCGTCCAGGAACTGAACCGCTACCGATCGGACTTCTTCGGGCGGTTGCGTGAAATTCTTTCCGATCGCGAGAATATCCGCATCGTCGGCGACCGTTTCGTCTTCCAGTCGGAAGTGCTGTTCCCATCGGGCGGCGCTGACCTCAATCCGGACGGGCAGGCCGAGATGACCAAGCTCGCCAGCGCGCTTCTGGATGTCGCCAAGGAGATCCCGCCTGAGATCAACTGGGTGCTCCGCGTCGATGGTCATACCGATAACGTGCCTCTGGCCGGAACCGGCAGGTATGTCGATAACTGGCAGCTTTCGTCGGCGCGCGCGATTTCCGTGGTGAAGTTCCTGATTGCGCAGGGCGTGCCAGCCGACCGTCTGGTCGCGGCAGGTTTCGGTGAGTTTCAGCCGATCACTCCGGGAGATACGCCCGAAGCGCGCGCAACGAACCGTCGCATCGAGCTGAAGCTGACCGAGAAATGATTGATTTCATCTTGTGAGGGGTGACCTCTTCGCGAGATCGGCCATGCATATCGCCTTGGGCGTTGGCCGAGCGACAGGAACCTGAGAACCTAGTCTGTCTATAAGAAGCTGAGGCGGCGCTTGTGGCGCCGCCTGGGTTCTGGTCAGGATTCGGCCTTCGTCGTGTCTTCGACCGTCGCGCCGGGAGAGTTCTTCTTGATGGATTCGATCGCGCTCAGGGCAGAGGCCTTCGCCTTGTAACCTTCGGAGCCAAACATCGTTTCGCCGTTCGAGGCCTTGAAACGGAACCGGAATTCGCCTGCCTTGTCCTTATAAACTTCGAACTTATACATCGATTTTTTCTCCCGGAATCAGGATGTTGTTTAAATCAGCAAGGACAGCCTAAAACAAAAAACACAACTATTCCATCTGGATATTTTAGTCTTTTGCAACCCCGGTCGCGGTCAGCACGCGCGGCATTATCACGGCTTGAAGAACGAGAATGCCGAGGAGAATTTGTTGAAGATGTACGGGGCAAAGAGCACGAGGCCGGAGTAGAAGAAGTTCGAGCCATTCGACATATCGGGGATCCCCTTGCCGCTTGCGAAGTTGTGAAGGCAGGCAAGGCCGAAGCCGACGTAAAGCATGAGGATCGCGACGGTTCCGATCATGGCGATGAACCTGCTGGAACTGGCTTTCATCTCGGTAATATTGAGGGGGGCTTCTCCGACGGCAAGGATATTGCCGGCGGCATTAACGGGATTTCCCGCTTGGTCTGTCTTCGTCAACGTGACGTCTTCCGAAAGAGCGTCGGTCAACGACCAGCCGCGTGCCTGATGCAGCGACCGGTAGAACAACAGCATGGATATCACGACGCTGGCGGCAACGAGCGTCACGAGTGTTTCGGCAAAGCTGATAGAATCCACCTGGCAATCTCCACGAAAAGATGACGAACGGTTTCAATACAAAACCGAGTGTAATCTATACGTGTATTATGTCAATATTCGCGCATAGGTGCAACCTGTCGCAACCCGTGGGATCGGATTGCGGGGCGCGTTGGATGCTATCGGCAGCTTACTTGACGGCGCTCAGAAACTCTTCCGCACCGGTCTCGAACTGCAGCTTGGCAAGCTTGGCGTAAATGCCGCCATGGCGGATCAAGCTTTGATGCGTGCCTTCCTCGACCACGCGGCCCTGATCGAGGACGAGTATTCGATCGGCCTTCAGCACGGTCGCCAGGCGATGGGCGATGATTAGGGTCGTGCGTCCGTCCATCAGGACATCCAGCGCCTTCTGCACCAGCGTTTCGCTCTCGGCATCGAGTGCCGAGGTCGCCTCGTCGAGAAGCAGGATCGGCGCGTTCTTCAAGATCGCGCGGGCAATGGCAATTCGCTGGCGCTGGCCACCGGAAAGCGTGACGCCGCGCTCGCCGACTTCGGTGTCATAGCCCTTATCGAGGCGCGTGATGAACTCGTCTGCCTGGGCGGCGACGGCGGCTGCCCGTACTTCGTCGCGCGTCGCATCAGGGCGACCGAAGGCGATATTCTCGTGAATGGAGGCGGCGAAGATTGTGACATCCTGCGGGACGATCGCCATGCGCTGGCGCAGTGCGTCCGGATCGACGGCGCGGGCGTCCACGCCATCGACCATCACGGCTCCCTGCTGCGGATCATAGAAGCGCAGCAGCAGCGAGAACACGGTGGTCTTGCCGGCGCCGGAGGGGCCGACGATCGCGACCGTCTCCCCCGGCTTGACGTGACAGCTCAGGCCATGCAGGGCCGATCGCCCGGGGCGCGAGGGATAGGCGAAATGGACATTGGAAAACTCGACCCGGCCGAGGGCAGGGGCAGGCATTATTTCAGGCTTCGCCGGCGTCTGGATCGGCGAGACCTCGTCCAGCAATTCCGTCAGGCGATCGGCAGCCCCGGCGGCCTGCGACAGCTCTCCCCAGACTTCCGAGAGCGCACCCAGCGAGCCAGCCGCGATAACCGAGTAAAGCAGGAACTGCCCGAGGGTGCCCGCAGAAAGGGTGCCTGCGAGAACGTTGTGGGCACCGACCCAGAGCACGGCGACGACGCTGCCGAAAATCAGGGTGATGGCGATGCCGGTGAGGAGCGCACGTGCGCGGATCGCGGCGCGGGCGGCGCCATAGGCGGTCTCGACGGCGCTTCCATAGCGACCGGCGGCCGCGGCCTCGCCACCGAATGCCTGCACGGTGCGGGTGGCGGCAATGGTCTCGTTCGCAAAGGCGGAGGCCTCGGCAAGCGTATCCTGGGCGGCGCGCGACCGTTTGCGCACCGAGCGGCCAAAGGCGACGAGCGGAAAGACGATCAATGGGATGGCACCGAGCGCCAGGCCCGCAAGCTTTGGCGACGTGACGATCATCATGCCCATCGCGCCGAGGCAGAGGATCAGGTTGCGCAAGGCGACGGACGCTGTCGCGCCGACAGCGGACTTGATCTGGGTCGTGTCGGCCGTCAACCGCGAGACAATCTCGCCAGACTGATTGACATCAAAGAACGATGGGGAGAGCCGTGTGACGTGGGCAAAGACGTCGCGGCGCAGGTCCGACACGATCCGTTCGCCCAGGGTGATGACGAAGTAGTAGCGCAGGGCGCTGGCGATCGCGAGAACGACCGCCATCACCATCAGCATCAGGAAGTAGCTGTTGATGAAGCTGCCATCGGCCTGGGTAAAGCCGTGGTCGATCATGCGCCGGACGGCGAGAGGGAGGGCGAGGGAGGTAATGGCGGCGAGCGCAAGCGATATCAGCGCGCCGGTAACCAGGCCGCGATACCGCATGACATAGGGTGTCAACCTGCCGAGAGGCCTCAGTGAACGTGATTTCTTCTCCCCGGCCTGCACTTCGTCTGTCAATTCGATCTCCGATCGCCTTCAACACCGTGCAAGACGGTTGTGGGCTCTTGTTATCCTGATGGCCTTCATGTATAGGCACGGCATCCTAATGGGAAGCCGTAGCCATAAGCGACTGCGGCTTCATTTATTCAATCGGTCCTCTTGTCGCAACGTGATGCGTCAATTTGGACGTTGCATGGCAGGAAGATTGTTATGAAGGCAGAAATCCATCCCGACTACCACACGATCAAGGTGGTCATGACCGATGGCACCGAGTACGAAACCCGCTCGACCTGGGGTTCTGAAGGCGCTGTCATGAACCTCGAAATCGACTCCAAGTCCCACCCGGCCTGGACCGGCGGCAACCAGCAGCTCATGGACCGCGGCGGCCGCGTTTCCAAGTTCAACAAGCGTTTCGGCGGCCTCGGCCTCTAATCGCTGCTGCATGGCAGAATTTGGAAAACCCCGCTTCGGCGGGGTTTTTTTGCGCGGCCCTCAGTCAAGCGCAGGCGGCAACATCGACTTTCCCCAACGGTTGAGGCGGGGCAGTTTTCCAATCTGGGTAGCGGCCCTTGGAAATCTGTTCGATCCAAGACAAGATCATCCGGCTCTAGCTCTGAGGGAGACCGGGATGGAAAACCATGAGCCGTTTTTGCGAGAGGCGATCGCACTCTCGAAATCCGCGATGGAACGCGGAGACGAACCGTTTGGGTCAGTGCTGGTCAAGGACGGCAAGGTCATCCTGCGCGCCGAAAACAGCGTCTTCACCGGTCGTGACATGACGAACCACGCCGAGTTGAACCTGATCAAGCTGGCTGCGCAGCATTATGACGCTGCCGTCCTGGCGGATTGCACTCTCTATACCAGCACGGAGCCATGTGCGATGTGCTCCGGAGCGATCTATTGGTCAGGCATCGGACGCATGGTGTTTGCGTGCTCGGAGGTACGGCTGGGCGAGATTGCGGGGATCGGCCTGAATGTCCCGAGCCGGGCAATATTGGAAACCGGCGCGCGCATCGTCGCTGTGGATGGCCCGAATATCGAAGAGGAAGCTGCCGCGGTTCATCAAGAATTCTGGCCGAAGCATCTGGGCAACGCATAGAGCCCCGGCTGAAGCCTTTGCGCGGCTGGCGCATCCAACACTCTTGTTAGCGGCGCGCAAAAGAAAAACCGGCCGCGCAGTGCGCAGCCGGTTTCATGAATACGGTATGGAAGCGGCTTAGTTGTTGCCGAATGCCGTCTGCAACAGGCTCAGCTGTGCCTGAACGCTGTTCTGGTTGTCAGGCACGATCGGCGCCTCGTTCGGGCGGTAGATCTCGCGATCGAGCAGGGCAACGCGATTCTGCAGGCGCAGGGAGCGTTCGATCAGGTCGCGGAAGGATTCCGGAAGATCGTTCCAGCCCGGTGCATTGCGATCGACGTTGAAGCCATCAAGGCGAACCTTGTTCTTCTCGGCCAAAACCTGATCGCGCGACATTTCGCCGTTGTTGACGGCGCGCTGCAGCAGCAGCCAGGACGCCATCTGCATCAGGCGGGTGGTGAGGCGCATCGATTCCGCTGCGTAGAGAACGGAGGCCATGCGCGGCAAAACCTTGGAAGCAGCGCGGCCGTTGCCATCGAGGTAGGCGGCGGTTTCTTCAACCAGCGACATGCCTTCCGAGTACAGCGTCTTGAACTGCGAGGATGCGGCAGCGCGACCTGCAAAACTGATTGTGTTCAATCCAAGCTCTGACATTTAGATAGTCCCTGTTGCACGCATCTACTTATGGTCAGGTAACGCCGGCTAAAGGTAAAAGTTTCCTCAACCGGTCTTTATGACATTAAGATGGTAGCTTTAGCCCAATTGCGCAAGGCGTTTCTTAAGAAAGGGTTAACTTCCACAGTTTCATGGATTTAGTCCCCAGCCAAGAAAAAAAGAAGAGCCGCAAAAAGCGGCTCTCAAGGTAAAACAGGGAGAAAAATCAGACCAATTCACCGCATGGAAAACTGTCTGAAATCCAGAGCAAGTCTGGATGAATGTAGTAATACCTTATAAAGCTTAATGTCCCATTAAGTCTGTGCCGAAATAGCGCTTGCGTGCCGGATATAGATCGAATCCGCACACGTGCGACATCAGGATCGGAAGAGGTTTTCTGCGGCCAATCTACCCGATGCCTTGCGCGCCGCCTCGGCCTCGATGCGCGCAATCTCGGCCTGCAGCAGCTCAATCCGGCTTTTCAGCTCATCGACCGACATCATGGAGAGATCCATGCCGATTTCGTGAGTCGCTTTCTTCTGTGGCCGGTCGTCTTCGATGAAGCTCATGGGTAATCCTCCGCTTTCGTCTCAGTTGGATTTTAACCCAGCTTCGCCCACTTCGGGAGCCTTGTTCGGGTTGCGGTCCGCGAGCGACATGCTTTCGGGCGTCAGGGTCTGCGAGGTCGCCGTCGGCAGGGTGGTGAAGGTGTCACGGCTGCCGGCCGGGATGGCTGGCCGCATCCGGCTTCGCAGGATCGCATAGGCGGTGATCAGGACATGGGCGACCGCGGTGACGAGAAACAGCGCGTGTGGGTTGACCATGGACATGACCGGGCCGCCGATCGTCGGGCCGATGATCGTACCGATGCCGTAGAGCAGCAGGAGGCCGCCCGAGACCTTCACGAAGTCTTCGGCCGCGGCGTAGTCGTTCGCGTGGGCGACCGCGATCGGATAAAGCGTATTGGCAACCGCGCCGTAGAGGATGACGAGCCCGATGATGAAGACGGGCGAGGACGGATGCAGAATAGCCAACAAAATGCCAGCAAAAGCGGCGACCGCCGACATGGCGGCCAGCACATAGCGGCGGTCGATCCGGTCGGACAGGCGACCGGCCGGCAACTGCATCAGCGCTCCGGCAAAGATGGTCGAGCTCATCATGATGGCGATGCTGGTGTCGGACAAGCCAGCGCCAGCGCCGAAGACGGCGCCGAGCGTTCCGTAGGCGCCGTTGGCGATGCCGACGAGCAGAATGCCAAGGCAGGAGACCGGCGAGTTGCGATAGAGCGCCGGCAGGTCGAGCTTGACCGCCTTCAACGGCTGTGGAGAGGCGGCGGTGGACAGCGTCGTCGGCAGCATGGCGATGCAGTAGAAGATGCCACAGACCATGAAGAGGACAGGGGTGCGCACGTCTTCCAGAGGGATCATCATCTGGCCGGCGACGACGCCGAAGAGGGTGATGGCGATATAGAGCGAAAAGATCGCGCCGCGACTTTCGTTGGTCGCGCGCTCGTTGAGCCAGCTTTCGATGATCATCGAGGTGCCGGCGGTTGCAAAGCCGGTGACGGCGCGTAGCAGGACCCACCAGACCGGGTGGATGATGATGCCGCTCACAAGCGCGATGATGGCGATGATGGCGATGAAGCCGGAAAATGCGCGGACATGACCAACGCGGCGGACCATTTTCGGCGCGACCAGGCAGCCGATGACGAAGCCCGCCGCCCATGAGGTGCCAAGCAGACCGAGCGTGGTCGTGGCGTAGCCTTCGAGATTACCGCGGACGGGAAGCAGAATGCCTTGCAGGCCGTTGCCCATGAAGAGGAAGAGTGTGCCGAAGAGCAGTGCGGCAACGGACAGCAGGTTTCTTTTCATTTTCCCCAGACTCTGCGCATGACGATCAAAAACCACATAAGGCGATACTCGGTATCGCCTAGCCTCAAGATTGTTGATTGTGCCCCCAAATGCCTTTACGGCATGAATAAATGCAGTCGTTGCGCGAAATAATGTCCGTCCTGTGACATTGATAACCGTTGGAAAAATAAAGACATGACGAAGCTGATCGCGCTGCTGCTCATCCTGGCGATGGCAATACAGGTGATCAAGCCGCTCGGCCTGCCCGGCCTGCGGCGGCGGACCGATTTCTGGAAGATCGCGTTGATCGCCTTCGCAATCTGGGCCATCGCGCTGGTTGGGCGAGACCTGTTCGTCTAGTATTCGATTTCGCCGCGCATGACGGGCGCGCAGGCGCCGGAGATCGTCACATCGGTGACGATGCCGTCCTGCTTCGCGACGTCGATGCCGATGATGCTGCGGCGTCCCATCTCCACGCCCTGCTCGATGGTCAGTGACATGTTCATGGTCGGCTCAGCCTCAAGCGAGACCAGATAGGCGCCAAGCGCTGCCGAGGCGCTGCCGGTCGCGGGATCCTCCGGCACGTTGTCGAGCGGCGCAAACATGCGCCCGCGGATCGCCCAAGGGGCTTCCTCCGAGCGGACATAGACAAAGAGCGAGAAGTCATGATTGCCCTCGGCGGTCGGCGCGGCTGCGTCCTGGAAATAGGCAAGATTCGGACGGGCGCGGCCAAGGGCATCGAGGTCCGCAAGTTCGGCAAAGACGAAACTCAGGCCAACCGACGCCACCACCGGTTCGTGATTGGCGAGGCGGATATCCCCAGGTTCGATCGCGATACAGCGGGCGACGGTTTCCTTCGCTATCGCATTGCCGATCGCAAGCGGCTTGGGCGCGCGAATGGAGGCGGTGAGTACCTTGTCGCCGTCACGCTTCAGATTGACAGTCACGAGGCCGGCCTTCTCTTCAAAACGCAGATGATCGCCGACCGGGCGCCCGAAGACCTCACCCTGCTGGCCTAGCACATAAGCGGTTCCGACATTGGGGTGTCCCGCGAAGGGCACTTCCATGGTGGGTGTGAAGATGCGGATGCAGGCGGTATTTGCCGGGTCTTGTGGCGGCAACACGAAGGTAACCTCGGAGTAGCCGAACTCGGCGGCGATGTTCTGCATGTCGGCATCGCTGAGCCCGCGGGCATCGGTCATCACGGCTAGCGGATTGCCTTCGAAGCGGGTGGTGGTGAAGACATCGACAGTCGTGAAGGCAACGGTTTTCATGGCGGCTCCGGCAGCGTGTTACGGACGCCATACTGGCGCGCGGCGAGGCCCGCCGATAGACGCAAATTTGTGCCGGTGACAATCTTGGGATGTTTTCGGAACTGTTGGGGGCGGGGGCTAGAGCGGGATTGTTTTAGGCGGAGTCGGGAAGTGGATTCCCTTTCTGGTGCAAATCAGATTCACCATTCTGGCCGGTGAAGGAGGCCGGCCTGGATG
>NZ_LXKO01000014.1:0-719100 GCF_001692185.1 Rhizobium sp. AC44/96
TGAGGTTCAGGTTGGTGGCAAGCAGGTCAAGAAAGGAGAGCAGGTCAACGTCCGTCGATAGCAATGCGTCGTAGTCGGCCGCCTTCAGTGATACCGTGGTTCCAAGCAGGCTACCCAGGAGGGCATTGAGGACGCCGCCGTTGATGCTCGCCAGACGTGAGCCAACGGAAAACGCGGCAATCTTGGCAGCCGATGCGGTGCCGACCGCGCTCAAAGTCGGAGGCGTCGCAAAAGTTGCGGCAAAGGTCAGCTCGGCCTTCTGCTGCACTGCAACTTTCACGGCATCATAGGGTTGACTTCCGGCGATGAACCTTTGACCGGACGGAATGGATGGATCGGCGGCATAAACGCCCGGCGTGTACTGAACCACAGCATCGAACTGGCTGAGCTGCTGGTTGCTCAGGAGCTGGCTACCGCTTGGCGTCGTGTAACCGGCGCCGGTCTTCACGGCAACATTCAGGCCGTTCTTCTGGAAGTTCGCAACAAGGTTGGCTGCGGCGTTGTTGATATCGGACGCAGCGACGATCGCGCCGATGTCACTCAGTTGTTGTAGCCGACGCTGCTGCAGCGTCATCATGCCGTAGTCCACCCCAAGCGCCAGACAATAGAGGATCAGCGGTGCGCAAACTGCGGCGGCGACGGCGATATTGCCATCCTTTGAACTTGCAAGGCGCGACAGGGTCATGCTCATTTTTCGGCTCATATGCCACCCATACGGATAGTCGCGAAACGACGGATCTTGGTATCTGGGAGTGGAAAACTATAGAGATTCCAGATGGGTAATGCGCTGGCATCATATTCCGTGGTGACCGTGAACTGATTGCTGTTTTGCGCGTCCGTCGCGACCGACACATGCAGCTTTGCTCGATCGATCAGCGGGTCGTTCAGTGTGGAAATAGTGATGTAGTTGTTGACCAGCTGGGTCCGTTCCTGTTCGGAGAGGCCCGCGACAGCAGTGCGTGCCGCGTCGGCCGTCAACTGCTGCAAGGCATGCGCCGCGCTCAGATAGATCCCGTAGGCGATCAGCGTCAGGACAACGAGGAGAAAGAGTGGTGCGACAATTGCAAACTCGATTGCGGCCGCGCCACGGGTGTTGAAAAGAAGATGCCTCATGCGCTTCATCTGCACTACCCCTTGAGCTAGCTTGAGCTGGGTGAGAACAACCAAAGCGTACATGCGAACATATTAAGTTTGCATTACATAATAAACGGGATACGTGCATCACAATAAGTCATTGCGATCTAATCTGCCGACGTGGGCCGCCTTGCCGCTCAACCGCGCCGATTGTTGTCGCGTAGCTTGGCAGCACTTACGCGTTCGCCACTGTCCAAGAGGACAAGAAAACTTGTTGGCTCGGATCTCTGCTTTCACAGGGCATTTTCCAAAAAAATGGGACCCTAACTCACGACCGCAGGCATCGAATGAAATCGGTCGGGCCCGCTCCAGCATCGAGACCAATGTCTTCCTGAACACTGGACCGCTAACGCCACCGGGGGTCGTCTGGGCTTCGTCAAACGTTCTGTTTGGATTCAGCTGCACGTGGCCTTGCCATCGCTGGGTGTGGGCGTTCAGCACGGTCTCTTTCATTTACAATGCCATCAACCTCGGCGCATGGCATTCTACAGAGCCTCTTGATTTGAGTTCTGGCCGAAGGTCGTTATCGGCTTTTCCTGATGCCTCGGCGGCTTGTCCCATTTGAACGGATGGTCAAACATGACGCGGTCGGTATCTGGAAATACAAAGCCGCCCGAAACTCGGGGTGGTCATCGTCGCAAGGGTGGTCGGCGCCCGCTTCGCAGGGGTTCAACCGGCTCAGTATCGTCAGGAATTGGAGCGAAAAGCTCCGAAATGTCACAGGATAACGCCGCTGAAATCTTTTGGAGTGTCAAAACGGTGGGGTTCTTCCCGCCACGCTCAAGATGACCAGCATACGATCGCTCGATCTCGGCGGCCAGCGCGAGATCGTCTTGCGAGATGCCCTTGGCAACCCGCAAGCGTCTGAGGTTCAAAGAAACTCTTTGCCGTGCATCCATAGGGGACGAACACAACATTTGACATTCTATGAAACCACGTAATATAAAACTATGAAAGCAATCTTGCCGTGAATCGCAGACTGTAGTCCGGTCATTTTCAGGTGGAGGGTACGTGGAACTTCGCCAGCTATCACTATTCAAAGCCGTTGCCGAGGAACTGCACTTCGGTCGTGCGGCGGCGAAGATGTGCATTGCCCAGCCGGCTTTGAGCAATCATGTCATGGCGCTGGAAAAGGAACTGGGCTGCCCGCTGTTCATCCGCTCGACCCGCCGGGTCGAGCTGACGAGGGCAGGGGCCACCTTCTATGATCGGGCGGTCCGGATTTTGAGCGAGATAGACCTGACCGCAGAACTGACACGGGCCGCAGGCGGCAGTCGGATTCGCCAGATCAAGATCGGAACGGTCTATCCCGCCACCATGGGCATGCTGCCGGTGTTCCTGGGCAAGATCGCCCACAAGTTTCCAGATGTCCGCATCCATATCGCCTCGGGCAATACCAGCGACATCATCCGTGGTCTGGAGACAGGGCAGATCAATCTTGGCTTCATCCGCCCCGTCGAAAACATCGGCTCGCTGCGCTTTTTCTCGGTTGCCCATGAGAAGTACCTACTGGCCGTGGCAGAGAGCAGTCCACTGGCTCTTCGCGACGAGATCTCGATCGAGGATCTGCGCGACCAGAAGATCATTGCCTTCAATCGTCAGAACCTTTCCTTCACGGAGCGCTATTTCAATGAGAAGTTTGAGGAATACGATCTGACGAAAAACATCGCCTATAGCTGCGATGACACCTATTCGCTCGTGTCACTCGTCTCCGCCGGTCTCGGTATCGGCTTTGCGCCGGAATGGACGAAGGACATTCCCAACCGCATCTTCGTGTTGAAGAAGGTGAGGGGGATCGAATTCAGGATCGGGCTTGGCATTGCCTGGAACAGGGAAGATCCGACCGCATCACGCGACGACATCGTCGAGATTGCAAAGTCCATGGTACGCGCGGCGCGCTGACTGGCGTCGCAATCGCAGTTATGAGACGAGGACTCGTGACCGGATCGGAGAGCGGCCGGCTGATTTCAGCAGGGGTCGGGGCTGGCATCTTCGCGCATCCCAGGACTGGCCGGTGGCGCCACTTCGGCAAGGGCCCTTCTGGCGAGCTCAACCATGGTTTCCTGGTCGCGAACGCCTTGCTTCCAGAGCGACATCAGCAAGGTCGCCACCTGCAAGACCTCGCGCCGATCCCGTTCGATGCCAGCTTCGCGGCAGAGGATCTTGAGAGCCGAGTTGATCAGGCCGAGATCGGCGATGGGTTCAATAGGGGCTGGCATATCTCAAGCTCGCATGGCACGTTAAATAAGTGAGGCAATATCTGATTTTTTGATCTTTTGCCTGGTACCACGTCCACCGTCGATGGCCTCTCGCGGTAAATTCTATCGGATTGCTGTGACCGGCAGGCTCTGACTCCTTCCGATTGTGTTCCGGTCGCGTGGCGGTCGTTGTGCGACGAACGGTCGACCGAGCATCAATGATATCTTTGCGACGCTTCCTAGGAGCGCTTCGAGCATGCTAAGAAATATGGATGAGACTGCTCGTGGTGGAGGACAACAAGGATCTCGCGGCATGGCTTGGAAGAGCCCTGCGGCAAGCGCAATATGTGGTCGATATCGCCCATGACGGCGAGGACGCCGATCACCTGCTCAAGGTAGCCGAATATGCTGCCGTGGTTCTCGACCTCTCCCTCCCAAAGCTCGATGGCCTGACCCTGCTGAAGCGTCTGCGGCAGTCAGGCAACAAGGTTCCGGTGATCATCCTGACAGCAAACGCGAGCCTTGACGGCAGGGTGACCGGCCTGGACAGCGGCGCCGACGATTACCTTGCCAAGCCCTTCGAAATCACCGAACTCGAAGCCAGGTTGCGAGCGGTAGTGCGGCGTGGACAGGACAGGGCATCGTCCGAGATCGTCGTTGGTGATCTGCGTTTTTCCGGGGGTACGAAACAGTTCTTCGTTGCCGGCAACGCCCTGCAATTGACGCCAAGGGAATATGCGGTCCTGCAGCATCTCGTCATGAAGGCAGGGACAACAGTCTCGAAGGCTGCGCTCTCCGACAGTGTCTTCGGGTTTGACGACGATGCCGATCCGAGTTCCATCGAGATCTATGTCCATCGTCTTCGCAAGAAACTGGAGGGCAGTACTGCGCAAATCGCAACCTTGCGCGGGCTCGGCTATCTGCTTCGACATGCCCAATAGTCTGTTGGAAAAAGTACGAACTGGCGCCGTTCGTCTCAGCCAGAGCCTGAGGGTGCAGCTGCTCGGCTGGGTCGTGCTGACACTGGTTGGAGCAATCTGCTTCAATCTCTACGACAGCTTCAAGACCGCGGATGCGACCTCGAAGCTCGTCACCGACAGGACGCTCCTGTCCTCGGCCCGCGTTATCGCAGAAGCCGTTAGTGTTGACGACGGCGGCAACGCCCAGGTTGATGTTCCCCCGGCTGCGCTGGAAATGTTCGACACCGGCTTTGGTGACAGGGTTTTCTACCAGGTGAGAACCGCATGGGGCACTCTCATCAGCGGATTTCCTGATCTACCCTTGCCGGCAAGGCAGCGGACCGGAGAAGACCTGATTTTCCGTGCCGACGGCGTGCGAGCCATCACGCTCGATCATCCCGTCGTCGGCCTGCCAGATGACGGTGCGATTTCCGTAACCGTTGCCGTAACCCACGGGAGCCAGCACGCGTTACGGCGTCAGCTCTGGCTCTCCGATTTTTCCAAGCAGTTCATACTGGTTTTTTTCGCAGGTCTCGTCACCATTATCGGTCTGCAGCGCGGTCTTGCGCCAGCGCTTCGGTTGCGTGACGCGGTACGGGAGCGCGGACGCGATCGCCTGGATCCCTTGCCGCCACAGATGGTCCAGACGGAGTTGCGGCCGCTCGTTCATGCGCTCAACGATCATATGGAACGCGTACAGAACCAGATGGCCGCGCAACGGCGCTTCGTCTCCAACGCCGCCCATCAGTTGCGAACCCCCCTGGCCCTGATCCAGATGCAGGCGAGTTTTGCTGCGCGTGAACCCGACACCGCACGACGTGACGAGGCGCTGCAAGCCCTTCGTTCGAGCACGCGCCAGACGTCACGCCTGGCCAGCCAGCTTCTGACCCTGTCGCGCGCCGAGCCCGGGAGCCGCAGGCCGCGTCACGACCTGATCGATCTTGCCACTGCCGCCAGCGACATTCTGGCTGCCCAGGCAGAGGAAGCGCTGCGGCGTCATATCGATGTTGGACTGGAAACGGATGGGCCTGTCCTGGTCGCGGGCGACGGAACGATGTTGCGGGAGATGCTGGTCAATCTCGTCGACAACGCGATTCGCTATTGCCTGGCCAACGGGCAGGTGACGGTTGCCGTTCACAAGAACGAGGGCATGGCTGTTCTCACGGTCGAAGATAATGGGCCGGGCATTCCGCTGGCCGAGCGGCAGCACGTATTCGAACGGTTCTATCGGGTTATCGGAACGGAGAGCGAGGGAAGTGGTCTGGGACTGTCGATCGTTCGCGAAGTTGTCGACGGCTCCGGCGGCTCGGTCTCTCTTTCTGACGCTCCGGGAGGGGGCCTGCTTGTTACCGTGCGTCTGCCGCTGGCTGGAGCTGGCGGCTGACACTCCGGTCAAAATGATAAAAGGCCGGGCAGTAAGCCCAGCCTTTTATCATTGGTCAGTCTTGGGAGGACGTGGACCGAGTTACTGGCTGTCCATGTGCTGCTGGGGACGCCATTTGGCCAGGCGGTTCTCAATGAGGGTCATGATAAATTCTGCGACCAGGGTCACGACCATGACGAGAAGAATGGCCGCAAACATGCCAGCGGCATCGAACGTGCCCTTGGCGATGGATATCAACTGGCCGATCCCAAAGCGGGCGCCGACGAATTCACCGACAATCGCGCCGATAATGGCAAAGCCGAACGAAACGTGCAGGCTGGCGAAAATCCAGCTCATGGCCGAAGGGATCACAACCGTTCGCGTGACCTGCCAGTCGGAAGCACCGAGGATGCGGGCGTTGGCGATCAGATTGCGGTCAGCCTCGCGTACCCCCTGAAAGGCATTCGCGAAGACGACGAAAAATACCATGATGAACGCGAGCGCCACCTTGGATGGCAGCCCAAGCCCCATGATCATGATGAAGATCGGCGCGAGCACAACGCGCGGAATGGAGTTGATCGCCTTGATGTAGACCGAGAAGATGTCGGAGAGGAAGCGGTTGCGGCCGAGGCCGATCCCAACGAAGACACCCGCGATGGAGCCGGCGAAAAAGCCGATGAGCGCTTCTTCCATCGTCACCCAAAGATTGTACCAGAGGGAGCCTTCCGTGGTTCCTTCTGTCGCCCACTCATAAAGACGCAGGACGACCCCGCTCGGGCTTGAATAAAAGAACGGATCGATCCAGTTCATGTTGGAGGCGAGCTCCCACGTGCCGATACCGACGACCAGGATCGCAATCTGCCAGAAGCGCACCATCAGGCTGCGCCGGCGGATCGCCCTCATTGCGGATGTCTCGATCTCCGCATCCGAAGTACCCGGACGGAACATGGTGGCCGAACCGGCCGAAAGGGTTGTGTTCGCCATGATGTCTCCTCCTCAGGCTGCTTCGCTCGCGCGGCGGTAGCTTGTCTCCACCTCCTCGCGAAGATCTTCCCAGATCGTCTTGCAGTAATCGATGAAATGCTGCTCGTAGCGGATTTCGGACACGACGCGAGGACGGGGCAGATCGATCGTATAGACCGACTTGACCGTCGCCGGCCCCGCCGTGAGCACATAGACCTTGTCGGCAAGTGCGACTGCCTCTTCGAGATCATGCGTGACAAAGACCACGGAGGCCTTTCGTTCGGCCCACAACTTCAGAAGTTCCTCATGCATGACGGTACGGGTCTGGACGTCGAGCGCCGAAAAGGGCTCGTCCATGAGGAGGATTTCCGGCTCGTTGATGAACGTCTGAGCCAGTGAAACTCGCTTTCGCATTCCGCCCGAAAGCTGGTGTGGGTAGTGATGCTGAAACTTCGACAGGCCTACACGTGCGAGCCAGTCTCGCGCGCTTCTCTCTGCCTCGGCCCTGCTCTTGCCGCGAAAAAGCGGACCTGCCATGACGTTGTCGATCACGCTCTTCCAGGGGAAGAGAGCGTCGGTCTGGAACGCGAAACCGACGCGTGGGTCGATCCCGGTGATCGGTCCTCCCATCAGTCGGACTTCCCCGGCGCTCGGCCGTGCCAGACCCGTCACCAGATTAAGCGTCGTCGACTTGCCACATCCCGTCGGTCCGACGACGGCCACGAATTCGCCGCGCCCAACCGTCATGTTGAAATCACGTAACGCAGTCAGCGACTTGCCTGTCGGCGAGACAAAGCGGCGGCTGACGTTGATCAGTTCGATCGCCGGGATTGCGTTGTTATCCTGTACCATTTGAATACCTGAAGGCGTGCTTTTCGGGCGCGTGCACGCAGTGCCCATGGATCGATCCGTGCCGCCTCCACGTCCAATCGGAAGCGGCACGATGGCCTTACTTGGCGTTCTTGACGAACTCCGTCGTATAGGTTTTCGTAAGGTCGATCTGCTTGCCCTTGACGTTCTTGGAGAACTCGGACAGCACGGCGAGAACCGTCTTCGGGCCATCTTCCGGCATCACGCCACCAGGCGTAAACATGCCCTTGCCCTCATCGAGCGCCTTGATGTAGCCGTCCTTGTCGCCAACGTAGAAGTCCTTCGGCATCTTGTCGGCGATTTCGGCCGCCGAATGCGTGTTGATGAACTTGAGCGTCTTCACGAAGGCGTTGGCAAGTTTCTGGGCTTCGTCCTTGTGGGCGTCTACCCAGGAGGTTTCCATGTAGAGGGAAGCGGCAGGATAGGTGCCGCCAAGCGCCTTGCGGGTCGCATCGACGGTACGCATGTCGACGAGAACGCTCGCTTCTCCTGTTTTGATCAGCCGCGAGATCGTCGGCTCGGTCGTCATGCCCGCCTGGATCTGATCCTGCTGCATGGCGGCGATGAAGGTGCCGCCGGCACCAACCGGGACGGTCACGACGTCGCCAGGCTGCAACCCGGCCTTGGATGCCATGAAGAGCGTGAGAAAGTTGGTCGACGAGCCAAGGCCGGTGACGCCGAGGGTCTTGCCCTTGAAATCGGCAGGCGATTTGATCTCCGGGTGCTTGGACGAGACCATTTCCACTTCGCCCGGAGCTTGGCTGAACTGAACGATGGATTCGACAAACTTGCCCTTGGCCTGCAGGTCGACGCAGTGATCGTAAAAGCCGACGACCCCTTGTACGGCTCCGGCGAGAAGCTGGTTTTCGGCATCAACCCCTGCGGCCTCGTTCAACAACTCGACGTCGAGGCCTTCATCCTTGAAGTAGCCAAGCGATTCAGCGAGCTTTGCCGGGAGATAGATCTGCTTCTCGTATCCACCGACCATGATGGTGATCTTGTCGGCGGCTTGCGCTGCATGCGAGGCAAGCGACGCCGCGGCAACAAATGTGGAAAAAGCGACGGTGTAAAATAGGCTGCGCGAAGAACGCATCAGGTTTCCTCCAAATTGAATATCCGCATCGTTTCCGATTTACGGTGATCGCGTCTCCTCCACGATGCCGCCTCCTTCTTATGCCGGCCAAGCTTTCAGTTCGCTTTCAGAGATCGAGCGCCCGGTTGGAGGCGTTTGTGGGACCGTAGGACACGATTGTTGATATCGGGCGTTTCTTGAGGATCTGGTGATCCGACAAGATTAACAGGGATGTTCCGGGGGCTAACGCGCGGCATGCATGAAGTGTCATTCGGCCCGTCAGCAGGTCCCAATTGCAAGCGACCGAAGGTGAGTGCTCAATCGTGGTAGAGCTTGCCACGCTTTCATCACGGACCGCTCGGACCTGAACGACGTTGGACTGGGCGATTGAGAGGTGGCGATGAACGAGATCGCTGATGTTTGATGTAGCTCAATGTTCTCGAGGACAATTGGAAGGAACCTGTGCGTGTTGCTCGGCAATCATGCCGCTCTCGCAATGGAGAAAACGTCGCGAAACACGTATTCTATATAGCCATCTCGACAGCTCTTCCGCTCAGCGCGCCTGCAGCGTTCGCCGCCTACTCGGTAGGCGCGATTCGATCGATACACACCTCGATCCTGTGCATGCCTACCTCTTCGCGACATCCAATTATCTTCACAAGATGAAGATTGGCGAAAAGATAAAAATTCATTGCCAGAAGAAGGGCCATAACTTGGCAACCGAAATCAGCCAGGCTTCTTGATGCCCTCGCACCGGTTCGCCTTGGCTTGTCGAGTCGCCTCGGCGACGTGTCGAGGCGACGCGTCTACGAATTGTGCCAATGTCCACACGGGCACCGATTTGGCCAAACGGCTGGATCAGATATCGAAAGCGGAATTGGCCGGTAACCGCTTTTCCAGCCGCGCCGAACTCGGATTTTCGTAAAATGCTTCTATCTGGTCTGACCGGCTGGCTCAGCAGGGATCAAAGCTTGGCTGCGCCTGGATCAACTGGCAGGCGTCAAGCCAAGGGCAATCTGCCCAGGGAGGACTGCTGCCGAAAGCAGCTGCAACCGCTGTGCAGGGCTTCGTCTCGATCACAACGATAGCGTGAAAAAATCCAATTTAAACAATCGCTTAGTAACATCTGCCTTAATGGCCTGATAACAAGAAATTGTTACTCTGCTCACTGGAGGGCGATGGAGCCCGTCACCCAGGCATGAAGCCCGTCCTGTCCTGTGGAGACGCACTTCCTTTGATCAAGCATAACCGTGCCCAATTTGAACTCCTCCTCTGGTCTGGGCTTTTCGTTCTTCTCTTTGGACTGGCCCTGTATTTCAACAGCCATGAAGCGCTCGATCGCTTCTTCATATCTTATGAGGAATATAACCTGGACGAGGTCTTCACGGCGTTCAGCATTGCTGGCGTGCTTGGTCTTATCTACTCCTTGATCAGGATTAAGGACATGGCGACGGAGATCGAGCGGCGAATTGCGGCGGAGAAGAACGTCGACTGGATTGCCTGCCACGACCCCCTGACCGAACTTCCAAATCGGCGATTGCTTGACGCAATTTCGGCACGTCCGACGTCTGGTGGTGTGAATACGCGGCATACGGTGTTCAGCATCGACCTTGATGGCTTCAAGAAGATCAATGATCTTTTTGGACACGGCTACGGCGATCAGGCATTGCGAACGGTTGCCGACAGGTTGTCGAACATCTTCCCAGGAGGTGAGGTCTATCGCCTGGGAGGGGACGAGTTTGCCGTTGTAACCACGAGGCACGGAGCTCAGGATCTGGTTGCTGTGGGGCAGCACATCATCGAAAGTATCAGCAAACCCATCGCTACCAACGGGGCGACACTTGATATGGGCGCTAGCGTTGGCATCGCGCGTTACCCCGAAGACAGTGACGATTTGAACGCCGTTCTCCAATATGCGGATTGCGCAATGTACGCGGCCAAGAAAGCGGGCCGGAACAACGCAAGGATCTTTGCTTCGTCAATGCAGCAGGATTTGGTGGCGCGCGTCAAAATGGAATCCGCCTTGAAGAATGCGCTCAATGATGGATTGATCCGTCCTCACTACCAGCCGCTCGTGGACTTGAACACAAGGGAAATCGTCGGTTTCGAGGCACTCGCCAGATGGGAAACGGAAGCCGGGACGTATGTTCCTCCCAGCAAATTCATACCCGTTGCCGAAGACGCGGGCCTCATCGTCGCAATCACCGATCACCTGTTCCGGACGGCATGTCACGACGCCTTGTCGTGGCCGTCGAACATCGCACTTTCTTTCAACATTTCGCCTGTGCAACTCAGTGACCGGCTGCTCGGCCTCCGTCTTTTGAACATCATGGGGGAGGTCGGCCTTCCCACCCATCGCGTCGAGCTGGAAGTGACGGAAAGCGCGTTGATACAGGATACGGAAACGGCGCGAGAGGTGCTCGACGGTCTGACAGAGGCGGGGATAAGGATCGCCTTGGACGACTTCGGCACGGGATTTTCCAGTCTTTCGCAGTTGTCCAACTATCAGTTCGACAAGATCAAGATCGACAAAAGCTTCGTGGCAACGTTCGAGAGCAGTGAAAAGCAGGAGAAGCTCGTCAGGGCGATCATCTCGCTGGGAACGGGCTTAAGTGTGAAGATCACGGCCGAAGGGATCGAAAAGCAGACCCAGCTTCAACGTCTCCAGGAACTCGGCTGCGATATTGGTCAGGGATATCTACTTGGGAGGCCAGTGCCCATCGATCAAGTCCAGGCGGTTATTCAGCAGTCTCGCGTTCAAAGGTCGGTACTGCAATCGTCTGACTAGACGGTCGGATTGCTGCGAGATGCGGCGTTTCCACGGCGTACCGTCGTCCGCGTCATCGCGTTTCGGCTTGTTGGATATCCCTGAGCGCTTGAACGGCCAATCAGGAAACTTTGGCTTCAACTACGTGGTACCTGCGTTTGTCGCAGCTAGGGCGCCGCAATCTCGCCGAACAAGCCGCTTGTTCCGAGAGCACCGGCGATGCGCTTGTGTTCGCGCGAGGGGCGGTGCCCTGTCCGGAGAACGGCAGTTCAAACGAGCGCCGAGCGAACTCTGACGCGGGCAAGACCGTTATTGCAGGTGTATCAGGTCGGCAAGCGGGGCGAATTTTGATCCGAACCCCGTCGACCCACGTATAGGCATTCGACCGAACTCGTAACGAAGTGACCAAGATGTTTGCTGGAGCGGTAAAGGCGCGTCTGCCTCGCATAAGCGTGAGGAAGCGAACTAAATCGATGGAATTCAGTGATCCGACGGAGAGACAGCTTGAACTGAAGGCGTTGATGTCAGCTGTGGCGACAGCGAGAGACGTGGTCGCGTTCGAGGCCCTGTATATGCACTTCTTGCCGCGACTTAGATCGCACATGCGCAAATTGACGAAGAACGTCGTGGCCGCCGACGAGCTCTCGCAGGAAGTGATGTTGTCGGTCTGGCGCAAGGCGGATCAATTCGACCCACAGAAGGGACAGGTTTCTACCTGGATCTTCACGATCGCCCGCAACTTGTACATCGATTCCCTGCGGCGCCGGGCCCCTCAGTTCGATGAAAACGATCCCGCGTTCGTTCCTGACGCTGAGCGACCCGCCGACGAACTGATGATCGCCGCCGAGAACACTGCTGCACTGACGGAGGCACTCGGCAAACTGAAGGAAGAGTATCTGGCTGTGCTACGGATGTCGTATTTTGAGGAGATGCCGCATGCGGCAATCTCCTCGGCATTGGGGATACCCTTGGGCACTGTGAAGTCGAGGATACGATTGGCATGCGAGAAGCTAAGATGGGCGCTGCAGGAAACAAGCAAATGATCCGTCATCACATCGAAGACGAGATGCTGATGCGCTACGCTGCGGGACAGCTGGGTGAAGGATGGAGCATAGGCGTCGCTACCCATCTGGCCTTGTGTCCGTCATGCCGGGAACGTCTTGGTGTTTTCGAGGCGCTAGGCGGCCATTTTCTCGAGGAAGAGGCTGTTGACGTCGAAGACCTCGACGAGAGCTGGCAACAGCTCAAGCGCCGCATAGATGCCGGCGAGATTGATAACATCGTGCCGCTCCGGCCCAAACCTGCCGACGATCTCTTGCCTGAACCTCTTCGATCCTATGTTGATCGAGCCGGTGGGTTGAACTGGCGTCGCCTCGGAAGTGGCGGTGCCGCGCAGATGATCGTGCGAACGGACGACATGACCACCACGGTGCGATTGCTTAAGATCCCCGCCGGACAGCCCGTTCCAGAGCACACTCACGCCGGCAATGAGCTGACGCTCGTATTGTCCGGAAGCTTTTCGGACGAGATCTCCACTTTCGGGCGCGGTGATGTGGAGATGGCAGACGCTGACGTGCTGCACACGCCGCGTGCAGGAAAAGATCAGGATTGCATCTGCCTGGCTGTGACGGACGCTCCATTGCGGTTCAGCAGCCGTCTTCTGCGGCTCATTCAGCCCCTTCTTGGCATATGATCAACGCCATTGATCTGTATCCACGAATGATAGTCGAAGTTAAATATCATCGGTAAGGCACTGATAATAAAATCGATCTGTTTTCACCGCCGGGCGCCGGATTATCCGGTCGGGCCTTTCGGGTATGAATGCGCGAGGCTCCTTGGTGGAAGCCTCAGGGGTTGAGGCCGGCACAGCGTGCCGTATTCAGAACGTGAGTTTCCATTTCCTTGCGGGCGCGCTCTGGATCGTTGTCGCGAAGGGCTGAGATGATCCGCCGATGCTCCGCGATCGAAGCTTGCATGCGCGCTGGCTCGGTGATTGGGATGGGCTGGCGCTGCGTCTCGGTCAATTGCGCGCGGATTACGTCGTATAGCGCCCGCATCATCGCATTGCTGCATGCCGACGCGATGATCGCGTGAAACTCGAGGTCCGCTTCGACATTTGCAAGCAGATCCTGTTTTGCCCAGCACTCTTCCATCTGTTTCGTAGCCGCCTCCATCGCCTGCAGCTGATTGCCGGTCAGGCGGCCGGCTGCCAGGGACGCGATGCTGCCCTCAAGCATGATGCGTGTCTGGAAGACATCAAACACCGAGTAGCTGCTGGAGTAGCGCCAGGGCGCCATATCGTTCCTGGAAGTCCTGGCCCGGTCGGCAACGAATGTCCCGCGTCCGGCTTCCGTTTTTATCAAACCCAGCGTCTCCAGCGTCAGCAATGCTTCGCGCAGCGAGGCACGACTGATGCCGAGCCTTGTCGAGAATTCGCGCTGCGACGGGATCTTCTGGCCGGCGGCGAGTTCACCGCTCTGGATCATGTCCTGTATCAGCCGCGCCGCAGATTGCGGCACCAGTGTCCTGTTCAGCATGCTGTCGTCTTTCAGCGGAATGAGGCCCGCGTTGGCTCGTATCGCATTTTAATCATCAGTCGCTTGCATATTTCAATAGACCGTGCTTGATTTGGCCTGACTGGTCAGACCGGTTAGACCAATAGCAAAAATGCGCGCGACAAAACAAGGGGAACCTACAATGCGTCGTTTTTCGATTTTGAAGACTGTCATACTCTCGGGCGTTATGGCGCTGGTGGGAGTGGCCTCCCACGCGGCCGATCTCACCGTTGGCGCCAATATCGGCAATGTCCCATGGGAATTTCAGGACGAAACCGGCAAGACCGTCGGATTCGAAGTCGACCTCGTCACCGAGATCGCAAAGCGCCTCAATAAGTCAGTGGAGTTTGTGAACATCCCGTTCAACGGGCTCTTTTCGGCCGTGCAGTCCGGCCGCATCAACATGGCGGTCTCGTCGATCACCATAACGGACAAACGCCTCGAGTCGGTGAGCTTCGCTCAACCCTACTACGACAGCGATCAGTCGCTCACCGTCATGGCGTCAAGTGGCATCAAGGATCTGAAGGGGATGAGCGGCAAGGTCGTGGGCGTCGATACGGGCTCGACCGGCGACATGTGGGCAACCAACAACACTGCCAAATACAGTCTCGGTGAGATTCGGCGCTTCGAGGGCCTTCAGCCGGCCATGCTCGATCTCGCTGCAGGTCGTGTCGATGGTTACATCAGCGACATCCCGGCGCTCCAGTACTACGTCAAGGACAAGCCCGACATCAAGGTCGTTGAACGCATCCCCACTGGTGAGAAATATTCGATCATGTTCAACAAGGGTGACCCTCTCGCAAAGGAGGTCAACGACGTGATCACGAAGCTGAAGGGTGAAGGCTTTATCGCCAAACTTCACCAGACGTGGTTCGGTGCGAAAGCCGAAGACACGACCACCACGGTCAAGGTCGCAGATATGCCTACGGCAAAGTAAGTCGGTTGGCCAAGGTTGCGGATGGCAGGCCAGGGCGCCTGCCATCCGTCCCGTAACGCCAGCCTGGTGATTTCATGGACATATTCTCGACTTTCTTCAATGTGGCGGTGCTGGAACGGTCGTTTCCGCTGATGCTTTCCGGACTCTGGGTGACGCTTGAGCTGGGCGTCGTCAGCATCGTTGGCGGCCTTGTCGGTGGCCTGGTCCTTGCTTTGCTTCGGTTGTACGGCCCGCTGTGGGCGCAGACCCTGGCGAAGATCTACATCGACATCTTCAGGTCCATTCCGCTGCTCGTGCTGCTGATCGTCATCTACTACGCACTGCCATTCGTGGGCATCCGGCTTTCGCCGTTCGTCTCGGCGGTGAGCGCCCTCATGATGGTCTCGACGGCCTACACCGCGGAGATATTCCGGGCCGGAATCGAGGCCATTCCTCGTGGACAGTTTGAGGCTTCCGAGGCGCTTGGCCTGTCCTATCGTCACATGATGGTGGAGATCATTCTGCCCCAGGCGATCAAGATCGTAATACCGCCACTCACCAACAACTGCATCAACGTGATGAAGGATACGGCGCTCGCGTCCGTGGTGGCGATGCCCGATCTCCTGAAGCAGGCAACACAAGCGCAGGCGCTGGCGGCCAACCCGTCGCCACTGATCGGCGCTGCGGTCATCTATATCGCGTTCCTGTGGCCGATGGTGACCGTCGTCGCCCATCTCGAAAAACGCTTCAGTGCAGGGAGGCGCAGATGAAGACCATCGTGAACATTCAGAACCTGGACAAGTTCTATGGTGATTTCCAGGTGCTTCACGGCATCGATCTGGCGATTGCCGAAGGTGAGGTGGTCTGTGTAATCGGCCCGTCTGGCTCGGGCAAGTCGACCCTGATCCGTTGTATCAATCACCTCGAAAGCTTCTCGAGCCAAAGCCGGATCGAGGTTGATGGCATCAAGGTCGAGCGGGGTAGGAACCTCGCCCAGGTTCGCGCCGAAGTCGGCATGGTATTCCAGTCCTTCAATCTGTTCCCGCATCTGAGCGTCTTGAAGAACATCATGATCGCACCGATGCGCGTGCGCGGCACGCCGCCCGAGGAAGCGGCCCGAAAGGCGAGGGAACTGCTTGCCCGTGTTGGCATCACCGCGCAGGCCGACAAGTATCCCGAACAACTGTCGGGTGGCCAGCAGCAGCGTGTAGCGATTGCTCGTGCACTCGCCATGGAACCTCGCGTCCTGCTGTTCGACGAGCCGACATCCGCGCTTGATCCCGAAATGGTGGGGGAAGTCCTTGACGTCATGCGCAAGCTTGCCGGCACCGGCGTGACGATGATCGTCGTGACCCATGAAATGGGTTTCGCTCGTCAGGTCGCGGACCGGGTGATTTTCATGGACAGCGGCCGAATTGTCGAAGTCGGCACGCCAACCGAGATTTTCGACAATCCGCGCGAGGAACGCACGAAGAGCTTCCTGCGCGCCGTTCTCAATCATTGACAAGAAAAGACAAAGTTTTTCGGAGGATCCATGGAAACGCAACGCCAACTCGACATCGATTTCGTACGGAGCCAGTTCCCTGGGCTTGAGCACGGCTGGGTGTTTTTCGACAACGCCGGCGGCTCCCAGATTCTCAAGCATGCCGTCGAGCGGATAAACACATTTCTCTACGACAAGAACGTCCAGATCGGGGGAAGTTACGACGTCTCGCAGCAGGCTGCCAGGGCGTTGATGGAAAGCCGGATTGCAGCGTTGCACCTTGTCAACGCCTCCCGGCCGGAGGAGATCGTCTTCGGCAGCTCCACGACGGTGCTGCTTCAAAACCTCGCCCGTTCCATGCGCAGCCAACTCTCAGCAGGGGACGAGATCATCGTGACGATCTCGGACCACGAGTCCAACATTGGGCCCTGGGACGGCCTGCGCGACATGGGCGTGGTCATCAAGTTCTGGCCGCTTGACACCACGACCTACCAGCTCGACCTCGCCGATCTCAAGCCACTTCTGACGGCGAGAACCAAACTTGTCTGCGTGACGCACGTGTCCAATATCCTTGGAGCGATCAACCCGATTGCCGAGATCGCCGCTGTCGCCCACGCTCATGGCGCTCGCATCTGCGTCGACGCCGTGGCCTACGCACCGCACCGCGCGGTCGATGTCCAAGCTATGGGCGTCGACTACTACGTCTTCAGCTTCTACAAGACCTACGGTCCCCACTACGCGATGATGTATGGGAAGTACGATTGCCTTCTGGAGCTCGATCCGCTTTATCATTTCTTCTACGGACGCGATAAGGTGCCCGGCAAGCTTGAGCCGGGCAATCCGAACTACGAATTGGCCTACGCCGTGACGGGGATCGTCGACTACTTGTGCGAGCTAGGCAAGAAATCGGGTGGAACTGGTTCGCAACGCCAGTTGATCCTTGCTGCCTTTGAGGCGATCACCGTGCAGGAGAATGCCCTGACCGATCGCCTGCTTTCCTACCTGCGCAGCCGCAACGACTGCCGGATCATCGGGGAGACGGCGAACAGGGATGGAAGGCGCATACCGACAATCAGCTTTGTTATCGAAGGCCGCAATTCGGAAGATATTTGCAAGGCGATGGACGCCTACAAGATTGCGATCCGGTTCGGTGACTTTCATGCGCGGCGCCTCGGTGATCATGTCGGTCTGCCGCAATATAACGGCGCCGTGCGCGTCTCCATGGTTCACTATAACACCATTGGCGAGGTCGACCGTCTGATCGCCGCGCTTGACGAAATACTCGGCAGCAATGATGCCGACCAGAAACGGGGCGCTGCCTGAATGAATTTCGACACGATCATCAAGAATGGCACCGTCGTTACCGCCAGCGACACCTTCAAGAGCGATGTCGGCATTCGCGACGGGAAGATCACCGCGCTTGCAACGTCTCTTGATGACGCTGACGAAATCATCGACGCTTCCGGTCTTTATGTCATGCCGGGCGGGATCGACAGTCACGTCCATCTCGCCCAGCCGTCTGGCGACGGCATTGTGATGGCCGACGATTTTGCGAGCGGCACGCGCTCGGCAGCTTTCGGAGGCAACACGACTCTACTGACCTTCTGCATGCAGGAGAAGGGGACTACGCTGCGCCAATCTCTCAAGGCCTATCATGCCAAGGCCGAGGGCGAATGCTATATCGATGTTTCGTTTCACCTCGTCGTTACCGACCCGACGCCATACGTGCTGGGCCAGGAATTGCCTGCACTCGTCGAGGATGGATACACGTCGCTGAAGGTCTTCATGACCTATGAAAATCTTCGTCTCAGGGATGACCAGATCCTCGATACGCTGGACAGCGCCAGACAGTCCGGCGCGTTGGTAATGGTTCACTGCGAGAACGAAGACGCGATCCGCTACCTGATCGGCAAGCACGAGCAAAACGGCGATTTCGCACCGAAGTTTCATGCCCTCAGCCGACCGGCGGCGGCTGAACGCGAAGCGACCCACCGTGCGCTTTCGCTTGCCGAGATCGTCGGTACGCCGATTGTAATTGTGCATGTGTCGAACCGGCAGGCGATGGAAGAGATCGAGCGCGCACGCAAGCGGGGCGGCAAGGTCGCGGGCGAGACCTGCCCGCAGTATCTTCTTCTGACCGCCGATGATCTCGATGCCGCGGAACTTGAGGGCGCGAAGTTCGTTTGCTCCCCGCCACCGCGCGACAAGGAAAGTCAGGAGGCCTGTTGGGAAGGGCTGCAGAGCGGTACTTTTGAGCTTTTCTCGTCCGACCATTGCCCTTTCAGATATGAGGACGACTGCGGCAAGTTGAACGAGAAGGGAAAACGGCACTATCGTTGGATTCCAAACGGTATCCCTGGAGTGGAAACTCGGCTCCCCATCCTGTTTTCGGAAGGGGTGAGCAAAGGCCGCATTGATATCAATCGCTTCGTGGCGCTCTCGTCGACAAACCATGCCAAACAGTATGGGCTTTATCCCCAGAAGGGCACTATTGCCATTGGTTCTGACGCTGATATTGCTCTCTGGGACCCGCACAGGAACGTGACGATCACGAACGACATTTTGCACCATGGTGCAGATTACACGCCTTATGAGGGGCTAGAGGTCATTGGGTGGCCGGTCCTTACGATGCTCAGGGGCAGGGCGATCGTCAGCGGCGGCGCTTTGGCGGGCACCCTGGGACAGGGCCAGTATCTGCGCAGGAGTGCCCGGACTTGACCATCAGTTCACGGTTGTTGTGGGTTGAAGGCCGCTCCATGTGCGTCGGCGATGGCTCGCTCGAGCTCATCGATCGTCGTCGTGTTGGCTGTGTTGCTGCCTTCGAGTTCATTCGGCATCTTCCAGCCCGGGATAGTGGTATCTCATAACATTCCTGGCACGAGGATGCTGAGGGCTGCTCCGACAAAGACTGAAACTCGTTTTCCATGGCGTTAGCCTTTTTGACCGAGCAGCTAACGACGAGACGCTGCTATACCAGTACAAAAATCCCGGCTTTGCTGCGACAGTAAATCGCGCGAAACCGGGTGAGGAGAGTTGACTGGCGGCAAAGCGCGGTCATCACGGCTGCTTCCACTGCGGCCGAGAAACCGACATTCTCCGACGTAACGTTTTCCGGTGCGTTGCGCGGCACCTGGTCTATCGAGGTAAGAAAGAGACCCGGCGACGAAAGAAATCAAGGCCCGCGTCGTGGTTAGGACTATGGAGCCGCAGGGTGTGCCATTGCTGTTGACCATGAGCGCGCAGCGGCAATCGCGCGATGAAGTCAACTTGAATGATCGGTTCACGTCTTCGACCTGCACTGGGCCGCTCCTCCCAAGAGCCTTCGAACGCGACAGCAATCTGTTTACGATGTTCTAGTATTTTCTTGAATGTCACGGGGATGAGATACCGGGACGTATAAATTGCGAGGAGCTGCATTCGTGTTGCGTCGCAGCTTCTCGTGTCGGCGGCCAGCGACCACCATCTTTACGAGTCGTTCGAATTTCTCCCTAACCCGAGGCGTGAGCTTGCGATTGGCCTAGGTCGCGACCTTTCAAGCGCGACGGCAGGTTGATACTGCGGCGTCGTGACAACCATTCGAGCGCATCGGCCAGTCTCGCTCCAAGAAATCAAGGGCATGGGAGATCCTGCTGAAGGACTTGTCCAAGCCGGCCTGCAGCGTGATCCCACCGGCCTCGTCCAACAAACACTGGCCGGGTTGAGCCAGATCCCCTGTCAGAAGCGAAGTCCCCCAGACGACTGATACGACGCGCGTACACATCCCGAAATGGCGATCTCAATCGTGACGCCACAACCGATTTCTGCTAGAGAACGCTCAATGGCCAGGTCATACACGTTCATGGCTCGCGAGACGGACCGGTTCGCGATGCGTTGCGAGGTCGAAGGTAGCTGGATGGTGTCGGATGTCTTCACCGGCTGGCCTGCCGAGCATATGGGGCGCCCGCTTCAGGGATTGGATGAGCGGACGGCCACAAACTTGTGTACTGTCGTCAATGCGCTCGACAAGCATCGCCGAAGACTTGAAAGCCAGGAGCGGGAGGACCTCGCCTCCGTCACGGTCGCGGTACAGGATACGCGGGCAAACCCCTTCCGTATTGTCGGAGCCGTCCTGTCATGGCTCATTCGTCTTTGTGTCAATTCATAATGACCGTTCCAAGGGGATGTAGTGATTGCATAGATAGGAGGCCGGCGGGTTAGCAGCCACGCAAAGCGTTGCTGCAAAATGCGTTCGGGAAGAGGCCCCGGATCGCATGCTGTAGAGGATTGCCCCGTGCCGACGGTTATCGGGACTGGACTGTCGTTCGAAAAGGTCGCTGGGATCTTGCTAGCAAACACCTGCGGTACCTTCAACCTGAAGATTCTAGGGTGGCTGCGACATGGGCTCTCGATAAGAACTGGATCGACAAGTGGCACGACTTCTGAAGCGGACACGCGCTCTGAAGGGCTATGATCTTGCTGGCTACGAGGTTGAGTGGCGACCGACAGTGAAATTTCCGCAGCATTGGGACGGCTGGACGATGCGGAAAAGCGGATGATGATCGCGCTTGATGATATTAGTAGGAAGTCAGGGCCAAGACCGTTCGTCTTGGCGCGGGACGCTCTCTGCGTCGAGATCGAAGAATTTCGGTTGGCTACCCAAGTATAGCATTGCTTTGGGCGGTGTCATCAGGTCTCGTCCACTGGACGGCTTGGGTGGCGCCGCAGCCGATCGCCCTCGTTTCCAGTTTCTCAGTGCCAGGCAATTACCAAAGCCAAGGCAATGATCACAAGAATCGCGACTAAAAGCCTGCCAACGAACAGCACCACACCCGCAGCGGTGCTAATGGCCAGATCGTACCTGAACCATCGGACCTGAGCCAGGCCATACCAGATCGTAGCGACTGCAACCACCCCGATCCCCGCCGCCAAACCAGATTGATGAGGAATGAGGATAAGGTCCAAACCGAAGCCCGCGAACAGCACGAAAAGCGATGCAACATAACACTGGCTGTAGAAAGGAGGTCGCAATGTCTCCCTGGTCAATCTGATTTTCTTCCTCTTCACCAGCGTGACGGCCATTACCAAGGGCAAGACGCCGGAAATCACGCCACGTGCAGCAGGAGATTGGCGGTTGATGAAAGGAGCGCGGGAAGGGCTGCGTCCGCATAAATCGAGGGAAGGGCGCTGGAAACCGCATGTGCGATCAGAAGGGTAAGAAGGAGATTCAGGACGATCGGCGAGCTCGTCATCAGCATATTGCATCATCCGGAAGGGGCCGACGCTCGAACGCCACATCGTGATCCGATAAAAGACAAGCCACGACACCATCTCATAGAGAAGCTCCTCGAGCAATTTAAGCAATTTCATGAAGTCCATTACCGTCACCGTCTCTACCCGGCGGCACTTTGCCCCATCGCTCGCTGTTGGCGCTGGCCTCGGCAGCACGGTTGGCTCGGTAGCAGCATCGGACTTGCAGCCATTCCGGGCATGGCGGGATATTTCTCAGGCGTGGTACAGGCGCCAATGACGGCCTTCGTCATCATTCTCGAAATGACCGGCGATCACCATGCGGTGATCCCGATCATGGCGGTGTCTATGATCAGCTATGTGACGTCACAACTTCTCTCCCACGAGCCGCTCTACCACGGTTTGTCACGCGTGTTCATCGCTGCGGCGATCCGCGTGAAGCGGACAGCAGGGTGATACGTGGCTGACGCTGTATGGCGATCTGTCCCGTCGTGCTGGCCTCATAATTGCGAGGCTTAACGCAACCCAGAGACGGCACGGCTCGGTCAAGCAGGAGAAGCCCTTCACCCGGCATGGACTCCAAAAAGCGTGAGAGAAGGAGACCCCACGGTTCGCAGAGCCGTGAGGTCTGCGAACCGCAATTTCCTGAGCTAGCGTTGCAACCCTGCCTTAAACTGCCTGCCCGGCAAGTCGCTCGATTGCATCGCGGCCGACATCAGTTCTTCGTGGGTGCGCAGTCCGCTGTTGAAGAGCCGGGCGACGACGACGGTCAGCTTGCCGACCGAGGCAGGATCACCTGAAAGGTTCAGGTCACTGGCTATATTCCTCACCACACTGGCACATAGCCGCGCCTCGTCCTTTGAGGGAAACGATATCGTACTCATCATTCGTCTTGCTGTGCGGCCCCGCTCTTTAGTCAGGGCGGGGCCGCTCGATTGCCTTAGAAGTCCATGCCGGCGCCGGCGGGGATTGCCGGTGCGGCGTCCTTCCTGGGTTTTTCTGCGATCATGGCTTCGGTCGTCACCAGTAGGCCGGCCACCGACGCTGCATCCTGAAGTGCGGTCCGGACGACCTTGGCGGGATCGATCACGCCCTGGGCGTAGAGATCGCCATATTCCCCGCTTTGCGCGTTCCATCCGTAGGCGAAGTCGGTTTTCTCGCGCAGCTTGCCGACGACAATCGACCCCTCCGCGCCGGCGTTCTCGGCGATCTGGCGCACCGGGGATTCGATAGCGCGCCGCACGATGTCGATGCCGACACGCTGGTCCTGGTTGGCCGTATCAAGATTGTCGAGTGCGGTGACCGCACGCAGCAGCGCAACACCGCCTCCTGGAAGAATGCCCTCCTCGACGGCGGCACGCGTGGCATGCAGAGCGTCGTCGACGCGATCCTTCTTCTCCTTGACCTCGACTTCCGTCGAGCCGCCGACACGGATGACGGCGACACCGCCAGCAAGCTTGGCAAGGCGCTCCTGCAGCTTCTCGCGATCGTAGTCGGAGGTGGTCTCCTCGATCTGGGCTCGGATCTGGGCGACGCGACCGTCGATCTCGGCCTTGGAGCCGACGCCATCGATGATCGTCGTGTTCTCCTTCTCGATCGCTACCTTTCTGGCGCGGCCAAGCATGTTCAGCGTCACGTTCTCGAGCTTGATGCCGAGGTCCTCGGAAATGACCGTGCCGCCCGTCAGGATGGCGATGTCTTCCAGCATGGCCTTGCGGCGATCGCCGAAGCCCGGAGCCTTGACGGCAGCAATCTTCAGGCCGCCACGCAGTTTGTTGACGACGAGCGTTGCAAGAGCTTCGCCTTCGACGTCTTCAGCGATGATGAGGAGCGGCTTGCCCGACTGCACCACGGCTTCGAGAACCGGAAGCATCGACTGGAGGTTGGACAGCTTCTTCTCGTGGATGAGGATATAGGGGTCCTCGAACTCGACGCGCATCTTCTCGGCATTGGTGACGAAGTACGGGCTGAGATAGCCGCGGTCGAACTGCATGCCCTCCACGACTTCGAGTTCGGTTTCAGCGGTCTTGGCCTCCTCGACGGTGATGACGCCCTCGTTGCCGACCTTTTCCATCGCTTTGGCGAGATAGCGGCCGATCTCTTCGTCGCCATTGGCCGAAATGGTGCCGACCTGGGCGATCTCCGAGTTGCTGGTAATCTTGCGTGCGCGGGCCTTGAGTTCGTTGACCACAGCATCGACACCAAGGTCGATGCCACGCTTCAGGTCCATCGGGTTCATCCCCGAGGCCACCGCCTTGGCGCCTTCCTTGACGATTGCCTGGGCAAGCACCGTTGCGGTCGTCGTGCCGTCGCCAGCCAGATCGTTGGTCTTCGATGCCACCTCGCGCAGCATCTGAGCTCCCATGTTCTCGAACTTGTCTTCCAGCTCGATTTCCTTGGCGACCGACACACCGTCCTTGGTGATGCGCGGCGCACCGAAGGACTTGTCGATCACGACATTGCGTCCTTTCGGACCAAGCGTAACCTTCACGGCATTTGCAAGCACATCAACCCCACGCAACATGCGTTCCCGGGCGTCGCTATGAAACTTGACTTCTTTCGCAGCCATTTCCTTAACTCCTCTATAGGCAGCTATTGTTGACTGATCGTTGGTGATCGCGGCCTGTTCAGGCGGCCTTTTTGTGATCGATCCGGGCCTCGATGATGCCCATGACGTCGCTTTCCTTCATGATCAGCAGGTCTTCGCCGTTGATCCTGATCTCGGTCCCGGACCATTTGCCGAAAAGGATGCGATCGCCAGCCTTGACGTCGAGCGCCAGGATCTGGCCGGCATCGTTGCGCGCGCCGGGGCCGACGGCGATGACCTCGCCCTCCTGTGGCTTCTCCTTGGCAGTGTCTGGAATGATGATGCCGCCTTTGGTCTTTTCCTCAGACGCAACGCGGCGGACAAGAATGCGGTCATGAAGCGGTCGGAACGACATGTTTTCCTCCGTTGGACAAAAAAGATGACGTTGATCCCTGACCGGGCCCCACGAGGTCCCGGCGGGTGCGAACCTCGATCGAGCGTTCGCGGCGAAAATTTATTTTTGCGATTTTTCGATTTCAAGAGGCGAGAAGAAAAAAATTATCAGTCCGCTCTCTGCTCCGGTAACCGTTTGAAAAGTAGCAATAAAACAAATTTGACTGTGCTGATGTCCGCTGGCGGCCAAAAGTTTTCGCGTCGCCCTCCAGTCGTCACGAGATGCAGATGAGACATCTCGTCCCATCGGGTCTCACAAACCCGCTCGACGGCTGGGACCTCGTCGCCGAGAAGATCTGCCGGCGAAATTCACCGACACTGAATGGGGTCTGAAACGACATGTGGCAGAACTTTCTCTTCTTCCTCTAGACCGCCACCTCACTCCGGTTCTGGCAAGTCACTTTCTGCGATTAAACGCCCGTCGAGGCTACGCAAAAAATTTTTCTGGGCGGTCTTGAAACCGGGATTTCCAAAACCAAATCGTTTCCCGCCGGCCGCTGTGGACGGGGCTGGCTACGCTGGAAGCGCCAACTTTCGGCGCTCCGTACCCATGTTGCTTCAAGGAGGATATGGCTATGGCAACATCTTATGACTACGCACCGTTGTTCCGCTCGAGTGTTGGTTTCGACAGGGTCTTTGACCTTTTGGAAAACGCCCAGCGGGCTCGCTCGACCAACGATTGGCCACCATATGACATCGTCAAGACCGGTGACGACAACTACCGGATATTGATCGCTGTTGCCGGTTTCACGCGAGATGACATCGACATCACTTTCCAGTCCAATCTCCTGACTGTGGCCGGCAAGAAGCCTGAAGGGCAAGCTGAAGCCTATCTGCATCGCGGTATCGCCTATCGCCCGTTCGAGCACCGCTTCGAGCTGGCCGACCACGTCAGGGTAGATGGTGCTGATCTCAGCAACGGGTTGCTGTCGATCGAGCTCGTTCGAGAAATTCCAGAGGAGATGAAGGCTCGCAAGATTCTGATCAAGAGCGCGACGCTAGTCGAAAAGCCTACATCCCCTGCGCAGATCGAGGCGCACAAGGCAGCATAGCTGCGGTCAAGGGGGCGCCGTGGCCGCGGCGCCCGCCAACAGTCCGGGTTGGAAAGGAGAGTGTCATGAAACCCGATATGTTCAGAAAACCCGTATCGATTCTCGTCGGTCTTGGCTTTCCGGCGGAGATCCGCTCTGTCCTCGACGCATACCGCTATTTGTGCGAGTGGCCTTCTTCGTCGAGAGATACCGCCCATTCGATCGCCCTGAAGGCGTGTTCTGCGGCGCTGCGTGGTGAAATCGAGGCGGAGACCGCAAGGAGTCTCTTCACTGTCTTCGCCGAAAGGCATGATCTGCTCGCGCCTGACACAGGGGTTGTTGCGGCCTCTCGATTGGGACGTGACCGAGATCCTCACGTGCGCTGAGGTGTGGCGATGATGAACGACGTTTTAACGCGGGTCGTCAACGATGTTGCAGCAAAGGGGCCGGCCGTTCTGCTGCCCTCAAACGTCCGGTTCCGGCGGCCACTCGACGTTGTCAACCTGCATTCGCTGTCCGCCCATGACAAACGTGCAATACTGGCGGCTTGGGCGTCGGACCTCTATGCCATCGAATCCAAGCCTGCTCTGCGTCGGATTCCCGGAACGCCGGTACCGGTCACGATCGATGAGGTCCAGGCCGCGCTCGGGGAACTTGACCGCCGATACGGTATCTGAAGTCGAGGCGATGTCTGGCCCGGGGCTCGGTGTGCTGGCCGGCTCGACAGCCAGTCGGGTGAAGACGACAGATGGGCTTGGAGGAATGTTCTCCAAATGCTGACCTTGCGTCGCGCAAAAAGATCCGGTCAGCATTTGGTGCTTTCGTAACAAGCCCGTCACGGTGTCCTTCGCCGCACTGGGATCGTGACATCTGCGCCAGACCGTCAAGGCGACAATACGGTTGCTCCGATCGAACATTCTTGCACGCGCCTCCCTGACCTCTAGTTGGGTCTGTGTCGTGTTTCAGTGTTGATTAAACGTTTCCCCCGCGGGCGTCATTGACGACGGGGGAATGTTCCATACCGACGGAAGCGGCGAGGGTGTCACCAGCTCGATCGAAAGACGCGTCGGGAGCCTGGAGGCGTTTCTCGTCGCGATCCAGGACCTCGCATGGCGGCGTCCGGCAACTCCTCCTCCTCGGGCAATGCGATCGAGAAGGGCTCGAACGCATCATGGCGGATCAGCCGAAATCATCTGCCCGGCGGCGTGAGAGCCTGATGGATACGAACGAACAGGCCATTAACGACCAGGAGAAAGAGCATTGCTCCAATGCCGACTAGACATGCGGCCATGCCCGAACCCCTGCAGCCCCGAACCCCACCTGCGATAACATATCAGCATTGCATAACAAGTCGTATGCGTGTGCCCAAAACAGGATCATAAGGCGCGGAGCTGATGCAATCAGGATCTTTGTTATGGATTGGGTCCCTATAGTCTTCGTTACGTTCAAGGCTCTCGTATTAAGCACGGGCATGTATTTCGCCATCAAGTGGCACTACGATCAACGGGGGAAGGCAAAGACAGGCGCGGTGCTACGCACGGGCGGCAAGATGGCCGCAGCCTTCGCGCTATTGCTTCTCGGCGTCGGGCTCTTGGCATTCGTCCTTAGCAGGATGCTGGGTTTGGACCTGAGCCTCCCCTGAGACATCGTGGATGTTCCGGGCCCGCAGAGACTGGGGAGGGCCGAGGACACTTCGGTTTCATTGGTCGCAAGGGGTGCAGCAAGAGCCACATGAAGCTAACGTCTGCTATGACGCATGTCGCCATCACCATCTCTGTTACGTCGGCTTTCTCCGACGTAACACAACCCATCACGTCAAGATGAGGTTCAAACGGCCTGTGGTAGTGATCCTCCGACACTAGTAACATAGCGTGCGCAGCATCCCTTCAAAATTTGGCTTGCTGCGACATCCTTCTCTTTCAGCCGAGTTTTTATCAGCAGAAGCATTTTGGACTGCAACCGATCGTGCGGTGGATGCGCTCTCGGTGGAGCACCCGGGGCATATGATGAAAACTGCAAGCACAATAGCGATCCTTTGCAAGGGGACCTCCTTGATTTGCCAAACCGCCATTCGGGGCATCCGCAAATTGTTTCCTGTCGATGCGAGTGCTTCATGCACGGGACTGGCTGCGGCTGTGATCTGATAACAGTCTGGCTGATACGGGCGCTGGCGCAAATTGGATGGCCTGCCGTACGATTTATTTAACACAGCGGGCGATCAAAGGGATGGGACCGCGATCAAGCGGTTGCCGCACGAGCGACGGGATGCAGAAGCAGGCATCGATAGCCTCGAAAGTGCGAATCCGGGATTTTGGTAGCACCAGACACTGTTTCGTGTGCGGTTCGCAGTCGCCACACCCCCACTTGCCCCTCCGTCTGCGGGCGCGCGGCTTGTCGTCAGCTCACAATGTCCCTTTCGAGCCCGAACGTCGATTGTCCATCAGCGATGAGAGCGCTCCGACGACTGCGTCTCGGCTGAAGGGTTTGCGAACGATCGGAACGCCTGCCAGTTCTTGCGGAAGGTCCGCCCCTTCTCCGTATCCGGTTGCAAACACAAACGGCGTTCCCCTCTTGCGCAGCTCCTCGGCGACCGCGAAGGAGTTCGTCTGGCCGAGGTTGATGTCGAGGACGGCAAGGTCCGGCGGACTGATTTCGATCTGCGCTATTGCCTGTTTGACGGAACTGGTGGTAGCGACCTTCAAAAGGCCTGCATCGGCAAGCATTCCCTCCAGATCGAGGGCGATGAGGATCTGGTCCTCGACAATGAGTATCGACGGATCAATTGCACCGAGCCTATTCGTCCGCGCGGTATAGTCCGTCATGCCTGCTCTTGCGGCTGGGCTTGAGGCGGCGAGTTTGATATGCGGCGCCGGGATCTTAAAAGTTGCTTCCAGTCCAGCGGGTTCGAAACGTATCGAACTCTCGCCATTCAGATCGTAGGGAACGCTCCGCTCGATCAGGGCACTGCCAAAGCCGTTGCGGGACGGAACATGTACGATGGGGCCGCCGTGCTCGAGCCACCGGATTTCGCAAGCAGTTTCCCCGACCATCGTCCAGGCGATTTCCACCGCGCCCGTGGCCACGGAGAGGGCGCCATATTTGGCGGCATTGGTGGCGAGCTCGTGAACGACCAGCGCCATGACGGAGAAAGCGCGGCTGTCGAGCCAGACCGGCGGCCCGGAAAGGCGGACGGTCGATGCTTTCACCCTATAGGGCTGAAGTTCAGCCTCCAGCAGATCAGCCAAAATGCCGCCGCCATCGCCCCGAACGACCTGATCGTGGGCAACCGAAAGGGCCTCGATACGGCCCTGCAGGGTGGCGACGTAGTCCTCCAGCGTGCTCTTGTGATGCTGCGGGCTTTTCACGAGCGACTTGATGACGGCCAGGATGTTTTTGACGCGATGGCTGAGCTCCTGGTTCAGCATGCGCTGCCGCACCTCGGACTTGTGCCGTTCGCCGGCCATCAGTTCATTTTGGCGCAGCACGATCTCGACGATGGAAACCCGTACTATTTCCGCAATTTCCCGCTCAGCCTCCGTCCAGGCCTGGGACTGACCCTTTACCGTTTCCTTCCAGATCGCGAAGCTCTTGCGTGGGGTAAGCCGATCACCAAGGGGGCCTGTCTCATAAGTCTTGTCGGGATTACCCGCCCAGTCCAGGGTCTGCACGAGTTCTCTCCGGAATACTAGAAGGCAATCCGAGCCCGCTTGCGAGAGCGGAATGGCGAGCAGGCCGGACACACGGTCGCCATAGGCGCCGGCTGCGGGCAACCTCTGGGACAATGCATGGGTTGCCCATATCCGGCCGTCGCTGACGGTGCCGATGAAATCGAGAAGGAGGGGAATTTCGTTGTCCGGCGGGGTAACGCCAAGACCGGTCCACTGTCCGTCGAACATCAGCCCAAGACCGTCATTCGGCAGGAGGCGGGAGAATTCCCGTAGGCTCTGGCGCAACAATTCGCCGACATCATCGTGATGAGACGAAAGGATCAGGAAACGGTCAAGGGCCTCCCGGGTGCCGGCAACCGCGGCAACGCGCCGGCGCTCCTTCAGGGACTTGAGATGCAGCGAGAAGAATTCGCCAAACACCTCCATCGCCACGCGTTGCGCCATGGGCAGGGCACGCGGCGAGTAGTGATGGCAGGCGATCAGCCCCCACAGCTTACCGTCCAGGATGATCGAGATCGACATGGAGGCAGCCACGCCCATATTGCGTAAATACTCGCAGTGGATCGGCGAAACGCTGCGCAAATGCGCGAAGCTCAGATCAAGCGGTTCGCCTGATGCGTCCAGCACGGGATTGACCGGTACGCGCTCGCCGCTGGCATCGGCTATGATGCGTATCGTATTCTTCAGATAGAGCATTCGCGCCTGCTGCGGAATATCGCTCGCCGGAAAATACTGGCCGAGAAAGCTCTCGAGGTCGGCGCGTTTTGTCTCGGAAACGACCTTGCCCGAGCCATCCTGCTCAAAGCGATAGATCATCACGCGGTCGTAGCCGGTTGCGCCGGCAACGATCCGGCACGCTCGCTGCACAAGGCGATCGACGTCGGCGATGTCGCTGATGCGGCCGATCATCTCGCGCGCGATATGCAGCGGCTGGCCTACCGCCGGGGCCGGCTCGAACTCGATGATGACGGTGGACTTGTAATGATGGATGGCGATGTCGAAGGCATGCCCGTTACATGTCATGTCCAGCAGCAGGGCAGGTCGCGACGCGGTCGAAGATGTCATCAAGGCGTTTCGCAGGTCGTGCAACAGTTTATGTCCAACCACGTCCGCGACGCTGCGCCCGACCGGGTTGGCGTCGTGCCCCAGAATCATCGGCGCGTTTTCGGACGCCCTTTCGACCCTTGTCAGGTTGCTGTCGCATGCGATCAGGCATCCATGAGACTGAATGCTGCCTGGGATGTGGATTGGCTCACGGTCGCAAGTATTAAGATCGACATGTTTATTGGACAAAGAGCAGTTCACTTTCAAAGCATTGTATCGCGAGGGCAAAGACGGCATTGGCTGTCGCGGCTGCTCGCTCGACGTCAAAGTCCGCAGTTTCGTCTAAGAGTACGAGAAACGAGTGCCAATGCGCTATATCATTTGACATAGTGGCGAGATGGCGCGCGCCGAAATCCTCGTCAAGGCCGATTTTTGCGGCCCGCTGCCGGAGCAGCCGCGCGCCAAGCGTGGAGCCTTCAAGGACGTAGAGTGCGCCGAGAAGGACGCTACGGTCATTCAGGTCCATATCGCAGCGAATCTGTTGAATGGCAGGTAACCCAAGATCGATGGCATCGCCGGCAAGCGATCGCGCAAGCGCTGTTGGCCGCCACGACCAGCCCGCGGGCCAGGCGACACGCCGCAAGGCTCCATCCATCGCGGCTCGGAACGCGCTCAGTCCGATCAGATAGCGCCGATAGTCGTCAATCGTATCGAATCCCCCGACAACGGCGTCCAAACGCTCGTGTGCCGTCTGCGTACGTTTCCTGAGTGCAAAGCGTCGTTCATTACCGGTCAATCTTTCCTCCAACTTGGCAACGCCATCTTTCCCAACGCATTACCAGCACTCGATGTTCAGATTGGGCGCCCTGTCGGAAAACTGGCGCTGCGGTCAGGCCGCCGAAACCAGCACCGCGAGAACTAGGGCGTAGCGGATTGCGAGGCAAGCCGTCCTTGACAATTGGCGGCGGTCCGGGACGCGAGGGGAGGGTGACTGCGCAACGACCCGCTAATCGTTGGCTCAAAAAGCGCTCGACCGCCCTGGTGCTTCCTCAGACAGTACCCGCGACCCGTCTGAGTGTCCGCCGCACGGGACGTTCGCTGAACGCCGGAGGGGGTTGCCCATGGGGGCCCGTCCGTCGTCGTCTCACCCCAGGTCGAGTTCGATGAGGACGGGCGCGTGATCGCTCGTGCGCGGCCAGCCTCGAGGCTCCCGGCGCACGGTTGCGCTGCGAAGCATCGGCGCGAGGTCGGGCGACAGCAGGAGATGATCAATTCGCAGTCCAGCGTCCCGCTCAAAGGAGTTACGCCAGTATTTCCAGAAGGTGTAGATGCGCTCGCCTGGATGGAGATGGCGAACGGCATCGGTCCATCCCTGCGCGACGAGCTTGGCATAGGCACTGCGGGCCTCGGGTCGGAAGAGTGCGTCATCTCGCCAACGCGCAGGATTATATACGTCGAGCTCGTTCGGCATGACATTGAAATCGCCAGCAAGGAAGGCTGGGACCTCGAGTGCCAGGAGTTCGGCCGCATAGTGATGGAGCCGACGGAACCATCGAAGCTTGTAGTCGAATTTGGGTCCGGGCGCCGGATTGCCATTGGGAAGGTAAATGCACCCGATGAGGATGCCGTTTACCACGGCCTCGATGTAGCGGCTGTGGCTGTCGTCCGGCCCTTCTGGCAGCCCCCGCCTGGTCAAGATCGGTGTAGTCTCGCGCGCCAGGATCGCAACGCCGTTCCAGCTCTTCTGGCCATGCCATATCGCGCCATATCCAGACCTCTCGATTTCCCGGATCGGGAAATTCGCGTCCTCGGTTTTCAGTTCCTGAAGGCACACCACATCGGGGTCGTCCTCTGCCAACCATCGAAGGAGGATTGCCAATCGGCCATTGATGCCGTTGACGTTGTAGGTCGCGATCTTCATGGGCGTCCTGCGACGACGTCGCCAAGTCGACCACGAAGGCGTTGGCATGCTGCATTTGCGGCCCAACTGCTCAAACGCGAAAAGCTGCGACGAGACACGGCAAGCCTATTGGCGTCGAGCTGAACGTCGTGCTTACCGACCGCCGGGAAAGCTCTGCTTCTGTCGCAGATCATCGAGTTCCTGGCTCTGGTCTGTCCTATGTTCGCGCGGATCGTGGCGTTCATCAACAGTCCGCTGGTGACCGGTCGGAAGCACGTCATCCACGATATCATCAGGGAGTTCCTCGCGCAGTTCATATGAACGCACTCCCGAAGAGGTCGGCTCGGTCTTGCGAACGTATCGTCCATCGCCGGTCGCCGTGCCCGTGGCTGCGTCAATATCGAATACATCTTCGCGAGATGCAGCGGCCTGTTGTTCACGCGCACCCCAGCCCTCTGTCCTCCAAAGGTCGGCCCGCTCGTCCAGGTCGATGGCGCCTTCGTCATCGAGAATCTCGTGCGCTGTTTCATAGGTCTTTTCGTCAACGGAGGCAGAAACGAGAAAGCCGCCGCGACGAAGACCCTCGGCATAGAGCGACCGGTCGTCATCTGGGAAAAGCCAGTCTCCGAGCTTCACCCAGAAGCCGGTGCTGTCTGGAGCGACTGGCGTCCCCTCGGCCTCGTAGCCCGGCAACAGTCGTACATCGGCAACACCCGCTTTCTCAAGCCGTTCGATGGCCGCTTCAGCCTCGCTTCGACGATCGAAGAGAGCTGTCAGCGAACTCCTAGCGCTGTTTGCGACTAGGGCACCCGAGCGATTATTGTCGAGGTTGGTCATGGAAGGATACTCCTGCTTGGTATCTCAGGATAAAACGACCTCTCGCACACAAAGTTCCCGGCGCTGCCGAAGCCGTTCAAGTGAGCGGGAGCTTGTCAGCATGGAGAGATCTCCCATCGCAGCCCTTTCGATCTCTCAACGATACGGGACCGGAACTTGTGTCGCTCCATGGGCGGTGCTCTTCGATCGGCCCCATCCGATGCGTTCTTTGAAACTGCCCCAGCGTACCGCTCGTTTTTCCTCGTTCCAGTCGAACAGGCGAGCGAATTTTAAGATCGAAACATCCTGGCCAAAGCAAAGCCAAGTCTGGAGGCGCTGGGAATAGAGCTCGTTGCGGAAGGCCCCGAGCGAAACGCTATTTTGCGTGTTTGCCGACACAGGCAGGCAGGGCGAAGCATCTACCGATCACGCTGCTGTTAAAGCGATAGAAGGATTGGCCATCTGCTGAATGGCGTTTACAATTGCGTGACGAAGAGGCGACAGACCATCTTGATAATGCGCACTGTCTGCTCCACGAACGCATGTTCTCGACCTGAAGGTTGCGCTACCGCTATCGCCGCCCTCACTGCTGGTCCTGAGAGCTTATGTGATCTGATGCTTCCTCGATCGACCTGGCCCTGGCATCCAGAACATCGAAGAGCGTCGAACGCAGGTCAGTCGAGCTTCCGGTTGCTTGCACCTGGTCTATCGCCGCCGCCAGGACACTGTGACCCTCCGAAGTTTCCACGTCTACCTGATGAGCCCGGCACCAAGCTTGCACAGCATCGAGGATAGCGGCCAAGTCGCCTTCCTCCAGCGTCGTCAAATATTGAAACATGACTAGCCCTCCGCTTTTACGGCAGGAGCCCAAATGATCTCTCAAAGCAGTCCTGCAGATGAAATCCGGCCCGATACTAATTGTACACTAACTATTGGGCACCCTGCGATTTGGTCTGCCATCGTACCGATCAATGGCGGTACGCGACGGAGGTGGCCCTTCCACGAAGCCCACTGCGACAGCGTCGTGAACCAGCCACATCTTGCGATGACGTCGGCGAGCGCTCTCGGGGACAGAAGAGGGTGACCAAGACAGGGGTTGCAAACCGGTGCGAAAACTTCGGGATTGCAGCAGTCATCCGGCATGAAGACACCTGTATGAAAAAGGCGCGGTGTCTCACACCCTCAACGGGTCGAATACACCAATAAAATCAAGGCAAGGAGGATGCCACCAGAGACCAGGCGTGGCCCGGCAGACGGTTTTTGCTCGATGGCCCTTCCCATTTCCAGGATATGCGCGATCTCGTCGACTTCAACGCGCAGTCGCGCGAGCTCCTCCTGGGAATAGGAGAGTGCGGACTCCAAGCCAGCCTCTTCAAATCGTGCGCGTGACGGCGGGTTGCGGGTCTGCAAGTCGTCGTCTTCCAAAGACATCCAGCCGTCCCGGTTCTGTGATCCCTGCATCGTGCCACCTTTGCGAAACACCGCTCTTGCGGGAGGCGATTGTCATGAATCCCGGCCCGAAGAAGCATCGCTTGATACATTCGAATCGGACCGACTTATCTAAACTGGCGTGAGGCAATAGTTGTTCCCTGCGCCCTCACGCATCGCTGCGAAGCGTTGTTCCAAATTGCCTGTCTGTGCCCCCAAGTTTCCCTTCGAAAGCTCACGCGTACGAAAACGGTCCGCCACCGTACCCAAGAACACGCACAACAACAGGATGTTATATAGCCGACATTCTTCAGTGGGACGGCAACGACTCGCTTCCTCACGTAAAGCGTACCCTTGAGTTTCGATGGCCCTTCCCGATCAATCGACAATGCAAAATCGGCTTCTGGCCCGCCTGCCTGATCAGGAATTCCGCAGCATCGCATCCATGCTTGAACCGATCGACCTCAGACAGGGATTTGTCGTCGTAGAGGCCAACAAGCCGATAGACCATGTCTATTTTCTCTGTTCGGGAATTGGCTCGGTGATTACGGTGTCGTCGGGTCGGCACCAGCCCGAGGCCGGCATGTTTGGCCGCGAAGGATTTTCGCCGACGTCTGCGGGTGTGGGCGGCACGATCAGTGTTCATGAAGTTCTCATGCAGGTCGCGGGGTGGGGTTACCGGATGAGCCTGGACGCTAATTTGACCGCGCTGTCGCGGAACCCCACATTTGCCAACCTGTTAGCACGGTTCATCCAAACGTTCGCTTCGCAGATCTCCTATACGGCGCTGTCCAATGTCAACTGTCAGATCGATACGAGGCTGGCGCGCTGGCTGCTCATGTCGCATGATCGTGTCGATGGCGACGAGATCGCGCTGACACATGATTTTATCTCGCTGATGCTCGGGGTCCGGCGGCCAAGCGTGACGACGGCGCTTCACGTTCTGGAAGGCAGGAAATTCATCCTCTCGGAGCGCGGCCGAATTACCATCCGGGACCGACGGGGGATGGAAGAATTTGCCGGCGATGCGTACGGCAAGCCGGAGGAGGAATATCGAAGGCTTATTGGCGACATCTAAGCCGATCCACTCGTATGCAGTCTAGAAAGCATGCCAATGCTCAGAATAGATCCTTCATCAGTCGGCGATACTCCGCTTCCGGCTTGCCGTAAGCGTCATGCGCAAAATCTTCCATCGCCGCTCTATTGCGAACGATTATATTTCCTCGTTCGGACCTGATGAACCCGTTGCCCTCAAGAACATGCAATGACGTCGTCACGCTGGGGCGTCGGACCGCCAGCATCAAGGAGATGAACTCGTGGGTAAGGCCAATCTCGTTGCCTTCCACACGGTCGTGACACATGAGCAACCAACGCGCCAGCCGCTCGGTAACGTCATGTATCGCATTTGAAATCGCCGTGTAGGTCAATTGGACGGAGAAGGCTTCGATCGAGCGGATCATCACCCTGACGAAATTGCGGTTGTCGTCCATCAGGCGCCGAAACTGGGCGTAAGTCATACGATAGGCCTCCGATTTTAGTTGGACGACCACATCATGCGGGCTGTCATCCGCGCGAGCGACCGCGGACGTTGGAACGTAACCGTCATAGCCAAAAATCCCTGCCTCGGCCCGGTTCCCCTCAGGCGTCGTTGCAATGATCGACCCGATACCCGACGTCAGGAAGTAGATATGGTCGATCGGGCGTCCCGCAGTTGCAAGGACCGTACCTCTTGCAAGTTCAATGTATTCAAGGTCGGTTGAGATCCCCGCGTAATCCGCTTCGGGAAGGATCTGCAAAAGTTTGTTGGTCATCTCCGACCTTCGCGGTAAAGCCATTGAAAATTTCCTCTACTCATACGGGTGGCCGGCACCAGGCCTACAGTGAATCTGAGCGAGACCCACATGACATCCGAAGGCCCTGCCGAAGAGGCGGATCAGCCGCACAGGATCCCTTCGGCGTTCCTTCAGCGTGCCTGCCCCGATCGAGGCGGGTTCGAGCTGCCAGCTCCTCCAACGCAAAGATTGCTGGAATTTTTCGGCCAATCGGCCGGAGGTGTGAAAGCGGTCATTTCTTTAGGAAAGGGTCTTGAAGTCCCGCCGAAACGCCGTGTCATCCTATCCCCGCCGGCGATTGGATTGCGCCCGAAGTGGTACATGGCCTGCCGACCACGGCTCCAATTGATTGGAGAAGCCAGCCGGCGGTACTCACAATCCCCGAGTTGCCCTGGAGCAACCTCCAGGGCGTCGCGGTCGCTGCGGTTGCAGCAAGGTTTACCAGGTCTGACGTCCATACCAATCGTCGATGTCTTTTCTGGTTTGATCCTTTTCGTAGCCGTAGCGCTCCTGGATCTTGCCCTCCAACTGATATCTCTTACCGGCGATCACGTCGAGATCATCGTCCGTGAGCTTCCCCCACTGTTCCTTGACCTTCCCTTTAACCTGCTTCCAGTTACCTTCAACTCGATTCCAGTCCATCACTCTTTCTCCTTGCTATCCTCAAAGAGAACGGCAAATTCCGCGAAGTGTTCCACGAAAGTTGGTCTTTTGGGATTGCGGTCTGGCTGAATGCGCGAGGCAGCCAGGTGTTTGCGAAAATCAGCGCCAGGAAGGCGTGCCGCCTGGATTGCGTTCTCGTTGGGTACAGATTGGAGCGCACAGGTCTTTATCATTAGCGGCTCGGATTTCAGTGCGCATGAGCCCGGCCTGGCAAGGCGACGGCGTCCGGGGGTTGATGTCACGAACGAATGATAGACCCACATTCACGAAACTTCGCAGGAAGTCGAAAAGATGCTGACAGACGATGCACCCTCGTGCACGAGGACGCCACATTCCCTTAGCTGCTGCTATCGAGTGAGAAGCGGTTTTCCGACCGCGTGGTCAGAACCAGCACTACAGCCAAAAGTGGAGGCCGTCACACAATGAGGCCCGCTATTCATAAATCGCTTCGGAAGTCATTCAGGGTCCATCGCAGCATCAGCAAACTGGTCAACGCAATGCTAGGACCATCGGGTCACAAATCGCCCCCTTCGCGGAGGACCACACTTCAGACTATTGCAATGTGCGAAAGCAATCCCGCAGGGCTCGTGATGAAGCTGTTCGCGCCCACAAAGTTGCGGAAAAAGCCGCCGCTTGTCGTCGTGCCTCACGGCTGCAATCAGACACCCGAAAGCCTGGACGCTGCCAGCGGGTTCTCTCGCTATGCGACCGAACGGGGCTTCGTTCTCCTGTATCCCCAACAGACAGGCAGCAACAATCCGAACGGCTGCTTCAACTGGTTTCGGCCGAGCGCTGTCGCCCGAGACCGCGGGGAAGTTCTGTCCATCAGGCAGATGATCGAGCAAGCATGTAGCCGCTACGGGGTCGATCGACGACGTGTATTCATTGTTGGGCTTTCCGCTGGGGGCGCCATGACCGCGGCGCTTGTCGCCCACTATCCGGCATTGTTTGCAGGCGCGGCAATTGTGGCGGGCATGCCGTTCGGCTCAGTCCGCGATGCAATGTCCGCCCTCCGGGCAATGAAATCCGGAGCACCAGTCCCTGTGGCCGGCTGGGGAAGCCTTGTAGAAGATCTGTCCGACCAAGGTTCGTCGTGGCCGCCCATGAGCATTTGGCAAGGAACTGGTGACAAGGTTGTCAATCCGCGCAACGCCGAAGCGAACGTCGCCCAATGGCTGGAAGCAGCGGGTATGGATCGAAGCCTTGGGCGGGTTGAAAGGAAGGCCTGGGGTGAACTTCACATCTGGGAGGTTGCAAAGAAGCGGAAGGTCTCCCTTTATTTGATTAGCGGCATGGGCCACGCGCTTCCGATCAAGACGCGCAGCAATGGCGCCTCCCGGCGCTTCCGAGATCCTTTCGTACGGTCAGCCGGCATTTCCGCCCCGGTCGAACTCATGCGGTTGTGGGGCCTGACACGCCTCTAGAGAGCTGGCTTGCAATGCGGAGGGCTCGCTCGCCTGAAATATCCGTCCCCATCGCTTTGGCCATCGCGGTGCCTGAGCGTCTTTCTTGTCAAACCCGAGCCTCGAAATAGATGCCCGCCTCTACCGCGGCCAGAAGAAACGCCGCGCGAGCTTGCGACGACGACACGCCGCCTTCCTCCGTCCCGACACACGCTTCCATTGCCCCGATATAGGCGACCCCGTCAGAAACCGGCCACCTTGAGATAAGCATGTCAAGCGCGTCTCCCACAGAGTTGATCGTGTGCAGTTTACCGTGTCGCTGGAGCGTCACTGTAACCCAGCCATTGCTTTCCATGCCATTCCCCAATTCAACTGACTTCCACCGGAGGAACAGCCTCGGCTCTCAATCGTTCCGGTTTTTTTCGCCCAGTCCGTGCGGTAAGACTTTTTAACCTCAACCACAGGGCGCGCTCCCCGACTGATCACAACGCTGTCGCGATGCGTGTCCTGCGATTCGGGTTTGCTCCCGGCCAAGGCGTGCTTAGCGTCACGACCGCTGCTTCATCACTTGCCGCAGGTTGGCTTGAATGCTGGAGGACCGGGTGACCAGCGCGGGCGCCTGTGCTAGGTCTTCGCAGACTTCGCGACAGGAAAAATTTCCGGCATGCCTCTGCAATTCGATATGTTTTCGGCCGAGCCCGCGTCTGCCGTAATGAAGACAGTCTCCGGACCGCGACCGGGGACGTCGCCCGCGGGAGCGATTGACGAGGCCGAAATGGCTGAACGGCTGACGGCAACGGGACGCTACCGGATATTGAGGAGGCTCGAGGCGCGCGCGATCGCGCAAACAATTCGCAGCGAGTTTCCGCTACGGGGTGTCATAGTCGACACCGAGACCACCGGGCTCAATCATCGGAAAGATGAAATCATCGAGATCGGTGTCATAGCCTTCAGTTTCGATGAAAGGGGTTTCATTGGCGATGTGGTCGGTGTTTACGGTGGACTGCAGCAACCAAGCAGTCCCATTCCCGCCGAAATTACCAGACTGACCGGGATTACGGATGAGATGGTGGCGGGCCAGGTCATCGATACGCGAGCACTTCGTCCACTTATAGAACCGGCGGACCTGGTCATTGCCCACAACGCCGGCTTCGATCGCCCATTCTGCGAGATGTTTTCGCCATTGTTCTCAGGAAAGGCGTGGGCCTGCTCCAACGCGGAGATAGACTGGGCCTCACGCGGATTCGAGGGAACGAAGCTCGGTTATCTGATCGGTCAAGCGGGCTTCTTTCACGAAGGCCATCGCGCCGTCGAGGATTGTTTTGCCTTGCTGGAAATCCTTGACCAAAGCCCTTCTTGCGGGTCTCCAACTCCATTTTCTGAGCTCTATGCGGCCAGCCAGCGCTCAAGGGTTCGCGTCTTCGCAGAGCATAGTCCCTTCGACATGAAGGATCACCTGAAGGCACGCGGATACCGCTGGTCCGACGGCAGTGACGGTCGGCCCAAGTCCTGGTGGATCGAGGTCGAGGAAACCGATCTTGAAGACGAGTTGCACTACCTTCGCGCCGAAATCTACCAGCATCCGGAGGCCGATCCGCCGACGCAGTTTCTAACGGCCTTCGACCGCTACCGTGCATAGTGCCAACGTCATCCCAACCCCGTGTCTCCGGCGCTCAAACCCCGGCACCAGACGTGAAGCGTCGTGTCACGCCTGCCTTAGCGGTGGGACGCTGTTCTAAAGAGGACGAGGCTGCGTCCAGGAAGGACATACGGATCACCCACCGGATCACCTGGGGCTGAATCCGCCGTGGTCAGGACCTCCACCCAGGCCCCCTCTGTCTCCGGTACTCTAAAGGGCACAGGCTCATGATGTGGATTGAACAGGATCAGGATATCGTCCCAGCCTTCCTCGTCGTCGTGATCGCGGGAGACACGAAGGCCGATGGCGTTGCTGCTGGCGTCTGCCCATTGCTCTTCGGTCTGCTCCCCGCCGGACGGATTGTACCACGTAACGACCATTCCATCCCGCCAGCTGTCGCGCCGGAAAATCGAGTGATCACGACGCAGGGCAATCAGGCGCCGCGTGAATTCCCGAAGATCTCCAGCACTGTCCGGCAGGTCGTGCCAGTGCACCCAGCTCAGTTCGCTGTCCTGGCAATAGCCGTTGTTGTTTCCCATCTGGCTGCGACCGAATTCGTCGCCGGCCAACAGCATCGGCACGCCATGAGAAAGGAACAGTGTCGCGAGGAAATTTCGCTTCTGCCGGTCGCGGACGGCGCTTATGTCCGCGTCGTCGGTTGGGCCTTCCACGCCGTAGTTGAAACTGCGGTTGTCGCTGTGGCCGTCCCTGTTGTCTTCCCCGTTCGCCTCATTATGTCTCTCGTTATAGGATACCAGGTCGTTGAGCGTAAAACCGTCATGTGCTGTGAGGAAGTTCACGCTGGCCCATGGCCGACGTCCGCGCAGATCGTAGACGTCACCCGAACCCAGAACGCGAGCGGCGAAATCCCTGGTGGTCCCGTCTTTGCTTCTCCAATAGTCGCGCACCGTATCGCGGTATTTGTCGTTCCACTCCGACCAGCCCGGCGGGAAGCCGCCGACCTGATAGCCGCCTGGGCCGATGTCCCACGGCTCCCCGACAAGCTTCAGGCGCGACAGGACCGGATCCTGCCCGACTGCGTCGAAAAAGCCCCCACGCTGGTCAAATCCCTCCGGCTCGCGGCCAAGAATGGTTCCGAGGTCGAAGCGAAAGCCATCGACATGCATCTCGTCAGCCCAGTAGCGCAGTGAATCCATCACCATCTGCAAAACGCGGGGATGAGACGTGTTCACCGTGTTGCCGGTTCCGGTATCGTTGATGTAGTAGCGGGCCTGGTCAGGCACGGTGCGGTAGTAAGAAAAGTTGTCGATCCCCTTGAAGGAAAGGGTGGGGCCAAGCTCGTTGCCTTCGGCCGTGTGATTATAGACAACGTCCAAAATGACTTCGATGCCACCATCATGAAAAGCACGAACCATGTCGCGAAAGCCTGCGATGCCATGAGGACCGTAGTAACGAGACGCAGGAGCGAAGAAAGCCAGGGTGTTGTATCCCCAGAAGTTCTTGAGGCCCCTGTCAAGCAAGTGTGCGTCGTCGGCAAACCAATGAACCGGCAGAAGCTCGATCGACGTTATGCCGAGACTTTTGACGTAGTCCACGATCTGTTTGGACCCAAGGCCTTCAAAGGTGCCTCGAAGGTTCTCGGGCAACGCTGGATGAAGTTGGGTAAAACCCTTCACGTGGGTTTCGTAGAAGACCGTCCTTGACCAGGGAATGTCCGGCCGCAAGTCACAAGTCCGGGCATGGTCGGCGGGATCGATGACCCGACATTTCGGCACGAAGGAAGCGCTGTCTGTCGTGTCGAAGGACAGATCTTTCTCGGCGCCATCGATAATATATGCGAACTGAGCCTGGCCCCAAGCAATATCGCCGACGAGTTCCCTGGCATAAGGATCGACGAGGAGCTTGTTGGGATTGAAACGATGGCCTCTCTCCGGATCATACGGCCCATGCACCCGGTAGCCATAGAGCGCCCCCGCCTTGAGGCCGGGAATATAGCCGTGCCACACCTCGTTGGTATATTCCGCAAGCTCGACGCGATCGATTTCCTCGGTTCCATCATCATTAAAAAGACAAAGGTCGACCCGCTCGGCATGAGCACTGAAGATCGCGAAGTTCACCCCGTCCTTGTCGGGTGTCGCACCGAGGCGAGAATAGTCTCCGGGTAGAACCCGGGTGGTTTTAGTTGGCATGATCCGCACCGCCAATGATTTGCCCTGGATGGAAACGCTTCAATCGTTGCCGCCTCTGAGCAAGCGGCACTTGCCCGTGCCTGCCACGGCCACCGTAAACCCGTGTGTCTGCAGATTGTTCCGCGACTGGATAGTTCACGCCAGTGCGAATTTCACATCGCGAACTGGTAGGCGTAAGCCAGGCGCGGGGATGTTCAAGCAAGTGGATGCGGCCTTACTGCAGGCAGCATCACAATCGTTAGGTTGTTCAGCGATCGATCGATCAACCGACCAAGCGAAGCCTAGCCTGGCTTGACCTCCGGCTCGCGTTCCCAAACCCGTAGCTTTCCGAGCCTTGAAACGAAGAATGAAGGGCCGTCGTCTCCGGAAAGTTCGACCATGCCCTCATCTGATGCCGCGGCAATCCCGGCCTTCTCAAGCAGTCGTGTCGCGGTGCTGTCGTAGCCGATGAACTTGCAGTGCTGGTAGGCGTCGGAGACGAAGTCTCGCGCAGCAGCCTCCTTGGCGAGGTCGTCAATCGCGTCTGCGGCCGAAAGAACAACCACGGCATCGAAAAGGACAGAGGGACCGCCATCGATCATGTGCGTGGCGTTGATAAAGCGTCCGTCAGAAAGGGTCACGCCGCCAACCCTCGGCGCAATAAGTTCGCAGGTCCCTTTTTCCTTTGTGACGGCATCCACGAGCCCGTCAAGCAGCTCGCCGTCTGCGCCGTCAGTGACAAGAATGCCCAGCTTCCTTCCTTCGAAACGCCCTGGACCCCGTTCGATAATACTGAGCGCCGGGGAGGGGGCAAGGTCCTGCCGGGTTGGCATCGCAGCCGGTGCAGGTTTCGGCATCGACCGTAGCCCAAGTTTGCGAGCGACAGCTGCCGCCAGCGTCTCGTCGATGTTCAAGAGGTGAGAGACCATCCTCTCTCGGATAGCCGACGTTTCGACCTTGCTGAGCTCGAAGGTCAACGCCGCCGCGATATGATGCTGTTCGTGCGGGGTCTGGCTGGTATAGAACTGTCTTGCCTGGCTGTAGTGATCGGCGAAGCTTTCCGCGCGAAGACGCACCTTGGTGCCTTCTTCCTGGGCGGGAAAGTGGCGGTAGCCTTGAACGGAGGACTCGCGCGGGCCAGCACCAAACGAGTTCGGCTGATAATTGACGCGTCCAACCGGGTTGCGCATCGCCATGTGCCCGTCCTGTTGGAAATGATGGAAGGGGCACTTCGGAGCGTTGATCGGCAGATGCGTGAAGTTGGGACCACCCAGCCGCTTCAGCTGCGTGTCGAGATAGGAGAAGTTACGGCCCTGGAGCAGTGGATCGTTACTGAAATCGATCCCAGGCGGTACGTTCTGCGTCATGAACGCGACCTGCTCCGTCTCCGCGAAAAAGTTGTCTGGCATGCGATCGAGCACCAGGCGGCCGATTGGCTGCGGGGGGAGAATTTCTTCCGGAATGATTTTTGTCGGGTCGAGAACGTCGAAGTCGAATTTGTCAGCGAAACGCTGGTCGAAAAGTTGAACGGCGAGTTCCCACTCGGGAAAGTTTCCCGACTGAATGGACTGCCAAAGGTCCCGGCGATGGAAATCTGGATCAGCACCGTTAATCTTGACGGCCTCGTTCCAGACCACCGACTGGAGGCCAAGCTTCGGCTTCCAATGGAATTTCACAAATGTCGACTCGTCCCGGGCATTGACGAAACGGAAGGTATGAACGCCGAACCCTTCCATGAACCGGAACGATCGCGGGATCGCCCGGTCCGACATGACCCACATGATCATATGCATGCTTTCCGGTGTCAGGCTGATGAAGTCCCAAAACGTGTCATGCGCCGACTGCGCTTGCGGAAAGTTCCGGTCCGGCTCGGGCTTCACGGAGTGGACCATGTCGGGAAACTTGATTGCATCCTGGATGAAAAACACTGGCATGTTGTTGCCAACGAGATCCCAGTTGCCTTCCCTGGTGTACATCTTGACCGCAAAACCACGCACGTCGCGGGCAAGGTCGAACGATCCCTTGCTGCCGGCCACCGTTGAGAATCTCACGAAAACGGGCGTCCGCTCACCCGCCCTCTGGAAGACGTCCGCGCGTGTGTAGGCGGCCAGCGATTCGTACGTCTCGAAGAAGCCGTGGGCACCATAGCCGCGTGCATGGACAACGCGCTCTGGGATCCTCTCATGATCGAAGTGGAAAATCTTCTCGCGAAAATGGAAGTCTTCGATCAAGGCCGGGCCGCGTGCACCAACCCGAAGCGTGTTCTGGTCATCCGCGACCGGGCTACCCTGGGCCGTCGTCAGCACATCGTGCCCGTCTTCAGCGAACTGATGGAGCTCGCCTCCGTTGCCGCGATGGAGCTGTTCATCGTGAATCTTGACGCTGCTTGATTTCTGAGCGGAGTTTGTGGGTCGCTTGGTCATCGCTGTTTCCCCGTGTTATTAAAACTGCCAATGGTGGAAAGGCCGCGCTAGGCGGCCTTTCAGGCAATACGCAGCTTCAGGCTGCCTTGCTCTTGCCCTTGACGTTCGCCTGTGCCTCGGCAAGCTGGGTGAGTTTCTTGTCGGTCGCTTCCTCCTCGGCGAGTGTCGCCTTCAGAAGGGGAACGGCATCGTTAAGACCAAGCTGGTTGGCCCAGGCTATCAGCGTCCCGTAGCGTGCGATCTCGTAGTGCTCCACGGCCTGGGCGGCGGAGATCAAGCCGGCGTCCAGAGCTGGCGACCCCTTGAACTCCTCCATGATTTCCTCGCCTTCGGCGATAATGCCCTGGATAGCTTCACAGGTCTTGCCGCGGGCAGGCTTTCCGATCAATTCAAAGACCTGCTCCAGGCGCTCCACGTGCCCCTGGGTCTCGTCACGATGTTGTAAAAAGCCTGCTTTTCCTTCATCTGATTGGGTGGCCCGGGCCATCTTCGGCAGGGCCTTCAGGATCTGCTTTTCAGCGTAGTAGATGTCCTTGAGAGTATCGAAAAACAGGTCGTTAAGAGTTTTTGTCGTTGCCATGGTGTCCTCCTCTGGCAGTGCGTCAATCTGTTAGTTGTGGCCTTCGTTGGCCCCAAGCGCGTGATGCCGATCTTTCCAAGAGCGACGCAGAACAAACCTCCACGCCCTCGGATTGTTCCGGTCCACGAGCGTACCGAACAGGTTCATCCCCCAGATGTCGGGTGAACGATCTTATGCCTCGGCGTCGGTTGCGACCTGGCCGTCACGTAACGCATCCCAGCGACGCCATATGGAGTGCTGCCGGCGCCACGCATGGTACTTCATGGAATTCGGTCAGCCCGTAAATGGAGAGACGCATCGAACGCATGGAACCACGGGGCAGCCTGGAGGTTTCCTTTTAATCATCAGCAGGAGGTTTTCATGTCCAATGTCAGCCGAGCAGGCGATAGCCCTATCAACAACGCCACCAGCAAAACGCACTTCGGAGATTCGGTCGAGAGCCAGGCTCAGATTTCCGATGCAGCAGTCCGTGGTGCCAATGGCCCTTCGCAAGAACGACTGAACGTATATCGGCTCGAACCGATTGCATCGGATTCCGATCTACGCTGGGACAACGCGCCCAGCCACGGCATCGTCGTTGTAGCGGCTCGAACAGCCGGGGATGCGCGGATTGTGGCCGCAGCGCGCGAACTCGATTTCATGGAGATCGACGCAGCTCCGGCGGAGGATGTCACCACCTTCAACGCCAGCGCCTTCAGGGACGACAAGCTCTACACGGTCATCGAAATCGAGCATGGACGGCGCGATCTGTCGCGTGGGGTCGTCGAGGGCGCCATATCGGTTGGCACCGTAAAGCCCGTGCAGGTCTAGGATCGCGTGCGACTTTCAACAGGAGGATCTCATGGACGAGCTCAAGACTGAAGCGGCCAGGATGGCCGAGGAATATCTGCGATTGGGAGGCACGCGGCGCGCCAAGATCGACGACAACCTTGTCAGCGTCAGAAAGTGGGATGACGAGCCAGCCGAAGCTCAGGCGTTCTGGGACGAAATGGTTGAACCCCTTTCCAAGGAACGCCAGGACGAAATCGTCACCCTGCTCCCGACCATCAACACCCCCTGAATCGTTGGCGCGCGCTTGCGTGTTAACGGCTTTCAATGTGGGGTTTTCATGTGCGCGTGACGCTACGCTGTCGGTCTTTGCAGCGAAACCGGTCAACCAGTGCAGCCGTTCCTTGGGCATGCCTGCCGATAGCAACAGACTTCGGGGAACCAGTGCGTTACGCGCGAGTTATCGCGTCATGAACCAGGTGGTCGGTATAGAAGCTGTGGCATCCTTCAAGGGCGAAGCGGGCACCACGTCCGGTCTCGTATACATCTCCGGGCTCGAGACAGGAATAACGCGCAAGCGTAGCAGGAGGGGCTTCCTTTACTACGGGCAAGACGGTCGTCGCATAAGCGACGCTAGCGAGATCGCCCGCCTCAACGCGCTGGCGATACCGCCCGCCTATGAGAATGTGGTGATCTCGTCCAACCCCTGTTCCCATCTACAGGCTGTCGGAACGGATGCTCGAGGTCGGCGTCAATACCGATATCATGCGGATTGGCACGAGCAACGAGGCCGTGAAAAATTCGACCGGTTGACCGATTTCGCCCGGCTCCTGCCTGATATCCGCGAGCGTGTGGATGCCGATTTACGATCTCGCGGTCTGACAATGGACAAGGCGCTGGCAACGGTCGTGTGGATGCTCGACAACCTCTACATCCGCATTGGCAACACGCACTACGCACAGGCAAACGGCTCGTACGGACTGACAACGTTGAGAGGTCGCCACGTGAAGATTGAAGGCGACCGCGTCAAGTTTCGCTTCAAGGGGAAGTCCGGCAAGGAATGGAACCTCATCCATAGCGACAGGCGGATTGCCAATGTCGTGCGCAAACTCCAGGAGCTACCCGGACAGTTGCTCTTCCAGTACGTGTGCGACGACGGAACGCGCCGGGAGGTCAGGTCGCAGGACGTCAACGCCTATATCCGAGAGATAGCCGGTGGGGAGTTCACATCGCGGCCGTTCAGGACGTGGGGAGCAACATGCCTGGCCGTCGAGGCCTTGGCCGCGACACCAGTGGCTTCTTCGGAGCGGGATATTGCCCGGCAGATCAATACCGCGATAGACCTCGTTGCCGCAAAACTCGTGAATACCCGGTCTGTATGCCGGTCATCCTACATCCACCCGGCGGTATTCGAAGACTTTAGAGCCGGAACTCTAGGCGACATTCTCACCATACGGACCAGAAGCGAGCGCCTTCTTCAATGGATGGACGAAGAGGAGATCCGGGTCTTCCGCTGGCTTAGCATGCGCAAATGATGCTTGGCGGTTCCAGACTTTGTACCGGGCTACCTGGAAGAGGCGAGGTCGAGACAGGTTGGGCGCTCGACTGCCGTTGCGTCGGCGACGGCGGGAAACCGGAAAAACCGCAATGTTCACCATCCCTGTCGCGTCCGGTTGACACCATCCGCACTCACCAAGTGAAATGCCGCCGGAGTCGGGTGGTTCCTCCCTAGGGGCGGCGGTGAAGCAGCCGAGTTTTATCCCCGCCACGTTCTCGTCCTGAAAAAACATCCTTGACTGCGCAATACCTGTGGAACGCCGACGCGAATACTCGTATCCGAAACTGCGCGCCGGCCGCCAGTCGATGCAGTGACTATGCCCATACGCCGGGGCTTGTCGCCCCCAGCGATCGGCACCCGCGCCGGCTTGAGCAGGTAAGTCTGTTCACGGCTCGGTACAAAATGTGAGATCGGTCAAAGCAGCCAAGGCATTTGGCGCATTGGCAGGCGCAGCGACTACTTCCCCCTGCCTTGCCGATTTCCTTCGATGCGGCGGATGAAGGATGAACCTCCCGCCTGCTTGAGCGTTGAGTGATCAGAGCCAAGCGCACGGGCTGTCGATCATCCCATTTTTTAGAGGAAATGAACATGGCGCAAAACGCTTTCCCTTCCGAGAGCTTCACGAACAAAATCGAAGCTTCAAACGCGGGTCAGCAGGGACTGAACGTCATTCCGCCTGTCAGCCCGGTGCCGCTCGACTACCCCGTCGAGAATTTCGGTCATCATCAATCGCTGGATGATCTTCGCGATGAGGTCGCTCTTCTACAGACCCGGATCGCGACCTTGCAGTCTCGAACCTCCGGAATTGCGCGCGCGGCGGCCAGGCGCGCGGACGCAAGCGCCTATGCGCAACTTGGGCATCATCCGTGGCTGAAGCTTGCCGCAGCGATGGGCGCAACCTTTGTCGTTAGCCGGGCCCTCAGGCGGCTTCCTTTCGGAGCACTGGTGTCTGCGGCAACGCCCGTCCTTGCCATGCTGGCCCGCTCTGGCAGAGGCCATCGATAAGACCCAGCGGCGTCACCCGTCGGGGTGCTCTCCGGCCGGCGGGCCTTCCTGGGATATGCGATCTCTCGCCACCTGGCAGCAAATGACGCGAACGGCACAACCCACTATGCAACATCAATGTTGATCCCTTGAATGGAAGGAGAAGATCATGTCACCGAAATCCACAGCGGCAAAGCAGCGTGAGATCCAGTCACAGGTCCAAGAAGCCGACCGAAAAGACGACAAGGAGCGGTCAGGGGCTATGCAGGCCGGTGCACGCATATACTCGGCTCCACCATTTCCCACACGGTCCATCAGGACAAGCCGGGGTCCGAGAAAGATCTACCTCTCGCTCCCATGTGCGACGCACCGTTTTACAGCGGTTCGGGTAAGTTGAAGGACAAGGTGTTGATTACCGGCGGCGATTCTGGAATTGGCACGCTCCGTGGCGATCCTTTTTGCGCGCGAGGGCGCTGATGTAGAAATCGTCCATCTCGATGAAAACCGCGACGCGGAAGACACCAGAACCGCGGTCAGGAAGGAGGCAGGGACTGCCTCGTCATTCGCGGCGATGTCAAGGATAGCGCCTTTTGCAAGACGGCCGTGGAAAAGACGATCGCACAATTCGGCCGCATCGACATTGTCGTCAACAACGCTGCCTTCCAGGTTCATACCCACGATATCGAGGATCTCAGCAACGAGCATTTCGACGAGACGTTCAAGACCAATCTATACGGGTACTTCTATATGGCAAAGGCGGCCATTCCTCATCTCACAAACGGCTCGGCGATCATCAACACGGGCTCGGTCACTGGCCTGGAGGGCTCGAAAGAACTTCTGGATTATTCGATGACCAAGGGTGGTATACACGCTTTCAAGAGCGGAATTATGTAGCAACTGCCACCAGTTTAAGTGTGCATGTATATGTCTGGGTGAAGGTGGGTGATCGCGGAGACTATCGGCGGCCGCACTCGAGAAGCGTTAATCGTGAAAACGAGACTTGGCCTGCCCGGGTTCCAATCTCCTATTTTTTGCTCGCCCATGCTGTAGTTTGTGGGCGTGGCGGCGGTGGTGCTTTTGCCAGTTCCTCAATAAAGAGTGCAAGCGGCCGGATATTCTCGTTCTGGCTGGCTTCCTCAAGACATGACATGTACCTGTCGCGTTGATCGACAGGTACGACCGTCCAGGGTAGTCCGGCTTCAGCCAGCAGTGCATTCATGAGGAAGCGACCTGAGCGTCCCTTTCCATCTGGAAAGGGGTGAATGTAGGTGAAGAGGAAAGGGGCAACAATAGCCTTGGCCCGTGAATCGGGTTCATCCTCGATGCACTCGAACAGAGCGTCCATGGCATCAGCTATCGCATGCGGTGGGAGGGGGACATGAGTGGAACCCCGCAGATACACGTTGTGACCCCTATAACCCGCGAGCTTGTACGCGTCTATGATGCCAGCCTGCACTGATGGCTGAAACATCGCCCTGAACCAGTCCTGATGTCGGTGCGACAGAAGAGGTCCCGATGGTTCTCCCTCAAGGATCGACCGGATATCCTTCCTCACCTCTTCGTACGCGAGGCGGTAGCCTTTCGCAGCCAAGGCGTTCCGGGCATCGGCATCTCCTGCGTGCTCTTCGGGGTTCCAGGCGCCCGACTGAACCCTCTCGATGAGTTCTTCCGACACCTGATAGCCTTCGATTGAAAGGGAATTCAGCGCATCCGCGACATATCGCTCTTCGATCTCCTCCATGTACGCGTCGATGTCGTTGAACCGCGTGCCTCCTATATCGATGCTGTCCAGAGCATCCCGGCTCATTTTCGCCCACAGATTCTTGATGCGGGTGGCCGCAGGTGCCGCCGCTCTTCGTTCGTCGAGCACAGCGTGGCCACTGTCGTCAAATGGGTCGTCTTCGTGAACGACATATCCGGCCGCGCTCATCGTTGACAGGATGCTATCGGCGTCGCGGATCCTTCCAAGATGGCGCAGGGCACCGGCTATCCTTCCGGCCATGGTGGTTCTTGCGCTGGAAAGGAGAACGCGAAGAAGCGATGCAGAACCGCGAATAGACCCCATGACGGCGATCATGTCGGTCCGTATTGCGGTCCAGCTATTCTTTGCACTGTTGACGATCGCCTCTTCCTTGGTAAGCACCCGGACGCCATTGTGAACGATAGATTGGTCGGGTTGTGGAACCCGTAACAAGTAAAGGGACGTCCCGCCCGGCATTGGAAGAACCTGATTATTGGCTGCAGGACTGCGAACGACAATCTGCGGCGCGACAGACCAGTTTTCTGCCCATAAAGTCACCGACGTTTCCGGCGAGAAGCACCAATCGTTTCCGAAGCGATCGTTAAGATAGCTTCGCACGAATTCCCAGTAGACGGTGCTCCACTCGGAGTCGATCCGACGCCTATCGGAAGGTCGGGAATTGACCGCGAGCCACCTGCGCATTATCTCTTCCACAAACCCCGCCTTGGCGAGACGCTCGCGATGAACCCTGCTCAAAAGGTCGCTCTTCAGAACTGATCGAGCCCCTTGTTCGGTTACACCTCGAAGCTCGCGAAGCGATGAGGCGAGCAGTTCATTTGGCGGGCGTCCTGACATTTCGTGAATCCTGCAGACGCAACGACCGCACTAATCCGTTGCTTTTCGACAACACTAATTAGGTGTATTTGCAACGCACTAATTAGACGCGTGGATCAGGAGGCTCAGTAGCTGCAAACCTCCGCGAAGACCGCTCTCTGCCTGCTTTTTAACAGACAGGAAGTCGGTTGGCAGTTACCACCTAATTCCGCACAAGAGCCTTGTCCGGCCAACTAGTGACCCGAGGCATTCGTGTCAATTCGGTGGCAGCCAGGGCCAGTCTGGACGCCGCACAATCCTTCGGACAAGGAGCCCGTCGACGTTGAACAGTTCGGGAGCCAAATTCCGATGAAGCGAGCGGCTCAATCCGAAGAGATTGCACCCGCCTGCGTTTTTCTCGCGTCTCCTCGGATGTCTAGCTGCATCACAGGCAAAATTCTGCCCATCTTCGGCGCGGCTATTGATTGAGAAAACGTACGACTGGGGATGCGCCGTGCCACTCCCCCGCGGGCGTACGAACAGACACCGTACGAGACCAGCGCGCTGTTCGCCTCCGATGAGGTCGCCGAACCGGTTTGGCGAGGTGGCGCCGCCGTCCTGCTCCAGATATCGGCGAATATTGCTTTTGCATTTCCACCGAGGGATCTGGCAGTCAGTGCGGCATGAGATTCGCATCCTTGACCGCTACCATAAAGCGCTTTCGAGCCTCTTCGGCGGTGACCCTACCGGCGAGCGCTCCACGGCAGGCGGTGCGGGCGGCGACGAAGCTGGCTGCCGCCATGTCGGGCCAGCCGTCCGAGAGGCATATCACCGCCTCGAAGGGGCCTGTAACGACAATATTCTCCCGCCGCCCGGACGTCAGTTCGACCGGCTGATCCCATTTCTCGATAGGCATGTCTCGTTCCTCCCTTTGGCGCGCAACATCTAAACGCCATCCACGACCGGCGGTTCCGTCGTCCCCGTGCCTATTCTCGTCCCCCTATTTCATCAGGCGGAACCTTTGACAGGCCGTGTACGCCGCCTTGAAAAAGGCGCCATTCCTTCCATCGCGAAGTGCTTGTGTAGGGAACGGAATCTCCGGTTGCGCGTTGTTCGCGCACGAAAAGGAGGCGCGGTATTCATGACGATCTTTCAAGTGACGGGCAAACAGCAAAGAGGTGCGGGCGGTACCGGTTACCTTGCCGCCGCGAAGCGCACAACAGCGCTGGACAGGTGTTCGTCTGGCCCTGCGATTATCGTCGAAGGGCGCAATGCCTGGAGCAGGGCGAAAGCTCCCCATGCGTCGTTTCTGATTGACGGGTCGTCCTATTTCTCCGCGGTCGACGCGGCGGTGCGCGAGGCCCGCCACACAATCTGGATCGTCGGGTGGGACTTCAATCCGGATATTCGCCTGCGACCGCGCGTGAGTTCGGAAACACTGGGTGAGCTACTGATCTCTGTCGCCGAGGCGCGACCAGACCTGCAAATCAGGATCCTGGTGTGGGGGATGGGCCCCATCTACTCGGGAAAATCGTTCAGCCTCTTCCGCGAAAACGCGCTCTCGATCCATCCTCAGATCAGTTTGCGGTTTGACCTCAAGCATCCGATACGGGGATGCCATCACCAGAAGCTGGTTGCTATCGATGACAGCATTGCGTTTCTCGGCGGTATCGACCTCACGGCGCGGCGCTGGGACGAGCCCGATCACCGCGCAGACAATCCCCTAAGGGTCGCTCCAAATGGATCGCCCTACGGACCGGTCCACGACATTCAGGCGGTCGTCTCAGGTGAGGCGGCGCGCCTTGTTGGAGACGTCGCGCGTCGCCGATGGAAGCATGCAACCCGTGAAGTGGTCGAACGGTCGCCACGACACTTGATCTGGCCCCGTTCGGTTTCGCCGGATCTGCATGACGCTGATGTTGCGGTTGCCCTCACCGAACCTGGCTTTTTCGGCAAGCGCGGACGGCATGAAGCAATTCGCCTGACCCGCGACGCCATCCGCTCAGCGCGCCAATCCATTTATATCGAGACGCAATATCTTGCTTCCTTCAGCGTCGCGCGAACGATTGCTCGTCGGCTGAAGGAAGCTGACGGTCTCGAAATCGTCATCCTGGTCACCCGGAGTTCCCATGGGCTGATCGAGAAGCTGACAATGGGCGGTAATCGAGATCGGGTCATTCGACGATTGAAACGAATGGATCGCCACGGAAAACTACGGGTCTTTTATGCCGCGACGTCAGGCTTGAACGGCGGCGAGCAGGAGATCACGGTTCATTCCAAGGTCATCATCATCGACGACAGGTTCATCCGAATTGGCTCGTCGAACCTGAATAATCGATCGGAAGGCCTGGACACGGAATGTGACCTGGCAGTCGAGGCTCGTGACGAGACCCAACGAACGGCAATCGCGTCGCTTCGAAACAAGCTTCTGGCTGAACATCTCGGCAGCTCGCCCGAGGTGGTTGCGCAAACGCTTTCGGAACATGGCTCCATGATTTCCTGCGTAGACGCTCTCAACGTTGGGTCTCGGGGCTTGCGCGATTTCTCGATCAATCTTGCTGCCGGCGAGATCTCCCCGATGCCGGGAACTTCCCTCGTTGATCCGAAAATGCCCTTTTACCCCCTACGCCGTTTGCGGCCGGTGTTTTCGAGCCTCAGAACGACCCTTGGCGCGATCTTCTGATGTCGGGCGACCGCGGAGGCTAAGCTCGGTGACGGCCAGACTGACAAGGCCGAACGCAAGCGGCGCCAAGAAGTAGATTGCGCGAAAGGCGACCAGCGCGCCAATGGACGCTTCGCCCGGCAAAATGTGTGACACCGTGGCTTCGAGGACACCCAAGCCTCCAGGCACGTGGGTCAGTATTACCGCTGCGTTTGCAAGGACGAAAGCCGTCGCCACGCTCAACAAGCTCACTTGCGCGTGCGCTGAAATGAGTTGATGCAGGCACGCCGATACAAAGACAAAATTGAGTGTCCCCAATAATATCTGCGCCACAGCGATAGACAGGCGGGGCATGTGAAAATGCCAGCGCCAGATGGAGAGCGGCTTCTTTGCGGTGGTCGACAGTATCAAATAGACAATTGCCACTGCCGCGCATCCGAAGCCCAGCAGAAAGGTGCTTTTCCTATCGAGACCCAAGGCCTTGCCTGCATCGACAGGGTTCGCCAGCAAGGTTATCGCCGAGAGCACGATCAGCCCCAATCCCACGGTCACCCCGCAAAGCAGGACGACCTTTGCGATCTCCTCGGAATTCAGGCCCCATCGTCTGTAAAACCGGTAGCGCACCGCGCCGCTACTGAGGGCTGCCATTCCTAAACTGTGTCCGATCGACAAGGCAGTGAACGAGGTTATCGCGGCTCGGTGGTAGGCGAGCGGCTTGCCCGCGTATCGCAAGCCTAGCCAATCGAAGCCGGTCAGGCAAAGATAGGATGCTGCTGCAAATGCACCGCTTTTCAGAAGCCTTTCTGCGGGAATACCACCGATCGACGCAATGATGTCGGCCATCGAGTATTGGTGGAAGACCTTGTTCAGCAGGTATCCAGCCAAGATGAGCGTCCCGAGGAAAATAAGGTTGATCAAAATGCGTCTTGCGCTCATGCGACCTCCGTCCTAGCCGAATTGGCCTCGGCTTTGGAACGAAACAGCCGTGCATCCAGTTCCCCGAGCATGACCATAAAAGCAATGGAAAGCGCTGTGGGCTCGCGGCGCGTTACGGTTTTGACCTATAATGTGCACAGCTGCGTCGGCGCTGATCGGAAGGCAGATCCTCACCGCATCGCCGACGTGATTGCGGCGACCGGCGCTGACATTGTCGCCTTGCAGGAGCTTGACGTCGGGCGCCAGCGGACGGGCGGGATCGACCAGGCGAATGTCATCGCGTCGCTTCTAAAAATGGAGGCGCATTTCCATCCAGCGCTTCACGTCGTCGAGGAAAAATACGGCGACGCGATCATGACGGCTCTCCCGACCAGATTGATGAACGCAGGACCCTTGCCGTCCCTGGGCGAGCAGCGCGGGGCCCTCTGGGTTCAGGTGGAGCTTGGCAGTCAGAGATTGAACGTCTTGAACACGCATCTAGGGCTGCGAAGCTTTGATCGCGCCGCGCAGATTGAAGCCTTGCTGGGAGATGACTGGATTAGAAATAGCGAGTTTCACGGACATCCCTCGATCGTCTGTGGTGACTTCAACGCAGTCCCCTCATCGCTGGTCTACAAGACGCTTGGCCAATGCTTTCGCGACGCCCAGCTCTTAACAGGGAAAAAGGCGGGGAAGACCTTTCCGTCGCGTTTTCCCATGGTACGCCTCGACCATATTTTCGTTTCGCCGGACTTGGACGTGGCCCGGTGCGAAGTCGTCAATACCCCGAACTCCGCTCGCGCGTCAGACCACCTTCCGTTGCTCGCCGAGGTTCTTCTGGCCGGCTAAACTGCGTCATGGCCATCGGCATCGACTACCTGACGCCACCTCGGTTTCTTTGTCTGGCGCCGGTCGAAGGTTCGTTTGGCAGGTCTTGCACGGTGCTACCCACGGAACACGGACACGGCTTGGGCGTTAGAAAACAGAGCCACCACCATGCGTAGGAGATCGCAATGGCAACCCACAATGAGGATACCTCTTCAAAGTCTCAGGTTACCGAAACAGCTACCGAGGCGAGGCAAGGCAGCTACGGAAAGCCTGTCTTCATCGTATTGATCTGCGGTTTGCTCCTAGCGTTGATCACGTGGGGTGGCTTGGAGATATGGGGCGAAAGCGCTGACAAGGACCCCACACCGACTGCCTCGACGTCCACCGGCTCAACACCATTGGAGCCGTCTGGTGCGGGAACGTTCGACGACAATGCCGCTGATGGAACGAGCCGGCCTCCCGAGGCTACCGACAAATCTCCTGCGCCAAGTGGAAATGGAAACGGCTCGACCCAAGTGACGACGCCGACGGGAAACGAAAAGACGCGTTGAGCTGTGCGATATCTTTCATTTTTGCTTCCGTGTAGGGCCAGGCCGCCCACATCCGGCTTTCGACAGCAGCCGCCATGATGCCGCCGAACTTTTCGGAAATGAATGCAGCTGCTCTGCAAGGAGAACGCGATGTTGAACGGAAGTAATGACCGCTACGTCGAACTCACGACGCGCATTCGCTCGATTGAAGCCTTTTGCGACTTTCTCACTCACGGCGGTACTGTGCGCGTGGCCGCGTCGGACGGAAAGCCCTTCGTTGACGTCACGTCGCAGGTGCTGGTCCGCCAGACAAGCGAAGCCGACAAGCTCAGACAGATTCGCCGGCAGCTCTTCCCGGAGCGCACTTACGAAAGCGCGCGACCTGCACCCTGCAACAGCCACTAGACCCTTGGTTCGATAACCGCGCGCCTCGACGGGGTCCCGACCTGCGCCTCCTCATGGAGACCTGCCTTATCGGCGAGCAGCAGGGTCAACGCAATCGAGAGTTTCGAGATATTTCGCTATCGAGCTACGTCTTCGCACGTCGTCACAGGCAACCGCAGCGATTGGTTTGCCCTTGTCCAACTACGGTTCGACGCGAAGATTGGCGTGCCGAGCGGCTGCAACAAACGCCAGTCGCGCAAAGGCAGCCGGGCTCCTACCTTCGATTGCTGCGGCACATGCCTGCAAGGCGCCGATGAATGGCTTTCCGCTCACGACGGGCCACTGGTCAGCAAGAAGCCAGGCTGCCTCTCGCGCATTCTTGACCCAATGCGTAGTCGTCCCGATCACAATCAAAACCGGCTTATTCCAAAGGCTGCTGTCAATCATGTCCACCTCGTTCGGACCAACGAACGAATTGGGGTCGATTTTGTTCCGTGGTAAATCAGTGGACGATGAATGGCTTGCTTTATCGCCAGGGCACGAAGCTGACGCAAGAAGAGCGAATGTCGCACCACTCTTCCGGCGCTGACGGCCCGGCAGCTCAATTAGATATCGCGCTTGCGGCCGTCCGTTTCGACTGCCATGCGTTCTTGACGCAAGCGTTCCGTTTTTTCTCGCTTTGCTTTGAGATCGCGTTCGATCATCGCAGTGGCGATCCGGTTGGTTTGAGCGAAGCGTCTTTCGCGCTCAGCCTTTTTGGATCTTTGGACTTGCTGTTCCATGCTTTACTCCTTCAAGAAGGACTGTGGAACCCCGGCCGCCCGGGACTCACTGAAACAGTAATTCTGCCAGGGCGACCAGTCATTTAACTTTGTTAATCGAAGCGGCAGAACGCGCTTGGCGTGAGCCATTTCGGCTGACTTGCGCGGATACGAAGCGCACACTGGCGTATCTGCAATTATGCGCACCGGGAATATCTGAGGTCGGGGGTTACGGGTCGCATCGTGAACGGAACCCCATTCGTTCTGACCGGTTTACACCTGAGGTCGACAACAGAAGGAGCGGATTGATGGATACATCGGCAACAGATGTGATTGTGGCAACGCGAACTGCATTTGCACAGGTCACGGCACTTGCGGTCCAATATGGCTTCTCGTTCGTCGGTGCCTTGCTCCTGCTTGTGGCAGGATGGGTCCTGTCAGGAATAATCAGCCGATGGGCCTATCAGGGTATTTCCAGGATTCACGGTATCGACGAAACGCTCGCTCGCTTTTTTGAGAATGTCCTGCACTACGGACTGTTGGTGCTCGTGTTCGTGATGGTTCTGGGACAGTTCGGTGTGCAGACAGCCTCGATCATTGCTGCCCTGGGCGCCGCCGGTCTGGCGATTGGACTGGCCTTGCAGGGAACACTGCAGAACATCGCCGCCGGCATCATGTTGCTTGTGCTGCGCCCTCTACGCGTTGGGGAATATATCGAAACGGGTAGCGTGAAGGGGTTTATCGTTGAGATCGGTTTATTCGCCACGGAAATGAAAACAGCCGACGGCCTCTACCTGATGGCGCCCAATTCAACCCTATGGAATACCCCAATCACCAACCACAGCAGAGAATCCAGCCGTCGGCAGGAGCTATCGGTCGCGATTGGCTACGATATCGACGCCAATCCCGTGAAGAATGAAATCCTCACGATCGTCACATCCGACGAAAGAGTGCAGAAACAACCGGCCCCGCGCGTGTTTTCAAATGATCTCACCGCCGATAAGACCGTGCTGACCCTCCAGTATTGGGCGCGAACAAACCAATGGTCGGAAACGCGGTACGACATGATCGACCGGCTCAAGGATGGACTATCCAGCAAGGGGATTGTCCTGAAATAGCTCCTCGATCCGGCGGCGCATGACCGCTAGTCCGCGGCCTCGCCGAGGGTGTCGGCAACATATGCGCCCCGAAGCCCCATCGGAAGCGGTTGGCCCGTGGTCGTGTCCGTGGCCGTTTGATGCTCCAGTTCCGCGTTGAGTTCGCCGCCAACGATGAGAATGACGATCGAGAGCCAAGCCCACATCAACAGCCCGATCAGCGCGCCCAATGTGCCATAGGTGGCATCATAGTTTGCAAAGTGATCGAGATAGAACGAGAATCCGACCGACATCGCAGACCAAAGGATAGTGACAAGGGCCGCGCCCCAGGTCAGCCATCGCAGCTTCGCCGGTTCTCGACTGGGGCCAAAACGATAGACGGCGGTCGTCGCTGCCGCAGTCACGAAGAAAAGGAAAGGCCATGGCAACACCAGGGCAAGATTTTCCTTGAACTGGTCCAGCCACAGATAGGACATCACCACCGGCATGACCGCGACCAGGCCGATAATCATTGCGCCCGCCACCATCGAGCAAAGCGTGAAGCCAAGAGCAAGCACGTTCAGGCGAATGAAACTGCGCTTCTCCGTTTCCTCATAAGCGACATTCATCGCATCGAACACCGCAAGTGTCGCGCCGTGACTGCTCCAGATCGCGACAGCCAGGCCAATGAAGAATGTCAGCCCGAGCGTTGAGCTTCGCGCTTCCACCAGGCTCGTGATCCTGTCGGCGATAAGGTCGAACGCCCCTGGCGGAAGCAAGCCCGAGAGCTCACGTAGGTGCTCCGCCATCGTGGCTGGATCAGCAACCAGCCCGTAGATCGCGACAAGAGCGGCAAGGGCCGGAAACAATGCAAGCAGCAGATAGAATGTCACGCCCGCTGCAATGAGCGTCACACGATCTTCCATGACCTCATGGACCACGCGCCAGAATACGTCACGGAGGCCTTTCACCGGGATTTTTTCTGGCACCAAGGCGTCTCGGCCTCGACCCTCTTCATCATCTTTTCGCGACGCCGCCGGCGTTTTGGACTCCTGTCTCGTCCTCATTGCAATCCAACCAGCAACGGCCAGAGACAAGACAACGAAGATTTTTGTGCCCGAACTCGCGGCGAATAACGATCTCGATGACACGTACTGCACTCCATTATCGTAGATGCCGTCTTGTCCTCGATAACGTTGCAATCGCCGAAAAGATGCAGGTGCGGGACCTTGTTCTCTGCAGTCGGAAGTGGGCGTGTTGCAACTGACTGATGGAAGGCGTTTCCGATTGTCGCTTCTTGAGCAAAGTCGAGGGTTTCAAGCTCGCATCCTCATGAGCGGCTTATTTCGCAAAGAACCATCACATCCAGGCAGAGTTGAATCCCCCTCAACGTCAATCGAGGCTGAGGAAGCTCAAAATAGCGAGGACAATCACAACAGCGTCCACGAGCCGATCAAGTTGTTCATCTGCATTTCTCCATGTCTCGAATGGTCGTCCTTTGGACGTGCGTACGACCAGCACTGCCTGACAACGAGAGTGCACCCAGACTGTTCCGACCCCGGACTAAAGTCCCAAGAGTGGAACAGCTTGGCGGATCGCTCGTTCTTCCGCCGCGGTCAATTGATCGTGAAAGAAGAAGGAGGTTCAAATGTTTCATAAGGTTATCGTTGGTGCGGCGGTATCGGCCGCGCTCATGTCGGGCGTTGCTTTCGCCCAATCGTCCACAGTCAACGGCGCTGCAGGTGGCGCGGTTACCGGCGCAATCGTCGGCGGCCCTGTCGGGGCAGCCGTGGGCGGTGTCGCGGGTGCCGTGGTTGGAACCGTACTCGATCCGCCGCCGCAGACGGTGGTCACCTATGTCCGTGAAGCTCCCGCACCGACAGCCCGCGTTGTGGTCAAGGAGAAGGTCGTCGTCGGCCATGCGCTTCCTGAAACGGTGGTCGTGACGCCCGTTCCCGAGAACCCGAAATATTCCTATGCGATCGTGAACGACGAACGCGTCATCGTCGAGCCGTCCTCCCGCAAGGTGATCCAGGTCATCAACTGATCCACCTCAGGACGCGGCAGCCTGCCGCGTCCATCGGCTTCCCAATTACCAGGAGATCGGGAAATGAAGACCGTCGCTTCATTGACGTTTGGAATCGCGAGTTCCATCGGGCTGGGCATTGCTGTCGTGTCACTGACACAAGCGGTCATGGCGCAGCCGGAACAGCATAGGCTGGAGGCGGGAACTTCGCCTGATCTGTGGACCAGCACGCCTGTGCGGGTTGATGTTGCCAAACAGAATTACGACCGGATTCCGGCAGTCTATTCGACCTACGTTACCGACGCGCCAAAGGTGAACGTCGTCGATCGCTTGCCGGTATCCGGCTCTCCGGTCGGCTCTACGCCGGAACCGGATAAGCCAACCTTTTCGCCGCAACACCTGGCATGGTGCCTCTCCCGGTACCGGTCGTACGATCAGGCTACCAACACCTACCGGTCCTTCAGCGGAAAGACGAAGGCTTGCATGTCGCCGCACATGCCTTCGCAAACCGGGGACGACGCGGTGGCCCAAGCGCAGACCGGCGCCGCGCTGAATTCTTCCACGGCGACATGGTGCGCGGCTCGCTATCAGTCCTACCGGGCATCTGACAACACATACCAGCCTTACGATGGTCCACGCCAGACTTGTGTTGCGCCGGCGGGCCAGGAGATGGCGTCGGCAAGGTGAGATAGAAATTGAGAGGCTTCAATGAGCAAAGGAGAGCGGTCCAGTTTCTTTTCAAAATTCGCTGCTTCGGTGGCCGAATTGTCGGGACGGCCCGCGACATTCGTCCTTGCGGTAGCTCTCGTTCTCGCGTGGGCGATTTCCGGTCCGTTCTTCGATTTCAGCGAAACATGGCAGCTCGTTATCAATACGAGTACGACGATTATTACCTTCCTGATGGTCTTCGTACTGCAGAACTCGCAGAACCGAGACGGCAAGGCCCTCCAGGCGAAACTGGACGAACTCATTTTGACGTCAAAAGCTCAAAACAAGTTCGTCGGCATCGAAAAGCTCGATGAAAAGCAACTGCGGGAAATGAGCAATACGCTGGCCGAGAAGGCCAAGTGCGTCGAGGAAGTGGCAGACGTTAGGGCCGCGGAGCTGGATCGTACTTCAGCGTGAGACGGCCGACATTAGGCCCAAGCGCGATCGTCCCGGTTGCTCCCAACTCCCTCTGGGAGCAGCAGCTTTCGCCACCGCCTTCAACTGCCGCGCGTTGGTATCGGATTTCCTCAAGTGCTAGGTGGACTAAGCCACGGATCTGGCTCTGGCCTGCGCGGCCATTCGCTTTGAATACTCAGATTGAATGGATGATCCGTCTGAGCGCTGGACCGAGCGCCTGTTCAGCTTGAAGAGGTTGATGAGTTGCGAGAGCGCGTCTGCGCCTACCGCGAGAGTCCGGCTGATGGAGGTAGTTCGGGCACTCAGATTTGCGTTTTCTTGCGTCATCTGGTCAAGGCGGTCGATGGCACCATTGATTTCTGCGATGCCCGAGGTCTGCTCCTGGGCGGCACTTGCGATCTTGTCGACGTTGCCGTCGATACGCTTGACCATCACGTCGATCTCTTTCAACGCGTCCCCGGTTGCGCCTACCAACCGCACGCCCTCGACGACGGTGGCGCCTGATTTCGTGATAAGATCCTTGATCTCTTTCGCGGCCTTTGCGGACCGTTGGGCCAACTCGCGAACCTCTTGGGCAACGACGGCGAAGCCCTTTCCTGCGTCACCCGCCCGGGCGGCCTCAACCCCTGCATTCAGAGCCAGAAGGTTCGTCTGGAAGGCGATCCCGTCAATCACACCGATGATCTGACTGATTTCAAGGGAAGCAGCTTCGATGCGCTGCATCGCCTCGATGGTGTCCTGGACAACCTTGATCGAGCCTGCTGTCGAAGTCCGCGTGCTCTGAACGAGTTGCCGCGTCTCCAACGCGTCCGCGGTGGCCGCGTTGACGGTCGCTGTAATCTCCCGCAGGGTCGCGGACGTTTCCTCAAGCGCTGCCGCCTGGTTTCTGGACCGTTCACCCAGCAGTTCGGCAGCTTCCCGAACCTCCTGGCTGCTGCGTGTAAGATCGCCTGTCTGCCCTAGCACATTGACCAGCGTCTTTTGGAATTCGCCAATCGACTTGTTGAAATCGACGCGAAGCCGCTCGAATTCGCCGACGAACGGATGATCCAGGGTAATGCGGATGTTGCATTCGGACAGCCTCTCAAGGGCGGCGCCCAATTCTTCGACGGCATGCATCCGATCCGTCACGTCGAGAGCGAACTTCACGACCTTGAAGACGTTTCCCTTGTCGTCAAGAATGGGATTGTAGGACGCCTGGATGGAAATCCGCTTGCCGTTCTTTCCGAACCTCAGGAATTGACCTGTCGAATACTGTCCACGCCGCAGCGCTTCCCAGAATGTACGATATTCCTGCGATCGGGCGTAGTCTCCATCGCAGAACATGGAGTGATGCTTGCCGACGATTTCCTGCGCTTCGTAGCCCAAGGCCGCGAGAAAGTTCTCGTTTGCGTCCAGTATGTAACCGTCTGGGGTAAACTCGATCATGGCCTGCGCCCGCGAGAGAGCTTCCAGCTTGCCTTCGGCCTCTGCACCCTTTCGCTTCGCTGCCGTTATGTCGGTCGCGATCTTGACGACTTTGTAGGGCTTGCCCCACCGGAAGACTGGATTGTACGAGGCTTCAATCCAAATTTCCTCTCCGCTTTTCGCCAAGCGTCTGTATTGGCATTGATCGAATTCCCCCTGGGCAAGTCTTGCCCAAAAGGCTCTATAGTCAGGCGAGTTGGCCTCTTGCGGGAGAACGAACATGCTATGATGTTGCCCAATGATTTCTGAGCGCTCGTAACCGACGGCCTTGCAGAAGTTATCGTTGGCAGAGAGGATTTTGCCTGAGAGATCGAATTCAATCATAGCTTGGGACCTTCCGATCGCTTCGAGCACGGCAGAAGCGTCCAATCCCAGCTTAGGAAAGCTCGTCATTTGAAAATCCGGTCAAGCATTCGTTTTAACGTAGTCGCCGCTGCCCCTTGCGACCCCCCGACAGTATCTCGTTAAACTTAATTTGCGCTTAATACTGAAATATATTGGATAAACGGACAAGCGAACAAGTATAGCGCAAACGCAATATTTGCCCGGTAATGCGAGTGGAACGAGCGCCCTTTTGGTGCCTCATCGGACCACCCAACACTTGAACGAGGCGGCCCTTCGACCGCCTCCGCGTATTAGCAAGCCAAAGGTTTAGTCGTGATGCTCTGGCATCATCTTGAGTTCGTCCTTTGTCCAATTCGTCACGGCATGGACGTCCCCATCCTCGTCACGCATGAACTCGAGGTCCGAAATCGGGATCGCAACGGGCTTGGCACCGATACCAAGAAAGCCTCCTACATCGATGACGGCAGAGCCCCCTGCGCCTGCGCCATGGACGTGATCGATCTTGCCGACCTTGTGATCGTCGACGCCGTAAATTGTCGCCCCTTCCAGGACGGCTGGCGTGAGTTCCGAGCTGGTAAGACGAACGTGGTTTGTGTGGTCCATAGATTGCATCCTCCTTTGTTGATGGTGGGATAAGCTGGCCGCAGACTGAATGTTCCACACGGCGCGCAATATCCGACGTTCTCTTCGACAACGATGCCGCGGGAAACCAGCTGTCACGAACCCGCAATTTTCCGGGCTGCGTCCCTGACAAGGCCTAGGCGCTCTAACTCGAGAAGAGCGTCGGGAAGAGCGCGATGAGCTGGGTCATGTGGCTCGGATCCTGTAATGATATCTGCGACCAGCCCGGCGACATCGAACTCAGTGTGACTTGTTTTGAGGATATCGGTTGCCTCCTCGATAAAGAGGTCGTCGGATTTCCTTAATCGCAAGGCGTGACGCGGCAGCCCTGCACCCCGCAGCAACGCACTTAGCCACTTGCCGTCCCACGAAGGCGAACTCGCATAAAGCTCGTTTCCCGAAAGCTGCTTCATTGCCTCCCCGGCGACAACTTCGATGTCGTTTCCTTCTGACTCAAGGCGATCGCGAGAGATGCCATGGATCCTTTGCGCATCCTCGGACCAATCCACCCATCCTGGCTTGGGCCTTATTAGGAAAGACTGCGAACGCCCGTCTTCGAAGACCCAGGCGACTTCGATGGGATAACTGTGTTTGCCAAGGGAGGAGGCTTCGAAGTCGAGGAACACGATCATTTGATTTAGTTAGGGCGGGAGACCTACTGTCGCAACGCTCGATCGAAGCCGTCGGTCGTTCCTGAGCGAAAGATCACGATCGGATCGCCTTCCTCCCTAACGGCGGACGGCCGTCTCGTCGGAGGACAACGACGCCCGCAGGACGTGAAGCAATCACCTTAGCCTCCTCGATGGCCTGGTCTTCAGACGCATCGACTGCAGTTTCCCAAGCTCTGACGGGGCCCGTGCTCGTCGAGGTCAAAGGCGAAATGCTGATGGATGAGAATGTTTTTGGCATATGCCGGTAGTGCCGTTTCAAAAGGAACTCGCCAACGAGAGCGGGGTTCATTTGGAGGGGTCCCTAGGGGTGCTGTGCTCCTAATGGCGGATCCAGTGCGCTTGTTTGCCTTCACCTTCGTCAATGTCTAAAGTGCCAGCCATGTCTAGACGATCAGGTAGTGCCGATTTGCCGCTTCATGGCGGGCGAGTTCCCCATTGGCTCGGGGAGCGGATGACGAAGCTCGGCGTGCTTGTTGCCGAAGCGATCATTCACCATTACGGGCGGGATGAATTCCTGCGAAGGCTCGCTCACCCATTCTGGTTTCAGTCGTTTGGCTCGGTGATGGGCATGGACTGGCATTCCTCCGGCATTACCACCAGCGTCCTCGGCTCGTTGAAGCGGGGTTTGAAGCCGCGCGCGAGAGAGCTTGGACTTCACGTCTGCGGTGGGAGGGGTGGTCAGTCGCGCAAGACCCCTGACGAGCTGGTCGAGATCGGATGTCGAGTGGGGATCGACGGCGCAGCCCTCGCCAACGTCAGTCGCCTCGTGGCGAAGGTTGACAGTGCCGCGGTTCAGGACGGATTTGATCTCTACCTTCACGGCTTCATCGTAGCCGACGATGGGAAATGGGTCGTCGTACAGCAGGGAATGAATGACGAGGTTCGACAGGCGAGGCGCTACCACTGGCTGTCAGAGGGCCTGCAAAGTTTCGTCGATTCGCCCCACAGCGCGATTGAGGGAAGAACGCGAGGTGACATCATTAATCTCGCCGACAAGCGAGCCGAACGCTCACGGGACGGCCAACTCGATATTCTGGCGGCATTGGGTCCTGACCGGATCATTCAGGAGGCCTCTGCGCTTGCCCGCCAGATGGACCCCGCCGTCAAGCCCGAACAAAGTCAACTCTCTCTGCCGCATCTGACCATGCCAACGCATCACGATGTGCGGGAGACGGATGTCAACATGAAGCGCTTGCACGGAAATCTGGCCGCGGCGGCTGATCGCGCACCTGTCGATTACCAGGACCTCTTGATGGTACCAGGCGTGGGCGCGAGAACCGTGCGTGCTCTGGCTCTGGTCGCCGAGGTGGTGCACGGCGCTCCTTGTCGGTTTTCGGACCCTGCCAGGTTTTCGATTGCGCACGGTGGCAAGGACCGTCACCCTTTCCCAGTCCCGCTGAAGGTCTATGACGAAACAATCAACGTGATGCGGTCCGCGGTTTCCAAAGGGCGTCTTGGTCGTGACGAAGAGCTTGCCGCATTGCAGCGCCTGGACATTCAGGCGCGTCGGCTGGAGCAATACGTCACCGGTCCGGATCTTAAGGAAATCGTTGCGGGAGAATTCCGCGATTCAAACCAATTTGGCGGCCGAAGCGTATTTGGTTGGGAGGAATAATCGGGGAAGTCTTTCTCGACAGGCTGCTTCCCTGGATGACCCCCGAAAGGACCTGACACTGAAGCGTAGACGCTCGGCGTTCAGTCATCTTCGCGTATCACGCGCGCGAACCAATCTACCCTCGTATCCGTACGTGGAAAAGCACGTCTCCGGGGAGGATTCCAACTTTCTTGAAGGCATTTACTACTGCTTTCGTTCTCGTTATGTTCAATAGTGATTGATGAACGATGGGAACGTGTTGTTGATGAAAACAGATTTGGGTTTGCGTCGTGACCAAAGGCGCTTGGCTCTCATGAAACTCTCTTCGCTGTCTGAAGATCATCCGCTCCGGGAAAAATATCGGGCTTGGATAGCTCAGCTCGATAGCCAATTGTCTGGGCTGGGCGCACCGCTCGGTCTAGAGCTTCCCGAAGCGCTCGGCGTGCTCGACAAGCGGAAGAGACACAATTCGCCGTCTATAACGACACGGCATGGAGCGGCAAAAAATGGCGGCTCCCGACCAGGCGGCGCTTCGATGATCGAAACATCGCAAAGGGCGCGCTTGTTGTCAGAAAATCAACTGCTTCGCGGCATGCTGGCGCGGTTTGGGTAATCCCACGACCCGCGGTGATGGCTTCAAATGCCTAGCACGAGCATCCAAATCCGCGCGTTGCATCCGAACTGGCGGGCAATTCTCTTCTCGAGGCCGATGTGAATGTTGGGGGTGGTCCGCCTTCCGCAGGTGCACAACACTATAAAGCAGGGTCTGATTTCACCCTTGATTGCCATTGCCCGGGACAAGGGCATGTCGGCTTATGTGGGCGAAGGGCTGAACCCGGCGCTCGCTACAATGCCGTTTGGGAAGGAAGGTATTTCATCCCTATTGTCGCCCAGGCGCTTGGCAAGGGGCCCAGGTTACAGGTGGTCTCGATCGCACAGGAAAAGGCAGCAGAGCAATGGGAATATTCATGGAATTGGGTCGATTGGGCTATACCTGTCGCCCAGCGTCTTCCGGCAGCGGTTCGCGGTGCCGGGCGATCGCCCCATCAATTCTTCATTGGGCTGGATCCGGTCGCCAGCGGCCCCGCCGCGTGATTGCCGAATGGATTGATTGCGACGAGTACCGCCAGAATGAACGCGGTGGACCAGACTCGGACCAAAGACACTCGCATAGATGCCCCCTGCGCACGGAACGCAATATAAATCCGCGCCGCGATGTCATGCCAAAAAATGGTGAAGGAAATTTAAACCCGACCATCTCAATTGGCAGGTTGCTTTGGCGAGCCTACGGCCGCAAGTCGCTCTGGGTTTCAGGGTAGCCCGATCGGTCGCGTGACTTTTGCCTCCCTGGTCCGATCGGCCATCGATGGTCAATCACGGTCGCCTGCGTGGCATCCCTAGTGGGCCGACGGCTTCTCCCACAACCGTCCCCCAACTCATGTGACAATTGGATGGTGCAACACCTAAAGAATGCTCCGTAGCGACTGAAGGCGAGCTTTGTGCGCGAGCGTAGATATCCTACGCATTTCGTGCAAGTTGCAGTGGACCATGCGTGTTCTCTGTGATTTCAATGGGGATCGCCGAGACCTTCGGCGCATTGGATCGGGGACAGCATGGCCGCCGACTGGAACCTGAGCGCAATCTGCACGGCATTCTCGGAATGCTGCCAGCGGTGGAGACTGGGGTCGCGCGCTCGATGTGGCCAGCGTCATCTCGGAGCAACCGGAGCAGCGATCGTGCCCCTGAATGGATCGTTCGCGGGTCTGGTGACAAGCAGATCGTTCGAGGAAGCGATCGACGCGTGGATCCGCGACGGATGGGGAAAACTACGCCAATGGTTTGGCGAGCCTGGAACTCATACCCCTGACCGTCACCGAGACGCTGGTGCACGACACCGGTCCGTCCAACACCGACAACATTACCAGCTGGCGAATGGTCGCGTTAAGTCGCTTGCCCAGCCGGATATAGAGCTCAACCGCTCGAAGTCTGCCTGCGTAGGAATACATGAACTACCTCCTTGGTGGTCCAAGTTTTCGTCCGCACCCCCACCGGATCAGTTCCGCGTGGAAATCAACAAAGGGGTAAGAAGCGCAGGATAGCTATCGCGAAACGCGCGACTGCACCTGGGAGCCAGCGCCGCAGCATCCGGTGTTGGCGAGGAAAGCGACGCTTCTATTTAATTCGTGGGGCGCAAGGCGCTCGAGCCTGCATGCATCGCGGCCGGCCTGAAATTCGACTGCTCAAGATGAATCTGCGACGAGGCCGGCTATTTGCTAAGGGCCCGGGAGCTGTAGAGCGGCGCGGAAACAAAACACTAAGTCCAAGACATCGGTCCGCTTGGTGACCAATCGTATCCCGGACACACGCGCAGGGTTCGAATAAGCCAAGTCGTAGGCGATGGTTGAGGTCTACCCAAAATTGGGCTGCACGGCCGGAGATGCACCCAGAGCTGGTTATTTTGCCTGCCGGGCATTCGCATTAACGATCCTGAAAATTCAGGATTTGAAGCATGCTCATGTCGCTTGTCGCTCTCCTCAGTCGTTTTATTCGCCCATCGCCCGCGCATCGCCAAGGGACACGTAGCCAGTTCGCCATTTATGGGATGGGCAGGGGAGTTCCACCGCGACTACTGCTTGCCTTTCTGATCATTGTCGGCTTTGGCACTGGTCGAGCCCTGGCCCTCGATGTACTGGAGCGCACCTTTCCGGTGGGCGAGGCGATCTCTCGACCATACCTCAACGCCAGTGCGGGGAGCGGCGTCCTCTATATCGACAGCATAGGCGGATCCATTCCCGGCACGACGCTCAGCGCCTTCGATAGTGCTGGTCAGCTTTATCTTTCGGTGCAAGGCACGCCAACACAGATCGGCACATATACCGTAAGCGTGGCCTATCATTACTTCGAGAATGTCCGCACTTGTGATCCTGATATTCCAGACCTCTGCTGGACAGATGCCGTTCGCCATGACCAATCCAAGACGTTTACGATCAAGATTGAACAGGCAACGCTAACGATTTCGCCCGCCACGATTCGTGAGGTTGCCGAGGGTGCAGCCCTCGACATCACGCTGTCGGCCACTGGTGGCGGCGGAGCGTATAGTTACAGTGTGACCGAAGGTACCTTGCCCCCGGGCGTCACTCTGTCGCCGGCGGGCGAATTCCTGGGGGCGACGACCACGGACGGGAGCTACACCTTCACCGTGACAGCGACGGACAGTTACGGATCGACTGGCGTGCGGCGCGGATGTGGAGACCAGCATAGACGCCAACTCCATTGGTCGCGAGATTTCACTTTCCATTTCGGGTCTGTGGAGTTCGGTCCTCATCTCGGCTCAGCCGAGCTATGGCACGCTCACCATTAACGGCAGCCAGGCCTTTTACCGGCCCGCGCAAGGTTACTCCGGCACAGACAGTTTCAGATATACTGCAACGGGCTTCTACGGAACCTCGGTCGAAGCGACCGTGACCATTCACGTCATTTCGAACGGCTTGACGTTTCCTTCACAAACGCTGCCGGAGGGAACGGTTTTCTCATCCTACCATGCCGTCCTTTTTGCTGCCAGCGGTGGGGCGCCTTATCGCTTCACCGTGACCTCCGGTTCGCTCCCCGCGGGGCTGAGTCTTGCAACAGATGGCACCATCTCGGGGACACCGACGACCGCCGAAAGCCAAACTCTCACAATCGCTGCGACGGACATCTATGGGGCCACCGGAAGTCAGGTCTATACCATAACCGTTGCGGCCGCTGCACCGGTTGCCGGCGACGTCATGACGACCGTCGCGGCCAACACGAGCAACAACCCGATCACGCTCGATCTTTCCGGGGGCGCCGCATCGAGCGTTGCCGTCGCTTCCGGTCCCAGCCACGGCAACGCGGTCGTTTCCGCAACAGCAATCACCTATACGCCAACACCAGGCTACTCTGGTGCGGACAGCTTTACCTACACGGCGACCAACGCCAGCGGGGAATCGAGCCCTGCAACCGTCAACATTGCCGTAACAGCGCCCAATCTCGCGCTTTCGCCGACCGGGCGGATCACACTTCGGCAGAACGAACCCATCTCCCAGGCCTTCAGTGCAAGCAATGGCAGCGCTCCCTACAGCTACGCGCTGACAGGCAGCCTGCCGGCTGGCGTAAGCTTCAATGCCGCCTCTGCAACCTTGTCAGGCACCCCGGCGGAACATGGCGAGTTTCCGCTTACCCTGACCGCGCATGATGTGTATGGAGCGACCGGCTCAACCAATATCGTTCTCGCGATCGAGGTGGCCGCTCCCGTTGCACCATCCATCTCCAGCGCATCGACCTCCGGACTGACCACGACAGTCGACCTGACCGACGGTGCAACCGGCGGCCCCTTCACCGGAGCGGACCTGATCTCGCTTTCGCCACCGTCGGCGGGCATCGCCACCATTATTCTTGATGACACGGCGACAACGGATAGCGGTGTGGCATTCGCCGCCGCCATCGGGGCAGGACGTTATCGGCTGCGTTTTACTGTCAGCCCGACGTTCTCTGGCACTGCAGTCGCGACCTATACTCTGACGAGTTCAAGCGGCACATCGGCCCCGGCAACAATCACGTTCAGCGTTTCGGCGCGGCCCGACCTTGCGGTCGATGCGGACCTTGTCGGGCTCCTGCTAGCCCAGGCAGAAGCGGCAAGGCGGCTCGCCGACAATCAAATCGATAATGTGGAGGAGCACCTGAAATCGCTGCGCGGCAGACGATGCCTGGAAAACAGCCTCGCGGTCAGCCTGACAGACGGCTCGCAAGGACAGGCGCCCGCGTCGGCCAACGCGGGATGTTCGCTTCTCGCCGGCGGAGATCTTGCCTTTTGGAGCGGCGGCTCGATCACATTCGGCAATGCCTCAACGACGGAGGCCGGCAACATCGATTATGCCACAGCCTCTCTCAGTCTAGGGCTGGACTACAGGCTGACGGAAAATGTGATCGGCGGGATCGCGATCGGCTTTTCACAGGATCGCTCAGACGTCGTTGGGCAGGGCACGGCCAGCGCAAACAAGGCCGCCAGTGCGACGCTTTATGGCATCTATCAGCCAGGCGGCGGTCTATTTCTAGAGGGGTTGGTCGGCACGGGCTTGCTGACCTTCGAGTCCCTGCGGACCACGTCCGTGACTGGTCGGCAAGCCGAGGCAAATCGTAGCGGTCGGCAGGTCTATGCGGCAATTACCGGTGGCTATGACTATCGCATAGACGACGTCTTCATCTCGTCTTATGGCCGCTTCAGCGGATCACATTCTCTCCTCGACAAGGTCGAGGAGAGCAGTGCCGGCTGGGAGAACGCAGTGATCGGCAGCCAGAACGCCGATGGCCTTACGGCAACCTTTGGACTTACACTTGGTTACGACATCGCACTGGAGACAGCGATCCTGACCCCCGAGCTGACCCTCGATTTTTCACACGACTTCATGCGTGACGGCGACACGATCGTCACCTATGCCGATAGCGGCTGGCCAATCGACTACGTCGTCGCCGGTTCAAGCCATAATCGAGATCGCCTGACAGTCGGCTTCGGCCTGACACTCGCCACAAGCGATGCCGGAACCATGACCGCCCGCTACAGCGCCACACTCGACCATGATGGACTACAGAGCCAGCGCATCAACATCGATCTCTCGAAGAGGTTCTGAGAGTATGGAGTTATCTCCAAGCGAGAAGCCGTCGCAATCCGCTTCTCAGGAAGGCCAGCAAGAGCTTGAACGTGTCCCGTAGGCCGCGACCGTGCAGCGGCTTACCGCTCGTTGCTGGCGCAGACGATCCACAAAGAAGCGTTGCAGCAGTGTTGGAAAGGAAGGTGTGGTATCAGTCATCAAAGTCGCCTCCAACGGGAGCGGCACCTTCGAAGCGACTGCCGACCATTGCCATGAGCTCGGGGACGCTCTCGATATACCAGTAGGTATCGAGCAGATTGGCGTGGCCGACATAGGTCGAAAGCATCATCGAAAGATTTAGGAGGCAATGGTCGGCAGCAATGCGGCAGCAGGCTCGGTCTGATGACAAAAGCTTTGCACGCAGGAATCGTTGGCACTACCATAGAAATCAGCCCCCGCGTATGCGGCAGCAGGCTCTCTAAGGTAGCTCTGTCGCAATCATAACACATTGAACTTGTGGTAAATACTGGTCTAGTCGGAAGCGATTTGACGCTTTGCTTCCCCTATTGCCTACCTGTCCGTAGCATTATCGATAGCATTGGTTCGGTAGAAAATCGTGAAACCGCATCAAAGCATCGCCGCGATGGTCGCTGAAACCTCTATTACGGGCGCGGGAACCACACGATGGATGTGACGCCTCACCGTGTATGTGTACCGGCGTGGAGGATCGCACCACCATCCTGCGGGCGACAGAAGAAGATGACGCCGTCGTCGTCAAGAACGCGTCCTCAACTCCACCCGACACCCTGACACCCCCGCCCTATGTCGGCAAGCCCTCGACCCTGCCGGATATAGGGGAGGCTCTCTCCTCGTCATCAGTCGAATATGGACCGGTGCCGCTCCTGGGGTAATGCCACGCTCGACCGTCAGGTACCGATTATTGCCCATGGCAGAACTTTGGATCGACTTCGGGAGGCAGCCGCACAGCGGATCCTGGCCGAGAAAAAGCAGGCGGCGAGACCGGGACTATACATCGCGGCGGCCTACCCTTGGGCGCAAGCATAGGCCTGACCACATTGCCGACTGGATCCCAGACATACGCACCTGCCCGGCAGTCGGCACTGTCGAAGATCTCACCCCTAAAGTCTGGAGCAGCAATCCTGCCGTGCGCCCTCATCGCAGCCAGACAATCACTGGAGAACCGTCTCGGAGGCGCTTCCTACGACCCCCGTAAGCCGTACTTGACGCATCTTGGGTGTGAGTTAAGCTTAATCCATCGTGCTTCTAGCAACTAACCACGGATGTACTGGTAGCTGCTATCGAGACGGATCAAGAAGGGTCGGCACCGACGGAAGTGTCGGCCTTTTTCGTCTGGCGCAAGGCAACCAACAGGTGACTTCGGGAATCCGCCAAGGTGGGCGCCGTTGCGTGCGTTACTATCCGACCACCGTGAGAAATTGCGGCCCCTACCTCAGGAATACTGGTCGCTGGGATATAGAGCCAACGGGCCGACGAGAGCACACGGAATACAACTAAGAAACCGGCGATCGGCGCTCATAACGAGTCATGACTTTTGGCATGACAGAATCGGGGCAGTAAGGAAGGAGTTGGACCTCTACATCGCTCGATTTCAGCTGCTGTCGTCCTCGAACCTGCGGTCGTGATCGGAGTGCGGCCATTGAGCCGCAAGGTGCCAAACGGCCTTGCGCCTCGCCGTACGGCGCAGCATTGAAGGGGCCCGAGACAGAAACACGAGTGCGACCTTTCCGTCAAAGGTGACGCCATCTTCCGTCGCTGCTTCCACTCTTGCGAAGTCGAACTTTTGGCGCCGATGTGGCGACTGAAGGTTTTGCTGACGGTCGGCTCCGACTTAACAATGAGGTGCATGGCGACGTCCACGGGTCAATTCACCGTTCGGCCGGCCTTCAACTCAAGCAGTGCCAGCAGGCGTTCGACTGGAGCGGCGGTGCGGCGCGCATGGCACCAAGAGGGTCCCGGCTACCTTGGCCTACCCCAATAGTGCTAAGGTCTCAGAGGGTACATGCGCTACAGCCGCCTCAGCGGTCCATGGCGTAAGCAAACACCAGACCGGCCCTGGATTTGGCTCGCTTCGAGATTTCCCAGCTGACGTTACTGAATGGATCAAACAAAATTGCGCACCGCATGAACCCTATGTGGGACGCCGCCTTTGACCTTGGCCCGAACTGAGTCCATCCCTGCGGCAGCCCGGCGGCGCCACCTGATGCAGGACGCCGTCGAAATTGGCCGACCGGCGTTAAGGCTACTGGCAATTCGGCGTCAGGCCAGCTCGTTCAAAAGCCCCTATTCCGTGGCTATGTTTATCTTTGGTCGCCGACATCCGAGCCAGCGGTTGCTTTCAGCTTCCCCGTTGATTGACTTGCGGCGCCGGCACATCGGGGGGCGACCTTGTCAGCTGACAAGGTCGCTCGAATTCTGCATTGGTTCACTGGTTGTGGCGCTTTCGCAGAGCTGACCAATCTCGAAGATGTCTTTGAAGGATGCATCCAGGAGCGCGAATGCCTGAGGAGCACCTGGGAGGGACGGGGCGGTGGAGAACCTTTTCAGCTGACAAGGCTCCGCGATCTGAGCCATGTCGAGGAACCTCCATTCCATGCCCGTGTGGAAGCTGATGAGGCCAATTGATTGTATGCAGCCGCCACCTACCTGCACCAGCTCGAACTATGCCCAGTAGCTCGCCAAAGCAGAATATGATGCGCCAGCGGTCCTTTCGGGCGTCCTTGTAGGACGCAACGGAATGCGAATAAATTAGCCAGCGAAAGCAGCTAGGCAGATCTTTCAGATAGCGAAATGAGCTCGTGGACATATGTTGTGGCTGAGGATGGGCGAGGATCAAAAACCTCAAGAAAAGTCCGCCGCTGTATTCGGCAGCCAGGGAGCGCGCGTAGCGCGAATTCCTTCTACGAAGATTGCCACGTCACGCCGTCCGAACCACCGAAATCCTAGCTGACCACCTTGGTCTTCTTTAAGGCCCTCCGAACCCGACGATCTGTCGTTCGTTGCCGTCTCGAAGGGGTTCAGTTTTGTAGCACCGGCTGCGATCGGAAGAGCGGCCGCTGTGTCTAACACATGGAGTGGCATCTGGCCGCGGGGCGTGAAGCCGACTTTTCAGAGCGGGACTCGACCGCGCACCCGAGCAGAAGTGGCGCCAACGACAGTTCGCCACATAGTCCTTGCGGATGGGAACTTGCCCGCCATCAGACCCCATCGCATCAAAGAGGGCATGCGTGATGGCGCCGTTCGGTTCTCGGTGGGCATGGCAAAGAGGCCCGTTGACCGCCCGCTGGACGATCGAAAGTCCGTCCAGGATCTGGCGCGCGAAAATCGCGGCGGCGACGAAGGAATTGGGGGCGCGGCAGGAAGCGGCGCGGCATTTCTCCTATAAGCCTCTTGGCGTTGACCCCGATTGAGGGTGAACGTTGGACGCCCGAACGCGTTCGTAGCGCCTGAGTGAGAGGCTTTGTAAAATGTTCATGGGCGATGGCCGTAGCGGTACCGGCTAGTGGTGAGCGTGGACAGCCAATCTGGAGGCAGTGGCGACCTATCGTGGCCGGCCTGGGCAGGGGTATTAACGAATGGCAGAATAGGCGGATCATAAGGTTGTCGTTGCTCGCTAGCGATGGCGCATGCCGCGCCGACCAGGCAGCTTGTAGAGTCTTGATGAGTGGTTTGCGGCCCCAGCGCGTTCCTCTACATGCGCGCGTTGACACCCGAAGCTCTGCGTATTCGCAAAAACAAGTTAGCGCTCGTCTGCCGACAACTGAGCCGTATTGGGCCCATGGGGAGGAGGGGACGGCGCAGGTCAATAATCAATGGCTTCTCCACATGAACGCCGAAATGGAAGATGGTGCCACTGCTCAAGTCCCGCATGCCACCTCAGCTCACAGCTGTCGCCGTTCTTGCCGAACGAGTTTCCGGATCGCCTTGGTGGTGGCACCGATCTCTTGATCGGAGACAAATCTCACTCGACAGGTGAGGGCTCGCGCTGGACTGTAGTATATCGGTGCTGGCAGAAGTAAATTCTTATATCACTTCGGATAAACGATCAGTTTGCCATGATCTCAACGAGTTGAGATCTCGTACCTCCGGAAGGTAGGGCTCAACTACCGAACTATCGTGCGGGAAAAATATTGAATTATGGGAAGCCTAGTGGTCGCTAGCGGCTGGGATCGCCTATGAGCGTTCGCGAGTTGACCTTCTTGATAGGCTTCGCAACGAAAGGGTCAGCTGGCCGGAGACCGCGCGGCCTGGGGCGAGCGCAGCAAGCCCACCGTTGCGACGGAGATGATGGCCGTTTGGTTGGTGGCTCATGGGTTCGAAGCAGAAGAACCCGGCGTGAGGGGAGGGGGAGTAGACTACAAATCGATCGAACAGCGTGTCTGCCGTGAGGGACAACGCCAGACCTGTCTCCGGCCATTCGATCCTAGCCTGCCCGTCCCAGCCATCAAAGGCGTTGTTCAGCCAATGGTGCGGCAGTGTCGTGCCGGCAGCAAAGTTGAGACCCGGCGGTATCGGGCCGACAGCCCCGGGTAGGTGGTTTTCGCGTTCCGACCAGTGACGGTGAGCGCGGGCGAAGAGGTGGGTTTCGGGTGTGCGGGGAAAATACGGGTGAAAGCCGAGGCCGTAGGGCAAGGTTTCTGTGGCCCGGTTTACAACGGCGAGCGCGATAGTCAGCTGGCCGTTGCCAGGCGTGATGGTTTCCGTCGCCTCGTAGGCGAAGGGGGAGGCCAAGTCCGCGTCCTTGCTGACTCGCAGAACGATGCGGTGCGGTGTGTGCTGTTCAACTGTCCAGCGCTGGAGCCAGCCGTCGCCGTGCAGGACGAGCGGATCGGCGGTGTTCGGTGCCAGCGTGTAATCCCGTCCGTTGAAACGGAAACTGTTATTCTCGATGCGATTGCCGAAAGGCACGAGGGGAAAGCAGGCCTCAGCCCCCAGTACTTTCGACGCAAGGCCGGGCGAGGGGGCTGGCTGGAGGAACGGGATGCCATGCCATTCGGCCGAGAGGATGGAACCTCCGAGCGGGCTCACCTTGACGATGAGCCCGTCTTTCTCCAGCCGGATGACGTCGCCGGTCATGACGTCAGTTGCGCCGGCCGGCGGCTGCCGAGCGCAGGTTGTCGAGGAGCACGGCGAGCAGCAGGATCAGGCCGCGGACGACATATTGATAGAAGGCCTGGATGTTGAGGAGGTTCATGACATTCTCGGCAATGCCCATGATGAGCACGCCGACGATGACGCCCGTCATGGCTGCCCGGCCGCCGGCAAGCGAGACGCCACCGAGAACGCAGGCGGAGATGACCGAAAGCTCGAGGCCTGTTGCGGCATTCGGCTGGCCGGATGTGATGCGCGAGGCGAGGAGGACGCCGGCAACAGCGCAGACGAGACCCTGCAGCGCGAAGATCCAGATCCGCATGTTCGAGACGTTGACACCGGCCAGGCGCGAAGCCTCGGGGTTGCCGCCGATCGCCAGTGTATTCTTGCCAAAGACCGTGCGGTTCAGCACGAAGCCGAAGACCAGGAAAAAGAGGGCCATGACCCAGATCGGCGTAGGGATGCCGAGGAATTTGGACAGCGCCAGCTGGTAGAAGCCGGGATCGTTGATGCCGACCGCCCGGCCATCCGAAGCGATGAGGGCAAGACCCCGCACGATCTGCATGGTAGCAAGCGTCGTGATGAGCGCGTTGATGCGAAAGCGGGCGATGACGACGCCGTTGACCAGACCGACGGCACCGCCACACACAAGCGCGGCAAGAAGACCGATGATGATCGAGCCAGAGGCGTTCGAGGCCATCACGGCGACCATGCCGGAAAAGGCAACGGTGGAGCCGACGGACAGGTCGAAGTCACGCGAGGCGAGGCAGAACATCATCGTGCAGGCGACGATGCCGATCGTCACCACCGACTGCAGCAGGCCCAGCATGTTGCGCTCGGTCAGGAAGTTCGGAACAGTCAGCGCCACGATGGCGAAGGCGACGGCGAAGATGACGACGAGGCCTTGCTCGCCGAGGAGGAGTTTTTTCAAAGACGTCATCGAGACGGGACCTGCTGGTTGGGGAGTTCGCTGGCGTTGGCCACATCGGGAAGGGCAGCGGCGAGGATGCGGCGTTCATCGAAATCGGCGCGGGCGATATCCGCGGCGACGCGACCCTGGCACATGACAAGGATGCGGTCGGTGATCCCCATGACCTCGGGCAGTTCGCTTGAGATCACCACGATCGCCATTCCCTGACCCGCGAGTTCGTAGAGGATCTCGTAGATCTCGGACTTGGCGCCAACATCGATCCCGCGTGTGGGCTCGTCGATGATGAGAACCTTCACGCCTTGCTCGGAAAGCCACCTGCCGAGGATCACTTTCTGCTGGTTGCCGCCGGAAAGGTTGACGATGTCCTGCTTTCGAGAGGGTGTACGGACACGCAGTTTGGCGATGAAGCGCTCGGCAAGCTCTGCTTCCCTCTTCGGTTGAAGGATGCCGAAGGGCGAGAAGTGGCGGCGCGAGGAGATCGCCATGTTCTCCTCGATGTTGCGGCCCTGCACGATACCGTCGAATTTGCGATCCTCGGGGCAAAGCACAATGCCGGCGCGGATGGAATGCGGCGGGCTATCCGGCGCGACTGTGCTGCCATCGACGCTGACGGTGCCTTGCGACCGACTGTCGGCGCCGTAGACCAGGCGCGCCATTTCGCTGCGACCGGCGCCGATGAGGCCAAAGAAGCCAAGGATTTCGCCCTGGCGGACGGAGAAGCTGATCGGCGTGCGCAGTTTGCGACCGGCGAGGGCCTTGACCTCCAGCCGGGCAGCGCCTTGCTCACGCGGGCGAAACCCCCAGATGTTGGAGATCTCGCGGCCGACCATCTCGGCGATGATCTGTTCGCGCGTCGTCTTGGCGATGTCGGGATGATGCGCGGCGAGCTTGCCATCGCGCAAAACGGTGAGGCTGTCGCAAAGGCGAAAAATCTCATCGAGGCGATGGGAGACGTAGAGGATGACCTTGCCCTGCGCGCGGAGCCGGTCGATCAGTGAGAACAGAATTTCGCTTTCGCGTGACGACAGCGACGAGGTCGGCTCGTCGAGCGCGATGACGCGCGCATCGGCCATCACGGCCTTGGCGATCTCGACCATCTGGCGTTCGCCGATCGAAAGCGATGCCACCTTGGCGGTGGGTTCGATATCGATGCCGATCTCCGCCAGCTTCTCCTTCACCACCTCAATGAGACGCGTGCGATCGATGACGCCGGCCCGGCCGGGGAAACGGCCCAGCCAGAGATTTTCGGCGACCGTCAGCTCGGGCACGAGCTGGAGTTCCTGGTGAATGACGATGACGCCGGCCTCGAAGGCATCGCGCACCGAACGATAGTGCTGCGGCGTGCCGGCAATGACAATCTCGCCGGTATCGGCGGACTGGTCGCCGGAGAGCACGCGGATGAGCGTCGATTTGCCCGCACCGTTTTCGCCCATCAGGCCGTGCACGGCGCCCTGCTTCACGGAGAAGGAAACATCGGCCAGCGCCTGCACGCCGGGATATCCCTTGGATATTGCCTTGAATTCGAGAAAGTCTTGCATGTCAGCACCCCGAAAGAGGCCCGGCGACAGAAAGCCGCCGGGCTGACACCATTCTGAGGAGTGGGGTTATTCGATGCCGAGGTCCTTGCGCACCGTTTCATAGTTGTCGCGCAGCGCGACCTGGCCGGCGGTCAGGATCAGCTTTTCCGGTTCCTTGCCGTTGGCGACCCACTCATACATGTTGAGCGCGGTCTCGTAGCCATGGCGCTTCGGCGAGATGATCACGGTGCCGAAGAAGCCGGTGGCGGCAGGCTTCTTGAACTCGTTGATGGCCGAGTCCGCACCACCGATGCCGACGCCGATCATGCTGTCGGCGCCAATGCCGACGCTTTCGGTTGCACGTACCGCGCCGAGCACGGCTTCGTCGTTCAGGCCGACAGCAACCCAATGCTTGATGCCAGCGTTCTTGTTGAGCACGACGGTTGCGGCGTTAAGCGCGGCTTCCGTGTCCGTCTTGGCCTGGGGAGCGTCAAAGATGTTTGCCTCTGGGAACCCGGCGGCCTTCAGCACCGAAAGAGCGCCTTCGACACGGTCGACGGCGGTCGGAAGCTGGTCATAAGAAACGCGGATCGCGCCGACGTCCTTCATGTCCCAGCCGCGCTTCTTGATCTCGTCGACAATGGTCTGGCCAACCGCTTCGCCGATCTTGGTGGCCGAGATGCCCATATGGGCCACGTCTTCGATCGGGCTGCCATCGGCGTTGACGAGGCGGTCATCGACGGTCATCAGCTTGAGATTGTTGGCGGCGGCCTTTGCGACAATGCCGGGGCCGAGCTTCACGTCAGGTGTGCATATGATGAAACCCTGCGCTCCCTGGGCGCCAAGGTTGTCGATCGCCGACTGAACCTTCTCGCCGTCTTCCGCGCCGATCTTGACGAGGGTGAATCCCTTCTCCTTGGCGGCAACGTCGGCAAACTTCCATTCGTCCTGGAACCACGGCTCTTCCGGCTGCTTGACGATGAAGCCGATCTTGACGTCGGCGGCATAGGCGGAGGTGGCTGCGAATACGGCGACGGTGCCAGCCAGGATGGCTGATTTAATAAATCCCATTGTCTCTCTCCCAAATTGACTGCGCCTGCAGTGGCTCTGGATGTATCTTCTTTCATCATAATCGTCAATTGCGTCTGTATGATGAATTGTATATCCATGTATGATAGTAGTGTCGTGCTGATCTGACCATCGCCATATCAATCGAAAGAGGCTATGGATCGCTGGCAAGGCAGGGCCGCGAAAAGTGGGATGAGAATGGCTGTTAAAAAACGAGACGAGAACGCCGATGTCCGGCAGGCGGAGGGAGCCGTGCGTCGTCCCCGCGTGCAGAAGAACATAACCCGGGCGATCGCTTCGGACATTTGCGCGGATACTTTCCCGATCGGTGCCTTTCTGCCGACGGAGAACGAGTTGTGTCTTCGCTACGGTGTCAGCCGCACGGTGATCCGGGAGTCGCTGAAAATTCTCGAATCCAAGGGGATGGTCCGCGGTCGTTCACGCGTGGGCACCGTCGTTTGTCCGAAAGAGGAGTGGAACATCCTCGACCAGCAGGTGCTCGAATGGATCGGGCCACGCATATTCGAACTGAACCTTTTGACATGCGTGCTTGATGCGCGCCGTGCCGTGGAGCCATTTGCCGCAGAGTTTGCCGCCGAGCGTGCCACCGTACAGGAAGTGGCGGAGATCGAGCGGGCCTGGGAGCATATGCGCGACGCCGAAGGAGACCTGGAGGCCTTCACAAAGGCCGATGTCGCCTTCCATGCTGCTCTCCTGAAAGCTAGCCACAACCAGGTCTTCATGCAGCTTGCAAGCATCATTCAGGCCGCGCTTGAATTCTCTCTCCATGCGTCGAACGAGGCAGTGGACGTGCGCGACGAGGCCGTCGAAATCCACCGGCAGCTGGTTGAGGCCCTGCGCATGCGCGACAAGGCTGCTGCGCGGGACTGTTCAAACCGAATGCTCAATGTCGCCGCGCGCGATCTCGCGATCGCCGTAAAGAAACATCCCACGCCGGCAGGCGAATGAAGAGCCACAGGGCCTGCAAACGTCTGCCAACACGAGTGTCATCATGAAAATCACAAAACTCACCACCTACATCGTCCCGCCGCGCTGGTTGTTTTTGAAGATCGAGACCGACGAAGGTGTCGTTGGTTGGGGCGAGCCGGTCGTGGAAGGCCGCGCACTCACCGTCCAGTCGGCCGTGCATGAGCTGGAAGATTACCTGGTCGGCAAGGATCCGTTTCTGATCGAGGATCACTGGAACGTCATGTATCGCGGCGGCTTTTACCGCGGCGGCGCCGTTCATATGAGTGCAATCGCCGGCATCGACCAGGCGCTCTGGGACATCAAGGGCAAGGCGTTGGGCCAGCCCGTCCATTCGCTGCTTGGTGGGCAGGTGCGCGACAGGATCAAGGTCTACTCCTGGATCGGCGGTGACCGTCCCTCGGATGTCGCCAACAATGCGAAGGATGTGGTCGCTCGCGGCTTCAAGGCGATCAAGCTCAACGGCTGCGAAGAAATGCAGATCGTCGATACAAACGAGAAGATCGAAAAGGCCGTCGAAACGATCGGTCTCATTCGCGATGCGATCGGTCCGCATATCGGTATCGGCGTCGACTTCCACGGCCGGGTCCATCGTCCGATGGCCAAGGTGCTCGCCAAGGAACTCGAGCAATTCAAACTGATGTTCATCGAAGAGCCGGTGCTGTCGGAAAATCGGGAAGCACTGAAGGAGATCGCCAACCATTGCTCGACGCCGATCGCGCTCGGTGAACGGCTTTATTCGCGTTGGGACTTCAAGTCGGTCCTGGCGGATGGTTATGTCGATATCCTGCAGCCCGATCTTTCCCATGCCGGTGGGATCACGGAATGCCGCAAGATTGCGGCCATGGCCGAGGCCTATGACGTCGCATTGGCACCCCATTGCCCGCTTGGCCCGATTGCGCTGGCCGCCTGCCTGCAGGTCGATGCCGTGAGCTACAACGCCTTTATCCAGGAACAGAGCCTCGGTATCCACTACAACAAGGGCAACGATATCCTCGACTACATCTCCAACAAGGAGGTGTTTCACTACGCCGATGGCTTCGTTTCGATCCCGCAGGGGCCGGGGCTCGGCATCGAGGTCGACGAGGCTTATGTCATCGAGCGCGCCAAAGAGGGGCATCGCTGGAGAAATCCGATCTGGCGCCATGAGGATGGCAGCTTCGCTGAGTGGTGAGGAGGCGACGTCATGGTCAAGCGCCTGCGTAACAAGCGCATTCTGATCACGGGCGCGGCCCAGGGGATTGGTCTTGCCATCGCCAAGGCCTTTGTTCGCGAGGAAGCAAGCGTTTTTCTGATCGATCGCGACGAGACCCTGCTTCACAGCGCGGTCGCAGCGCTGCGGGCGGAGGGCTATGTCGCAAGCGGTCAGATGGCGGATATCACCGACGCCAAGACAATTGCCGCAGCCCTGTCACAGGCCGAAACCGAGATCGGGCGGATCAATGCGCTGGTCAACAACGCCGGTGTCAATGTCTTTGCGGAGCCGCTTGAAACGAGCGATGAGGAGTGGAACCGCTGCTTCGACATCAACCTTAAGGGCGCGTGGAATTGCTCGAAAGCGATTCTGCCGGGGCTGATCGATCAGGGCGGTGGCGTGATCCTCAACATTGCGTCGACCCATGCCTTCACGATCATTCCGCGCACCTTTCCGTATCCCCTGGCAAAGCACGCATTGCTCGGAATGACGAAGTCGCTCGGGCTCGAGTATGCCGCGAAGAATATCCGCGTGAACGCGCTCGCTCCCGGTTACGTCGCAACGCAGAAGGTCATCGACTATTGGAACAGCTTTCCCGATCCGGAGGCCGCCCAGGCTGAAACGATGAAACTGCACCCAGGCGGACGGATTGCGACACCGGAGGAGATTGCGATGGCGGCCGTCTTCATGATCTCCGACGAATGCCCTTTCATGAATGCCACCTGCCTGACAGTTGATGGCGGCCTGAGTGTCCAGCAACATCCGGCATGACAACGCGCTCCCCTAAGGGGAGCGGCCGTTTGTGGGCACAATTCAGAATACACCCGAAATCCTAGATCGTACGCGCGATCGGCTCCCACCCGATCTCGCGCGAAATTGCACAGGCGTGCAAAAAGTCCCTCACTGTCATGTCGGTGTCACGCGCTGCGGTTAGCTAACCACCATTGGCGCGCCCAGCGCGTGCCTCAACACCGGGAACACGGACATGAACAGACGCGAATTTCTCATCACATCGTCGGCTGCCGCAGGCCTACTTGCCATGCCGCGATTTGCTTCTGCTGCGGAATCGATCGATCTCTACAGCGGCTCGGACGCGAATATCATCGACTTCTGGAACAACATCGTCCGCCCGGCCTTCGAAAAGGCACATCCCGAGGCAGCGATCCGGGTGACGGACGCCGGTGACAATACGGGTCTGCGCGCCATTGCCGACCGCGCGCTTGCGGCCTTGAAGTCCAAGACAGATCCGCAGTCCGATATCTTCGAGCATTTCGACCCGCGCCTGCCCGCAGGCGGCATCGACGCCGGCCTCTGGGTCAAGTTCTCGGCTGCGAACATCGACGGCTTCGACAAGATTAATCCGCTGGCCTTCGACAGCGAATATTCGCTGCCTTACCGGGGCTCACAGGTTCTCCTCGCCTACGACACGACGAAGCTTGATCCGAAGGACGCGCCGAAGACCTGGGAACAGCTGACAGCCTGGATCAAGGCCAATCCGGGTCAGTTCATCTACAACCGTCCTGATAAGGGTGGCTCGGGTGGCAACTTCGTTCGCCGTGCCATCCACGAAGCCAATGGTCGCAATCCTGGGAAGTTCACCGTTGAGAACTACACAGAGGATTACGGCAACCAGGCACTGACGCCTGCCTGGAAGATCCTCACCGATCTCGCTCCCTCTCTCTATGAAAAGGGCGCCTATACGGCTGGCAATACGCAGTCGATCCAGCTTCTGGCACAGGGCGTCGTCACGATGACGCCGGTCTGGTCGGATCAGGTGCTGCAGGCGATCTCGCAGGGCGTTCTGCCGGAAACGACGGGCCTCGTGCAGCTCAGCGACCTCGCTCTTTGCGGTGGTTTCTCGCGCATGACCGTGTTTTCGAACGGTGCCCACAAGGATGCCGCGCTGAAGCTCGCGTCGTTCCTGCTGAGCAAGGAAATCCAGGAAGCGATCATCACGGAGATCGGCGGCTTCCCGGGCATTTCCTGGGATCACATCTCCGACGAGCTTCGTCAGAAATATGCTGACGTGATCCCGAAGACCATCCCGACATTCCCAAGCGGTGATTGGGAAAGCAAGATCAATGACGGTTGGTACCGCAACGTTGCTCCAGGCATCAGCCGCACCTGATGCGTAAGGGCTTTGCAATACCGCCGCTGGCGCACTCCCCTGCGCCGGCCAGTGCAAAAGGATCGGTCGGGCTGCTTTTGGTCGCCCTGCCGGTCTTGCTGCTTGGCTGGCTGATCGTCTACCCGATCTTTTCAGCGGTGGTCGGCACGATCTTCGTCGGTCAGCCGGACGGTACAAGAGCTTTCTCGCTGGCGTCGTACCGCTTCTTCTTCACGGACCACTACAGTCTTGCCAATCTCTGGATCACGCTCTGGACGACATTCGTCTGTGGAATCCTGCTCCTCGCAATCGGCTTGCCGATCGCGCTTTACCTGCGCTTTTCCCAAGGCAAGCTGGCGGCCTACGTTCAGGGCCTTGCAATCTTTCCCTTGTTCGTCCCGTCGATCATCCTGTCCTATGCATTGATCAGGACGATCGGGCCGAATGGAACGGTTGATCTCCTGCTGAACGCATTGGGACTGCCGAAGCTTCCGTCTCCCTACCTTACACCGTGGGGGCCGGTGATCGGCCTCGTCTGGGACAACCTGCCGATCACTGTTCTGATGCTGACGGCTGGCCTTACCGCCATTCCGAAGAGTTCGATCGAGGCGGCACGCGATGTCGGCGCGCGACCGGCGAGGGTATTCACGGCGATCATCTTGCCGCGCATGGGCAATTCGCTGCTGGTGACCGGCTCCTTCGCGATCCTCGGCATCTTCTCGTCCTTCACGCTGCCCTATGTCCTCGGTCCGGCTTCGCCAGAAATGATGGGACCATTCATGCAACGCACATTCTCCGACATGAACGATCCGCTGAACGCCTTGACGCAGGCCGTCATTGCCTTTGCGTTCTGCCTCGCCTTCGGGATCTTCTACGTGCGCTCGATTGCCAAGAACCGGGAGCAGGCACGATGAGCCTAGCAAAGGAGCCCGACGCGCCACGGATCGACTGGCCGGGCATCGCGTTCGCCGTCATTCTGACGCTGGTGATTGCCCTGCCACTCGTCGTTGTTGGCACCTGGGCTTTCACCGAGGTCTGGCGATATCCCTCGGTCATTCCGCAGCAGTTCGGGTTGCGCTTCTGGTCTCAGACGTTGGCGCGCTCGGATGTATGGGATGCACTGACACTCAGCCTTCGCCTGACAACAACCGTGACGCTGCTGTCGGCGATCATCTGCCTTCCCGCTGCATATGCATTCGCGCGCATGAAGTTTCCCGGCCGCGACGTGCTGTTCCTATCGTTTCTTGCCTCGCATGCCTTTCCGAAATTCGGTCTGCTGGTCGCTATCGCCGGAATTTTCCTGCAACTCGGACTGATCAGCACCTTCTGGGGTGTCGTTCTCATCCAGCTCGTGGGTACATTGATGTTGATGATCTGGATTCCGGTTGCCGCCTTCCAGAATGTCGACCGGCGAATGGAAGAGGCAGCGCGGGATGCCGGTGCGACGCCGCTACGCGTCTTCTGGTCGATCACTTTGCCGCAAGCCGCTCCGACGATCTTTGCTGCGGTGCTGCTCACCTTTGTCGGAACATTCTACGAGACCGAGGGCGCCTGGTTGATCGGCGCGCCGGAAATCCGCACGATGCCGGTTCTGATGATCACCTTCATCAACAATCAGATCGTCGTGCAATATGGCGCGGTGCTTTCGGTCATGCTGTGGGTCCCGTCCTTCATCGCGTTGATGTTTGCCCGCCGCGTGATCGGAACGGGCGCTTTTGCCCGAGGTTTTGGTGCATAATTCCATGGTCGGGCATTGCTCGAAGAAAGGCTCCAGATGGCACGCTTGACAATCAAGGGCGTCTCCAAAACCTTCGGCTCGTCTTTCGCAGTGAAGGACTTTTCACTCGACGTCGAAGATGGCGAACTCGTTTGCCTGCTTGGCCCTTCCGGCTCCGGCAAGTCCACTCTTCTGCGCATGATCGGTGGTTTCGAACGCCCAAGCGGCGGATCGATCATGATCGATGCCAAGGACGTCACCCTGCTGCCGCCGGAGAAGCGGCCGACCGGAATGGTTTTCCAGAGCCATGCGCTCTGGACGCACATTGATGTCTTTAACAACATTGCCTTTGGTCTGAAGCTGCGTCGTCTGGCGAAGACGGAGATCCGCGAGCGCGTCGAGGATGCGCTGACGCTGGTTGGTCTTGCCAACTACGGAAAAAGAATGACGAACCAGCTTTCCGGCGGACAGCAGCAGCGTGTGGCGCTGGCGCGATCCCTGGTGCTGGAGCCGAAGATCCTGCTTCTGGACGAACCTTTCGCCAGCCTCGACCAACATTTGCGCGAGCTGTTGCGCGAGGAGGTGAAGGACATTCAGCAGCGTCTGGGGATCACGACGCTTTTCGTGACCCACGGTCAGGACGAAGCGCTGGCCCTGGCCGACCGCATCGTCGTGATGCGCGATGGCGGTACCGAACAGGTCGCGCCTCCCGACGTCATCTATCGCGAACCGCAGACCGAGTTTGTTGCGGGCTTTATCGGCTCGATGAACTTCGTGCGCGCGACGGTGAGAAATGGCGTCAGCGACCATAAGCATGAAGGCTTCAGGGTCGCGGTACCGGTTGCCGATGGCGACGTGGCGATTGCCTGCCGCCCGGAAGCACTTGTTCTTGAGCCAGCGCAGGGCCCACACGCCGGCGTTGTTCACCGGAGCATCGATTTCGGCACGCACAAGCTTGTCGACGTCGACCTTCCGGATGGTACGCGACTGAAGGCGATGACATCTCCTGCGGTGACCTGGCAAAAGGGAAGCCGCGTCGAGGCGACCGCATCGGCCTATTTCGCATTCCGTGATAACACGCTCGTCCATCGGTCAGCCGATGGTGCTGCCAATACAGAGACAAGGATTGTTGGGCATGCTTGAGCAGGCGGGCGTATCGATCGAGGCAAACGGTCATCGGACACTCTTGAAATGGCATCGCGGTCATCGCTTTGGCGGGGATGTCTCCTTCACCCGCGAGCGCATCGCGCAAGGCATGGCCTGCGGGGCGAGTGTCGAGATCGATCTCGTGCGCTTTGCAGATGCGGGTTTTGCTGTCCTCCACGACGAAACGCTGGATCGGGCGACCACCGGGCAGGGGCCGGTCTTGGCTGCGACGGCATACTATCTGCGCTCTCTTCGCCTGCGCGATCATCAGGGGGCGGAGACCGGCCATCCGATCATGCTGATCGATGATCTCGGGCGACTGCTGGAGGAAAGCGCGCAGGCCGCCGGCGCTGTCTTGCAGCTTGATCTCAAGGAGCGTTCAGCCGACATCCGCGATGCCGACATTGCCGCCTTTGCCGAAGCCATCGCACCGGTTGCGCGATCGGTGATCCTGTCCGGTGGCGATGCGGTCGCCGTCGAGCGTTTGTCGCGGGCCGTGCCTGACATGCCGATCGGGTATGATCCCTGCCACGAGGGGGCGATGGAGCGGTTGATGGAAAGCCATGATTTCGAGGGGTTTGTCACCACGGCGCTCGTCGCATCGCCACGCGCGGAAATGATCTATCTTCACCACAAGCTCGTGCTCTTTGCCGATAGCATGGGTTTCGATCTGATCAACGCCTTTCATGCAGAAGGCCGCCGGATTGACGCCTATACGATCAACAAGGCGATCCCCGGCGTGGAGCCTGATGTCCTGCGCCTGCTCGCCTTGAAGGCCGACCAGATCACCACGGATGACCCGGTCGGCCTGCAACGGCTTCTGGCCGACAAATTGTCTATTTGAAGCCTTCGATCAGCCAACCATGGACCGCAGCATTCGCTGCGACAATATCTCCGTTGGCCGTCACCGGTTCGCCGGAGAAAGCCGAGACGGTTCCACCGGCTTCCCGGACTAGCAGCGCCGAAGCACCGTAGTCGTGCAAGGAAAGTCCATCCTCGAAGAAGCCGTCAAGGCGCCCGCAGGCGACATAGGCGATCGAGAGTGCGGCCGATCCCAATCGCCGTACTCCGGCCGTCTCGGCCATCAGCCTCTGCAGGGCGACAAAGTAGCGGTCCTGCGTGACAGCCTTCACCTGACCGGGGATGGGCAGGCCCGCACCGATCAGAACATTCTGGATGTCGGCATTGTCGACGCAATGTATCTGTTCGCCGTTGAGGTAAGCCCCGCCGCCGACCTCGGCGCTGAAAAGCTCGTCCTGCATCGCGTCATAGACAACGCCGGCAACCAGTTTTCCTGACTCGACGATCGAAATCGTCATGCCGAAATGCGGGATACCCCAGGCGAAATTGGTCGTGCCGTCGATCGGGTCGATGTAGATGATCGGGGTATCAGGATCCGCCTGACGATTGCCGACAGCCTCTTCGCCCTGAATGGCGTAGGATGGAAAGGCTGTGACCATTTCCTCGACGATAATGTGCTCCACGGCGACATCCATCTCGGTCTGGTAATCGCGCGGTGCCTTAGCCAGTATCTCGTGGATGCGGCGACGCTTCAGAGATGCGCGCGCCGTCTCCCCGGCCTTCAAAACCGCTTTCGCAAGAGTGACGAGGCGCGGCGATGCCGTCGGAGAAACGCGGCTGGAAATATCGGTGTATGTCATGGAAAATACTGAAAAACCTCGAGTCACGTAGCTGTCGCCCACCCATCGCAAAAGCGGGTAACACTTTTGTGACGAGAGATCTGATTATCGCGGTTGGGCTGAAATGGACCGCCTACGCGCGGCTGAAGCTCTTAAATTCCTGACCCGTCGAGTTCCTCGGCGTCCTCTCCTTCCCAGGGGGATGGCATCGAAGAGCGACTGAGGTTGGCCGAAGGCATCGGCATCCAACACTTCAATTCCGGTTCGGCATATTCGATGATGCGGCCGGGCGAGGAATCGGAGGCACGCCATCCTCCCGCGCCGAACCGATCGGCATTCGACCAATATGCGAGGTCAACTTCTGCGGCCCCCTGTTCGGATGGGTGGATCGTAACGAGGATCCGACTGCCGTCTTTCGGAGCGCTTGCCATGTGGCGCCAGCGGTCTGGCTCGTCCATCATTTTTCCTCCTGCCTTGCTGTCGGTCACAACTGTCGTCCCACGGTCGAAAACCGTCAACTGAAACCTTGCGCTAGGCCGCCCCGATTGGAGAATACAATCATTCTCGACACGACACGCGACACTGACGGTCTTGCCGAGGAGGGCAGCCTACCCAGGCTGTACCCTTCGGAGGGTGCGGTCGCTATGCCGAAGAGTTCGCGTCTTACGAAATCAAACCGCGTCGCGCTCTGTGCGCAGGTTGGACACCACGCGCCGGTTCTGCACCTTGCAGGAGCGGTTCGTGCAGTCGCGGACTTCGCGGTCGTTGCCATAGCCCTTGGCCCAGACACGATTGGGATCCACGCCCTTCGACACGAGGTAGGCCATGGCTGCATCCGCGCGTTTTTGCGACAGCGATGTCATCGTCGAAGCCGACCCGGAATCGTCGGCAAATCCCTGCAGCTTGACCAGCCATTGCGGGTTGTTGTTGAGCCAGAGAGCCTGCTTGTCCAACGTTGCCTTGGCAACGGGGTCGAGCGTGGCCGAATCCTGCGTGAAGTAGGTGCGCCGACCGACGTTCAGAATGAAGTCCTGTTCGCTGCCGGCCGCGACATTCTCGAAGCCGGGTGCCGGATCGTTCGTTTGCCCGGTCATGGGGGCAGGGCTGGGCTCTTCCACCTCGGCAAGTTCAGTGGTGCTGCAGGCGGCAAGTGTGAGAAGCATGGTCGCAGCGACAACCAGCCGCGAATATCCGGTTAAAGCAGACATCAGGGTGCTATTCCTCATTCGACCGGGTTGGCTTGGTTGATCTTGGCGGCACTTTCAGCCTGATCGGCAATGTGCGGCAGGACCTGTACCGCGGTGCCGATAGGGCAGCGCTGGTAGAGGTCGATCGCATCTTCGTTGAACATGCGGATGCAACCGCTGGAGGCATCTTTCCCGATGCTGCCGGGCTCCAGGGTGCCGTGGAAGCGATAACCCGTATCCACGCCGTCGCGAAGCAGATACATCGCACGCGGACCAAGTGGGTTCTTCGGCGAGCCGCCGTCGACCGAGACGGGCAGTTCGGGGTGGCGTTCACGCATCTCCGGTGGCGGCGTCCAGCGCGGCCACAGCGCCTTCTGGTCGATCGTGGCGCGGCCATACCATTTGAAGCCCTCGCGACCGACACCGACGCCATAGCGGATAGCGGTCTTGTTCTCCATGATCAGGTAGAGAAAGTGATGGGTGGTATCGACAACAACGGTGCCGATCGGCTCGCTGCTGAAGTATTTGACAACCTGGCGCTGCCACTTCCTGTCGATCTTGGCGAAATTCGTGCTTCGGAACGTAACGCCATTGTCGACGCTGGTTCCTGAAAAATAGGACGCCGCCGCAGCGAAGACCGGTTCTTGAACGGCCATGGTACCAACCGAGGCCAAACTACCAAGCAATAAATCCCTGCGCGTCCACCCCATCGGCAATTTCCCCCAAAAGCCAAGCAGCGAAGCGTCATGTAAAACAGATTTTTTATTTGCCACAAGACTAAAATTGAACTGTGCGCTGGTGGAACGGTCGACCACGCTCTCGACACGGCGTCATGCCCGGTCCGCAAAGCAGTCATTCTCTCCAGAACCTTCATCATTGCGAGGTCCTGTTGCGAACCGCGGGCGCCGAGACCTGTCGCGAACAGCCAATTCCTCCCGCCGGCACCTCTCCAAAATGTAATAGTTTTTCGCTGGCTCCAACGTCATCTTACGTATAAGTAAGCTTTAATTTAGCTTTACTTGGTCAAATGAAATGAATGATGACACAGCATTAGCCGCGCAGGCGAAGCTTCTTGCCCTCCTGGCAAATGAAAAGCGTCTTCTCATCGCCTCGCATATTCTCGATGAGGAAATGAGCGTCAACGAACTCGCGGAAAAGGTCGGGCTCTCGCAATCAGCTCTTTCCCAGCACCTCGCGAAGTTTCGTGCTGCAAAGGCTGTCACCACCCGACGCGATGCTCAAACCGTGTACTATTCGACGTCGCACGAAGGCGTTCAAAAAATCCTCGAAGTGCTTGAGCAGCTGTTTGAACGGAAGACAGCGACCAAGATGGGAAAATCAATATAACTTCTGGATGTCAGGCACTTGCCTGAATTAGCAACTTGCGATGAACATCACGCCAAGGCATGCTCAGTACGCGGCTGGGAGGTGCAACGGTGCCAGACACAGAAAGCTTATTTGCCACCCAGATCTCCGGTGATCGGATGCCCGATACCGGCCTGTTCACCTGGGATATGAACGACGATCTCGTCTACGCAGATAGCGCACTGGCCGAACTATTCGGTCTCGACCCAACCGAGACCGAAAGGGGGTTGCCAGTGCAGACCTATCTTGACCGGGTGCATCCCGACGACGTTGCCGCACTGGCGAAACAGATCAGTGATGCCATCATCGCTCAGCACCCAACTGTCCAACACTATCGGTCACAAAAGGCAGATGGCTCCTATGTTCGCGTTTCCGCGTTCGGAAGATGCTTTCGGGACCGTGAAGACAATCCCATCCACTACGCCGGAATCGTTGTGCCTGCCGAAACGTTCAGTGCGGGATCCAGCCACTGAAAAGCGACTGCGCGAGCCGTCACATACCCCCAGCCGCTGTCTGTGGCCCTTCTGGCGTTCTCGACGCGTCTTTGCCGCACCCACCGCATAAGGATGGCCGCCGCTATTGCTCCCATTCGCAAAAGTCTTGTCGGCCGGAATACGGCGTGACTTTCGGCAAATACGAGCTCAGCGAGCCAAGACCCGGGCAACTTTCGCTCCACCGAGGACATGTAACAGGTCCCAGATCCCGAGCTAAGTGAAATGGCTCGCTTCGCCAGGAGCGTCAAGCCTCCCCGATATGAACGTCGCGCGGCAGGCTGGAGAGAATCTCGGGTCCGTCCTCGCGGAGGATCACGATATCTTCAAGCCGAATCCCGAAGCGGCCGGGAATGTAGATCCCGGGCTCGATCGAAAACACCATGCCTTCTTCCAGCACCGTTTCCGAGGTCGCGGTGATATAAGGAGGTTCGTGGCCGTCGATGCCCATGCCATGGCCGGTGCGATGGACGAAATACTCGCCATAGCCAGCATCGGTGATGACGCCGCGCGCAGCCGCATCAACCTCTTTCGCCTTCACACCCGGGCGCGCCGCCTGCAACGCCGCCTGGACCGCCTTCTCCACGATGGAATGGATCTGGCCGTAGCCTTCCGGCGGTTGCCCGACCACTGCCATGCGCGTTATGTCGGAGGGAAAGCCATGCTTGCGCCCGCCGATATCGATGACGACAGCATCACCTTCCTCAATCACGCGATCGCTGGTGGCGTGGTGCGGGAACGCGCCGTTGCCACCTGCACCGACGATCCAGAACTGGGGAGAGGCACCTTCCGACGAGAAATGCCCCTTGATGATATCGGCAAGTTCGAGCTCCGTCATTCCTGCCTTTACCGTACTGAAAGCCTTCAGCACGGCGCGGTCGGCGATACCTGCGTTCATCTTGAGCTTCTGATATTCCGCCGAATCCTTGCGCATGCGCAGGGCGCCGAGTGTCTCCGGGGTGAAGGACTTGCGCGTGTCAGCGGGCAGTGCATCGATGAGCAGGAGTGCGAAATCGGTGCGCATCGTTTCGTCGAGCACCACGAGGCCCGGCGCAGTGGCGTCGATGGCCGCCAGCGCTTCCTTCAGTGCTGCCTCAGGGCCCGTATCGTCGGCCCAGGTGTGGAATGCAATATCGGTGCATTCGCGTGAGCCTTCAGCGTTGAGAACCGGCATCAGGAATGCTTCCTTCACTGGGGCGATCAACAACAGGCAGGGCCGTTCATCGGGATGCGGGTGGAAGCCGAGCACCCAGTCCATATGGGAACCAGGCCCGATGGCGATGAGGCCGCTGCCGGTGGCAGCCATCCGTTCGCGGAGTGCGGCCAGGCGTCTGGTGACCTGTTCTGACATGTTTTCTCCCTTCGAGATCAATTGCGGTTTGGGCAGACCTCTCCCCGCAAAGGGAGGGCAAGTCCGATATTGTTTTGTCGCTCAACACTGCCTGGCGACTTGGGCCGAGGTCGCGGGGTAATGCCCTCCCCCCGTCGACGGACGGTTGGGTGCTGTCCGTTAGTCCGCAACGACAATTCGGCTCCCGAAGACAGGATCACTGGGTGCAAAGGCGTTGAACCGTGCGATCTCTTCCTCGCTGGGCGACTCGCAGGACCACTTGCGGCTTGGTACCCAGCCGCACTGACGCTTGAGAATGGCGGCATATTCGGCGCGCTTCAGTGCAGCGATCGAGGGGTCGATCACGGGCACGCCGAGTTCGCGCTCAAGCTCCTTGTAGAAGCCAATCTCCATGGTGCAGCCGAGAATGAGCGACTCCGCACCTCCTTCCTCCACGGCCCTGCGACCGGCAGCGAGCAGGCGGCGATTGGTTTCGGCGTGATCTTTCTGGAAGTCGTCGACGCCGAGGCCGACTTCGTAGAAGCCGGCGAGGCGTTCTTCGTGACCATATTCCACCACGTTCCGCTTCATCTGGTTGATCCATTTACGGCGGCCGACGATTATGCCGAAACGGTTGGAGAGGCTGGCCGCGATCTCGCATGAGGAATTGCAGGGAGCGGTGATGATCATGTCGCCGGAGATCTCCCGGGCATCATGCATGGCGGTATCGTAGAAGCAGCCGATGGCAAGCGCATCGAAACCTTCTTCGGCGGCGGTTCGGACGGCACGCATGATGCCGCGGGTCACCAGCGCCTCATAGGTGCGGAACTCGATATGCGAGAAGCCGTAGTGTTCGCGGGGCAGGGCGGTGACATGAACCTCGGTGCCCGGCAGCTTGTGGTCCCGGGCCATGTCGGCAAAGATCTGGTCGACGACGGGATCGTCTGCGACCGGGTTGAGATACATGATCTTGATCGGCTTCGTCATGGTGTGTCTCCTCAATTGCTGCCGTCGGCGGTCCGCACGACGATCTTTCCGCACTGGCTGTTGCCCAGCATGTGGTGGTAGGCCTCGCGGGTCTCCTCAAGGCTGAAGACCTTGTCGATGATCGGCCGGAACCGGCCTTCGCGAATATTGCGCATGACGAAGGCGATACCCTCAGCCAACTCGCCGGGGAACATCACGTGGTTGAACATCGAATAGGGATGGAAGGTCGCCTTCACTCGAGTGAGCGGCAGGATGGGGATGATGGGATCCTGATCTTCGAGCTGCCCGTAGTTGAGGACTTTCGCTTCCCAGTTCAGCCCGTTGCAATAATCGAGCGAGAACGACCCGCTGACGGGATCAAAGACGAGATCGGCGCCCTTGCCATCCGTAGCGACGCGGATCTCAGGCGAGAAGTCGACACCTTTTTTGGTGACGATGACATGGTCGGCGCCGACACTGCGCAGGAAATCCACCTTGGATGGCTGGCGCGTCGTGGCAATCGCCATCGCGCCGACCGCCTTGGCGGTGTGGATCGCGCCGATACCGGCGCTCGAGGCTGCGGCTACGATGACGGCCGACTTGCCGGTCGAAAGTTTGCCCACGCTCACCAGCGCATAATAGGCGGTGAGATATTGCATCCAGACCGAACAGGCCTCCTCGGCGGAGAAATTGCCGGGCCAGGGCGCGAGATAGCCTTCCGGTACGATGGCGAATTCTCCCTGCACGCCGTGCCGCTCGGACTGTGTGGTGTAGAAGGGAACGGTCGAGGCGCGGTCGCCGACCTTGACCCGCGTAACGCCGGGGCCGATGGCGTCGATGATGCCGGACGCCTCCGAACCGATGCGCGACGGGAGCTTCAGCTCCGTATAATGCTGACCGGTGATGTAGAGAATATCGGCGCGATTGAGCGCGAAGGCCTGAATTTTCAGACGAACCTCACCGAGCCCTGGCTCGGCAAGCGGCACGTCGCGCACCGTCAGGTGTTCGGGGCCCCCCAGCTTTTCGACATGAACGACTTTCGGCATCGCGCAACTCCTCCGGCGATGAAGGGAACGACAACCCCGCGGCGGCCAGTGAGGCCGCCCGTTTGAGCGGGGTTGTGCTTGTTTCGTGCGCCGGTCAGGCCTTCACGCCATAGACCGCGGCGGCGTGCTCGGCCGTGAGATAGCCATTCTTCACGTCCTCGCGGACCAGAGCGGGATCGCGATCCCTGGGATTGCCCATGCCGCCGCCGGCACCGGTCATGATCCGGATGACGTCATCCTTGTCGACGCGGATGCCGGAGCCGAAGGCATAGCGCTCCGATGTGCCGTCGGTGCGCATCACCACCGCGTGGTTGGACGAGCCTTCATTGCCGCCATCAAGCGACCAGGGCAGGATCTTCGACCGAGTATAGCCGAGCGTCAGGAAGGAATTGTCACGACGGATGCGATAGTCCATCCGGATGCCGCGGCCGCCGCGCCACTGGCCTTCGCCACCCGGATCCGTGTTGAGTTCCATCCGATCGACGAAGAGGCCGTTGCGGGCTTCGGATATTTCCGCGGGGCAATTGTAGGTCTCGCCGTGCACCGCCGAGAAGATGGCGCTGTTGCCGTCCTGGCCGGTGCTGGCTCCCCAACCGCCGATCTGTGGCTCGATGATCGTATATTGACGGCCGGTATCGGGGTGGATGCCGCCGATGAAGGTGCCGGCGATCGAGGAGAAGTGGCCGGCGGGCAGCTTCTCCGGAATATGTGGCGCAAGGCAGCGCCAGACCAGGTCGTTGCCGCGAATGCCGATCTCGTAATAGAAGCCGACCGCTGCCGGTTCCCTGGCGTGGAAGGTGGTGCCCTCGGTTGTCAGTACCTTGAGAGGACGGAACGAGCCTTCGTTGGCCGGCGAATCCGGGGAGGTCAGCGCCTTGAAGATGACCTGCATCGAAACCAGCGTGTCGTCATAGCCGGCATTCGACGGGCCATCGTCCTGCTCGGGATTGTCGCGCAGGTCGATGATGAACTCGGTGTCCGAAATGGTCACCTTGACGTTGAAGAAGCGACCGTCGTCCTGCTCCTCCGTCAGTTCAAAGGTGCCATGCGGCAACGTCGCGAGTGCTGCGAGTGCGATCTTCTCGCCGTGATCCATGAAGCCGGCCATGGCGGCCTCGAAGGTCGCCACGCCATACTTGGTGGCGAGGTCGACGAGGCGCTTGGAACCGATGCGAACGGCGGCGATTGCCGCCCAGAGGTCGCCTTCGAGGAAGTCAGGCATGCGGGAATTGACGGTAATGATGTCGAAAATACCCGGGATTGCGTTGCCACGCGAGATCATCTTGATCGCCGGCAGACGCAGGCCTTCCTGGAAGATTTCGGTCGCATCGGCCGAGAGCGAACCCGGTGACTTGCCGCCGACATCCGAATTGTGGGCGATATTGGCCGTCCAGGCGATGATGCGGCCCTCGGCAAAGACCGGCATGCAGACGACGAGGTCGTTGAGATGGGTCACGCCGCCATAATAGGGGTCGTTGGTGATGAAGACGTCGCCGGGCTCGATATCGCCGGGCTTCGAAAACTTTTCCAGGAGCACCTTCACAGACTTGTCGAGTACGCCGATGAAACCCGGGATGCCGGCGCCGGACGAGGCAAGCTGGCCCACGGCGTCGGTAATGCCCGTGCCCATGTCGAGCACTTCGTAGATGATCGAGCTCATCGCCGTCTTGCGCATCGCCGCGAACATTTCGTCGGCGGTTGCCTGAAGCGAGTTCTGGATGATTTCGAGCGTGATCGGATCGTGTGTTACCGTGCTCATGTCACGCCTCCCCGAGGTGGATGTGGATATTGCCGAAGCCGTCGACGGAGACGCGGTTTGCGGGATGGATAACAATGGTCGTGCCCGGATCCTCGATGACAGCCGGACCGGCCAGTTTCATGCCGGGCGCGAGTTTCTCGCCGTCGTAGATGGTCGCCTTGTGGATGCCCTCGAGTGCGTAATCGACGTCGCGCTCGCCCTTGACGGCAGAGGAGGCGTCTTCAGAACCCAGCGGCTTTTCCTGCATGGTCAGCTTTCCGACCTCTGCCGACGCGACGAGGTGGATGCCGACGAGCTCTACGGGTGCCTTGAGGCGATAGGTGTATTCGCGCTCATAGGTCTCATGGAATGCGGTCTCGATGTCGGCCAATGTCTGGTCGGTTATCGCGCCTTCCACGAGCACCTCGGTCGTGTGCTCCTGGTTCTGATAGCGGAACTTGCCGTAGCGCAGGAACTTGACCTTGGCGGGCTCGACGCCTTCGGCGCCGAATTGCGAGGTCGCCAGAGCTTCGGCTTCCGCAAAGACATTCTCGAGAACTGTCGCGTTGCCGGGATTGAGGTCGGCGAGCTTGGTAACGAAATAGTCACGGCGCAGGTCCGACATCATCATGCCCCAGGCCGAGAAGACCGAGGCACCAGCCGGCACGACGACCTTCTTGACGCCGAGCTCGGCGCCGAGTGCCGCCGCATGCATCGCGCCGCCGCCGCCGAAGGCGACCAACGTGAAGTCGCGCGGATCGTGGCCACGATTGAGCGAGACCAGTTTGAGGGCATTGACCATGTTGTTGTTGGCGATGCGGATGATGCCGCGCGCCACGTCTTCGTTGGAAACGCCGAGCTTTGCGCCGACGGACGACAGTGCCTTCTCGGTCGCTGCCATGTCGGCCACGACGGCACCACCGCAGAAGTAGTCGCGGTTGATGCGGCCGAGCCATAGATTGGCGTCCGTCGTCGTGGCGCTGGTGCCGCCGCGGCCATAAGCGGCCGGGCCGGGCATCGCGCCGGCCGATTGCGGGCCGACATGCAGCTTGGCGAAATCATCGACCCAGGCGATCGAGCCGCCGCCATTGCCGATCTCGACCAGATCCACGACCGGTACCATGATCGGGTAACCGGCCGACACCTTGTCACGCTCGATCCAGTAGTCGGTCATGATCCGGACCTTGCCGTCCTCGATCAGCGAGCATTTCGCCGTGGTACCGCCGATGTCGAGCGCCAGCACGTTCTTCTCGCCAATCAGCTTGCCGAGTTCGGCCGCACCCCAGAAACCGGAAGCCGGGCCGGATTCGACCATGGTAATCGGGATCTTCGAGACCGACTCGAGAGAGTCGACACCGCAGTTGGACTGCATGATGAAGAGGTTTCCGTCAAAACCCTTCTGCTGCAGACCCTCCTGGAGCCGGGTGAGGTAGCGCTCGGCAGCCGGCTGGACATAGGCCGAAAGAACCGCAGTGCTCGTGCGCTCGTATTCGCGCCATTCGCGGGTGATCTGGTGCGAGGAGACCACGGAGACGTCAGGCCAAAGCCTGTTCACCTCGGCCATTGTCGCCTGCTCATGCGCGGGGTTGGCATAGGAGTGCAGGAAGCAGATGGCGACAGCCTTGACGCCCTCGGCGCGGAAGTCGTCGAGGATCGCGGGCAACCCGGAGAGGTCGAGCGGCCTGACCTCTTCGCCATGATAGGTAAAACGACCGGGTAGTTCGCGGCGCAGGTAGCGCGGCACAAAGACTTCGGGCTTCCTATAATGCAGGTTGAAGAAATCGGGCCGGTTGCCGCGAGCGATTTCGAGCGAGTCCCGGAAACCTTCGGTGGTGAGCAGGCCGACCTTGACGCCCTTGCGCTCGGTCAGCGCGTTGATCACGACGGTCGTGCCGTGAGCTAGGAAGTCGACGGTAGCTGCTTCCACGCCGCCCTTTTCGAGCACGTTCAATACGCCTTGCTCGAAATTCGGCGGCGTCGTGTCGGATTTCGCGGTGATCACGCGGGATTCGCCCGTCGCGATGTCTGTCTCGAAGCAGACAAGATCGGTGAAGGTGCCGCCGACATCGGTGGCGACACGAATAGTCTTTGAACTCATGACCGCAACTCTCCCTTGATCCGTTCATGCAGCATCATGCAGGCAGCCGCCGGCAGCTTCAGCTGGTCGGCGGCCTTCACGCGCTCCTCGGTGAAGTAACCCTCCTCGTGGAGGCAATTGATCGTGCCGATGACCGCGCCGTCGACGATGATCGGGACATTGATGACGCTCTCTAGCCCAAGCGACAGGATGAGCGGGTGATCGTCGAAGACCTCGGCGATGTCGCCGATGGTGTTGGCGACGAAGGTCTGCTTGTTCTTGAGGGTGATCTCGGACCAGTGCGTCTCGTTATAGGGCTTGCTGCCGGAGACCGGGTAGACGTCCGGCATGCTCGAGTAGACACGCTCGGACTCTCCCTTGTCGGTATCACTCGTCATCACGGTAAAGAGCTTCACGCCGATGAGTTCACGGGCCATCGCCTCGAGGGCCGCAAAGGCCTTTCCGGGCTGATCGCCGCTCTCTCCCAGGGCTGCGACAAAATTCTGGTAATCAGGCATTTCCATTCTCCATGATGCGGTCACGCAGGACCGCTTCCTCCCGGCTCACGACCGGAACCGCGCCGATCAGCCGGCGGGTGTAACTATGTTGAGGGTTGGCGAAGAGCGCTTCCGTCTCTCCGATTTCGACCAGCTTGCCGCGTTCGAAGACGGCGACCCGGTCGGCAATGTTGCGCACCACCGAGAGGTCGTGCGTGATGAAGATGTAAGTCAGGCCACGCTTGTCCTTGAGCTCCTTGAGGAGCTTGAGCACACGAGCCTGAACGAGCACGTCGAGCGCAGAGGTCGGCTCGTCGAGCACGACCAGTTCCGACTGGCAGGCCAGTGCCCGCGCGATGGCCACGCGCTGTCGCTGCCCGCCCGAGAGCGCCGAGGGAGACCGTGTCCGGAACTCCTTCGGCAGGCCGACTTCCTCGAGCAGTTCCTCGGTGCGGCGGGCGCGGTCGGCCTTGTTGCCGATATCGTGGACATCGAGTGCCAGCCGAAGCGAGGCGCCGATCGACCGCCGCGGATTGAGCGAGGAGAGCGGGTTCTGCTGTACAAGCTGGATGGCGCGGCGATGCTGCTTCGAGCGCATCGTCGGCAGTGCATCGCCCTGGAAGGTCAGACTGCCAGACGTCGCGCCGTAGATGCCAAGAATGATATTTGCGATCGTCGACTTTCCGGAACCGGATTCTCCGACGATTGCAAGACACTCGCCCTTGGTGACGTCGAACGAGATCTTGTCCAGTGCCTGGACCTTGCGGCCATTGACCGCAAATTCCTTGGAGACATCGGAAACGGAGAGAAGCTTGGTCATGCGAGCAACTCCTTCTCGCTGGCGCCGGGGTGTGTGACGAGGGGCGCCAGGAAGGTGGCGGGGTCATCGTCGATATCGGGAATACCGCCGCCGGTGATACGCGGCACGGCCGAGAGCAGCGCGCGGGTATAGGGATGGAGCGGGTTGGCAAACAGCGTCTCCGTTGGGCCCTGTTCGACGACATTCCCCTTGTAGATGACATAGACGCGGTCGGCGAATTCGCGGACGACGCCGAGATTGTGGGAGATGAAGAGCACCGAGGTATGGTGTTTCTCGACCAGCTCGGACATCAGCTTCAGGGTCTGAGCCTGCACGGTCACGTCGAGGGCGGTGCCCGGCTCGTCGGCCAGCAGGAGCGCCGGGTTGTTCACCAGCGCCATTGCGATCATCACGCGCTGGTTCATGCCGCCCGAAAGCTGGAAGGCATAGGAGTCCAGCACGCGGTCCGGCTCGTTGATGGCAACATCGGCCAGCGCCGCGATTGCCTTCTGACGGGCCTGCTCGGCGGAGATGCCGGGTTCGGCGCGCTTGAGTACCTCGTGGAACTGCGTGAAGACAGGGTAGACAGGATTAAGCGACGAGGTTGGGTCCTGGAAGATCATCGACATTCGCGTGCCGCGCAGGGCATGCCGCGAGGCAGGCCTCAATGTTTCGAGATTGGTGCCCTCGAACTCCACCGAGCCGGAGATGCGCGCGCTTTTCAGCTGTTGCAGCATTCCGAGCACGATGCGGGCAGTAACGGACTTGCCGGAACCGGACTCGCCGACCAGCGCCACGCGCTCGCCCTTCTTGATATGGAGCGAGATGCCGTGCAGGACCTCGATCAGGCCGCGGTGGCTCTTGAACCCGAGCTTCAGGTTTTCGATGCGGAGTGTCGGTGTGCTCATTGATCGGCTCCCAGGATTTCGCGCAGCGCATCGCCAATCAGGTTGAAGCCGAAGACGGCGACGAGGATGGCGAAGCCAGGGAAAACGGTCAGCCACCAGCTGTCCGGCAGGTATTTCGCACCTTCCGCGACCATGGAGCCCAGGTCCGGCGTTGGCGGCTGCACGCCGAGGCCAAGAAATGAGAGCGAGGAGGCGATAAGGATGACGAAGCCGAAGTCGAGCGTCATCTTGGTTACGATCGACGGCACGCAGTTCGGGAGGATTTCGCGGAACATGATGTGCATCTTCGATGCGCCGATCACCTCGGCCGCGAGCACATAGCCTTCCTCCTTCTCCGAGCGGGCGATGTTATAGACGAGACGCGTATACCAGGGCCACCACATGACTGTGACCGCGATCATGCCATTCGTCAGCGTCGGTGAGAGCAAGCCCATCATCGACATGGCAAGCACGAGAGGAGGGATCGACAGGAAGACGTCGGTGATGCGCATCAGCACATATTCAGTCCAGCCGCCGAGATAGCCGGCCGCGAGCCCGATCGCGACACCGACCGGCACGGCAAGCGCAAGGACGACCACGCCGAGGATCAGCGAAATGCGATAGGCATAAATCACGCGGGTGAAGAGGTCGCGCCCCACAAGATCGGTGCCGAAGATGTTCGGCCAATGTGGCGGCTTGTTGAAATTGGCGAAGTCGACGACCGCGCCGACATGGGTCGGGAACGGAGTGATGAAATCCGCGAACAGGGCAGAGAGCACCACGATGGCGACCAGCACCAGGCCGATGAGTGAAAGCGGATTGCGCGCGAGGATCGAGAGCGTCTTCATGCCGATGCCCTCTGCGACAGGCGGATGCGCGGATTGATCACCGAGACCAGAAGGTCGACGATCAGGTTCATGATCAGGAACATGGCGGAAATGACGAGAACGGTGCCGACGATGGCGTTGAGATCCTTGCGCAGGATCACGGCCACGCCGTAGCGGGAGAGACCGGGCCAGGCATAGACGGCTTCGACAAGGAAGGCATTGCCCAGCATGGCGGCGAAATCGAGCCCGATGATAGTCAGCGACGGGATCAGCGAGGGTCGGAAGGCATAGCGTCTGGCGATGCGCTTTTCAGGAAAACCGTAAGCCTCGGCCATTTCGATGTAGGGCTTGTCGTAGGTCTCGACCATGTTGGAACGGACGAGCCGTGCTGCCTGGCCAATGCCTGACAATGCCAGGGCAAACGACGGCAGGATAAGGTGCCAGGCGGCGTCACCGAATGCTCTGAAATTGCCCGCAACCAGCGTATCGATCAGCATGAACCCGGTGACGGGCGGGATGGCGAACACATCCGAGATACGTCCGGCGATCGGAAAAATCCTGACGTAATAGGCAAAGACGAGCATCAGGATGACCGCCCAGACAAATCCGGGTGCGGAAACGCCCAGCAATGTAATCAACCGGACGGTATGATCGACCCAAGTGCCGCGATAGCGAGCGGCGATCACCCCGAGCGGCAGGCCGAGCACAACCATCATGATGCCGGAGACGATCACCAGTTCAAGCGTGGCCGGCAGGAACTGGGCAATGTCGAGCATGACAGGCCGGTTGGTATAGAGCGAGACGCCGAGATCGCCGCGAAACAGGTCTCCCAGGAAATAGGCATACTGCGTCAGGAAATTCTCGTTGAGATGCAGCCGGTCGCGAAGCGCGGCCACCGCCTCGACGGTCGCATTCGGCCCGAGCGCGATACGCGCCGGGTCGCCGGGGATCACCCGGGCAATGGCAAAGATCAGGAGGGATACACCGAACAGGACAATCAAAGATGTTCCAATTCGTGTTCCAAGCATGCGGACAACAGGTGGCATGCGTCTTTCTTTCGTTAGATTGGCTGACACTGGGCACGCAGATAGCCTCCACCCGACCAGACACTGCAAACTGCGGCGCAATGGTTTTGGGCGTTGCTGAAGCTTTGCGATCCACCTCTCCCCGCTTGGCGCGAGGAGAGATCGTTCATACAGGGCTGCTTATTCGTTGATTTCCATAAGACGGAAGCTGAAGCCGAAGCCGGAAAGGGTATAAGCCTTTGACGGATCGGACAGGGCAGGTGCCGAGACGCGCTTGCTTGCGACGAAGACCGAGATCTGGTCCTGGGCGAAGATCGACGGCGCGATGTCCTTCAGACGCTTGTTGAGATCTTCATAGATCTTCGCACGCTCTGTATCCGGTGCAGCACGGCCCTTGTCGAGCAGAGCGTCGACATCGGCGTCCTTCAGGTGTTCGGGCGACATCCATGTGCCGGCCGCCGAGGAGTGATACATGCTGTAAACCAGCGAGTCGGGATCGCCTGTCATGGTATTGACGAAGACCTGGCTGATGCTTGGCGTATTCTCGGGCTTGGTGACCTGCTCGGTAAACAGAGCCCACGGCACCTTCTTCACTTCGGACTTGATGCCGATCTCGGAGAAATTGGCCTGCATGAGCAGGGCGAAACGTTCCTCGATAGGAACTTCGCCGATCCACGAAATCTCGACATTCATGTCTTCCGGCTTGTACTTGCACTTGGCGAGATGTTGCTTCGCCTTGTCGAGGTCACGCTTGATCGCCTGGTCGGCCGGGAGGGAGCCGAGCATGCCGACAGGCAGTGCGCCGGTCGCCGGGCTGCCCTGAGCAACGGCATCTGTCACCGCGACCATCTTGATGCCGGACTCGTAGTCGAAGGCATAGGTGACGGCGAGGCGGCATTCCGGATCATCGAAGGGCGGCTTTGCGGTGTTCAGCTTGATATAGAATTCCGACACACCCCGCTCGGTCAGCAGTTGCGCGCCTTCGCTGGCGAGCGACTTCATGACTTCCGGCGGCAGCCATTGCGAGGAAATGTCGTGCTCGCCCTGCGAGATCAGAGTGCGGACGGTTGCGGCTTCCAGGCTATAGCGCAAACGCACGGTATCGGGGGCTTTGGCCGGCACCTTGAGGAAGTAGTCGGCGTTTTTCGCCATGACCGTTTCTTCCTGCGGATTGTGCGAGACCACCTTGTAGGCACCGGTGCCGGCAGCATGAGTGGAAAGATAGGCCTGGCCCCAATCCTTCATCTCGCCATTGCCATCACCGAGATTGGCCATGACGGTCTTCTTGTCGATGATCGGGAGGCGCGTCAGCGTCGACAGGAACGGTGCGAAGGGCTTGTCGAGGATAAACTTGACCGTCGTCGCATCGACAGCCTCAACCTTCTGGACGTTTCCGAACAGGTAGGAGAGACCCTGACCGAGCGCCTTCATGCGATCGAAAGAAAAGACAACGTCTTCCGCCGTGGTGACATTGCCGCTCTGGAACTTCACGCCGTCGGCAAGCTTGAACGTGTAGGTCGTGCCATCGGTCTCCCAGCTCTTGGCAAGCATTGGGTCGAAGCCCGACTGGCCCGGCTTTGGCTGCACCAGCGTATCATAGAGATTGAACATCAGGATCGAGTCGGCGTAGTCCGAAGCCTTGGCTGGGTCGATCTCGCCGACGGCGACTTCGTCGAGACGAAGTACGGTTTCGGCTGATGCGTATGAATGGATAGATGCGGCTGCGAGGAAAGCGGTTGCGAGTAGCTTAAGTCTGGTTCTCATTTTAGTTCCCGATGTTGTTTTTAGGTTTTTTTGGTGCACTGCGCCGATTGACGGCACGGGTGACGGCGACGCTCGTTTTCGGATCTCCCAGTGGATCTCCATCGCCGAATACATCCATTGTGCATGTGTGGAAGATGGTGGTCGTTTCGGTCGTGTGGTTCCAGGTTGCGTGGATGCGGGTGGAGGGAAAATGGACCGTGTCGCCTGCTTCCAGGATGATCCGATCGCCATCAAGCTCGAGCGTCAGTTCGCCCGAGACTATGAAGAAAATCTCCTCACCCTCGTGGCTCATCGGCTCGCTTCGGAAGCCGGGCGGCTCGTGGATAAGGGTCGAGTGCAACACGTTGCCGGGGAAGGAGGCGGACAGCCGTTCATAAGTGACCGCCCGTTGTCCGTCGCCTGCTAGGCCATAGACCGGCCGGTTGTCATGACGCGTCACCGGATTGCCCTTCGGCTGCTGGAAAAAGCTCCCGATCTCGAGATTAAGAGCGCGACAGACTGCGACCAGGGATACGAGCGAGGGGACGGTAATGCCGCGTTCAATCTGCGAAATGAAGCCAACAGAGAAGCCAGCCTTGTCGGCTACATCCTGCAAAGTCAGCTTCAATTCCTTGCGTCGAGCTCGCAGCCGCTCACCCAGCGGCGCCAAGCCCAACTCAGCCGTTGACGATGCGGCATCTGGTTTGATCTCTTTCAAACCCTACCCCTCTTTTTTAGTATTACTTCAATCTATGGGCAGCCAACGCATTGTCAAGCGACTTTTTTAGTGGGGCTAAAAATGAAGACGATCGCCATGTGCCGCCGTCGGATAGGTGCCGGCGTTATTGGCCGCATCAACTGTCGTTCGCCGCGGAGCCTCGCGTGCCTAGGAGAGCGACCTGCCGTAGTGGACAACAGGCAGTCGAAAAAGCGCTCGCAATTGTGATAGAGCCGGCCGCGTGCGCGGCGATCGTCGTTGCGCAGAGGTTCGTGCACATCATCGGCGTGGCGGTGAGCGAGACGAAGAAAGAGAGACGAGGATCGCGGTGGACAGTGTGACAGCGCACTTGCGAAACAACTGTCCGATCAGGCGCCCGCCAGGCGGGCACTTCCTCACCGGAAGAGGGCGGCAGTTACGGGCAACGCCAATAATGCAAACCAAACAATCCTGACGGTGAGGCGCGCTTCGCATCGTTCTTGCAGCATGTGCTGCTTCGCAGTCGGGAAATGCTACGTTTCGGAACTCCCCGCCCAGCCAGTGAACTTCGACACCTCGGCCTGATTCACCGTGAGGAATCGGCAAACACCTCCCTCACTGGCGAGCGAGCATCTGTTGGAACATGCGAGCACGGCCCAAATCGCCAAGCGGATAGGCGACTCACTCCGCCGAGCTATACCGCTCTTCCCAGTGCGAAAACTTGGCGTTGTATGGCGTCATATCGACCCGCGGGAACGCTACCGCCATTGCGATCGGCAACACCAAGCGCTTCGTCACGGATTTGCGTCGCTTCACTCTTTAGGTTTTCGTATTCAGCTGCGGGCATACGGCCACGCATGCGGTCGGCGTCCAAGCGTTGATTGTCGGCTTGTAGCTCCTGCAGGACGGTAGAAAGCCGCCGCTGATAGGTCAGTATCGGGACGGCAATGAAGTTGGCACTGTCGTCGCCAGAAGAATTATCTCGAAAAGATGACGGTCTATGACTATGGGAATGACTGTGGCCATGGCCGTGGCCATGACCTGCGGATGCGGCCAATGCCCCCGTCGTGCTTACGGCTAAGGAGAGCAGGGCAATCGCGAAGTGCGAGATGACAAAGCGCATGGCAGACTCCAGTACGCAGGAGGCGAGTCGATTTCGCCTCATTCATTTGAGCTGTCCGATTTCGTCGAGTCGCAATGGCACAGACATCACCGCGAAATCCAGCTCATTTTCGATTCTACTAATAAGTGCTGATTTTAATAATTAAATTAAGTTAATTGCCGATCCTCGCGCGAATGCACATTACGTAAGTTATTGATATTGCTTTTATATTTATGCCGATCAAATTCAGATGCCTTTTTGTGAAGGCTCGTGATGGAAGCCGGCGCGTGGACTCGGAGTCCTGGCCGGTTTCATCAGCCGGTCAAAGGTGAACGTGACGTCGTCGGCATTAAATTCCCTTAACGGCGTGAAGTCTGCCGTCGTCGGCCACTTTACGCCCTGCCGAGTTCGAACGTGTAGATACGACCGCCGTCGGAAATCTCCCAACGCAGGCGAGCGCCGCTACGATCCGGGATCCGCCTCGCTCCATCGTGGCTAGCTCCGTTGCGTCCGAAGACGCGCATTGCATTTTGCTTCAATGTATCGGAGCCGTATTCCCCCGTTGCAACTCCCTTCGGGGTCTGTGCTGCATACCAGATGTTTCAAGCCGCGCGCCTTTGCGAATACGTGCGCAACGTAAGGCTGGAACCGCCCCTCGAGCAGTTAGCCAGTTTCGGATTGCCGCCTATTAAGGCGCATACGCTCAATAATATGCCGCCCGGAACCCTCGACGTGGCGACCGATGGCGCGTGCTGCTCCGTCCGGGTCTTGTTCCTTGATGCAGGCGATCAACTCGCGATGTTCCGTAAGCACACCTGTCTGGCGGCTGAGCGATGTCGGAAAGCGACGGCTGATTGCCCAGAGAATCTGACGATGGCGCACCCAAAGATCGACGGCGTGTCGGTTGTAGTGACGGTCATACATCAACTGGTGGAATTCCAGGTCGAGGCTGGAATGTTTCAGCTCATCGCCAAAATTCAAAGCCTCGATTTCCGACTGAATCCGCTCCAGGGCTTCGATATCGGCTTTAGTGGCAACGCCGACGAACCAGCGCGTAAGGGCAGGTTCGATCAGCACTTCGATCTCGCAGATATCCCTTACGAAATCCTCGTCGATAGGCCGTACCCGCGCGCCGCGGTTGGGCATCATGATCACGAAACCTTCACCGCGCAGCTGTTGTAATGCCTCCCGCACCGGATTGGTGGATGTCCCCATGCGTGCGGCAAGCTCGGCAACCTTGAGACGCTCGTTTGCCTTCATTCGGCCATGAATGATGTCGTCGCGCAGCCGTTCATAGATGGAGCTGCCTCCGTCATCGACGAGGTCCTCGCTTTCGGTGGATGGGTGCTCTGTGATGCTGCTGATAGTCCTCATAACTCTGCATTTAATGCACTTTCCCTGCGTTTGCCAAGAGTGATCCGAATTGATTTATACACTCATATTGACAAATAATGTACGATCTGAGAGTTTTCATCCAACAAGAATGCTGCTTTCAGGCATTCTCCAGGGATGAAAACCGGCGGAGAGGGCCGGGCAATCAGGAGGAGAAAATATGGGTTACCAGCAAACGCTGCGTGGCTTCGTCGTGTCGACGGGGCTGTTGGGTGCTGCCATTCTGGGATCGATGGTCCCTGCCTGGGCGGTCGATTTCAAACAGGCACCGATGTTTGATGAGCAGGTGAAGGGCGGCAAGTTGCCGGCCGTTGCCGCCCGTCTTCCGGAACATCCATATGTCGAAGCCATGGTTGATGGTATCGGCAAGTACGGCGGCACGCTGCGCACAACGATCCTCGCCAATGGCGACCAGTATAACCTGACCCGCACCATCGCAAACGAACTCCTGGTTCGCTGGGATCCGGCCTGGCAGAAGGTCGTTCCATCCCTGGCCGAGGAGTTCACTGCATCTGAAGACGCGACCACCTACACCTTCAAGCTGCGCAAGGGCCTGAAGTGGAGCGACGGGCAGCCGTTCACGGCTGACGACATCATGTTCTGGTACGAAGACGTGTTCATGAACGACGCGCTTTCACCGGCCAAGAATCCGACATTCACCGTTGCCGGCAAGCCGGTAAAGGTGCGCAAGATCGACGACCTGACGGTCGAGTTCAAATTCGATAGCCCGTACGGCCTCTTCCTGCAGCAACTTGCGTATGGTCAGGGTCATCTTCCGGTGATCTACCCAAAGCATTATCTGCAGCAGTTCCACGAGAAGTATAACAAGGACGGCATCCCGGCACTGCTAAAGGCCAATCCGGCGGCTGGCGATTGGGTGGCACTCTTCAATTCGAAAGTTTCGCTGACCTTCCAGCCGCCCTACTGGCAGAATCTCGAACTGCCGACAATGAACCCGTGGGTTCTTACGGTTCCCTATGCCGATAGCGATCGGGTCGTGGCAACCCGCAATCCCTACTACTGGAAGGTCGATCCCGACGGCAACCAGCTTCCCTATATCGACGGGATCACCTGGGCCAAGCTGGATGATCCACAGCTGATGGCGCTGAAGATGACCTCCGGCGAATTCGACTTTGCCTTCCGCCATATCAACAACTCGACCTTCAAGTCGGTGCTATTCGATGGCCAGGAAACCGGCAACTATCGTTTCGTCGACGTCAAGGATCTGCCGGCCAACGACGCAGTCATCCTGCTCAACCTCAACTCGACCGACGACGTCAAGCGCAAGCTCTTCCAGAACAAGGACTTCCGCATAGCGCTCAGTCATGCCATCAACCGACAGGAGATTATCGATCTCGTCTATGTCGGGCAGGGAGCTCCGGCGCAGGTGGCGACACAGCCTGAGCACGAACTCTTCAACGAGCGCGAGGCAACACAGTACACCGAGTTCGATCCGAAGCTCTCCAACGAGATGCTCGACAAGATTATGCCGAAGAAGGATGCCGAAGGCTTCCGCCTCGACGAGAGTGGCAAGCGCTTTACCATCAACTTCATGGTCGCGGACGTCTTCGGTCTCTCCTATCCCGACGTCATGCAGATGGTGCAGAAATACGCCAAGGATGTCGGTATCGACATCCAGCTGCGGACGACGGACCGGGCCCGCCTGAATACCATGTGGTCTGCCAACGAGCAGGACGCCTATATCTGGAACTGCGTCGGTGGCCTATCTGAAGTCTACACCGATCCGCGCTGCTACATGCCTTTCCAGAAGGCCGATATCTTCTTCGCGATGAAGTGGAGCGAATGGTATTCAAACCACGCCACGGGTGAAGAGCCCCCGGCCGAAATCAAGGCGCTGATGGCGGCCTATGACAAGGTTAACGCCGCGGTCACCGATGACGACCGGCGCGACAAGATGAAGAAGTTTCTCAATCTGTCGGCCGACAACTTCCTCAACATCGGCATCTCGCGCCCCATGCCGAAGTACATGATGGTGTCGAAGAACCTGAAGAATGTCGTCAACGGTATCCCGATCACCGGCAACCTCTGGCATCCGGCGCCGACGCTGAGCCAATGGTATTTTGATAAGCCGGCCAACTGAGGTCCTCCCAAGGACCGGTGGGTCGTCCCGCCGGTCCGTTCCTTCGATTCAATCGAACGGTCTGAAAAGATGCTCCGTTATATCGCCAAGCGGCTGGTGTTCGCGATCCCGACACTCTTTGCCGTTTCCATTATTGCCTTCATCATCATCCAGCTGCCGCCTGGGGATTATCTGACGACCTTGATGGCCGATTGGGCGAGCCAGGGCGGCGCTGTGGAAGAGGGGACAGTCGCCGCGATGCGCGAGCGATACGGCCTCGATCAGCCGATGTACTTCCAATACTACAAATGGATCGCGGGCATCCTCCTGCATGGCGATTTCGGAATTTCCTTCGAGCTAGGAAAGCCCGTCACGGCGCTCATCTGGTCTCGCCTTGGCTTCTCTTTGCTCCTATCCTTCCTGACGCTTTGCTTCGTCTGGGCAGTCGCCATTCCGATCGGAATCCTATCTGCGGTTCGGCAATATTCCATCTCGGACTATTCCGCGACCTTCCTCGCCTTCTTCTTTCTCGCCGTGCCCGACTTCCTGATGGCGCTGTCGGCCATGTACGTCATGTCGGCCTATTTCGGTCAAAGCGTCGGCGGGCTCTTCTCGCCTGCTTACGTCGATGCGCCCTGGAGCTTCGGCAAGCTCATCGATTTCGCCCAGCACGTCTGGCTGCCCGTCATCGTCATCGGTCTTGGTTCGCTTGCGGCCCTTGTCCGCATCATGCGCGCCAACCTGCTCGATGAACTTTCAAAGCCCTATGTGACGACGGCGCGTGCCAAGGGCATGTCCGAGTTCGAGCTGCTGATCCGTTATCCGGTCCGTCTTGCGCTCAATCCGCTGATCTCGACGCTCGGCTGGATCCTGCCGGCGGTCATATCGGGCGAGATCATCGTGTCCGTCGTCATGAGCCTGCCGACGACAGGGCCGCTACTGCTCCGGGCATTGCTCGCGCAGGACATGTATCTCGCCGGCTCGCTCATCCTGCTGATTTCGGTGCTGACGATCATCGGCACACTGATTTCCGACATCCTGCTCGCCATCACTGACCCGCGGATCCGGTTCCAATGACAGACATTACACATCTCCCGCCGGATACCGGCCCATCGATCAACCTCAGTGGCCGGGACATGGCCGTTGCCGGCCAGTGGCAGCTTTTCTGGCTGAAGTTCAAGAAACACAAGATCGCGCTGGCGAGCCTCGTCGTCATCGTCTTCATGTATCTTGTCGCAGCATTTGCCGACTTCGTCGCACCCTTCGACCCGAATGCCACGAATGCGCGGTTCACCTATGCGCCGCCGCAGAGCATCGCACTGCTCGTCGACGGCGCCTTCCGGCCGCATGTCAGCCAGCTCAAAATGACGTTGAACACCGAATCCATGCGGCGTGAATTCGCACCCGATCCGACAAAGCCAGTTGATGTCGGCTTCTTCGTCACCGCGCCACAGCCCTATCATCTGCTGGGCTTCGTCCCGATGCAGACCAAGCTTTTCGGCCTGAAGAACCCGATGCCGGGCGACAGCATGTATATTTTCGGCGCTGATCGTCTCGGCCGCGATATCTTCTCGCGTGTCGTTCACGGCGCCAAGATCTCGCTCTCGATCGGCCTCGTCGGCGTCTTCATGAGCCTCGTGCTGGGCGTGACCATTGGTGGCATCTCAGGCTTCTTCGGCGGATGGATCGATCTCGCCATCCAACGTATGATTGAGCTCCTGCGCTCAATTCCGACGATCCCGTTATGGATGGGACTTGCTGCCGCCATCCCCGTCGGCTGGCCGCCTCTCAGGACCTATTTCGTCATCACCTTGATCGTTTCGCTGATCGGCTGGACGAGCCTGGCGCGCGAGGTGCGTGGCAAGTTCCTCTCCCTGCGTAACGAGGATTTCGTCATCGCTGCCCGTCTCGACGGCATGAGCGAGATCGGCATCATCTTCCACCATCTGGTGCCGTCCTTCATGAGCCACATCATCGCAACGCTGACGCTCGCCATCCCCTCGATGATCCTGGCGGAAACCGCACTGTCGTTCCTCGGCATCGGCTTGCAGCCGCCGATCATTTCCTGGGGGGTGTTGCTGCAGGAGGCGCAGAACATCCGCGCCGTGGCGCAGGCCCCGTGGCTTCTGTTTACGCCGGCAGCTGCGATCGTCATCTCGGTGCTTTCCCTCAACTTCCTCGGCGACGGTCTCCGCGATGCCGCAGATCCCTACGAGTCGGTGTCATGACCATGACTGATGATACGATCCTCAAGGTCGACGACCTCAAGACCTATTTTCCGACCCGCACGGGCGTATTCAAGGCGGTCGATGGCGTTTCGTTCGAGCTGAAGCGCGGCAAGACGCTCTGCGTCGTGGGCGAATCCGGCTCCGGAAAGTCAGTGACGGCACGCTCCATCCTGCAGATCGTCGATCGACCTGGCCGGATCGAAGGTGGCTCGGTCGTCCTGACGCGGCCCGACGGTTCGCAAACTGACCTTGCCACGCTCGATCCGCGAGGCAAGGAGATCCGCAGCGTTCGCGGCAAGGAAATCGCCATGATCTTCCAGGAGCCGATGAGCTCGCTCTCGCCGGTACACCGCATCGGTACGCAGATCGGTGAGGCGCTGCGAATCCATTTCGGCATTCGAGGCGAGAAACAACGCGAACGTGTCCTGGAGCTTTTACGGCAGGTGGAAATTCCGCGCCCGGAAACCGCCATCGACCGTTACACGTTCGAGTTCTCCGGCGGCATGCGCCAGCGCGTGATGATCGCCATGGCACTCGCTTGCAATCCCTCGGTCCTGATTGCCGACGAGCCGACAACAGCGCTCGACGTGACCACGCAGGCCGAAATTCTCGACCTCATTCGCAAGCTGCAGCAAAGCCATGGAATGGCCGTGCTGTTCATCACTCACGACATGGGCGTCGTTGCCGAGATCGCCGACGAAGTCCTCGTCATGTATCGCGGCAAGGTCATGGAGAAGGGGCCGGTCGAGCAGATTTTCCACGCCCCTCAGGATGACTACACGCGCCGGCTTATCGGTTCAGTCGTCAAGCTGGAGCGCAAGGCGGAAGTGCGCCTGTCGCGTCCGCCGATCCCTGTTGAAGCGCCGCCGCTCCTCGAGGTAAAGAACTTATCGCTGACCTTCCCCTCCGGACTTCGCGCCGTCGACGATGTGTCGCTGATCGTCCGTCCCGGCGAAACGCTCGGCATCGTCGGCGAGTCCGGATCCGGCAAGACGACGATGGGTCGTTGCCTGCTGCGCATCTACGATCCGCAGTCTGGCGCCATGGATTATCGTCGCAACGACGGCAGCACCGTCGAACTGCGCACAACCGACAAGGCGACACTCAAGGATGTCCGCCGCGATATCCGCATGATCTTCCAGGATCCGGTCGGATCACTGAGCCCCCGCAAGACCGTCGGCCAGATTATCGCCGAACCTTTGAAACTTGCTGGCATGAAGGGTAGGCTGCTCGACGAGCGCGTCGCAGAACTCATGCAGCAGGTCGGCCTGGAACCCGCCTGGCGGGAACGCTATCCGCATGCTTTTTCCGGCGGACAGCGCCAGCGTATCGGGATTGCCCGCGCCATCGCCGTCAAGCCGCGGTTGATCATCGCGGACGAGGCAACCTCGGCACTCGACGTCTCTCTTCGCTCGCAGATGCTGGACCTGATGATGAAGCTGCAGGACGAGCTTGGGCTCTCTTATGTCTTCATCTCCCACGACATGTCGGTCATCCGCTATATGTGCGATCGCGTGGCAGTCATGTATCGCGGCAAGATCGTTGAAGCCGGCGAGACCGACCAGGTCGTCAACAATCCGGCGCATGACTATACGCGTGCGCTCCTCTCCGCCATTCCCCATCCCGATCCACGCGACCGGCGTATTCATAACCGGTTCCGCTACGACCCCACACGCACAGTTTCAGCCAACGGATAAGTCATGAAAATTACAGACGTCAAAATCATTGTCTGCTCGCCGGGCCGCAATTTCGTCACGGTCAAGATCTTCACGGACGAGGGCCTGACTGGTGTCGGCGACGCCACGCTGAACGGACGCGAAAAAGCCGTGGTCGCATATCTCAAGGACCATCTCGCGCCGCTTCTGATCGGCCGAGACCCGAGCCGCATCGAGGATATCTGGCAGTATTTCTATAAAGGTGCCTACTGGCGCCGTGGTCCGGTGACCATGGCCGCTATAGCCGGCATCGACACGGCGCTCTGGGATATCAAGGCGAAGGCAGCCAACATGCCGCTCTACCAGCTGCTTGGCGGTGCAAGCCGCGAAAAGGTGCTTTGCTATACCCACGCGCAGGGGACCGATATCGCGGAGGCCGTCGAGGCGGTCGGTCGCCGCATCGAGCAGGGCTACAAGGCAATCCGCGTGCAGGTTGGCATTCCGGGCCTTCCTGATGTCTATGGCACAGGCAAAAAATCCGTCACCAACAATGCAGCTGACGACGCGGTTCCGCATGAGGAAGTCTGGTCGACCTCGAAATACCTGCGCCATGTCCCGAAACTCTTCGAAACCGTTCGCGAGGCCCACGGTCCTGACATCGAACTTCTGCATGACACACATCATCGCCTGACGCCAATCGAGGCAGCCCGTCTTGGGAAAGATCTGGAGTTTGCCCGGCTCTTCTGGCTCGAGGATACGGTCGCCGCCGAACATCAGGAAGGTTTCCGCCTGATCCGCAAACACACGACAACGCCTCTTGCCGTCGGCGAAGTGTTCAACACCATCTGGGATGCGCGTCTGCTGATCGAGGAACAGCTGATCGACTACATTCGCACGACGACGGTGCATGCCGGCGGCATCACGGCTCTTCGCCGCATCATGGACTATGCCAGCGTCTACAATGTGCGCACCGCCTGCCACGGCGCCATGGACATGTCGCCGATCTGCCTTGGCGCCAACTTGCATCTTGACCTCTGGGTTCCGAACTTCGGCATCCAGGAATATTCGGGCTACCTGCCCGAGATCCTTGAAGTCTTCCCCAGCGCCTGGAGCCTAGACGATGGCTATCTGCATCCTGGTGAGGCCATTGGCCATGGGGTCGATATCGATGAGAAGCTTGCCGAGAAATATCCATATCAGCGCGCCTATCTGCCGGTAAACCGTCTGGAAGACGGCACGCTCTGGCATTGGTAGGAAGGACCTAGAGATGAAGATTGCAGCAATCAAAAGCTACGCCGTCAAAGTCGGCATCCGCAACCAACTTCTGGTGAAGGTCGAGACCGACGAGGGGATTTTCGGCTGGGGGGAGAGTGGTCTTTCCGGTCGCGAGAAGGCCGTCGTCGGCGCCCTTGAGCATTATGCGGAGTTCCTGCGCGGCCGCGATCCATTCAAGATCGGTGCGCTCTGGCAGGAAATGTACCGAAGCCAGTATTTCGAGGGTGGTCGCGTGCTACAGGCGGCGATCTCGGCGATCGACATCGCGCTGCATGACATCAAGGGTAAGGCCCTTGGTGTCCCGGTCTACGAACTGCTCGGCGGGAAGCAGCGCGATCGCATCCCGACCTTTGCGACGACCTTCGCGGAACCGGGGCCAGCAATGGTCGAGCAAGCACAGATGCTTGTCGAGCGTGGATGGACAGCCATGCGTCTTTCACCCTCAGGCCATGAGCACAAGGAGATTTACGAGCCCAGAGAGCATATCGCAACGTCAGCCAAATGGTGCACCAAAGCCCGGGAAGCATTGGGCGAGGATGTTGTACTTGGTATCGACTATCACCACCGCCTGACGGTCGCGGAAGCCGCAAGTTTCTGCCAGAAGATGCCGAAGGGTACGCTCGATTTCCTGGAGGAACCGATTCGAGACGAGACGCCCGGCGCCTACGAGGCCCTGCGCCGCATGACTGATGTGCCCTTCGCGATTGGCGAGGAGTTCTCATCCAAATGGCAGTTCCTCCCCTATATCGAACGGGACATCCATCAGTTCAATCGCCTCGACGTTTGCAATGTGGGTGGCCTAACGGAATCGATGAAGGTGGCCGGCTGGAGCGAGGCCCATTATGTCGACATGATGCCGCATAATCCGCTGGGTCCGATCTGCACGGCGGCGACCATTCACTTCTCTGCCGCCGTCGCGAATTTTGCGTGGCTGGAGACCCGGGCAAGCCCCGCAGAGACCCATCTAGGCTTCGACAATTCCGACTTCTTCCCGGTCCAGCCCCGTCTTGACGGCGCATGGTATCCGGTGCCGGATGCACCCGGTCTGGGGGTCGAAGTGAACGAGGCGCTGATCGCCAGGCAAAGCTTCGAGTACTGGGAGGCGCCACACCTGAGGCGTCGCGATGGTTCGGTGACGAATTGGTAGGCCAATGAGCCCTTCGCCAGTCGTGGTGCCCGACATCGCGCGGTGTCGAGTAGGGCATGGCATCTAAGGATATAAGCGACGTGTCGGGGCGGTCGTTCCCGTCACATCGCAAGCCGTTCACTCCGCGTCCCTTTAGTGCAGTAGCGATGCGCTTCACGGTGTTGAGGCAGTCGTCTCGCTCGTCACGAATTGCGTCGATACCGCTGATCGCCACTAAATACGCCTGCCTTGGCCGTCGAACAGCAAGCAATCTGCGGGTCGTATGCTGAGCTGCAGTTCGCTTGCGACCTTAAGGTTCGGCTTGCCGCGGACTTCGGCAATGAGCGAGGTGTCGCGCCCCGCGTCCGTGTAAACGTAGGAAACGCCACCCAGATGTTCGATTACTTCAGGTGTCAGGCTGACGTTCACGCTGCCGGCCGTATCGGGCTCCAGAAAGTGTTCTGGACGGATACCGACCACCATTTGCTGCGGCATTTCCGAGTTGGCATCGCGGGGCATCACCACGATACCCGCAATGCCGAGATCAGGGGCGTTCAGGATTACGCCGCCAGCCTCCGTTCGCCCTGTCATCGTAGCCGGAACGAAGTTCATCTTCGGCGAACCGATAAACCCGGCGACAAATGCGTTGTCCGGATCGCTGTATAGCTCGAGCGGCGTTCCGACCTGCTCGATACGTCCGTCGCGCAAGACGACGATACGGCTGGCGAGGGTCATCGCTTCGACTTGGTCATGGGTGACATAGATCATCGTCGCACCAAGGTCGGCATGGAGCTTGGCGATCTCGATGCGCATCCGCACCCGCAGCTCTGCGTCGAGATTGGAAAGCGGCTCGTCGAAAAGGAATATCTTCGGATCGCGCACGATGGCCCGACCGATTGCCACACGCTGACGCTGGCCACCGGAAAGCTGCTTCGGCTTCCGTTTGAGATAGGGCTCGAGATGCAGTGTGCGAGCCGTCTTCTCGACCAGTTTCTTACGCTCCGCCTGAGGCATACCCGCCATTTCGAGGCCGAACGCCATGTTCTCTTCTACAGTCATGTGCGGGTAGAGGGCGTAGGTTTGAAAGACCATGGCGATCCCACGCTTGCTGGGGTCGGATTTCGACACATCGGTGCCATCAATTTCGATTGCCCCGCTGTCGGCGGTTTCCAGTCCGGCAATCATGCGAAGCAGGGTAGACTTGCCGCAGCCAGATGGGCCGACGAAAACGATAAACTCACCATCCTCGACCATCAGGTCGACATTGCGGATCACCTCGGTATCGCCGAAGGATTTCTTCATGCTCTTGAGTTGGAGTTTTCCCAAGGTTCGGTCCTTTATTTCACGGCGCCTTCGGTGAGGCCGCTGACAAACCAGCGCCCGACCAAGGCAAAAAGAATGACGACAGGCAGGACAGCGAGGCTCGCGCCGGCCAACAGAAGGCCCCAATCGATCTGATATTGGCCGATGATGCCCGAAAACCCGACCGGGACCGTTCGCTTTGCATCGGAAAGAATAAGCACGGAGGCGAAAACATACTCGGTCCACGCGCAGATGAATGCGAAGATGCCGACCGACGCGATGCCGGGAGCGATCAGCGGGATCATGATCCTGCGCAGGATGACGGCGGGCGGAGTTCCGTCCATGACGGCAGCCTCCTCGATCTCCTTGGGGACGGAGGCGAAGAACGAGCGCAACATCCAGATGGAGAAGGGAAGCGCAAAGGTCACGTTGACGATGATCAGGGCGGCGAGCGTATCGATGAGCCCCACTTTTGCAAACATGCCAAACAGTGGGATGAGCACGACGATGCTCGGAAAGGCGTAGGCAAGCAGAATGATGCGATAGAGCGTCTCGCGGCCCGGAAACGCGAGGCGGAAAAACGCGTAGGCAGCAGGAACCGCCAGAGCCAGCGTCAGGGCGGTCGAGAGGGTCGCAACGATCAGGCTATTGACCATGTAGGTCGGATAGTCCGACCCGCTCAACAGCTTCGTGAAATGCTGCAAGGTGAACGAGTGCGGCACCATCGTCGGCACGCGGGCGATAATTTCCTGGGGCAGCTTGAACGCACCTGACAGCACCCACCAGAAGGGCAGTCCGATCAACAGGGTCAAGACGATCAGCGAAAGGCAGAGTAACAGGGACGAGGTGAAAGGGCGCTTCATCGATCGTCTTCCCGCATCAAGGTTCGGCTTGCCAAGAGTGCAAAAGCCATCAGGAGAATTGTCGCCAACACAGACATGGTTGCCGCTTCGCTGAGCTTGTAGCCCTTGAAGGCAGTCTCATAAATGATGACGGGAAGCGTACGGGTGCCGCCCGCAGGTCCCCCTGCCGTCATCAGCCATATGATGTCGAACACATTGAATGACAGGAGCGTTCCGACCACGGTCAGCACCCCAAGCGTCGGTGCGAGGAGAGGCCATGTAATGCGCGTGAAGCTTCGCCAACCATTGGCGCCATCGATCCGCGCAGCTTCGTAAAGATCAGAGGGAATGCGTGTGAGCCCGGCAAGCATCATAAGCGCTATGAACGGAAACCAGCGCCAGGAATTGATGAAGATCAACGTCGCCATCGCCGTCCATGGCATGCTGAAGAAGCCGATCGGACGATCAATCAGTCCTGCCTGCGTCAGGAGCGGATTGATCATTCCGCCTGATGTCGAAAATAGCCATCGCCAGATGATCACGACAACGACTGTTGGCACGATCCAGGTGAGAATGACCCAGGTGCGGGCAATGCGCACACCTGGGAAATTCTGGTTGAGGGTCAGTGCGGTGATCAGCGCGAGGACCGTCTGGACCATGGCATTTGCGACGACCCAGATGATGCTCATGACCACAGCCATCCAGAAGCTCTGGTTGGACAGGACGACCGAGTAGTTCTGCAGGCCTACCCATTGTCCGGTCGAGCCGATGGTTCTGACGTCCTGTATGCTCAACAGGATTGCAGAGACCAACGGCCAACCGAGAATGCCTCCCAGGACGATGAGCGCCGGTGCCACAAAGACAATGGCGAGTAACCGCGACTTTTGCATCCGGCGCTCCTCCCAGCTGCTACTTGGCGACTTCGATCATTCTGTCCTGGCCAGCCGCGACAGCGTCAGCCGCGGTCTTGCCCCCAACCACGATCATCTGCAGGGTTTCGGCAATCACGTTCTGTGCGGAGACGGCCGCAATCGAAGGGAAGGTTCGACCGCTGGTGAAACCGAACAGCTTCCCGTTCTGAGAGTTTGCGATGATCGTCTCGACCTGCGACTTGTACTTCTGGACCATGGGATCGCTCCAGAAGCTCTCAGACTTGGCACCATCTTCCGTCACGGGCATGAACAGGCCAGGTTCCATGTTGAGAAACTTGCCGTAGGTTTCCGGCTGAAGCAGGTAGCGAACGAACTCCTCGGACGCCTTGCGCTTGGCATCGTCCTTCGACAGCAACATGACGGCGTTTGCATAGGCAATCGTGTTGTGATCGCTTTCGCCGTCTGCATGCGGGATCGCGGCTACGCCGAGGTCTGCCGGTTCACCGCCGCCCTGGGTGTCGTAGCTCGAAATCACGGAGAATTGCATGATCATGCCGCAGCTCTTGGACACGAAGCAGGCCTCGGCTTCGCCCCAGGTCCACGAGGTACTGTCCGGCGGGGACAGCTTCTGGAGGCTGGAGTAATAGTCGAGCGCGGCGACCGTCTGAGGATTGTTGAAGCGGAAGCTTCCGTCCTCATTGAAGATCTCGGTGGCGCCGCCGTTGACCATGACGCTGTAGATCGTCTGATCGGTGTAGAGCTGCTTGTTGGCCGGCAATCCAATCCCGAAGACGCCATTTGTGCTGAGCTTTTCAGAAGCCGCCTTCCAGTCGCTCCAGTTCTCCGGAACCTTCAGGCCCGCCGCATCGAGCACACTCTTTCTGTACCAGAGGTTCATCGCCATGTTGTAAAGCGGTACGGCCCAGATGCCGCCGTCATAGCTGTAGGACTGGACAGCGCTCTTGACGAAGTGGTGCTCCTTGTCGAGCTCGCCGACGAAATCGGAAACCGAGGTCAGGGCGCCGATGTTCTTGAGAATGGGTGTGAAGTCGGGAATCGCAAACAGCATGTCCGGGCCGGCGCCGGCAGCCAGTGCAGCGGGCGCCTTCGCGTAAACCTCACCCCAGTTCTGGGGCTCCTGCTTGACCTTGATGTCAGGATGAGCCGCGTTGAAGGCATCAATGATTTCCTGGATTCGCGCGACGCGGTGTGGCGGCTGTTCCATGTGCCACAACGTAACCTCCACGGGTGCGGCAATGGCGTTGAGCGGCATCAGCAGGCAGGCGCCGGCGAGGAGGCCCAAGATTCTGTTCTTCATGTCAGTTCCCTCTTTTTTACGTTGCTCGTTGACAGTGAACTTGTCTCAGAGATGCGGATTGCGCGGGCGGAACCGCTCGACCAGCTTCTCGTTGATCTCCTTTGCACCCGGCATGTTGGCGCTCAGGTAGATGGGAGCGTTGCCATCCGCCGAAAGCCGCGCGGCAACTTCGGCCAGGATGGCATTCAGGATCGAGACCCCGATTGCCGTCGAAATGGGTCCGACTTTCAGATCGCTACCGGGAACGTCCAGAATGGCATCGCCGGGCGGTGAACCGTTGTCGAGGACGATATCGGCAAGGTCGGCAAGGCGCGTTCCGCCTTTAGCCGAAGCCGTGGAATAGGCTACAGAGGTAATGGCGATTACCGTGGCGCCGAGGTCTCGCCCGATGTTTGCGGCCTCGATGGGAGCGGCATTGGTCCCGGAATTCGAGATCACGAAGAGAACGTCTCCCGCACGGATGCCATAGCGGGCGAAGATGGGGGCGACGATGCCCGGCATGCGCTCATAGGCGGTGCCGGCGACCGCTCCCTCATGCAGCATCGTCGGACCGGCAAGGATGGGAACCGTGATTGCCAGCCCACCGGCGCGGTAGTGAGCTTCCTCTGCCAAGACGTGGGAGTGACCCGTTCCGAAAATATAGACGCGATGATCGGTTCGTGCGGCATCGACGATCGCCTCTACGGCTTTTTCCATGGCTGGCGCGAGTTCCGTCCGAACCTGGCCCAGGCGCGAAATCAGCGCGTCGAAATATTGATCCGTCAGCAGTGTCATTGTCCGTCTAATGCTCCGAGATTGAGATCCACTTTCATGACGAATGAATCGCCGCGATAGAAAGATCTTACGAATTCAAATGGATGGCCTTTGCTGTCGAACGTCAGACGCGTCAGCTTGAGGACCGGGCTGCCCTCGATGAGGCTCAGGGAACGAGCCGTCGATGCGTCGGCAGTTGCCGCCATCATGGTCTGTTCACCGGTTGTCGGAATGATCCCGAAATGATCCCGTAAGATCCCGTAGAGGGACTCGCGGCTGAAATCAGCCAGTTCGATCAATCCCGGCGCCAGGGACGCGCTGACGTCCGTCGTTTCGATCGCCACCGGTTCGCCGTCAACGAGACGGACGCGAACCAGCCGGTGAACCTGGGCGTTGCTTGGAAGATGCAGTGCTTCGATGGCGAAGCTGTCCGCTGCACGGGTCTCAGCAAGGACCACGAGGCTGGAGGTTTTGTGGCCCTGGCGCGCCATTTCCTCGGTAAAGCCCGACAACGTCGAAAGTTTCTGTTCGATAACGGGATGCGTCACGAACGTGCCCTGGCCAACCCGTGTTTCGACGAGCCCACGCGTGGTGAGGTGTTGGATGGCCTGGCGGGCCGTCATGCGGCTGACCCCGAGATCGGCAGCCAGTACACGTTCTGAATCGATCTTCTCGCCTGCCTTCAGGCGTCCCGCCTGGATGTCATTCGCAAGCTGGGTTGCAATCTTGATGTAGAGAGGTGCCTCTTGATCGATCACAGCCAATCCCTCCGGTATAGTCCGCAGAAACCAATGGTATAGACCAATTTTGAAAATGCAAGCGCCTACTCGGAATTTTGCTGGGCGCCTCAGTTTTTGGAGAGTAAGCGATCCCGATGACCGCGATAGCGTTGCAGCGCGGATTCGTATTCGGAGCGCATCGCTGGGTTGGATCGGTAGCGCTTGGCATTGCCGGCAACCGCTCGCGACGCCGTCCGGATATCCGGGAAATGGCCAAGCGCGGTAGCAACCAGAAGTGCGGCGCCCCGCGCGCCGAATTGTGTGCCGTGGGGCACGACGACGTCGCGTTGCAGGATGTCGGCAATCATCTGGCTCCAGAATGGGCTCTGGCTTCCTCCCCCCGTCAGCACGACTTCGCTTCCTGCGAAGTTCAGCACGTCGAGGAGATCACGCATGGCCAGCGCAACCCCTTCGAACACCGCGCGAAACAGCTCCGGGCGGCCATGCAGTGATGTCAGGCCGGCAAACTGCGCGCGAGCATCAAGCGAGACGACCGGCGCTATAATGCCGCTTTCGCTAAGGTACGGCAGATATGTCAGTTCCCGTGCCCCGATCGGGACGCCCTCGACCATTGCGGTGATCAGTTGATAGCGATCAGGGTTGGAGGCCAAGTCTGGTGCCAATGCGCCGATTGCCCAGTCGAGGTTGAGTGTACCCGCGACATTGACCATGGAGCGGTACCAGACATCGCCCGGCAGTGAGAACAAAAGTCCCACATCCGGCGGCGTGAAAACCGGTTTGTCATGGCAAACGCCGACCATGCAGGTTGTTCCAAGTACGGCCGTCGCGCCGTTTGCATCCAATCCGCCAGCCCCGATGACCGTCGCTGCGACATCGCCGGCGCCAATGCCCACCGGCAGGCCCTGCGGAAGTCCGGTGAGAGCAGCGGCTTCGCTGCTGAGAGAACTTTGCACCGTTTCGGAATCGAAGACCGGTGGCAAGAAGTGGGAATGCTCCTCCAGTCCGAATAGCGCGATCATTGCCTCACTGCGCTGTCTTTCGCGCGCGCTGCCGGGAATGACGGAGGCCTCGCTGCGGTCGGTCGCCGCAAAGCCGGTCAGTCTCATGCGAATGAAGTCCTTGTAACTTAGGACATAAGCGGTCTGGGCGATTGTTTCGGGCTCATTCTCCACCAGCCAGGCCAGCACGGGCAACGTACATCCCTGCTGCAGGACCGAGCCGGAGGACTGGAATATTCGCGAACCGACGTTCGGGTCGGCGGCCGTCAGCCGGTCAATGATTTCCTGGCTTCGGCTGTCTTCCCAATTGATGCCTGGTCTGACCGCTTGGCCTTCGGAATCAACAAGCCAAGCACCAACCATTGCCGCCGAGATGCCTATTCCGCCAATTTCGCGAGGCTCCAGACCACTAGATCGGAGCGCGTCACGGATAACGTCAACGACAGCCGCCCAGCACATCTCCGGGTCAAGCTCGCACCAGCCCGGTTTTGGCCTACTGATTGGCGTGCGCCGCGTCGCCTCGGCCAACTGCCGGCCGGCTAGATCAAAAATGGCTGCTTTGCAAAGTGATGAACCGGCGTCGATGCCAATGAAATAGGTGCTAATGATCCCCTGCCTTTCTCGAGGCAAAAACTATCCGAGAACGATTCGGGGCTGTTTAGGGGAAGCCCACATGCTTCTCGGCACTGCAACAATCAAACGTGCGGCAGATAAAGACGTATCCGATAGCGGAGGTCAACCGTTCGTCCTAATGTCGTTTTCCCTGCGTGCGGTTTGCGAGACGTGTGGTTTTTTTATTGTTTCGTTCAGAGCAGGTCACGATAGGTCGCTTCGGCTCCACAAGCGAAGGCGTGTAAAGCTCATGTAAATTCAATACTTTATATACAATAAAACCGGCACCTAGGCGAATTTGGTCCGACGTTGACTCTCATTCGCTCTGCCTAGGAGATCGACCTGCTTTGGAGCTCGGAGTCGCTCCCAGATCAACACCAACTCCATCAAACCCGTGTAGCTTCCTTGGGCGCGCGCTGCATAGCGGCGCTCCTCGAGCCGATGCCTTGGCATAGGGAGCGCGTGAATTCAGTCTTCGTAGAACTGGCCCGCTCGCGGGCCTGCAAGCGTGACCTGCCAGCTTCCTTTTCGCTTGAAATTTTGACTGACGAGGAAGGTATACCCCGTGCGGTGCCATGGTTTGACGCCGCCGCTGAGATTGTCCAGAACGTAATCCCCGGAGTTCAAGCGAGCCAACAAGACCATGTGGTTGCTCCCGCTGCGATCGAGAACGACAGACAGGGCAAGTTTGTTGGATGGGAAACCCATTCCGATGAGCGTCCTCATCTTGAGCAGTGCATAATTCTTGCAGTCGCCTATGTTGCCGGCTGACCAATAGAAGGATTTTCCGGGCTCTTCGGCCGGGGTTACGCTGGCGTTTACATAGCGATTGACTTGTTGCAACACGCGCAGCGCTTGGCCGTCGTCGAGCCTCCCGCTGCGCCTGCCATGGCACAACCAATCATATCTCGCGCAAGCTGAGCTGAAACCGAGTGGAGCCGCAATTGATCTGCTTGTTGGAACTTCAGATCCGGCAACGCCTTGACTTGAGAGCAGAGGAACAGAGACAACAAACCCGAGAACGTTCATCATTATTCGCATGCTTGCCTCCTTGTTTTTACCAAGCTGCACAGCTTCCGAACCGATATAGAAACGCCAGACGCAACGCCTGCCGGATTTCCGGTCATCTTGTAGGTGACCGAAAGCACTCCAATTTTCCCGACAACATAATAATGCGTCTGACGACAACGCGACGCGTGATCCCCATTCTAGCCTCTCACAGCGTCGAGGGATTTTCAACGGGAAAGCCCTAAGAGCTCTTACTCAGATCCCGCCCGCCAGCGCCGTGATCCTAGTCCTGATCCGACCGTTCGGCGGCGAAGATCGCGTGGCCAACCGCAATGACCATGGAACGGCCCGGTCCCTCCAGTCACTTCGCCTGTTTTCTTGCTCGAAAAGCTATCCGGGGGCGACCTCTGCCACCGTCCGGTCTACTTCATCATTGCGATGGGTAGGTGTCCTCGAGGCAGAGGCGGGCGGGGGACCAGAATGCTTTCAACGACCGACCATGCCAGTGGCGGCGGGTCCGCAGGTGTGGCTTCGATCATCGACTTGCGATTGGCTATCTCGTGTTCTGTCCAGCACGGCCGATCGCCGCCTGGTGCACCGAGGAGACAATCGTTGTCGCGCCCGTCCGGCGTACACCGTCAGGCGTTATCGGGCCTCAATCCCTACGCATCGGTTTCCTTCTCGTCTGTTATATTATCTGTCTGCGCGGTCGGCTGGCTGGTTCAGCAGAAGTAATCGGGGTAGCGCGTGCGAAGCTCCTCAACGTCTGGAATGACGGCGCCGAGATGATGCATCATCGCCCGGTGCGCGCCTTCGACCTCATGTTCTGCGATGGCGTTGCGAATCAGGATATGTTCCAGAACGACATGGTCCATCCGGCCTAAGGCTGGCAGCGTAAGGCGGCGTGCCCGGTCGATCTGTACCTTCACCGTCTTCAAAATTGCCCAGATGCCAGGATAGCCGGCGATCTGAGTGATTGCTTCGTGGAATGCCTCGTCCATTTCGTGAAAGCTGGACGTGTCGCCAAGTGCGGCCAGAGCCTTCTGGCGGGCGATGATCGCGTCTAGCCGTTCGACATCTTGATCCGTCGCGATCCGTGCGGCCTTTTCAACCGTGGCTGCTTCGAGGGCTTTCCTGACAACCACCGCCTCTGGGATGGCGGAAACCGGAATGCGAGAGACGACGGTTCCGGCTTGCGGGTAAATGTCGACCAGGCCACCTTCGGAAAGTCGCAGTAACGCCTCGCGTACCGGCGTCCGGCTCACCCCGAATTCCTCGGCGATCTTCTTTTCTTGCAAGGCCATGCCCGGCGGCATCCGCAGAGCGAGGATGTCGTCGTAGAGACGGTGAAAGACGGCGTCTGCCGTGGTTACCCGCCGCACCTTTGGAAGCCGTGCCGGCAGGGTTCTGACACCCTCTGAAAGCCCAGCTGCACTGGCACTGCGCTCACGCATCCCGATCCCTATGTTGACACTTTTGACCATACTAGTATATCAATTTGCGGCGGTTGCCAAGCGTCGTTGATGAAGCGATGCCTTATCTGCGACGACGGTTTGTTCGAACCGCTTACGACCAGGAGGAGATGGTCGTTGACAAACGAACACGAAAAGGGAGGAGACGTTATGAACATTACGCGCAGAACATTCGTTGGTACTGCGGCAGGCGTCGCTGTGGCCGGCCTGATGCCCGGCCGTCTGTTTGCACAGGCGAAGAAGCCCGCAAGCCCGGTTACCATCACCATCGCCGACGTTGCGGGCAACCTGGCACTGAGCCAAGGTATGTTCGAGGCCTATGCGTCCGAGAAGGCTGACTGGGTGTCGAGCTTTGCCTTTACCAAGGCGCCGGCGCCGGAACTGCCCGGCAAGATCAAGGCGCAACAGGCTGCCGGCAAGGTCGATATCGACTTGGTATTGACCGGTACCGACGCACTGTCGGCCGGTTTCGACCAGGGGCTCTGGGTCGATCTCTCCGCCCACAAATCCGATTTGCCGAACCTTGAAAGCATCCTTCAGCCGCAGGCATTCAAGATGCAGGGGCTTGCCAAGAACCAGGGCGTCGTAATCACCTATTATCCATCAGGGCCACTGATCGAATACATGCCGGACAAGGTGGTGAACCCGCCGAAGACCGCCCAGGAACTGCTCGATTGGGCGAAGCAGAACAAGAACAAGTTCCTCTATGCTCGCCCGGCCAACTCGGGACCGGGCCGCACTTTGCTTATGGGGTTGCCCTATTTGCTTGGCGACAGCGATCCGCGCGATCCCGCGAAGGGCTGGACAAAGACCTGGGAATATCTCGCTGCACTTGGCGAAAACATCGAATACTACCCGAGCGGAACGGGCCAGGTGATGAAGGAGCTTGGTGAAGGGACCCGCGACATCGTTGCGACCACGACCGGTTGGGACATCAATCCGCGTGCGCTGGGCATCGTTCCTGCGGAAGCCAAGGTCCAGAAGCTCGATGGTTTCCATTGGGTTACCGATGCTCACTACGCTGTCATTCCGAAGGGCGTTTCGGAAGAGAAAATTGCGGTTCTCATGGATGTCCTGAACTACATCCTGCAGCCCAAGCAGCAGGCGATCGCCTATGACGCGGGCTATTTCTATCCGGGCCCGGCCGTCAAAGACGTCACGGTCGACATGGCACCGCAGGAAAGCCAGGACGTCATCAAGGAGTTCGGCCGCGCGGAATATGCCGACTGGATTGCCAACAATCCTTTAGAGGTGCCGCTCGAACCAAAGCAGCTCGTTGAGGCGTTCCGTATCTGGGACGAGAAGATCGGCGCCAAGAAGGGCTGATTGACTAGGGGCGCCGGCCGCCAGCCCGGCGCCTTGCAATCTCAACGATAGATCGCCTCGATACATGGAGTCTTGCATTGAACGCGCCCGCCCAGAACGCAGCGCCGTCGGCGCGCAACAACGCCCGACTAGAGCTCGTCGGTCTTCGCCGCTCCTTCGGTGCTTACAATGCACTCGACGGGATTGATCTTGCGATCGACCCTGGCGAGTTCATCGCACTGCTTGGCCCATCTGGCTGCGGTAAATCGACGGCATTGAATTGCATCGCAGGTCTGCTTGCGCTTTCGGGCGGCGAAATTCGCCTCGGCGGCAACCGCATCGATCAATTGGAGCCCGAAAAGCGCGGCTTCGGCATGGTTTTCCAGAGTTATGCTCTGTTCCCCCATATGAGCGTACGCAAGAATGTCGGCTTCGGGCTTGCCATGCAGGGCATCAAGGGTGCCGAAGCCGACAGGCGGATCAACGATGCTTTAGCGCTCGTACGTCTTGAAAGTCAGGCCGACAAGCTCCCTGGACAGCTTTCGGGCGGGCAGCAGCAGCGCGTGGCGATAGCGCGCGCCGTCGTCATCCGCCCGCCTGTCGTGCTGATGGACGAGCCGCTCTCCAATCTCGATGCCAAGCTGCGTCTGGAGATGCGTGCTGAAATCCGCGGCATCCACGATCAGATAGGCTCGACCACCATTTACGTCACCCACGACCAGGATGAGGCCCTGTCGCTTGCCGACCGCATCGTCGTCATGAGCCAGGGGCACATTGAGCAGATTGGATCGCCGAAGGATCTCTACCAGCGTCCTGTCAACCTCAACGTTGCGGATTTCATGGGCTTTCGCACACGCATTCCGGGCCGGGTCGTTGCCGTTAAAGGCGACGAGGCACAGATCGAGGCTGCCGGCGCCAGACTGACCGGCAGGATGCGCACCCCAGTTGAGGTGGGCGAGGCCGCCGTGCTTTGCGTTCGCCCCGAAGACCTGGTCGCGGTAAGCGGCGAAGGCATCCCTGCAAGTGTGAGCAGCATGGAATATCGCGGCCGTGCGTTCTTTGGCCTGGCCAAGTCGCCTGACGGATCCGACCTCTATTTTCGAGCCGACGAAGCCTTGCCGCGCGGAGCCGTCGCTGTCTTGCAACCGGTCGCAGAGCGCTCGCTTGTTTTCAAGGGGACCGCGCTGTGAACGGGCCGTCGCTGCGCACCCGGCTTGCTGTTCGCGGCCTCGACGGCACCACCATGCTTGTGCTCCCGGGCCTGATCTTCATGATCGCGCTGTTCGTCTACCCCTTTCTCTATGGGGTCGTCGATTCGCTGGCGCCGAAGGAAGGAGCGTGGTATGCGAACTATACTAGGTTTTTCAGCGACCCATTCCAGTATAACACCATCAGCGCGACGATGTGGCTGGCGCTGCCGGTAACGATCCTCAACCTGGCACTAGCCGTTCCGATCGCCTTCCGCGTCCGCCTGATGCGGCGTCAACGACTGCTGACGACCATTCTCGTTTTGCCGATTACGCTCGGCACGGTCTTTGTCGCCGATGGCCTCCTGACGTTCCTCGGCCCACGCGGCTGGTTCAACCACACCCTGTTGCTGCTCGGGATCTTGGATTCCCCTGTCAAGCTCACCAATAACTATTGGGGTGTTTTTGCCTCGCTGCTGATTACCGGCTTTCCGTTCGCTTTCCTGCTCACCTTGTCCTACATCACAGGCATCGATCCGGCGATCGAACAGGCTGCCGCCACGTTGGGTGCCGGTCCGCGTAAGCGGTTCTTCAGTGTTTTTCTTCCACTCCTTGTACCCGGGCTCGCGGTCACCTTTTGCCTCGCCTTCGTGCAGGCGTTCGCAGTGTTCCCCTCAGCAGTGCTGCTCGGGGCGCCGGCCGGACCCACTCGCGTCATTTCGATCGCCGCATATCAGGCCGCTTTTGAGCAATATGATCATTCCCTGGGTTCCGCGATAGCCCTCGTCATGGGTGGCGTAGAGCTGGTCGTTGTCCTCGCCGTCCTCGCGGGCCGGTCCTTGTTTTATCGCGGCCCTGCCGGTGGCACGAAAGGCTGAACAAATGATCCGCGACCAAGGGTTTGCATCCAAGATCTGGCGTTTTGCCGTCTGGGCCGTTTCCGCGCTCTTCATCCTTAATCTGCTTGCTGTGATTTGCGTCGTGATCATCAACTCGTTTTCCACGCGATGGCTTGGGACCTGGATGCCTGCAGGATGGACGACGCGCTGGTATTCCAGCGCCTGGAAGGAGTTTCAGCTGTCGAACGTCGTTCTCGTCACTTTCGAGATCGCCTTCGTGGTCGTCATTATCGCGGGCCTGCTGGGTGTTATGACCGCCTACGCATTGGCACGACGCGATTTTCCCGGCAAACGGCTGATCATTCTTCTCTTTCTCTTGCCATTGCTTATCCCCCCTCTGACCTACGGCATCCCGCTTGCGACAGTGCTCTATCAACTGGGACTAGGCGGGACGTTCTGGGGAGTGGTGTTGATCAATCTCGTGCCGTCCTTCCCCTTCGTCGTCCTGGTCATGATACCGTTCATCGAGCAGATTGATCCGCGCATCGAGGCGGCCGCCCGAGTATTCGGGGCAGGAACAACGAGCCTCTTCGTGCGTATCCTTATGCCGCTGCTGCTTCCTGGGATGCTGGCGGCGCTGCTCCTCGTTCTTGTGCGGACGCTTGCGATGTTCGAGCTGACCTTCCTGATCGCTGGACCGCAAACGCAGACGCTTGTCGTGTCGCTCTACTATGCAGTCTTCGCATCGGGCGTGCGCGCCGGCCAATCCATCGACGCGATGGCAGTCGTCTACATGGTCACCACGCTCTTCTGGCTCATCATCGCGCTACAATTCGTCAACCCGACTCAGATCGTCGCAAGAGCAAAACAGCAGTCTTCCCACTGAGGTCAATGCATCCTGTCGCTTTTGTTGCACGCCATTCCAATCCGCGGCACCATGTCAACAAATGCCCGGCCGTTGGCCGGAGCATCCCGACCTCACCCCATTTTTCGGCCAGCCCCATCGGCAGCGCGCACAAGCGCCATCAGCATCGGACCAAGCGAAAACTCACCGCGGCTTGCCCGTGCCGTCAAATCTCGCAGGTAGGCTCCCGCGGAATTGATGTGGCCGCCACGTTCGAGAATGCAGGCGACAACGGCCGCCGCGTTCTCCTGTCCCATAACCTCGCAGGCCTGCTGATAGGCCGAGGCGCTGATACCAAGCATCGATCTTGCAACGACGGCCGCGTTCATCATGTCGCGCCAGCTTCCGATCGAACCGCCGGGACCATAGGGCACGATTTCATGGCAGGCCCGAAGCACCAATCCCAAGGGGAACGACTTTATCGGCTCGCTGTGTGGCTGCGGCTTCTTGCTCGGCTTCGCCTCCTGCTCTTTATCAGAGCGGGGTTCAAGTTCATTGATGGATTCGGGTTTTGAATTCTGTATGTGGCACTCATTTTGAGCACCATTGGTGCTATTATTTCGAGTTTTTTCCTGAAACTCCAATCTGTTGAGGATTTCCTCGCGAAGCAGCGTCAGTTCGTCGAGAATTTCGGTGACCTGAACCAGCGATGGGGAACGCGGGATACGAGCAACGAGCGTGATATAGACGGCCTCGATCGACCCCCAGTCGCCAGGTGCACCCTCCTCCATTGCTGCCGAAATCAGCTTGCGGACGTCGCGACGGCAGATGGTGAGGTTCTCCTTGGCCCGTCGGAGCGCCATGCGTTCAGCGACCACATCCTGCGCCAACAGCGCCAGTTCCTCGGCCCGCATCAGCATTGGCGAGAGATCGAAACCAAAGGCATTCTCGATAGCGCCGGATTTGTCCTTGCGCGCGTAGCGCTTTCCATTCGCGCTGTCGCGTCGCAGGATCAATCCCGCCTCGACAAGCAATGCCAGATGCCGACGCAGCGTTGCGCCGGCGATACCGTGGGCACGAAGCGCCAGCTGCGCGTTTGACGGAAACACCACGAGCCTCTCATCCTGGCGAAGTTCATTCTCCGGATAGAAGCTAAGCAGCGCGTCGAGGACCGCCAGGCTGCGATCTTGCAGGCCAAGCACTTCGCGGGCCTCGGAGGCGTCGCGAAAAACCTTCCATTTGTCTGCCGACTTGCCCTGCTGGATCTCAGCAACGGCCGTTTGCCGTTTTACCACGGCAAGCGTCACTGGCCGCCGCCCGAAGGGCGTCGTCACATGTCCACCTTGCATTTCTCTCACCCTCAAAAGGCAAAAGAAATCCGCTCACCAGAAACGGTGCCAAAAACGCTTGACTGGGATTCGGGGAAATGCGATTCTCTAGTTGTCACACAGAGAGAGAGGCTTCCACGACGGCAACGTTTAGGGGGCCTTTTTCTTTTGCAGCTCTTCCTTTCTTCAAAGCGCAAAGCCTGACGGCTCTGCCTGTAAATCTTCTTAACCGCGTTGGCGGGCAAAGCGCTCGGCAAGCGCCGGCAGTTCCGCCTCGATAAACTTCAGGAACTCTGGTCCCAGCGCACCGTCGGCCGTGATCCGAACCTCTTTTGCCGATGCAACATAGGCGCCCAGAGGCGCTCCGTTACCACCAGCAATCGATGTCGGTTCGCGACGCGGGCTCGCTGCAGGCTTGCCGGCCTGCAAGGCCCTGATAAAGCGTTGGTCCGACCCCTCGGGGCGGCCATCGTTGTCAGCCAAGACCGCCTTGATGGCTGCCAGACTGGTCGCATCGTCAGCCAGGGTCTTGGCGAACTCGACCCATCGCGGTCTGCCGATCTTGGGAGCACGGCCGATCGCCTCGATCACGTCGATCGGAATCGATCGATAGACGCTGCGCATCCGCGCCATTTCGGCGTCGTCGATTGAAAGCGCAGCCTTGATGTCACGAGGCTTGATGCCTGCTTCGTCGAGACGCGCCGCAAACAGCGCCCGCTCGATCCAGGTAAGGTCCTGGCGGCTGGCGTTTTCGATGCCTTGCGCCAGAATAAGGTCGGTGTCGGAAATCTCGACCTCGACAGCAAGAGCAGGGCGGCCAAGCGCTGCTAGCGCCTGCCAGCGGCGGTGACCATAGACGACCTGATAGCGACCAGGCGACACTGGGTGTTTTCGAACCTGGATCGGAACCTTCTGGCCATCGGTCTCGATCGAGCGCTTGAACGCCTCGAAGCTCGTGGCGTCATCATCGGGAAGACGGTCCGGGTAAGGCGAGGGATCGATCAGCGACGTGTCGATCTCGCGAACGGACAGGCCGCCCGACTCGACCAGTGCCTTCAGGCGATCCCGTTCGGACCGGATGTCATCGATGGCGCGGTGCGCCGCACCGATCACGCCTGCACCCACGCGCGCTGCCGGGGCAGGGGCGGGCGCCGCGGGCTGCTCGGCTGCCGGCGGGTGGTCGGCTGCCGGCGGCTGGTCGGCGCCGAGTTCCGCCGAAATCAGTCCGAAACTCGCGACAAGGGATTTGCGTTGCGGTTTTGTCATGGACGCCCCCAGCTATCGTTGATCAGCCGCATGATCCCCTCGTTGACCGCATCGACCGCCTCGCGGGCGCGTCGATGCGTGTCGCGACCAATCTGTCCCATTTCGAGCTCGTAGATCGAGCGCTTCGCCAGTCCCGCGGCCTCGACAGCGGTGCTTTCGATTGCAGTGGGCAGGAGGACATCGGAGCCGAAGAGATGACGCAGCATCGCAACGATTTGCGATTGCGGGGCATCGTTTGGGTCATGGCGGGTCACGAGGTAGCGGATGAAATCCTGGTCGAGCTGGGCGCCGTTCTCGTTGAGGACGCTGATTAGGTCTCCCATCATCAACAGGAACTGGCTCATCGATGCGACATCGAGCATGGCCGGATGCACGGTGATGATCATGCTGGTCGCAGCATAGATCGCGCTCAGCGTCAGAAAGCCGAGGGAAGGGGGCGTATCCAGAATGACGACATCGTAATCGTTCTCGACTTCAGACAAAGCAAGCTTCAGGCGCTCGAAGAAGATCGCGCCGGCGCTCGACTTCTGCGCCAGCACCCGAGGGGTTTCATGTTCGTATTCCATCACCTCGAGGTTGCCGGGGATGAGATCGATACCGTCGAAATAGGTCTTGCGAATGATGTCGCGTATCGGGCGACGCTCGTTTTCGTCATAGCGCAATGCCGCGTAGATCGTTTCGTTTGCACCGACATCGACCTCGGGCTGGGCGCCAAACAGCGCCGATAGCGAGGCCTGCGGATCAAGGTCGAGTGCCAGTACGCGGTAGCCATGCATGGCAAGATAATGGGCGAGATGCACGCAGGTGGTCGTCTTCGCGCTGCCGCCCTTGAAGTTGGCGATCGCGAGAACCTGGAGGTGCTCGCCCGGACGCCGCCGCGGCAAAAAGCGCAAGGCGTCAGCAGGCTTCTGTGCTGCGAACAGTTCTCGCAGTTCGTTGATCTGCGCCAGCGTATAGACGCGGTGATTGTTTTCGAGCCTGCTCGGAACCGGCCCACGCCCTTCCGAGGACATCAGCTTCAGCGTCGAATCCGGAATGGAGGTCAGCTTCGATACTTCATTGGTCAGGAACGGCCGCAGCATCTTTTCCGACTTCGGGGGATACATGCGCGTTCTGAGCTGCTGCAGCTGACCAGAAAGAATGCTTGCATGGCGCAGGATCTTGCTGCCAGCATCCTCTTTCGCGGTAACGACTGTCTCGACTCGATTTGCTATCGCCATCCATCCCTCTTAGCGGTCCACCACCGGTTTGCCGGTCATTGCCCGCCAAAGCTAGAACATGATTCGCAAAAAGCGTCCAGAAGTTTAGAGTTAACCGACAGTTAGCAGGTTGACGGCAAAATCGACCGACACCGCGCACCGCCCTCTCCTTTTATCTCATTTAATCAAATAGTTACCTGGCTACTTGTGGCCGTTATGCGCCAAGCTGTTTTCTTGTGGACCTGTCGCGACCGCAACGCGCAGCAGTTGATCGAGCACGCCTCAGCGGTTGTGCCACTGTTACGGAATCACAAGCGTGCCGACCTGCCCAATTCACATTCCCGCGACCATAAACCATCCGTTAAGACACTGTTGACCATAATTATCGCCAAGCCGGCGTTGCCAATGCGCGTCCTGATTTCACTTTACCCTGGACGAGTCTCGTGTTCCTGCATCATGCCTTTTTGTCGATCCCGGCCAATGCCGTGGCCTTCATCCTTTCGCTCATCGCTCATCGTATGGCGCTGATCGGCTTGCTGATTTTCGCCGGCATCGCGGGAACCACACAGGCCGCAGCCGAGGACCGGGCGCTGAAGCTCTTCTTCACCCACACCGGCGAGAAGGCGACGATCGTATTCAAGCGCAATGGAAAGTTCGACCCGAAAGGCCTTGCCCAGATCAATCGCTTCCTGCGCGACTGGCGAAAGAACGAACCGACCAAGATGGATCCAAAGCTGCTCGATCTCGTCTGGGAGGTCTACCAGCGCAGCGGTGCGAAGGAGTCGATCCACGTGGTATCGGCCTATCGCTCGCCTTCGACCAACAACATGCTCCGGAATCGGTCGCGCAACACCGGCGTCGCCAAGCGCAGCCAGCACATGCTCGGCAAGGCGATGGATTTCTACATTCCGGGCGTGAAGCTTGCGACATTGCGCGGCCTGGCCATGCAGATCCAGGCTGGTGGCGTCGGCTACTACCCCACCTCGGGCTCGCCATTCGTCCATCTCGATGTCGGCAATGTGCGCGCATGGCCACGCATGTCGCGCCAGGAACTGGCGCGCTTGTTTCCTGACGGTCGCACGCTGCATCTGCCTGCTGACGGCCGGGCTTTGCCGGGCTATGACCTTGCTCTCGCCGACCAGAAGAAGCGCGTCCGTACGCGCCCCATCGAGATTGCGCGCAACACCGGCGAAGACGACGAAGTGGGTACTGATACCCCGTCTGTCGATCTCCCCAGCCGCCTCGTCACCGCCATGTTGCCGACGCCACGCAGCCGCGCCCGCGAAGGGTTGGCGATGCAGCTTGAAGCGAAACCAACGCTGGTAGACACCGGCAAATCGAAGATGCCTGACCTTGCCGCTCTGGCAATCCCATTGCCGACATTTCGTCCACAGGTGGACAGCATGACGGTCGCATCAGTGCCGCCCAAGGCACCACCGGTCATGCTGGCAAGCCTCGTCATCGGCAAGAGCGCCACCGGAGCGCTGCAGATCACCAGCCAGGGCAGGGGTATAGCCACAAGCCAGCTGGCGCCGATGGCACCGGCCCCGAGCCCACTTGCTACGACGTTGCCGCAGCTTTCGGCCGGCGTTGGCGCAACGTCCACAAAGGCACTCCTTGCCTGGGCTTTGCGTGCGCCGGGTACGGCGATGGAAATGACGGCGCCTCGCCTGCATGGTGTCGGCGTCGACGCGGACCCTGATGCCGACGACGAAGAGTTGGATCTTGTCGACGACGAATTCGATACGGAGCGGTTTGCGATCGACGGCTGAGCCGCACAGGCGTAACCGTCATAGAGTGAGCCCATGGATATGAAGACCTCCCTGAACCATAACGCCATGGCGGCCGTGGGCTACATGGAGCCCTGGAGCGCGAAGGCGGGGTCCGACACGCGGGCCTTCATCTCCTCCCGTGATCCAGACGCGGCAATTGCGGTCGTGACACTCGATCGCGACCAGGAAATCGTTGTCGACTGGCCGATCGAGCGGCATAAGCCGGCCTTGTCAGTTCAAGCTTACAGCCTGGGATCCTGGATCGAATTGCCGCCTTGCATCAGCAGCGCGTCGAGAATGGATCTGACGATCGAGATATCGTTCAGTCCGAATGCCAAGGCGAAGCCGGTTATCTCCTTCGGCTCATTCCTGCTCAGTCTCGAGCCGGACGGCACCCTGCTCGCAAACGACTATCTGCTCGCGAAAATCAGGCAGGAGCGTTGGTACAGGATTACCGTCTCGCAAACCCCGGCGAACATTTCCTGTACCGTCAGGCTCCATGACGGCGACAATGTCGGCAGCTGCACGATCTTCGATGAAGCGCAGCCTGGAAATGTAAGGATCGGGGCAGCCCCTGGCCAAGACAAGGCTACGCTCAACGCAAGACTGGGACGTCTTCTTGTCGAGACCGACGAGACCACGCTGGAGTGGCATTTCCCGACCAGAGGCATTGTCACCTCCCTAGCGCCCATAAGGGGCGAGAACCCCGTCAACGGTGACGCCGCGCTTACCATCCATAATGCCCCGACATTCGCAGTCGCCTCCGCCCGATTCACGGGCGACGTCCACGATCCGAGGCTTGCACCAGATCACTTCGACGCGATCGCTCTCCATGACGATGATTTCGGTGGTTTCGACTGGGCACCCGATTGCACCATCAGCATCCCGCCAGACGCCCGTTCTGGCGTCTACGCGCTCACCATCACGACCAGCGACAGCGTCGAGAAGTTGCCGTTCTTCGTTCGGCCCAGCGAGCCCCGCTCGACGGTCGCGGTACTGCTGCCCACCGCCACCTATCTCGCCTATGCCGACGAACAATTGCCTCCGCAACGCTACCCCTGGCAGGGGAGCGATCGTGGCCATCTCTTTGCCATCGATAACAACTTCCTCAGCCTTTACGACACCCATAGCGACCTCAGCGGCGTCAGCCTGACATCGAGCCGCCGACCGCGCGCGACACTGCGCGACGACTATCACTACCCCCTGTCGAATTGCCCGCATCTGCTTCCCGTCGATCTCCAGCTCCTGAAATTCTGCGGGCGCCATGCGATCGACGTCGACATCCTGACCGACCATGACCTGCATGCCGAAGGATTTGCGAGCCTCGAGAGATATCAGCTGCTCTTGACCGGCAGCCATCCGGAATACTGGTCGTCGGACATGATGGCGGGGCTTGATCGCTACGTTCAGTCGGGCGGGAGCGTGGGCTATCTCGGTGGCAACGGATTTTACTGGGTTGTCGCGTTCCAGGACGACAAGATGGAATTGCGACGTGGCAAGAACGATATCTGGCCCGGCCGACCGGGCGAAATCCATATGGCGATCACCGGTGAGCCCGGCGGCAATTGGGAAGACCGCGGACGCCATCATCCGCAGCAGCTCTTCGGCGTCAGCTATGTGATCATGAGCTTCGGCCCCTCACGCCCTTATCGGCGCCTTGAAGGCAGCTACCATTCCGACTTCGCCTGGATCTTTGATGGCGTCACATCCGACGTGTTCGGGCAGCAGGGAAGCGTTCTCGGTGGGGCCGCAGGCTATGAGGTCGATGCAATTCTGCGATCGGCGCGCACGCCGGAAAATCTCGTAAGATTGGCTGTTGCAGACGATTTCGATGCAAGCTTCCAGGTCAGGCCGGATCTCTGGGTGGCCGATGGCGAGAGCGAGCGTGCGGCACTTCGCCGATCCGACATGACGGTCTATCGTCACGAGGCGGGCGGCTTCGTCTTTTCCGCAAGCTCGGTTGCATGGCTCGGTGCCCTGCCTGGGCCGGGAGAGGAGAACGATGTCGGCCAGATCATGAAAAACCTGATCGGCAAGTTCAAGGCTTCACGCCAGACGGCAATTTGGCCCGGGGCAGATCCGTGAGCAACCTCCCACGGATCTGCCCCGGATCGAACTAGTGCTCGTCGGCCCCCTGCGAACCGGCGCGGATTGCGGCCAGCACATCCTTCTGCAAGGCGATGAACTCGGACGAGGCGATCATGTCCTGATTGCGCGGGCGCCCGAGGCCCACATGGAAGGTCGTGTTGATGCGGCCGGGATTGATGCTCATCGCGATGATGCGATCGGAGAGATAGACGGCCTCTTCCACATCATGGGTGACGAAGAGGACGGTCAGCCGGTGCTCTTCCCAGATCTGCGTCAGCAATTCCTGCATCTGGTGGCGCGTCAGCGCGTCCAGAGCGCCGAAGGGCTCGTCCATCAACAGCATCTTCGGTCGATAGGAGAGGGCGCGCGCGATCGCGACGCGCTGTTTCATGCCACCGGAAAGCTGCGACGGGAAGGCATCGGCGAAACGATCGAGCTTTACGAGGTTGATGTGATGGCGGGCAATCTCCCGGCATTCGGCACTTGAATGGCCGGCCGCCTGAAGGGCGAACTCGACATTCTGTAGCGCCGTCAGCCAGGGCAGCAGCGTATAGGACTGGAAGACGACGCCGCGATCCAGTCCGGGGCCGACGATCGGCGCGCCATCGGTGAGCAGCACGCCGTTATCGAACCCCTGCAGGCCTGCCACGATCGACAGCAGCGTGCTCTTGCCGCATCCAGACGCGCCCACCAGCGACACGAACTCGTTGTCGGCGAGCTCCAGATTGATATCGCTGAGCGCATGGACACGGCTCTTCGAGCCGACATACCACTTGTTCAAGGACTCGATTTTAAGTTTCGGCTCGATCATTTCCTGGATCATTTCAATGTCTCGACGAATAGCGGAAAAAGACGCGCTCGAGGGCTTTCATGCTCTGGTCGGTCAAGAGGCCGAGCACGCCAAGAAGCAGGATGTAGCCGATGATCGTCTGTGTCTGGAAATAGCGCTGCGATACGACGATGCGATATCCCAGTCCCGAGGTTGCGGCGACGAGTTCGGCCAGAACAAGCCAGGTCCAGGCCCATCCAAGGCTGATGCGCAGGGTGTCCCAGATGCCCGGGAGAGAGGATGGCAACACGATCCGGCGCAGAATCTGCGTTTCGGACAGGCCCAGTGTGCGGCCAAGACCGACAAAGTCCGGTGGTACCCGCTTCACGCTGTCCATCACCATCAGCACCTGCTGGAAGAAGGTCCCGATGAAGATGATGACGAATTTCTGGATGTCGCTCGTTCCGGCCCACAGGATGGTCAAGGGCACGAATGCGACGACGGGCATGTACCGGACGAAGTCGACGAATGGCTCGATCGCCGCTTCCCAGGTCTTGAAGCATCCGATCATGATGCCGATCGGGATTGCCAGGGCCGAGGCGATCGCAAAGCCGATCAGCATGCGGTAGATGCTGATGCCTGCATCGCTCAGAAGCGTTCCGTTGAGCGTCAGTTCGACCATCTTGTCCCAAACCGCGGCCGGGCTAGGCAGGAAGATCGGCTTGACCCAACCGGTCGTGGTCGACAGCCACCAGACAACGAACAGCAGAAGAAAGACGGTGAGCGCGATCAAGACATAGGTGCGACCGTTGAGCGGGTCACCAATGCGAAATGCGCTCGGTGGTCTCCCGACGCCCGCGCGCGACTGCGCGCGGGGTCCCTTGGTGGATGAGGTCAGTCCTTGGGAGGCAGACATTCGGTATTCCCCTGGGCGGTGGTTACTTGTTCGAAGCGTCGACGAACGAAGGATCCAGCATCTGCTCGACGGAAACGTCCTGGGTCAGGATGCCAGCGGTCTTGGCGGCTTTCTGGACGTCGACGAAGGTCTTGGTCTTGAAGTCGCCGGCAAACGCCTTGTTGGCTTCAGCCGTGGTGTAATACTGGACGCCATCGAATGCGGTTGCGAGGTCCTCAGGCGAAGCGCCGACAGCCTTCGCGATGATCGCGCGGGAGTCCGCCGTATTTGCCTTGTACTCGGCAAGCGCCAAATCCCAGGCCTTCAACATGGCAAGAACCTGGCCCGGCTTGGACTTCAGCACGTCGTCACGAACGACGAAGACGTCGGAGACGAGACCCGGATCCTCACCCGCCGCAAACAGCAGCTGGACGTTCTTGTCCTGGGCACGTGCAGAGGAAATGTAGGGCTCGTATGTCACGGCGACGGGAACGCGTCCTGCAATCAGCGCAGAGCCTGCGTCGGCAGCCGGCATCGGCACCTTGGTGATATCGTCAATCGTCATGCCGTGGCTGGCGAGCGCGTAGTTGAGCAGGATGTCGCTTGTCGTGCCTTCTTCGTAGGCAACGTTCTTGCCCTTGAGATCGGCAACGCTCTTGATATCGCTACCGGCGATGATCGCATCGGCGGACAAGCTGAAGTCGAGAAGCGAGACGATCTTGACCGGAAGACCGGCCGCAACCATGGCCATGGCGGTGTGGGTCGCGATATTGGCACCATCGAGCTGGCCGCTGGCGAGGGCCGCATTCAGGTCCTTGTCTTCGGTGAAGTTGACCAGTTGAACGTCTTCCAGCTTTGCGGCCTTGAACAGGTCCTTGGCAGCAGCGACGTGCCACTGGCCATAGCCGAGCCATGGCTCGATACCGAGCTTGAACGTGCCCGCTTCCGGTTGAGTCGGGATGGTATCGGCGGCACTTGCCGGAATGGCATGGGCGAGGGCACCGATAACGCCAAAGGCGATGGCGGCGCGGGAGATTTTGCTCTTGATCGACGAGTATTTCATGGAAACCCCTTTCTGACGATTAACGTTGGCTGGCTGCGTAAGCAGCAACTTCATTCGCGTCTTTTTATTGCGCCCGGACATGAAGAAAAGCTCCCGGACGCGTGTTTGTATTGCGGTATTTTCCCTAGACGTTGCAAACCCTTAATGCCGTCACTGCCACAAATTGTCGTGGCGGGCCGACTTGGGCGGAACATCCCTATTCCAATCGCGGTCGTTGCGCGACCGAAGTGATGGATATTTCACTCCCTGAAGACGAACTCCGCTCCTCTTTCCTTCAACTCCGTGATCGAGTTCACCCCCATCAGGCTCATGCTGATCGACATTTCGCGCGCAAGGATCGATATGGCCTCGGCAGCACCTTGTTCGCCGTTGGCGGCCAGGCCGTAGGTATAGGCGCGGCCGAGCATCACGCCGTCTGCACCTTGCCCGATCGCCTTGATGATGTCGGTTCCTCTTCGGATGCCGCCATCGAGCATCAACGTGAAGTCGGTGCCGACAGCGGCGCGGATGCCGGGCAGCGCAGCAATGGTGCTGGTCGCCCCATCCAGCTGCCGGCCGCCATGATTGGAGATGACGACGCCATCAGCGCCGACCTCACGTGCCTTAACTGCGTCCTCGCCGCTGAGGACGCCCTTTATGACGAGCTTGCCCATCCAGCGCTCGCGCAGCCAGGCGATGTCCTTCCACGACAGTTTCTTGTCGATCCCGCGCGACAGGTTGGCCGCCTGTTCCAGCGCCCCCTTGCCGAACTCAGGACGATGCTCCACGGCCCGCACGCCCGGCATGCCGCGCGCCGCGACATCCAGAAGCCAGCCCGGTTTCCTCGCAAGATTGAGGAACATGCGGGGCGTGACGCGGGTGAGTGAGCGGAATCCGTTGCGAACATCGCGCTCGCGAATGGCAGTAATGGCGGTATCGACGGTGACATAGAGGGTGTCGACGCCGGCTTCGATCGCACTTGCGATCAGCTCGTCGCAGAGCGAACGATCCTCGAGGACATAGAGCTGGAAATGCAGGGGACCGTTCGTCGCGCGCCGGATGTCAGCGAGCGACGCAATGGAAAATGTCGACAACGCAAAGGGGATGCCGGCGGCATGGGCAGCCTTGGCGGCCTTCTGTTCGCCATCACGCGCATAAAGCCCCAGAAAACCAACCGGGCCGAACATGAAGGGGAGGGGATAATCGCGGCCAAGATAGGATGTCGACAGGTCTGGCTCGCCATGCTCTCCCAGAACGCTCTGCCGCAACCTGAGCGCTGAAAAATCCGTCCGGTTGCGCGAGTGTGTCTCCTCCGCGAAGGAGCCTCCGTCGATGTAGTCGAAAAAGATCTTCGGCAGCCGGCGGCCGGCAGCGACACGAAGATCATCGATATTGACGATGGCCATTTCAGTTCCGCTCCGGATCGATCATGTCAAAGAAGCGGGTCATCACATCCTCGCCGGCAACAGGCGCGCTGCCGGTCATCACGGCAACGGAAAAACCGATCAGCGATGAGGTCGGATTGTGCGTGGTGGCGCCAGCGCGCAGGTTCATCACCAGTGTCGGGCACAGGAAGAGGCCAAGTCGCACGACCTCACGCCAATCGGCGGGCAGCATCCCTCTCGCCTTGAGGTCCTGCAGCAGGGGCTTCCACATGGCGCTAGCCTTCACGTCGAGCAAGGCCTTGCGAACCGGGCTGAGGCGCCAGTCGAAATCGGCAAACAGCCGTCCGTTCTCATGGCGTGCCGTAGCCTTGAAGGTTTGCTCGGCGACCGTGGGGTCATAAAGCCAGAAGGGATGGGCGAGGATGTTGTGAAATGTCGTCTTCACCTCGGCGAGAAGGGTCGGGATGTGCTCGCCGGCAAAGGCAGGATCAAAGAACGACAGGTAGGCCTGATCGCCGTGACGGGAGTACCAGACATTGGCATTATGCGCATCGCCATGAGCGGTGACGCCACCGGCGTCGGCCAATCGCGACGGCGCTAGCCTATTGTTGGCCGCGTCGAAAAGCTCGCCGATCGTCCGTTCGTATTCGACGCCGCCGATCACGAAGCGTGCCGCGGAGAATTCCTCCCAGGAGAGCTTTGCGCCGGGAAACTCAAACTCCTTCCCCACGTAGAAGCTGGCGAGGCGTCCGCCGGGATAGACGGCGTTCGGTGCCGTGATCAGGCGATCATGGAACAGCCGGTGCACGGGCTCGCCGGCGACCTGCACCTCGGTGACGGGTTGCAGCGTCTTGAGGTAGACGGAAAGCACGGTCTGGTTCAGCCGCTCCTCGGCAGCAACCGCCTGCTCTGCCGTCTGGTCGTCATGCTCGACATCGAGCGCGCGCAGCACGTCTGAAAAGCGTGGGTCCGACCTTCGCTTGTAGACGAGTATCTGTTCGCCGGGCAGCGTCGACATCATCAGCGGCTGATCGACGGGAAGCCCGGCCCGAGCGATGATGTCGGCGCGATAGTATTCGCCGCTCATCGCCTCTTCGCCCTCTTCCTGATGGAACTTGAAGAAGTATTGCTGGTCTGCGTCGTCGAAAAAGCCGTTCAGGGAGTTCAGGCTATATTGGTCGTAGTTGATCGCCACGTTGGTGGCGTTCACCTGGAACAGGTCATGGAGAAGCCCGGCGAGCAGCTTTTCGGCGACGCCATCGCGCTTCTTGGCGTGATCCCTGATTGTCGCGGTTCGGCTTGTATTGTCGGTCATGAACTCTGCTCTTCAATGGGAATGGGCGTTACGTCTTGGTGTCAGGGGTTCTTCTTGGCGGGGGCCATATATCGGCTGCCGAGCGAATAGCGGCTGCCGACATGCGTGAATGTATTGACGGTGGCGATCGTCGGGCCCGTCCAGGTCTTTCGATAGAGAACGAGACAGCTGTCGCCCTCGCGCATGCGCAGCAACCGGGCATGTTCGGCCGTTGCCGGCAGAGCGCTGATCAGGTGCTCGACTTCTGTCATGGGCGTGCAGCGCTGGAGATACTCGTAGGTGGCGATCGATGTGAAATCCTGTGCCAGATAGTCCGGCACCAGCGCCGTATTGACGTAGCGTTCCTCCAGCTGCACCGGAACGTCGTTTTCATAGTGAACGACGAGGGAATGATCGACGGACTGCTTCTTGTTGAACTCGAATGCCAGAAGCAGCTCCGGTTCCGGCCGCTCGATGCGTTCGAGCAGGATCATCTCGGCCCGATGACGGCTGCCGCGCGCCTTGATCTCGGTGATGATGTTGCTGATCTCGATCAGGGTCGATTGCGCTCTCGGCGGAGCGACAAAGGTTCCGACCCCCTGCACCCGGTGTAGGTAGCCTTCCGATGTCAGCTCTCGAAGCGCCCGGTGGACGGTCATGCGCGAGACGCCAAGCGATGAGACGAGCTCGTTTTCCGAGGGAAGCCGGCTGTTATGCGCCCACTTGCCACTGCCGATATTGCCGAGCACGAAGTCCTTGACCTTCTCGTAGAGCGGAGAGGCAGTGTCGGAAAGTGCACTCAAAATCTTGGCTCCATCTCAAAAGACCCAACTACAGGCGGTCGATACGTCATTCGGCGATCCGAACGATGGTCTTCAGCTTGTCGGTCTGTCCGTCGAGCAGTTGTTGGTAGGCGCCCGGCACCTCATCGAGCGACGACAGGACATCGCTGAACTGCTGGAGTTCAGCTTCCAGCTGCGGCAGGAGGGAAACGGCCTCGGCAAGCTCGTTCTCGTAGGCATGACATCCCAGCATCGCGATTTCGCGCTCCACCAGAATATTGGGATCGAGGTTGAGGCGTCCGTGGCTGATGCCGACGAGCGCCAGCACGCCGCCGCCGGAAAGCAGGCCCAGGGCCTCGCCGATCGCGCGGGTACTGCCGGTGGCATCGAGCGCATAGCGCAGCCTTTTGCCCTTCAACCTTGCTTCAATTCCGGTGGGTTCCAGATCAACGACGCTCCCGCCGCAGATGTCGGCAGCCATGCGGGCCCGATCAGCCTTCAAGTCGGCAAACAGCAATTCGCCTTCGTGGAGGCGAGACAGCAGCAGGCCGCTCAGACCACCGATCGTCCCACAACCGACCAACAGCACAGGCTCGCCAGCCGGCGCGTTCAATCGGCGAACGGCGTGCAGCGCGACAGCCAGTGGCTCGGCCATGGCGGCCACCCTCGGGTCCAGCGACGGCTCATGCTTGATCACAAGCCGGGCGGGAAGCTGGACGGCTTCGGCAAAGCCGCCGTCGCACACTTCTCCGACGAAACCCAGATGTTCGCAGACATTCGTCCGGCCGGAGGCGCATGCCGGGCAGGTGCCGCAATAGACGCGCGAGTCAACCGCGACGCTGTCTCCGACAGCAAGACCTTCCACGCCGTCGCCGACCGCCGAGATCCGACCACAGAACTCGTGTCCCGCCGTCGACGGGCGTCGCGAGATCCACTGTCCCGTGCGGAAATTGTGGAGGTCGGAGCCGCAGATCCCTGCGGCCCTTACCTCGATGTTCACGTGGCCGGCCGGCGGTTGAGAGGGCCGTTCGACCTCCTCGACGCGCAGGTCCATTGCATCGTAAAGGCGAACTGCCTTCATCGATCAGCCTCCGAACTTCAGGTAGGCATCGCGCACCGGCGAGACCGCGTTGGCATGCGAGGAGAAGCCTTCGTAGACAGCCAGCTTGTGCGCGTTCTCGGCAAACAGCGGGTAGGCAGGGGCAGTGACGTAACCGATCGAGCTGCGCTTGACGAAGTCGGTGACCGAAAGCGGACCGAATGTGCGGGCCCAGCGGCTGGTCGGAAGAACGGCATTCGGCCCCAGGCAGAAGTTGCCGATGCTGACTGGCGTATAAGGTCCCATGAGGATCTCGGCCGCCTCGGTGATGTGGCCGAGATGGGAGAAGGGGTCGCGGGACAGGATTTCCAGGTGCTCGGGGGCATAGGCATTGACGAAAGCGTAGCTTTCCTCGACCGACGAGGTCAGGACGACGCCGCCGCACTTGCCGGAGAGCACCGTGCTCGAGAAATTCACCCGCTGCTCAGTCATGCGGGCCCAATGTTCCGGCAGCGCTGCCAGGGCTTCTTCGGCAACGCGGCGGCTGTGGGTAACGAGATAGGCCGATGAATCCGGGCCGTGTTCGGCTTCGATCAGGAGATCGAGCGCGGCAAGACCGCCGTGAACCGTGTCATCTGCGAAGATCATCGCTTCGGAGGGACCGGCTGGAAGTCCGGTGTCGATGACGCCGGCCAGACTGCGCTTGGCGGCCACGACCCATGGGCTACCGGGGCCGACGATCTTCAGCGCCGGCTTGATCGTCTCCGTGCCATAAGCAACAGCGGCGACTGCCTGCGCACCGCCGACCTTGTAGACGGTATCAACACCCGCCAGACGCGCCGCGACGAGCGTTGCCGCATCGACACTGCCATCGGGGGCCGGCGGCGTAACGATAGCGAGGTGCGGAACACCAGCGACGACGGCCGGCACCGAGGTCATCATCGTGACCGACGGAAAGGAACCCTTGCCGCGCGGCACGTAGAGCGCCACCGACTGGATCGGCGTGAAGCGGTCGCCGGCAAAGGCGCCGGGACGGACTTCCTTCAGCCACATGGCCTCGGGCTTCTGCTCCTCGTGGAAGACGCGGATATTCTCGATACCGAATTTGATGGCATCGATCACATCGTCGCTGACGAGCTTGAATGCGGCATCGAATTCGGTCTCGGTGACCTTGATGTTCGCTTCCGAAAGGTCTGCCTTGTCAAGTTCGCGGCCAAAGCGTGCAACGGCGCTGTCGCCTTCAGTACGGACAGCCTCGAGGATCGGCCTGACTTTTTCTATGAAGCTCGAAATATCGGTTTCCGAACGGCGCAGAAGGGCGCCTTTCTCTTCCGGGCTGAGTTTCGAATATTCGTAGAAGGACACTTCAGTCATTTCACATACCCTTTTTGAGGCCACTGGCGAGGCAGAATGGCAGGCACACTGAGGCAATCGCCAAGGCCTTCAGCCCAAGCGGTAAACCGTATTGGAATCCGGTTCCTATTGCGCAGCCGCGAGGCGTGAGCAAGGTCGTCCCGGTTCGTTTTCACGCATTAAATGTCAAGGCGCCATCAGCCGCCTTGCGAGTCAGCCTATGGCTTTGTTGTTCCGCTTTTATTGCTTGTCTTTAGATGTATATACATGTGCATTCATGTCAAACGCTTTTTGCACCGCTGCCTATTTTTTATATGGAGGCCAAAAAACCGCCATCGACGGGAAGGCAATGACCATTGATATAGCCAGCCGCGTCACTGACAAGGAAGACGACGGCGCCGCCGATGTCGGTCGCCTCGCCAAACCGCCGTTGCGGGATCTTCTCGAGCATGCGCGCCTGCCAGGCGCTGTCCCGGTAGAAACCTTCCGTCATCGCCGTGCGGAAATAGCCTGGCGCCACGGCATTGACGCGTATCCCAGACGATGCCCATTCGGCCGCAAGTGCTCTCGTCATGCCCAGAAGCCCCGACTTCGACGAGCCGTAAGGGACCGCGGTGGGAATGCCGACAAAGGAGGTGAGGGAGCAAAGATTGACGATGCTGCCGCCGTTGGCCTGCGTCGACATCCGCCTGGCGGCCGCCTGCGCCCAGAAGAAGGCGCCTTTCAGGTTCGTGCCGATAATCTGGTCCCAGAGCGCCTCGTCGACATCGAGCGAAGGCGAGACCTGCTCCATTCCGGCATTGTTGACCAGAATGTCGATCCGACCGGAAAGCGCCGCGAACTGATCAAGAACCCGCTCGATGGAGGGCACGTCATTGACGTCTTGCGAGGCGGCGAAGCACTTGCGTCCCCGCGCCTCGATCAACTGCTGCGTCTCGGCAAGCGAGCCTTCATCGCGCGCCGTGATGCATAGATCAGCCCCCGCATCGGCGAGCGCCAGCGCGATCGCCTGACCAAGTCCTCGGCTCGCGCCTGTGACAACTGCAACTCTTCCCTCAAGGCTGAAGATATTCCCGGTCATCGTGCTCTCCTGCGGCATTTTCACGAATAGAAACAGCTTTTCGATTTTATGTCTATACATTATCGACAAGCCGGACGATTGCTCCTATGGTCGGCGTGGCGTTCCAACCTGGAGATCGAAATGTCTGATATGCGGAAGCTGATTCGTGAAGAGGTGGTTGGCATACCGCCCTACAATGCAGGCCTCACCCTCGAGGAAGTCCGTCAGCGCTATCAGCCGGTGTCGATTGCAAAACTCGGCTCGAACGAAAATCCGCTCGGTGCCCCCGACGGCGCGTTACGGTTCGACGGCGGGCTCCATGATCTGGTGCGCCTCTACCCCGACCCGAAGGGCAGGGAGCTTTGCCAGGCGATTGCCGACGCCTTGAACGTCACGAGCCCCCAGGTCATCCTCGGAAACGGATCGGAAGACCTGATCGGCGTCATATGCCGCGCCGTCGTCCGCCCCGCGGATACGGTCACGACGCTCTATCCATCCTTCCCGCTGCACGAGGATTACGCCGCCCTGATGGGTGGCAAGCTGGAGCGCATCGAGGTCCTGCGCGATCTCACCGTGGATGTGCCGGCCTTGATCGAAGCGGCAAGGCGCAAACCGAAGATGATCATGTTCGCCAACCCGATGAACCCGGTCGGCAGCTGGATTGGCGCCGGCGCATTTCGCGATTTCCTCGATGCAGTCGATAGCGAGACCTTGCTCGTCGTGGACGAAGCCTATGCCGAATATGCGAGCGGCGACGATTATATCTCGGCGGTCGATCACCTGGCAGGAACCGACAAGAACTGGGTGGTGCTCAGGACTTTCTCGAAGGCCTTCGGCCTTGCGGGCCTGAGGATCGGCTTTGGCATCACCTCCAACGCCGCGCTGCGCGAGGTTTTCGACCGAGTACGTACGCCATTCAACACCAATGCCATTGCCCAACACGCAGCGCTCGCCGCGCTCGCGGACAATGAGCATCTGCAGCGGACGGTCGAATTGGCACGAAACGAACGCGAGCGCCTAGCCACCGGCCTCGTTGCCCTCAATCTCAAAGTCGCGCCCTCGAAGGGGAATTTCCTGTTTTTCGATTGCGGCACCAACGCGGTAGAGGCCGCCGAAAAGCTCTTGGCCGAGGGCGTCATCGTCAAACCCTGGAAACAGAAGGGCTATGAGAACTTCATCCGCGTCAGCATCGGCTCACCGGCCGAAAACGACCACTTCCTGCGAGCGCTGACGAAGGTACTTGGCTGACAGCAAGCTGCGGCGCTCTGAATAGAGTGGCAGCGCCAAGCATGCTATTTTATTTTATTTCCTGAGACTGGTGGACAACAAGCCCGCAAGCCAGAAAGGGCGGCGGATATCTTTTATGCCGCCGTTCCCCTTAGCAGCTCCTCAGAATTGTATTCGGCGACGGGTTGCAGCCTGAGACTTGCAAGGAGCCGTAAGTTGCGAGATCATCCTCACTCAAGCTGCCCCCAACGATAGGACGACCCATGCCTGTAAAAGTTTTGTTGGCCGTAGTCGCATTGTCTGTTCTGTCCCTATCGGGATGCGCGACGGCAGGGTCGGCAGGAAATACGACCTACGCGACTCCGGCCGGAATCGGACCCGTTCGCGGCGGCAACAACAACTTCTACTAGCCCTTATCTCTCCAGTCTCTCCCGCCGGCGCTTACGGCACGGATTGGTTTTTGGCCGGGTGCGCGCACCCCGGACGCATCTCCCGTGGAGCGTCGGCGCATCCTTAAGAGCCGGACTCGTCCCCATCTTCGCTCGTGACAGGGCATGGATCATGACGCTTGGGCATCACATCACGCTCGCGCTTGAGACGAGTGACCCTCGGGAAATTCGGCGCAACTTCATCAGAAATAGCTAATTTCATCAATGATTTGTTAACCGCCACTTTCATAGTTTGACAGCTATAGGCTGCATGATGCGGCATTTCTCATTCATTTCCCTTACTTGCAGTTTCAGTAACCGAGCTTTTCATGACTTCGATCCTAACGAACACGTCGGCCATCGCTGCTCTCCAAACCTTGCGCTCAATCAACTACGGGCTGCAAGGCACGCAGGGACGTGTTTCGTCAGGCCTTCGCGTTGAGAAGGCGTCGGACAATGCCGCGTATTGGTCCATTGCCACGACGATGCGGTCGGATGGCAAAGCCATGTCTGCGGTAACCGATGCTCTCGGCATGAGTTCGGCGAAGGTCGATACGGCCTATTCGGCCATGTCGTCGGTTGTCGATCTGCTCGGCGAATTCAAGGCCAAGCTCGTCGTGGCGACAGAGGACGGCGTGGATCGGACGAAGGTGCAGGATGAGTTGGACCAACTCAAACAGCAGGTGGTGAGCGTTGCGCAGGCTGCCAGCTTCAACGGAGTGAACTGGTTGAACACCGACATCCTTGATATGGAGGATCCGGAATACAGTTTGACGAATGTCGTATCATCGTTTGTCAGATCCGGTGGGTCCGTGTCACTCGAGACGGTGGACGTTGATCAGGCTAGGACCGCGCTGTTCAATACCAGCGGAAAGGGCATTCTCCAGGCGGAGGCGGGTGGGCCATCGGCTCTGCTCGGCGGGTTGGAACGAAACCCGACGGCATCGGGGTCATGGGGTAGAAGCTACCACTTCCCGGGGGATATCGTCTTTTCTCCCAGCGATACCCTCACCTTCGATTTGACGCTCGACGCGAATGGCTCCTCGGCGGGCCAGACATACAACGTAACGATCGACTACGACCTGATAAATCGTGCGCTCCACCGGAATGACGGCCAAATACCGGGGCCCGGGGATCTGCAGACGGTCCTTTGGACTTTCTTCCAGGAAAACAGCGTTCCAGCTACCACGTCGAGTGGAGGCTCTATCTGGAATAACATCGGCTATGTGACGATCTGGTCGCTCGGCGTACCAGGCGAGCCCGAAAACGATGTTCAGATTTCCAACGTCTCTTCTTCTTTGCCAGGCGGCAACGGGATGGGACTCGAAAACGCTTCGACAGGAACAAACTCCAAACCGTACGCCTCCGGTTCAGTGGAGTTTCGCGAGCCATTCTTGATGAGCGACACAGATTCCATATCATTCGACCTGCAGGTCAGCGACGGAACGGCCGTCTCTTACACGTTGACACGCGCCGATGTCGAGGCAGCGCTTGGGAACGGCGATGGGATCATTGCAACCTCTTCAGACATGGCGACCTTGCTTAGCTACAAGCTTGCCGGACAAGGCCTTGTCTTCACGGGGGGCAGCGCGGGCGTCAGCATTTCCGTTGACCCATCGGTTCACCCGGAGACAGGGTCGCATTCGAACTACACATTCTCGAATGTCCATGGTTCCGTTACGAGCTCCGATCTCGATTTTCTCTCCATCGACGTGACGGGCTCCGCCAACGTTGGCTGGATGCTCGTCGGGCTCGAGGGCATGCTCCAAGACGTTGTTGCCGGCGCTTCGTACTTGGGGGCAATGGAGAAGCGGATAGACCTTCAGTCGGAATTTTCGCTCAAGATGACAGACACGATAGCACAGGGCGTAGGACGATTGGTTGATGCCGATATGGAGGAGGAGTCATCGAGACTTGCCGCCCAGCAGACACAGCAACAACTCGCGATCCAGTCTCTATCGATAGCAAACGCGGCACCGAAGGGCGTCCTGACCCTATTTGGATAACAAGAGCGACGCAGAGCGCGCTGCGCGCTCACGCGCATGCGCGTCCCGCCCCAATCAGGGCCTCATCAGTCGTCGGTCGAGTCCTGAAGCCGCGTCAAAAGTTCGATCAGCTGAGGTGCCAGCTCTCGAACTTCTCTTAAGTGGACCTGGCTTAGCTGCTGAAGGATCAGGTCGGCCTTTGCCGTCAGTTCGAGCGTTTGTTTCCGGCGGTCGGCTTCGTCCTGGCGGCGATCGACCAGGCCTGCCTTGGACAATCGTCCAACGAGTTCGGTGGCGGAGTGGGGTGCTATCAGCAGCCTCTCCGCCAGCATCCCGACGGTCATGCGCTCACGATCGGGATGCCCCTTGATAGCAAGAAGCGCCTGGTGCTGCTGGGGCGGAAGCCCAGCTTCCTGCGCCGCCGAGGCGCTGAAGTCCATGAAGCGCCGGAGCGTGAACCGCAAATTGGAGAGCGCCTGATAGTCGGCGTGGCTGAGCTCGGCGTCGGTCTTCATCTCTTGTTCGCTTTCACTGCATCCATGCGATTCTGCTCAGCTTCTGCCGGTCCTGCAGCACGCGCAGAGCATGCATCAGGTCCGGTGCCATCTCCCTGATTTCATATAGATGAGCTTGCGAGAGCCGGTCCAGCAAAGTTTCCGCAGCATTGCATAGGCTGAGCAATCTCTGCCTGCCATGCGTTTCAACGAAGACGAACTCCCTGGCTGCCAGCCCGCCGACCAGCGCACCGACCGCCTGGCGATCCAGGAGCAGGCGCTCACCAAGCACCGCAAGCGTCATCGCCTTTCCATGCCCCTTTATTGCAAGGAGTGCCTGGTGCTCCTGTGGCGCCAATCCAAGCTTCAGCGCCTCCCTCGCGCTGAAATGCCGAAACTTCCTGATCCTGTAGCGCAGGTTCGCCAGCGCGTCCCAATCCACTGTCTCATCATGGATCCCATTTTTCATCGATATCTCCGTCACGCTTGTTTTATATCGTACTACGATATAATAGGCGGTCCGAATTCATCCGCAACGGCCAAACTCATTCTCACGGAGAAACCATGCCCCACCCGCAGCCCTCGAAGGGGAAGCTGTCGAAGCAAAGGGACTTCACCGCCGGCGTCGACCGCAGGCAAGCCGGCGATTTCACCACCGATCGTCGCGTCCTGATCCTCATCGCCATGGCGATCGTCGTCGGAACTGCTGGCGCCTTTGCAGCCGACATCTTGGTCAGTCTGATCGCGATCGTCTCCAACCTCGTCTGGTTCGGCCATTTCGCTACTGAGATGATACCTCCATGGCAGGCGCCGCGGTCCGTCTGGACCGTGATGGCGCCCGTATTGGGTGGTATCGTCATCGGCCTCATGGCGCGCTTCGGTTCCGAGAAGATCAGGGGACATGGCATCCCCGAGGCCATCGAGGCGATCCTTCTTGGCGGCAGCCGCATGTCGGCCAAAGTTGCGGTCCTGAAGCCGCTATCGTCGGCAATCTCGATCGGAACAGGCGGCCCCTTCGGTGCGGAAGGACCGATCATCATGACCGGCGGCGCCATAGGATCCCTGTTTGCCCAGTTCTTCCACATGTCTGCTGCTGAACGAAAGACGCTGCTGGTGGCGGGTGCCGCAGCGGGCATGACGGCGATCTTCGGCACGCCGATTGCCGCCGTGATGCTGGCGGTCGAACTTCTGCTGTTTGAATGGAAGCCGAGGAGCTTCATTCCCGTGGCCGTGTCGGCCTGCGTTGCCGTGTGCTGGCGCCCTCTCTTGTTCGGTGCGGGGCCTCTGTTTCCTGCCAACGTCGCGTCGTCATTGCCGTGGTGGGGCATTCTCCTTTGCGCAGCGATGGGCATCGTGTCGGGATTGCAGTCCGGTCTCTTGACGACGCTTCTCTACAAGATCGAGGACTTGTTCGAGAAATTGCCCTTCCATTGGATGACTTGGCCGGCAATCGGCGGCTTGGTCGTCGGGCTCGGCGGGTTGATTGAACCACGCGCCCTCGGGGTCGGCTACGACATTATCGACGGATTGCTGCACAACCAGCTTGCCGTTTCGGTGGTTGTCTCCATCCTGATCGTTAAGACCGTCATCTGGCTTTTTGCCTTGTCATCAGGAACGTCAGGCGGTGTTCTTGCACCCCTTCTCATTTTCGGCGGGGCGCTGGGCTGGCTCGTTGGCCTCGTCATGCCCGTGGGCAATCCCGGGTTCTGGGCACTGCTCGGAATGGCCGCAATGATGGGCGGCACAATGCGCGCGCCGCTCACGGGGACCTTTTTCGCCGTCGAGATTACTGGCGACGTCAATGCCCTCGTGCCGCTGCTCACCGCAACGGTGGTCGCCTATGCCGTCACGGTTCTTCTGCTGCGCCGCTCCATCCTCACCGAAAAGATTGCCCGTCGCGGCCAGCATATTTCCCGCGAATATGGCGTCGATCCCTACGAACTGACCCGAGCCCAAGAGATCATGATCCGGAAAGTGGACACGCTGCAGGCGAGCATGACCGTGGCAGAGGCCTGCGCCTTCTTCGCCAGTGGAGCACGGCATCGCAGCTATCCCATCATCGACGATCAGGGCATCTTCCTGGGATTGATGTCGCGCTCGGATGCGCTTCGCTGGCAGATAGACGAGGAATTTCAGGAGCAGCGTCTCGCAGACGTGGCACTCGACGGCTCGCTTCCCACCGGCCACCCTGAAGACACCGTCGGCTTTATCGCTGACCTGATGATCAGCTCCGACAGCGGACGCATCCCGATCCTCGAACCACTGTCAGGGCGCTTGGTCGGCTTGATCGCAAGAAAGGACCTCCTGGCCCTGCGCAGTTCATTCCGCTCACTTGAACGCGACCGAAATGCCTTCCTGCCGGCGCCGCGAAGCTCGGTTGCGAGGTAGGCGAGCAGCCGTGCGGCGTCTGTTCGCTGCACGGCCGCCTGTCGCCGCGGTTCACACTTCGATTACATGGGGCACTCGTCGTCACGGACCGGCAAACGACGAGATTGCCTCGATGACGATTACCGCTGACGCCGCACCCGGGTCGACATGACCGAGCGAGCGATCACCAAGCCGGGAGGACCGCCCTTTGGCCGCCACCATGCCTTTCGTCGCCTCGCAGCCATCGCGGGCGGCGCGGACGGCTGCGTCTAGGCACGACGCAAGGGCTTCTCCGTTGGCTCGCGCCTGAAGGGCTGCCTCTGCGGCCGGCTTCCAGGCATCGACCATCGTTTTTTCTCCGATCTCGGCCTTGCCGCGATCCTGGATGCCTTGGGATAGCGCGCAGAAAGCGGTCAGGAAGTCGTCGTCCGACAATTCCTCCTTGCCCTTGACGGCGGCGCCTGCGCGCATGAAGGCAGTTGCATACAAGGGGCCGGACGAGGCACCGATCGCGTTCAGAAATGCCTTTGCAGCAGCGTTGAACGCGGCCGTCGGCAGGGTCTGGGCGCCATCGAGCGAAACGAGCGCCGTGGCAGCGGCGTGCCAACCACCTTCCATGGCAAGACCGTGATCGCCATCGCCTATGACGCCGTCCAGCTCGCACAACCAGTCCCGCTTTTTCGCGATCTCGTCTGCGATGAGCGAAAACAGCCGTTGCAGGTCATCGGTATTGATCGGCATCCATCACCTCCGAAACATCGCACAGTCGCAGGGATGATCGATCAGACGTTGTAACTCGTCATCGAGATGCATGATGGTGATCGACGCGCCTGCCATTTCAAGCGAGGTGCAATAGTTCCCGACGAGGGAGGTGTGGATCAGGAGCCCGGCGTCATCGAGCCGTGACTTGACCCGGCGCATCATGATGTACAGCTCCATCAGGGGCGTCGAACCAAGCGAGTTCACCAGAACCGCCAGACGGTCGCCGGCTGGAGCCTTCATCTCCCGCAGAATACCGTCCATCAGTTCGTCGGTCACTGCATCCGCGGATTGAAGCGGTCCGCGTGCCACGCCGGGTTCGCCATGGATGCCCATGCCGATTTCCATCTCCTCTTCGCCGATGGTGAAGTTCGGCCGGAGGGTCTGGGGGAGTGAGCATGGTGAAAGCGCCACCCCCATGGTGTAGGTTCGTGCATTGGCGTGACGGGCGGCCCGCTCGACCTCGTCCAGCGGATACATGAGATCGCATGCCGCTCCGGCGGCCTTGAAGATGAAGACCTTGCCCGCGACCCCGCGTCGCTTCTCGATCTGGTCAGCCGGCGCCGAAGCAATGTCGTCGGTGGTCAGGACGGTTCGCGCCTCAATGTCATCAAGCGCGAGCATCTCGGCGGCCATGTCAAAATTCATGACGTCGCCGGCGTAGTTCCCGTACATGAAGAGCACGCCCGAGCCGCCATCAGCTGCCTTCGCGCATGCGATGATTGGATCAGGGGGCGGCGATGCAAAGACGTTCCCCACCGCGGCCGCGTCAGCCAGTCCCTTGCCGACAAAGCCAAGAAACGTCGGCTCGTGCCCCGAACCTCCTCCGATCACCAACCCTACCTTGCCCTGGCGCGGGCCGTTCCTGGCGATGATCGCACGCGGCACATCGTCGACCGCATACAGGTGTTCCGGATAAGCCGCCAATATGCCTTCCAGCATCTCGTCGACGGCATCCGCTCCGGAATTGATGAGCTTCTTGGTTTTCACGCCGATTCTCCCCTTCGAACTCCGACACCCCAGATGCAAGCCGGGCCGTGGCGGTCAATGCGCAAGCGGCAAAACCGCCACGCCGTAAGGCCCTATCGTCACGCCCGCAGCGGCTGGAGCGACGATGCTCGATCCGCAATCGAGCGTTTGCTCTTCCGCTGTCACATTGACAATGTGAAGTTTTCGCCCCGACGCACCCGTCACGGCGAAGGCCAGAACCTTCGAAGGCGCGGATGAGACGCATTCCTGCCAGCGGGATCCTGATAGCATCGACAATGTGCGCACCGTATTGAACAAGGGGCGCCAGTCCCCTTGTCTTGTTGGTTCGCCTGCGCCCGCCACCAGTCCAAATGGACCGGTCAGCGCCGAGAGCGTCAAGCACTCCAGCCCGGCATCAAGCACGCGTATCGCATAGCCAAGCGCGAACGCTTCCGCAAAACGCCCGTTGTGCCGAGGGTCCTGGTTGGCCATCGGAATGCGATTGCCGGAAAGGTTTTCCATCGTTCGGCTCCCATAGGGATTTTGGCGCATCGGGATCGATGATGGCCCAATCCGGTAGGGCTTCTCGCCATAGATCGCGCGAACCGAGCGGGTAATGAAGGGTAGGGCCTCCAGCGTTTGCATGACGCTGAGGTCGTCGGCCGCATGCACGATCGGATTGGTGCAGTGACTGACGAAACCAAGATCGTCCGCGGGAACCCGCTTCCGGTTGAGTTCGGTAAAATAGCTCAGCATACCCCCGCCAATGCGGATGCCGGGAAAGGCCGAATGAGCCGCGCCATAGACCTCTTCGAGGGGTGGGCAGTCCGGCCACTTGCTGCCTGGGGGTGTCGACTGGCGGTCTACGGATGGCGAGATCATGATCGCATCGGGCCTGAACGAGGCCGATCGCAGAATATCGGCGATTTCCGCCGTCTCCACGGCCGGCGAACGCCTGCATGGCAGGGCGAGTTCCAGCGTCGAGTGACTGCGCTGGCCATCCGCGATGACTTTGAACCGTTCGATTGCCTCCATGCCGTGGCCGGCATTCGGGTCGAAATGAAAGATGATCTCCTGCGGAGCGATCTCCGATAGCAGCGACTTCGCCGCGAGCACCGCTCCGGCTTCCTCGGGAGTGACGACGACGCCGATGCCGGGCATCGTGCCTGTGCGCGTCCCGAGTTCGAGCTGGATGGAACCATCGGAAGCGATTGCCGCCGGACGGCTGTAACGCTCGCCCCTGATAACGAGGGACGTGCGTTGCCGAATGCGGTCGCCCGCTGGGATCTGATATGGCCAGGGCAGGGCGAGCGGCCGAACGTAGGTCTTGTACGATGCGTCCGACCAGTTGCGCTGGTCCTCCATCTCGAACGTATCGCCCTCCATGCGGCACTCGGCCGTCACCCCAGGCACGACCGTGTGCGTGATCGCACGCATGTCCTTGAAGGGCTGCCAAGGATCGATCAGCTCGGGAAATTCCGTTGCTCGGAGAGTGCCATCGACACGCTCGACAGTCGCGGGCGTGCCAGCGACCCCGACGATCGGGTGAAGAATGCAGAAGCCACAGCGGTTGGTCTCGAAGCCGGTGTGCGAGACGGCGTCGGTGACAAAATCCAGGCGATCCGAGGTTCCGACGATCCCGACATCGATCGCGAGTTTGGTATTGTCCGGCCCTTCGCAGCCCGCACGATAGACGACTTCGAACCGATCCTTGTCCTGGGTGATCCGAAGCCCGGAAATTTCGGGGCTGTAGGTCCCCCAGTCCCGATCGCGAACGAGGTACGAGATCGCCCTCAGCACCTCGGTCCCATCGTAACGGATTGTTCGAAGATTGCCCTCGACCAGATCGGCTTCCAGCTTTCCGGCACTGAGCCGGACCGCAGGCGTTTCGACGAGATGCGTGCCATAGAGGACGAAGGGATCAACCGTCATCGCAGCAAGGCTCCGACATCCACGCGTTGTCCGGTAGCAGCGCTTTCATAAGCTCCCTCGACGAGGGCAAAGGTCTTCAGATTGTCGGCTCCCGACGTAGAGTGTTCACCACCCTGGCTTAACTGGTCGACCCAATGCTGCTGGATGGCGTAGACGCTTTCCTGGATATTGTGCCAGGGCCGCGATGCCCAAGACAGGAGCCGGGGCGAGACGTCGATCGTGCGTGTGCCGTCGGCGCTGGTGACCTCCAGTTGGTAGCCCTGGCTGAGCCGGATGCTTCCATCGGAACCGTCCAGTTCTATCAAGGTCTCGGGGAAGGGCTCATTCGACAGCTTCGTGGCATAGCTGACGTCGACGACGGACGTCGCACCGCTGTTGTGGTCGAGCAGGATCGTTGCCACGTCCTCGCCTTTGATGTTGGGATTGACTCGCTTGGTTCGTGCCGTCAGCGCCTTTACGTCACCCAGGATGTAGCGGGCGATATCGAGCGTATGAATGCCAAGATCCTCGATGATGAAGCGCTCACCTTCGGCCAGATATGGCTGGCCGGAGAAGACGTCGTAGCCAGAGCGGAAGGAAAAACGGCCCCAGAAAGGCGTGCCGATCGCTGCCGCGTCGAGAATCTTGCGAACCGCCTGAATGGGCGTCTGCCAGCGAAAGTTCTCGTGGATCATTAGCGGAATACTGGCCTCGCGGCAGGCCTGCACCATCGCCTTGGCATCGGCAAGGGTCTTGGCGAAGGGCTTCTGGCAGATGACAGGAACCTTGTGCCGCGCGGCCATCTCCACGAGTGGCCGGTGGCTCTGGACGGTTGTTGCGATGTCGACGAAATCGAAGCCGCCGTCTGCAAGGAGTGCTTCGGCATCACTGTATCGCCGCTCAATGCCAAACTGATCGCCCACGATCTTCAGGCGCTCGGGATCGCGATCGCAGATCGCAACGATCTTCGCACCTTCGACATCGTTCCAGGCATGCATCTGGTTGACCGCGAAGAAGCCGCAACCGATCAATGCACCTTTCAATTCCGTCATTTCAACCTGCCCTTGCCATCTGCATCAAAGTAACGCGCTGCTGCAGACGGCGCTGCGCCTGATCGACAACAACCGCGATGATAATCACCAACCCCTTGATAACCATCTGCCAGAAGGACGAGACACCCATCATCACCAGCCCGTCCGAGAGGATGCCGATCACGAAGGCGCCGATGATCGTCCCGCCGATCGTTCCGCGACCGCCCGACATCGAGGTGCCCCCGAGGACGGCTGCCGCGATCGCGTTGAGTTCGAAGCTCTCGCCTGTTGCAGGATGCGCAGCCATCAGTTCCGACGAGATGATGACGCCGACGATTGCTGCGCAAAGTCCGGAAAACATGTAGACAAAGATCTTCACGATATCGACGCGGATGCCGGACATGCGGGCCGCGCGTTCGTTGCCGCCGACGGCAAAGATATGGCGACCGATCGGGGTAGACCGTGCGACATAGGCAGCGAGAAGCGCGAGCGCGATCAGGATCCAGATCGAAACCGGTAATCCAAGGATGCGCCCGGCACCGAAGAAGTCGAATCCGGTCGTCGCATACTCAGGACGGCCGACAAGGTTCGGAAAGGTTTGCCCGTCCGAAGACAGTAGCGCCAGGCCACGAGCGATATACAGGGTGCCGAGCGTGGCGATGAAGGGTGCGACGTTGAGCTTGGTGATCAGCAGGCCGTTGATCAGGCCGATGAACAGGCCGATCGCCAGCGTGATGAGCACGATCTCGAACAGGTTGAAGTAAACAGTATAGCCGATCGGTAGCTCGACCCCGTAGAGGATCAGGCCCCCGGCCACCATGCCGCAAAGCCCGACGATCGAGCCGACCGAGAGATCGATGCCGCCCGTGATGATGACGAAGGTCATGCCCATGGCAAGGAAGGCATTGAGCGCCACATGCTTCGACATCAGGATCATGTTCGCCGTCGATGTGAAGTTCGGGGCGAAGATTGCGAAGAAGATGATGACGGCGAACAGCGCGATGAAGGTTCTAAGCTTCATCAGCGTCAGGAGAACAGAGCCGTTCGTGCTCGTCGGCGAAGAAGTGGTGGAGGTTGCCGCCGTCATGACGCGAGTTTCCCTTGATGTCCGTGTCCCTTGGCCGAAGCCGCGATAATAGCTTCTTCCGTCGCCTCTTCTCGGTTGAAAACAGCGACCAGCTGGCCGTTGCTCAAAACCGCGATGCGATCGGAAAGCGCCATGACCTCTTCGAGGTCTGAAGTCGAAAACAGAATGGCGAGACCGTTTGCAGCCAGCCGCCGCATGGTGCGGAAAACGTCGGCCTTGGCGCCGACATCGATCCCGCGGCTGGGTTCGTCCATCAACAGAACCTTCGGGTTGGTCATCAGCGCCTTGCCGATCACCACCTTCTGCTGATTGCCGCCCGACATGGACGTCACCTCGAAATCCGGATTGGGCGCCTTGATCGCGAGATCCTTGATGGCATCGCGAATGGCCGTCTTTTCCGCCGCTGCATTGATATGGAAGAACCGGGCGAAGCGGTTCAGGCTTGCCAGCGACAGGTTGCTGGCAATCGAAAGAACCTGGACGAGGCCCTCGCGCTGTCGATCTTCAGGGATCAGCGCCAGGCCCCGGCGGATCCGAAGGGTAACGTCGCGCGCAGCGACCTCCTTGCCATCGATGAAGATCTTGCCGGTGGAGTGCCCGTGGCGCCCCATCACGCATTCGAAGAATTCGCTGCGTCCGGCGCCCATCAGACCGTAAATGCCCAGGATCTCGCCTGACTTGACCGATAGGGAGACGCGGTCGACCGCAAGGCCGCCGGTTGGACGCGGGAGACTGATGTCTTCGGCGCGAAACATTTCCTTGCCGACCGCATGGTCCACCGACTTGGCGAAGTCCTTGGCGTCGGAGCCGATCATCGAGCGCACGATCCAGCGCGTGTCGATGTCACGGACCAATGCCTGGCCGGTGATCTGGCCGTCACGCAGCACGGTGATGTAGTCGCCGATCCGCATCAGCTCTTCCAGGCGATGCGAGATGTAGACGATGGCGACGCCCTGCGCCTTCAGCTCGGCGATCACCTTGAACAGGATCTCCACTTCGGCCGCCGAAAGCGCAGACGTCGGCTCATCCATGATCAGGATGCGTGCGTTGAGCGACATCGCCTTGGCGATCTCCACCAGCTGCTGCTGGCCGATGGGAAGGTCCTCCACCATCGTCCCGGCGTCGATCCCGGCATCCAGCCGCTTCAGGAATGCATTGGCCTTTTCGACCTGCGCCTTGTGGTCGATGCCGCGCAAACCGCGGGTGATCTCCCGTGTGGCGAAGATGTTCTCGGCCACCGACATGTTGGAGAAGAGATTGAGTTCCTGGAAGATCATGCCGATGCCGTGCGCCTGCGCATCAGCCGGGCTGTCGAAGGAGACCGGCTCGCCGTCGAGGATGATCTTGCCAAGCGTTGGCCGTTCGACGCCCGCGATGATCTTCATCAGCGTCGATTTGCCAGCTCCGTTTTCGCCGACAAGCACGTTCACCGCGCCGCGCCGCAATTCGAGATCGGCGCGCTTGACCGCGATGATGCCCGAATAGACCTTCGAAACATCGTCGAGGCGCAGGATGATGTCGTTGTCGGGGGACTGGCTCAAGACTATTGCCCCACCGTCAGTTCGGACGGCGTGACCAACGGCAGCTGGCCGCCGCTTGGCACCGGGAATGCGCCGATAACGGTCACGATCTTGCCGACAAGTCCATCGCGCGGTACAGCCGAAAGGAAGGCGTTGTTTGCCTTCTCATTGAAGGCCTTGCCGAACTGGGCCCATTCGATCTGGTTTTTGAATTCGTTGAAGTTGACGAAGTCGAGCGTATCGCGCAGCGCGGTGCCGCGCAGAGCCGGGCCGATCTGCACCTTGGCATCGGCCTTGCCGTCGCCATCGGCGTCGACATCGAGTGTTGCCGCGCGCGATTGCGTATCGGCCGCGACAACCTTGCCGGTGAATTTCACGGCATAGGTCCAGGGCGAGCTCGCCTGCTTCTTTGGATTTCCGTACTTTTCTCCAGCCTGGTCGGGGCCCGACGCGGCCAGTGCGGCGACGTCCTTGAGCTCGCCGGCGCGCTTTTCGAAATAGGGGACAGCCTGCGATTGCCAGATCGCCTCGACCTTCGCATTCGGATCGAATGCGTCCTTTGCAGCCGCCTGTGCCTTCTCCTCGGCAGTCGGCGTCTTGATGATCTTGCAGCCAGGCAAAGCCGCCGCCACGAGAGCGGCGATCAGGGCGCCCCTGATCCTCAACATGCGATGAACCTCAAAGTTATGTGAAATAGACCGCAGAGGGCCCGGTTTCCCGAACCCTCTGCGGCTGTTCTCTGTCGATTACTTCGCCAGCGCGAAGGTCTCGAGCTTGGAAGCGTTGTCAGCGTTGATGAGGACGCAATCCATCAGCTGCTTTTCTTCCTTCGGCGAGGTCTTGTTCTTGATGTAGGCGTCCGCCTGTTCGACAGCCATCTGCGCCTGGGCGTAGGCCGGCTGGAGTACCGTTGCCTTGATGCCGCTGGACTTGATCGAGTCTCGCACATCGTTGGAGCCATCAAAGCCGACGACGATCACGTCCTTGCGGCCGGCGGCCTGGAGGGCGGCGATCGCACCCATGGCCATCGTGTCGTTGCCAGAGATCACGCCCTTGATGTCCGGGTTTGCCTGAAGGATGGTCTCCATTTTCGCGTAGGCTTCGGTCTGGCTCCAGTTGGCCGACTGCTTGGCAACGCTCTTCAGCTCCGGATAGTCACCGATGACGTCGTTGTAGCCTTGCGAGCGGATGCCGGCATTGGTATCGGATTCCTTGCCGACCAGTTCGACATAGTTGCCCTTCTCGCCCATCAGCTTGACGAACTCCTGCGCACCGAGCTGGGCGCCCTGGTAGTTGTTCGAAACGATCTGGGCTATGGCCACGCCGGAGGCATTGATTTCACGGTCGATGAGGAAGGAGGGGATACCTGCGTCCTTGGCTTTCTTGACGGCCGCGACCGATGCATCGGCGCCGGCGTTGTCGAGAATGATCGCCTTGGCGCCGCGACCGATCGCCGTGTCGATCATTTCGGACTGCTTGTTGGCGTCGTCGTCATGGGTCATGACGAGGGCCTCGTAGCCGAGCTCCTTGGCCTTGGCTTCGGCGCCGACGGCTTCAGCCTTGAAGAAGGGGTTGTCGTGGGCCGGCGTGATGATGGCGATCAGGTCCGCCGAGAAGGCCGGGATGGCCGTGCCGAGTGCCAGCGCGCCAGCAAAGGCCGCCAGGGTCAGTTTGCGTGTCAGTGTCATGTTTTCCTCCCGAGTGAATAAGCCCCGTCTCCCTTGGGGCGGTGAAGGGCGAGGCCTTTTGCCTCGCCAAGCCGGTTCAGGTGATGCGCCGGATGCTTTCGGCGATCTCCTGCGGTTCGAATACCTTTTTCCAGTCGTCGCGCATCAGGGCGGGGATGCCGAACTCGATGGCCTTGTTGCAGGCATCGGAAAATACGCCGTCGACTTCCTTGAAGATGACCGCGCCAAGCACGTTCATGTGGCCCAGGAGAAAGTCGCGGGCGGCTTCCGCCGGCACGCCGCGCGCCACGCATTCGTCCATTGCCTGGCGCATGACGACGAGCAGCGAGGCGCAGACCGTTTCAGACAAGCCAGGCTCGAGCATGGCCAGTTGCTCGACCGTCACCCGGTGCGAGCGCATGACCGGGGCCCAGATGGCCCTGGCGATCTCTTCTCCGAGCGCATAAGCGCTTTCCGGTCCCTGCATCAGCGCCGAGACGATGTGCTGCTTGGCGAACAGGCCACCGAAATGATCCTTCTTCGCCTTCATGTCAGTCTCGTCGTTGAAGATCGGCGGATGGCAGGGATGGGTGACGAAATAGGTAAGGTCGTCGCGCTTGGGCAGGTGGTCGGCGAAGGGGGCGGCGGCGTCCAGAGCCACAACCATGGTGCCGGGCTTCAGCTTGTCGACAATTCCGGCGGCTACCTTGCCGATTGCAGTGTCAGGGACAGCAAGGATGACAACCTCGGCACCTTCGAGACCAGCATCCGGGCTGACGCAGTCAAGGCCAAGGTCGTTCTTCAAGCGCGCCTTGCCGGCATCGCTGACTTCGATGTGACGAACGTCGAAGCGCGTCCCCTTGAGGTTCTTAGCAAGCCGGTAGCCCATTTTGCCACCTGCACCGAAGAGGGCAATTGTAGTCATGTTTCCTCACCTTTTCTCAGTCTGGATAGGAGCATAAACTGGTATGATGAGTCAATCACCATATCATCAACTATTTTTTAGGAGACCCGTTTTTCCGCATCGAGTCGATCGATCGCGTCAACATTGCCAGCTGACGACCCCAGCGGGTCGAATTCCGAGGCAAGCCAGACGTCCACGATCGACTTGGCGAGTTCGGGCCCAATCACGCGCGCGCCCATGGTGATGATCTGTGCGTTGTTCGACTTGGCGGCGCGTTCGGCCGAATAGGTGTCATGCGTCAGCGCCGCACGGATACCGGGCACCTTGTTTGCGGAGATGCACACGCCTATGCCGGTCCCGCAGATCAGGATGCCGCGCTGGTGCTCACCATCGACAATCGTCTGTGCGAGTTTCTGCGACAGGTCGGCGTAGAAGCCGGCTTGGCTGAGATCATGCACTTCAAGATCCGCCCGGCCTGCGAGGTGAGCAGCAATCACATCCAGCAGCGGTTTTCCGGCGCTGTCAGCGCCTATTGCAATCTTCATGAGAGCTTCCTTTCACAGGCTTTCAGGCACAGGCGTTTTGGCCGCAGCAGACGACCGGCGCAGGATTTCGAGATATCCTTCGACAGCCCAGGCCGACCGACCGATGAACAGGCCATCGATGTGAGCTTGGGAGATGAGTTCCTCGCAGTTTTGCGGGTTGACGCTTCCACCGTAGAGAACCGGCACGGACCGGCCGAGGACGTCCCTGGCCACTTCGGCGATCTTGCCGTGCCGCTCGCAGGCGTAAGATGCGGTTGCCGGAATACCATTAACGCCGATCGCCCAGACCGGCTCGTAGGCGAGAAGAACAGGGGAGGGATCTGGCTGGGTGGCGACAAGCGCCAAGGCCGCCTCGACCTGCCGTCGCAAGACCGTGTCGGCGTGGCCGGCCAGACGCTCCTGCAAGGTTTCGCCGATGCAGATGAGTGGTGTCAGACCGTGCCGAACGGCCGACGCGACTTTCAGGCCGACGGTTTCATCAGTCTCCCCAAAATGCTCGCGGCGCTCGGAATGGCCGAGCTCCACGATATCGAGCTGGCAATCCTTGAGCATTGGCGCCGAAACCTCGCCGGTCCATGCGCCCGAATCGTCCCAATGCATGTTTTGCGCGCCGACCTTGACCGAGGTCTGGGCAAGCATGCGCTTGACCTCGCGAACAGCGGTGAATGATGGAATGACAAACCGCTGTATGCCTGGATCGCGCTCATCGTCCGTCTCGGCGAGACGTCGGGCGAAGGCAAGCGCCTCATCGAGCGTCTTGTTCATCTTGAAGCTGGTGCCGATCCACAGGGCCATGTCAGTTGGTCCTTCCGTCGCGTATCTGAGCGAAATAACTGTCCGTTCCGATCTGACCGCCCTTGAGGGCGATCTGCATGCCATCGGTCGGCTGGTAGTTGCCGTGGGCAAGGCAAAGCGGCGAGCCTGGTGTTTGTGGAAGCGGGAGAAGGGTGGTGAGCGCATCAACCTTCAACTGTCGCAGCGCGTGACTTGACGTGTCGCCGCCGGCGATGACCGCGCGCGAAAGCCCCTCCCGTTCGACCAGTTGGCGCAGGATCGTGCCCAACGCCCGTCCGAGCTTGTGCCGGGCGCCGGCTATCTTGTCGATGTGATCACCTATATCTGCCGAAGGTCCGAGCGCCGTGTGGAGGATAACGCTTCGCCCCACCTTCAATTTCTCGACGCCTTGCTGGACAGCCGTGTCGATCGCGCGTTCGCTGTCGTCGGACACCAGTGCCAGGGGATCGAGCGCGACATCCGCAAAGCCGTCGTCCCGCGCCTTCCGGATCTGACGCTCGGTCGTGGGCGACACGCTACCGGACACCACTGCAAGTCGGTCAACGGAACCGACCTCGGGAAACTGTGCATCGCCTGCAATCAGGCCTTCTCTTCGCCAGGCATTGACGAGTGCGTATTGAACCCCGGAGGAGCCGGCGACGAAAGGTCCCGACTGGCGCGAAAGCCGAACCAACTGCCGACCGGCGGCAGCCTGTGTCGCGTCGGAATCCACATCGATGAGGAGAATGCCCGAGTGTGCGTCCACGACCTTGTCAACCAATGCATCGGCGTCGCTCGATAGTATGGTGGGAATACCGATCAGGTTGACCGGGATCGCTGTCTGCCTCGACAGATGGACGGTCAGATCGGCTTCGTCCATCGGCGTCACCGGATGACAGCTCATGACCGGATGGAGGTCGATGCGGTAGACGCGCCCCTGATAAGCTGCAAACAAATTGCCGAAGGCCGTGTAGCGCTGCAGCTGCGGCGCGCCGACGACGACGGGCACAGTGGACTGGCGGAAGAGGTCGCGACCGATCTCGATCGCTTTTCCGATGTTTCCGACATTCGGGCTGGAATCGAAGGTCGAGCAGACCTTGTAGTGGCAAATCCTGGCATCGAGTGACTTCAGCCATTCGAAAGCAGGTGTCAGGTTTGCCTGCATCCACTCCGGCGTCTCGCTCCGGCTCGTCCCGGCGATGCCGATCGCCTTGGCGCCCTTGAACCGGGCACGCATCTCCGGCGACGGAATATCGAGAAAGAGCACGGTCTCGATGCCGCTCGACGCCAACGCTTCCATGACGTCGGTCGAGCCGGTGAAGTCGTCGCCATAATAGCTGAGAAGCAGATCGCCCATCGCTGTCACGCGCCCTTGCCGTCGCTGAACTTGGCAATCGAGGCAGCGAGTTCAGGATGCTCCCTGGCGTAGGTTTCCAATGGAATGTCGGCCACGGCGGCCTGCCAGGCCTGCTGCACGGCACGGACGCCTGCCGCCGGGCCACCAGGATGACTGACGATGCCGCCGCCACACAGATAGAGAAGATCGGTGGTGCGGCCCGTTCGCTGATAGGTTTCCGGCGCCTGGCCGCCCCACTGGCCCGATCCGGCGACCGGAAGAGGGCAGTCGGAGGCGTCGAAGAGCGGTGTGCTCACAGCCTTGAAGGACGAGACGAAGCTTTCGTCTGGCTCCCAGTATTTGACCCTGATGCCATTGATCTGGAACTGGTCGACCCCGAGCAACCGCCAGAACTGCTGATAAACCTTGAAGTCCATGCCGGCGCCTGGGTCCCGCGTCAGCACGTCCCAGCCGTTTCGATGGGCATGCAAAACCAGATTGGAGCGCTTGCGCAGGAAGCTCATGCCGCCGAAGCCGATCGAATTGATGTTGACGACGGCGCAGTTGCCCCCCGCCTTGGCGACGATGTCATGGTTGCGCATCATCTCGTCGGGATCGGCATGCGAAATGCCGAACGCATACATCACCTTCTTGCCGGTCTTCTGCTCGTGATCGAGAATCCGCGGCATGATCGCAGCAACGCGCTCCTTGAGCGGCGAATAGGCCGGGCTCATGAGCTTCTCGTCATCCTTGATGAAATCGACGCCGGACGCGATCAGTTCGCCGACGAGTTCGGCGGTCTCATGCGGACGCAGCCCGAGCGCCGGCTTCACGATCGTCCCGATAATCGGACGCCCCTGGACGCCCGTCAGTAAGCGGCTGCCGGGAATTCCGAATTTCGGCCCCGGATGCGAATCCTTGAAGGCATCGGGCAGCTTCATGCCGACGATGCGGATGCCGGTCATGCCCTTGATGGAGAAGACACCGCCAATTGCGATGGTCATCAGTGCCGATAGGTCCGTACCGATCGCGTCCAGCGGAAATGCGATGTCGACGTCGGCGCGGTTGAGGCGGGTTCCCGGCGCCACTTCCGGCCAGGTCGGCTGGTGCGATCCCTCCAACGGGCGGATCGCCACAACCCGCGCCGCCACACGCGACTTCAGCTCCTCGGTCTCGCCTGGAACCGGCACGAAGGTGCCCGTGGATTGGTCGCTCGCAATCTTTTCGGCCATCGCCTCCACGCTGCCGGGCGATTCGATGCGATAAGTCAGTGTGATCATCATGGAACTGCCAGTTGCTCCTCTCGCCATGTGATATTGTCATGGCGTCAACTCATTATCTGGTATAATGAGTATTCCATGTGATGAAAAGTGAAATTTTGCTTTGCTGTAATTTTCGGGCGCTTTGTCCTCGGCACGGAAAATGATAGGAGGAGATATTTGAGCCAGCGAGACGCTATGACCCAACCGATCGACCAGATTGTTCGCCGCAAGTTGTCAGACGAGGTGTTCGACCGCCTCGAGCGAATGATCACCTCCGGCGAGCTTGCGCCTGGGGACGACATGCCGTCCGAGAGGGTACTGATGGAACGCTTCGGCGTTGGCAGGCCGGCGATTCGCGAAGCCATGCAGGCACTTGCCAGCAAAGGGCTGGTCAGCATTTCTCATGGAGAGCGGGCAAAGGTACTCAACCTGACCGCCCAGTCGATCTTCCGACAGGTCGATCTGACCGCCAAGATCATGCTGTCACGGTCCACCGACACCTTGGAGCATCTGAAGAGCGCCCGCATATTCTTCGAACGGGGGATGGCACGGGAGGCAGCGCAGCGCGCTACCGAGACCGACATCGAGGATTTGCGCCAAATTATTGAGCGCCAGCGCAATTCGCTGGGGGACGCCGAAAGGTTCATAAGCGCAGACATGGAGTTTCATACGCGTATTGCGCAGATCTCGGGAAACCCGCTCTTTGTTGCGGTCAGCGAAGCAATGCTCGCCTGGCTAAGAGAGTATCACACCGACATGCTGATCTGGACCGGCAAGGAAAATTTCACTCTCGTCGAGCATGAGGAAATCCTGAACCGCCTTGCGGAACACGATGTCGATGGCTCGGAGAGTGCGATCCTCAAGCATCTTGAACGCTCGAGCGCCTTGTATGGAAAACCGCACGAGTGAGGGCAGGAGCAGAGAGCTGCCCCTGCAAGACCACTATTGATCCGCTGAAGGAGCCGTGTGGTCGGATGACGCAACCTGTGCGAGATCCTGGGCTTGCGCCATGGCTTTCACCAGAGCGACGATCTTCTCGCGCAATTGCACGTCGTTGATCTTCATGAAGGCGCGATTGAGCGCGAGGCCTTCCTTCGAGTGCAGGAACTCGGCCACGGGATCCACCATCGCAGGCGTGTCGAAATTGACCGAGAACTCGGATTCGCCCTGCTGAAAGAAGAAACTCGGCGATACGCCCAGTACTTCGGCGATCCGCTGCAACCGGCTTGCGCCGACGCGATTCATTCCTTTTTCGTATTTCTGAACCTGCTGGAAGGTTACGCCGATCTGTTCGGCAAGCCTTTCCTGGCTAAGTCCCAGCAATTGCCGTCGTGTCCTGATACGAGAGCCTACATAGCTGTCGATTGCGTTCGGTGTCTTTGCGTTCATTCCAAGTGTCCATGTGCCGGAAGTAAGCGAAACGGTCTTCCCGGCAAACCGCCGCAGCCCACTGTGTCTTAGCAGCTTATTAAATTCAACGCTCCTTTTTCTCGTTCCAGCGCTATCTTCCCAAAAAAGCGTGATCGCCTAATCCATGCCGAAGCGGATCGGACGGACCACGCGATGCACGATCTTCAGCGTCCTGTCCGGCAGGATCATGTAGGTTTCCTCGACCTGCTGCCCGTATTGATCGATAAAATCATGCGGGAATGTCGAGCCGGGCGGCGACTTCGCCAGCTTCGTTTTCGGCTGACCATGATAGATGATGCTTCCCGGTATCGGATCGAGGCCGGGCGAAGAGTAGTCAATGCCCGTCGTGCATCCGGCAAGAATCATGGCACCGATCAGCACTGCAGCTTTCATCTTCATGGGGGCGTTCCACTCTGTCCGCGTCTATAGACATACATATATGGGAGAACGGCGGCGCAGAAAGATGCAACGCCGCGATAAAACTTTGTCGCCGATTCGTCCGCTGGTTCGACTGTGGACTTAGAGCAGCCCGCGCTTCGCCAGATTGGCCATGAGCGCCGAGATACCGAACGTCCAGGGTGCACATTGCGTCGATAGCCGCACCGTGTTCACCAATGCTCCGAGACCCGGCGACGAGATTTCGACAACGTCTCCGACCTTGTGGGTAAAGCCCTGGTTCGGCGCGTCACGATCCTGTGTCGGGGCAAAAAGCGTTCCGAGAAACAGCATGAAGCCATCTGGATACTGGTGATGCGCGCCGCATGTCTGCTTGACGAGGTCGGTCGGGTCGCGACTGATCTTCGACATGGAACTCTTGCCATCCAGGACGAACCCGTCGAGGCCGGTGACCTTCAGATCAAGTTCCGCATTGCGGACGTCGTCGAGCGTGTAGCCATCGGTGAACAGCCGGATGAACGGTCCGATCGAGCAGGACGCGTTGTTGTCCTTGGCCTTGCCGAGAAGCAATGCCGAGCGGCCCTCGACATCGCGCAGATTGACGTCGTTGCCGAGCGTCGCACCCCTGATCTCGCCACGACTGTTGACCGCGAGGACGATTTCCGGCTCCGGATTGTTCCAGGTCGAAATCGGATGCAGGCCGACATCGGCGCCCCAGCCGACGGATGACAGCACCGGCGCCTTGGTGAAGACTTCGGCGTCGGGTCCGATCCCCACCTCGAGATATTGCGACCACATGCCCTCGTCGATCAGGGCCTGCTTGACCTTGGCAGCTTCCGGTGAGCCGGCCTTGATGTTGTTGAGGCTGCCGCCAATCAGCGTGCCGACCCGCTCGCGAAGGGCCGCCGCGCGATCCGGATTACCGGCTGCCTTTTCCTCGATCACGCGTTCGATCATCGACTGGGCAAATGTCACGCCGCAAGCCTTGATCGCTTGCAGGTCCGCCGGCGCGAGCAGGTAGGGAAGGCCGGTGTCCGGGTTGCCGGTGCTGTTGGCCAGGATCGCCGTTAGCGCTCCCAGCGGCTGGCCCGCAGCCGAGCGCACATAGGCGGCCGGATCGGGCATTTCCAGAAGTGCGCTGAGGGTCGGTGCCTCATGGGCTGTAATGTCGATCAACTGACCGTCGCGGATGGTAACGACGCTTGGACCTCGAGCCTCCGGGCTCCAGGCACGACCGACAAAAAGGGCGCCGGAGGCGGCAGCATCCAGAAGGGTATCAGACATCGGCATATTCCGTCACGCGAGCGATGGACGCGCTCTCAAATGAAAGGGATTGCGCCGCCCTCCAACCCAGCGGCGGCCGAAATCGATCACATTCGCTGCCCCGCGGCAAGGTCGGAACGCCAAAAAGCGGTCACCTCTCCTATTGGACGGAACAGCCTCGACGCCTCCCCGCTTCCGACAATCAATCCGGGCAGCGAAGAGAATGAGGGCACCGGCGCGCCAGCATCATATGCCGGCGCGCCCTGCGCGTGTTGGTTCTTCCTAGTGGTTGTCGCGCGGAATGCCCTTGGTCTGAGCGATTCGCTGGTACTTGACGGCCGGCTCGAGGACCGCGCCCGTCTCCATCTGGCCCACATAGCTGCGCTGGATTTCCTGCCACGGCGTCTGGCTCTCGGGGTAGACGTAGCCACCGGCTGCCTGAAGTGCCGCGCGACGCGACGCAAGTTCTTCGTCGCTGATGAGGATATTGGCAGTACCCTTCTTGAGGTCGATGCGCACCTGGTCGCCGGTTTGCAGGATGGCAAGGCCGCCTCCCGCCGCCGCTTCCGGCGAAGCATTCAGGATCGACGGAGATCCCGAGGTGCCCGACTGGCGGCCGTCGCCGACGCAGGGAAGCGATGAGATGCCCTGCTTCAAGAGATAGTCCGGGGCACGCATGTTGACGACCTCGGCGGCACCGGGATAGCCGATCGGACCAGCACCGCGCATGAACAGGATCGTCTTCTCATCGATCGCGAGCGATGGGTCGTCGATGCGGTGATGGTAATCTTCCGGACCGTCGAAGACGACGGCGCGACCGGTGAAGGCTTCCGGATCCTTCGGATCAGACAAATAGCGATTGCGGAATTCCGGCGAGATCACGCTCGTCTTCATGATGGCCGAGGAGAAAAGGTTGCCCTTCAGCACGCGGAATCCGGCGCGCTCCTTGAGCGGCTTTTCGAACGGGCGGATGACCTTTTCGTCTTCGATCATCGATGAGGTGTAGTTTTCGCCGACCGTCTTGCCGTTTGCCGTGATGGCGCTGGTGTTGATCAGGTCGTGCTTGATCAACTCGCCGATGACGGCGGGCACCCCACCTGCATGGTAATAGTCTTCGCCAAGATACTCGCCGGCGGGCTGCAGGTTGACGAGGAGCGGAATTTCCTCGCCATAGGTCTGCCAGTCATCCACCGTGAGCTCGACCCCGACGTGGCGCGCAAGCGCGTTGAGGTGGATCGGCGCATTGGTTGAACCGCCGATGGCAGAGTTCACGCGGATCGCATTGATGAAGGCTTCCTTGGTCAGGATATCGGATGGCTTGAGATCTTCGCGAACCATCTCGACGATGCGCAGGCCGGTCTCGTAGGAGATTTCCTGCCGGTCACGATAGGGAGCCGGAATGGCGGCGGCACCCGGCAGCTGCATGCCGAGCGCTTCGGCCAGCGAGTTCATCGTCGTCGCCGTCCCCATGGTGTTGCAGTAGCCGGTCGACGGGGCCGACGACGCGACGAGCTTGACGAAGCCCTGATAGTCGATCTCGCCTTTCGCCATCATTTCGCGGGCCTTCCACACGATCGTGCCGGAGCCGGTACGCTCGCCGCGGAACCAGCCGTTCAACATCGGGCCGACCGACAGGGCGATCGCCGGGATGTTGACCGTGGCCGCGGCCATAAGACAGGCAGGCGTCGTCTTGTCGCAACCGATGGTCAGGACAACGCCGTCCAGCGGATAGCCGTAGAGCACCTCGACGAGGCCGAGATAGGACAGGTTTCGGTCAAGACCGGCCGTCGGGCGCTTGCCCGTTTCCTGGATCGGATGAACCGGGAATTCGATGGCAATACCACCGGCATCACGAATGCCTTCGCGAACGCGCTTGGCCAGTTCCAGATGGTGGCGGTTGCACGGCGACAGGTCCGACCCCGTCTGCGCAATCCCGATGATCGGGCGTCCCGACTGCAGTTCCTCCTGGCTCAGGCCGAAGTTCATGTAGCGCTCCAGGTACAGCGCGGTCATGTCGGGGTTCGCGAGATTGTCGAACCAGGCCTTGGAGCGAAGCTGCGGCGCCTCGGTCTTTTCCTGAATTGCATTGGGATATTGCGGGACGGGGGGCTTCTCAACCACGATGTGTTTCCTTGCGTTGACGTCGCTGTTGTCATGCATTTAGCTGATCGATACTGGATTGTATAATCAGTCTTTCGTATCTTGGTATGCATATCTCTTATATCAAGCGAGGCGCGTATGGGACTGGATGGATTCAAACTGAGGCATCTGAGGATGCTCGTGGCATTGAACGAGCACGGTAAGCTCGGCGTCGTCGCGGAAATGTTCGGCGTATCGCAGCCGGCCTTGTCGCGGACCTTGAACGAACTCGAGCACATGTCCGGCCATCAGCTTTTCGAGCGCCACAACCGCGGCCTGATAGCGACGGCACAGGGCGAGGTGATCGTTCGCCACGCCAAGATGCTTCTGGCGGAGGCGCAGCGGGCGGAATACGAAATGGTCGTGGCGGCAGCCGGGCAGGGCGGCAGCGTCGCGTTCGGAACGATCATGACCCCGGCATCCGACTACGTGGCGCCTGCGCTGAAGCGCCTGTTCGAGACCCATCCAACCATCGACGTCAGCATCACGGTCGGCAGCAGCGACGTCTTGCTTGAAGACGTTCTCAGCCGCCGCCTGGATTTCGCGGTCTGCCGCATACCGAGCGGCATGAACCCGCTATGGTTCGACCACATCCCCCTTGGAAAGGAAACGCTGCGGGTCGTGGTCGCCGTCAACCATCCGCTGGCGGACAAGGCCGAGATCACTGAAAGCGACCTCCGTCAACAAAGCTGGGTCTTGCAGCCGCACGGTTCCTTCCTGCGACATGTCGTCGACGACTTCATTCGCCGCCATGGCATCGTCCCCGCCAGCGTGGTCTCCACCTCCGATGCACTGTTGACGATGCTCCTGATGCTGCAGAGCCAACGCCTGGGGATCCTGGCCGAGCCGGTTGCCAGGCTTCTGGAAAAGCATGGCCTGCTGCGCGTTCTGTCGATCGCAGGCGATATCTCCGTCCCGGACTTCGGCCTGGTGAAGCTCAAGGACCGCGAATTGTCCGCATCAGCGGAATTGCTCTACAAACTCTTCGAATCAGCGTGAGAGGCAAACCTCACGGCGCCGGAACATATTGCGAGACGATGCGCGCGTCGCGGCGAAAGTCGGACGGCGACATGCCGGCGATGTGACGGAATGACTTGTTGAAGGCGCTGATCGAACCGAACCCGCTATCCATCGCCACCTGCAGGACGTTGGCCCCATCATTCATCAGCATGGCCTGTGCTCGCGACAGCCGAAGCAGGTTCACGTACTTGCTGAGCGTCATGCCCGTCGTCTTCTTGAAGAGGTTCATCGCGTATTTCGGATGCAGGTCGGCGGCCCGGGCGATATCAACCGAATCGATTTCCTGCAGGAAGTTGGCGGCGATGAAGTCGCACATGCGTGCCACACTTCGCGACGACTGCGGATAAGCCTGCTCGACATCATCGGTCGCGGACATGCCGTTGGGCGCCAGCATGGAATAGGGCTCCAGCACGATGCGTTCGATGCGGAGCAGCATTTCCTCAACGGCATGCTGCGCCTTCGCGGCATCGCCCGACTTGGCGTAAGCCACCCAACGCTGAAAATTCTGGATGTCCGCGGCGTCGGTTGCCGAGGTGAAGAGGATTTCGCCCTTCATCAGCCGGCTTGAAATATTGATCGGCAAGCGCATGCGGAAGAAATAGACGAGTGGCAAATGGCCGCCAGCGTAGATCGCATCGTCGCTGCTCTGGTCCATCTGGTGCGGCTGCCCGCCCCAGAACAAGCACATGTCGCCGGCCTTCATGCTGATATCGTGCCCGTTCATCCGGTAATGCACATTGCCGCGGATGATATAGTTCAGTTCGACCTGCACATGCCAATGCGGCATCAGCATCCGCGGTGGATGATTGTGAAACATCTGGAGCGCCGTCGGCAATCCTTCGATGCTGCTCGCTCCCGGCTGGTAGACAGCCCTTCTTTCGATCTTACTTTCCGCCAAATCCACATTCCCTTTTTAGGAGACAGCGGCTCCCTTCCAGATAGTCTAGCCGTGTTCGCTTAGGGACGGCAATTGAAAAGGGAGGATTTTCAATGCGCTTCAAACTTATCGGTGCGACTGCCGCACTCGCACTGCTTGCATCCGGCTCCGCGTATGCGGAGTCTGCCAATCTCACCATCTGGAGCTGGAACGTCGCCGCATCGGCGCTGAAGTCCACGCTCGAAGGCTTCAACAAGCAGCATCCGGATATCAAGGTCACGGTGGAAGACCTTGGAAACCAGCAGGTCTTCGACAAGATGCTGGCGGCCTGCGCCGCTGGTGGCGAAGGCCTTCCTGACATCGTCACCGTCGAAAATTTCGAAGCCGAAATCTTCTGGAACCGATTCCCGGACTGCTTCGCCAACCTGAAGGACCTCGGCTACAACGCCGACATCCAGGCGAAATTCCCGGACTTCAAGCGCACCGAGCTTGAAGTCGGCGATGTCGCCTATGCCATGCCGTGGGATTCCGGCCCGGTCGCCGTCTTCTATCGCCGTGACTTCTACGAAAAGGCTGGCGTCGATCCGGCATCCATCAAGAGCTGGGATGACTTCATCGCGGCCGGCAAGAAGATCTCTGCCGCCAATCCCGGTGTCGTCATGGCTCAGGCCGACTTCAACGGCGATAGCGAATGGTTCCGTATGATCTCGAACGAGCAGGGCTGCGGCTACTTCTCGACCGACGGACAGACGATCACCATCAACAAGCCGGCCTGCGTCGCTACCCTAGAAAAAGTCAAGGAAATGAAGGACGCCGGAACGCTGACAGCTGCAAGCTGGGATGAAAAGATCCAGGCAAACACGGCCGGCAAGGCTGCCAGCCAGATGTATGGCGGCTGGTACGAAGGCACCGTACGCTCCGGCTCGCCTGATCTGTCCGGCAAGTGGGGCGTCTACCTGATGCCAAGCCTGACGAAGGATGGTCCGCATGCTGCAAACCTCGGCGGTTCGTCGCTTGCGATCGCGGCAAACTCGGCCAACAAGGAAGCGGCCTGGACCTACGTCAACTACGCGCTCGGTACCAATGAGGGCCAGGTCAGCATGCTGAAGTCCTTCGGTCTCGTGCCGTCGCTTCTGTCTGCAGTTCAGGATCCTTTCGTCAACGAGGCACAGCCCTATTGGGGTGGCCAGAAGGTCTGGGCCGATATCCTGTCGACCCTGCCCAAGATCGAGCCGAGCCGCGGCACGCCGTTCCAGACGGATGCCGACGCGATCTACAAGGCAACGCAGACCAAGTACTTCGCTGGTGGCTATCCGGACGCGAAGGCAGCGCTTGATGACGCTGCCAAGCAGATCGCCACGGCCACAGGTCTTCCCGTCGCGGAATGAGTAACGACGCCGGGCGCCAAAGCCGCGCCCGGCCTCCATCCCTCGGGATGCTCGTTTCGTTTATGAGGAGAATGAAATGCCGATCCGGAACCGGAGCGCGTACATATTTCTCGCGCCCTATCTGCTTGTCTTTGCCACCTTTTGGGTCTGGCCTATCATCAATTCGTTTCTGATCTCGTTTCAGAACACACGCGTCAATCCGTGGAAGTTCAGCGCGTCGGTCAACTGGGGACGCCTGATCGGCGACCCGGCCTTCTACAACGCGCTTTACAACACGATGATCATTTTGGTCATCCAGGTTCCGGTCATGATCGCGATCGCGACCGTGATGGCCGTTTTCCTGAATTCGCCGCTTTTGAAAGCGCGCCCCCTGTTCCGGTTTGCCTTCTTCGCGCCCGTCGTCGTGGGCGAGGTCGCCTACGCCGCTGTCTTCCGCCTGATGTTTTCGATCGACTTCGGCATCATCAACAAGCTGATCACCGCCGTCGGTCTGCCTGCGGTCTCCTGGTTCGACAACGCGACGGCCGCCATGGCGCTGGTCATCATCGCGGTCACCTGGCGCTGGGCCGGCTATAACGCGATCATCATCCTGGCGGGTCTCCAATCCATTCCCGGTGATGTCTACGAGGCTGCAACGCTCGACAAGGTCTCGCCGACGCAGCAGTTCTTCCACATCACCTTGCCGCTCCTGAAACCGATCATTCTCTTTTGCGTCGTCCTTTCCGTGATCGGCACCATGCAGCTCTTTACCGAGCCCTTCCTGATCACCAACCGCGGTGGACCGGGAGGCGGCACGGAGACACTCGGACTGCTGCTTTATCGCCAGGGCTTCCTGTCGCTCAACTTCGGTTATGCCTCGGCCATCGCCTACACGATGGCAGTGATCGCCGTGGTCATCTCGCTTCTCAATCTGTGGATCGGGAGGGAGCAGAAATGAGATCCAAGTCCCAAGCGCTGCTGATCAAGACCATTGCGCTTCATGCGGTGTTGACGCCGCTGGCCATCATCTGGCTGTTTCCGCTGTGGATGATGTTCGTCTTCGCGACGATGCCTGATTACGGCATCTTCAGCCCGGAGATCGTGCTTCTACCGTCAACCAACCTGATTGAGAACTTCAAGAACCTGCAGGCCGACACTGACTTCGTGCGGGCGATGACGATCTCGGTCGGCGTGGCGGCCATCTACACGTTCCTCTCGGTGCTCTTGACCTCGATGGCCGGCTGGGCGCTGGCTCGCTACCGCTTCGTCGGTCGCTCGATCGTCATCGGCATCATCCTCGGCACGATCACGCTTCCCTTTGCCGTTGTCGTTATCCCGCAGTTCATCATGGTGGCCCGAGAATTCAAGCTCGCCAACACCTGGATCGCGCTGATCGTGCCGCCGCTGTTCAATTCGCTCGGCGTCCTGTTCATGCGTCAGGCCTTCTCCATGATGCCGAATGACCTCTTCGATGCCGCGCGCGTTGAAGGTGTCAAGGAATGGCAGATCTTCCTGCGCATTGCGCTGCCATTGTCGCGTCCAACGATGGCGGCGCTCGCTATCATCCTGTTTCTCGCCTCCTGGAACAACTACCTGTGGCCGCTGCTCATCAGCTCCAAACCCGGAATGATGACGGCACCGGTGGCGCTTGGAACGCTGATCGGCCTCACCAAGGTCTCCTGGGGCGGCATCATGGCGGGCGCACTGCTCCTGACCGCGCCGATCCTGGTCGTCTTCGTGTTCCTGCAACGTCACTTCATCGCCGGCATTTCGGCCGGCGCAATCAAATAATCGGGGAACGCCTGATGTCTGAACTTTCACTCAAAAATGTCGTCAAGCGCTTCGGTGCCCTGGAAATCGTTCATGGCGCGAACCTCGAGGTCAAGGACGGCGAATTCGTCGTCTTCGTCGGGCCGTCCGGATGCGGCAAATCCACGCTCCTGAGAATGATCGCGGGCCTGGAAGACATCTCCGGCGGCGAGATCAACATCGGCGGCAAGGTGGTCAATGACGTCGAGCCGGCGGATCGCGGCATCGCCATGGTCTTCCAATCCTATGCGCTTTACCCGCACATGACCGTCGAGGAAAACCTGAGCTTCGGCCTGCGCATGAACGGCAATCCGAAAGAGGATACCGAAAAGCGCGTCAAGCACGCCGCCAACATCCTGCAGATCAACGAATTGATGCAGCGTCGCCCGAAGCAGCTCTCCGGCGGTCAAAGGCAACGTGTCGCCATCGGTCGGGCCATCGTGCGCGAACCACAGGTCTTCCTGTTCGATGAACCACTCTCCAACCTCGACGCCGAACTGCGCGTGCAGATGCGTGTCGAAATTTCACGGTTGCACAAGCAGCTCGGCACGACGATGATCTACGTCACCCACGACCAGACCGAGGCAATGACGCTTGCCGACAAGATCGTCGTGCTTCGGGCGGGTAACATCGAGCAGATTGGCGCGCCGCTCGATCTCTACGACAATCCGGCCAACCAGTTCGTTGCCGGCTTCGTCGGCTCGCCGAAAATGAACTTCCTGAAAGCTGAAGTCGTCGGCAAGGATGCGACGACCGCAACAATCGCCCTTGCCGAAGACAAGGCGGTTCGCGTTCAGCTTCCGCTCACCAGCAACATCGAGGCGGGCATGCCGGTCACGCTCGGCATCCGGCCAGAGCATTTCCTCGACGCCGGCCAGGGAGACACGGACCTCACCGTCAGCATCGACGTCGCCGAGCACCTCGGCAACACGAGCTACATCTATGCCACGACGTCAGGCGGCGAGCAGCTGATTATCGAACGACCGGAATCGCGCACGGCCGGCAACCGCGACCAACTCACCGTGGGCCTCTCTGCCCAACGGATTTTCGTATTCGACAGCGCCGGCAACCGGCTGCGCTGATCGCAGATCCCCTCCCAAGACAGAGCAATGAAAGAGGACTAACCATGAGCTCAGATCAACCGATCCGCTGGGGCATTATCGGCCCAGGCACCATCGCGCGCACCTTCGCCGACGGCATCGCCCATTCGCGCACCGGCAAGCTCGTCGCGATCGCCACCCGCGATCCTGGCAAGGCCGGCCTCGCCGAGAACTTTCCGGGTGCCCGCATCGTCAATGGCTATGAGGCGCTGCTGACCGACGCGGAAGTCGACGCGATCTATATCTCGACTCCGCATACCGGCCATGCCGAGTGGGCCATCAAGGCCATTCGTGCGGGCAAGCATGTGCTCGTCGAAAAGCCGATCGCGCTTTCGGCCTTCGATGCCGACGCCATCTACCATGAAGCCAAGAAGGCCGGCGTCTTTGCCGGCGAGGCCTTCATGTATCGTGTCCACCCGCAGACGGCAAAGATCGTCGAACTGGTCAAGAGCGGCACCATTGGCACGGTGCGGATCATCCGCTCGAGCTTCGGTTTCAACATGGGCGGCTTCAAGCCCGAACACCGGCTGTTTGCCAACGAAACGGCTGGCGGCGGCATCCTCGACGTCGGCGGCTATCCGGTTTCGATGGCGCGACTGATTGCGGGTGCCGCTGAGAACAAGCCCTTCCTGGAACCGGAAAAGGTTGCAGGCGTCGGCCACCTCGGCCAGTCCGGCGTCGATGAATGGGCTTCCGCCGTTCTGAAATTCCCGAACGGCATCGTGGCCGAAGTATCGTGCTCGATCATGGCGAACCAGGACAACACCCTGCGCATCATCGGCTCGGAAGGCCGCATCGAGGTCAAGGACTTCTGGTTTGCCTCCGGCCACAAGGGCGGCGTCGGCAAGATCGAAATCTTCAAGGGCAACGAGCAGGAGACGATCGAGATCAAGGAAGATCGTTGGCTCTATTCCTTCGAAGTCGATGCAGCGGGCGATGCCATCCGCGCCGGCCAGAAGGAATTCGCCGCACCCGGCATGAGCTGGTCAGATTCGATCGGCAATCTTCGCGTCCTCGATCAGTGGCGTGCGTCGATCGGCCTGGAGTACAGTGTCGAGAAGGCAGCCAAGCGGACCAGTAATCTCGCTGGCGGTGCCGTGCGCCGGGGCAACAGCATTCCCCAGCGCCAGATCCCCGGCATTTCAAAGCCGGCATCGGTCGTGACCCTCGGCTTCGAGTTCTTCCCGAACTTTGCGGCTGCCTCGCTTACGCTCGACGCCTTCTATGAGGCCGGCGGCAATGTCTTCGACACGGCCTTCGTCTATGGCGGCGGCAAGACGGAAAGCATCTTCGGCGACTGGCATACCAGCCGCAACGTGCCGCGCGAAGAGATCGTGCTGATCGGCAAGGGCGCGCATTCGCCGCTTTGCTATCCTGATGTCATCGCCAAGCAGCTCGACCAGTCGCTGAACCGCCTGAAGACCGACTATGTCGATATCTATTTCATGCATCGCGACAACACTGATGTCCCGGTCGGCGAATTCGTCGATGCGATGGATGCCGAAGTCAAGCGCGGACGTATCCGGGGAATCTTCGGTGGCTCCAACTGGACACGCGAGCGCATGGACGAGGCTGCGGCCTACGCTGCCGAGAATGGCAAGCAGGCACCGGCAGCATTGTCGAACAACTACTCGCTGGCCGAAATGCTCGACCCGATCTGGGCCGGATGCGTGACGTCCTCTACCGACGAGTGGAAGCGCTGGCTGGCCGAACGGCAGGTGCCGAACTTCGCATGGTCCAGCCAGGGCCGCGGCTTCTTCACCGACCGCGCCGGACGCGACAAGCATGACGACGAGGAAATCGTGCGTTGCTGGTACTCCGAGCGCAACTTCGAGCGCCGTGACCGCGCCATCGAGCTTGCGAACAAGCTCGGCCGTAGCCCGATCCATATCGCGCTTGCCTATGTCATCGCCCAGCCTTTCCCGGTCATTCCGCTGATCGGTCCGCGGACCATCGCCGAGCTCGAGGACAGCCTCTCGGCGCTCGACATCAAGCTGACACCCGAACAGGTGAAATGGCTCGAAGCCTGACGCCTTCTCTCAGCTGAGAGCAACCAAACGGCAGAACGGGTCCACGACAATCGTGGGCCCGTTTTTCATTCCCGCGCGCCGGGAGAGCGCACTGTGTGGAGTAAGGGGGGCTTGAGGCGTATAGTGCAGCGCTTCAGGTCGGGTCGCGGCCTTCACCCTGCTATCAAGAAGGGGAAGCAAACCATGCAACGACTGGCATCGATCGCAATACCCCTTGCGTTGATCGCGCACATCGCCGTGGCCCAGGAGCCTGTCATCGGCATATGGAAGACGCAGGTGGGGACCACCGCGGCAATCGATGAGTGCGCGCAAGGCTTCTGCATCACCATGAAGACAGGCGATCACGCGGGCCAGCAGATCGGCACGTTCCAGGGCAAGAACGGCAGCTTTACCGGCACCATCGTCGAGCCCGACAGCAAGAAGACCTTCACGGGCGTTCTGGCCGTCTCCGGCGATACCGTGCGGATGAAGGGCTGCACCATGAAGGTGTTCTGCGTATCTCTGGTCTGGAAACGGCTCTAGCAGCCGTTTCCAAGTGCGCTAACGCTTCAGGCCCTCGATGACGCCCTGATATTCGGCAGCGATCGAAATTGCCGCTTTTGCGACCACAGGATTAATCGATTTGCGATCGATTGCGTCGGAGCAGGCCTCGAACACACCGCGCAACTCCCGCTCAAGCGACGAGAGTTCCGGATATTGCTCCACAAGAACCTGAGGAAGGATTTTTGCTTTTGCCTTCATGGACTTGGCACTGAGCAATATGTCCGAGCGGGTAACGGTAGCATCGCGGATAGCCGCTTCGAGTTGTCCGGCGGCACTGACGATGTCGTTGATCAAGACTGTCATTTTCCCCTCCAAACGAATGGAACTACTCAAGTTACCATGCATGCCTCGTGCCAAACTGATGGCGATCCCGGACATTGCAGACCATCACCGTTCTCGCGGCCAACAACTTTCGGCGTGGCAGATGAGCCTGCTCACTTTGAGCCGTTCCGCCGCTCGCTTTGTAGATGGTTGATTATTGGAGTGAGCGATGAGTTGCGTTTCCGTCGTGGGGAGGCAGCCAGAATGGAAGCCTCGGAGGTGGGAACTCGTAATTTTTTGGCGCCAAGAGGAGCTTGGCTATTGCCGGAAATGAGCCAACGACAACTCAAGCTGTTCAGTAAGTCCAAGTGCTATTTACTTTGACATCGAGTTTCCGAATGGGTCTTGTCAAGACGTGCTGGAATCGTGGGGTCAGGCCCATTTAGAGTGGACGGCAATCTGGAAGCGCTGATATCCGGGATCTCACGATCGCTAGATGGCGGTCTGAAGACCGAGTTCGACGACTCTCCCGGTGGGAAGCCCGAAGTAGTCTGTGGCGTTGCCGGCGTTCTGTGCAAGCACGATGAATAGACGGTCCTGCCAGAAAGGCATCCCACCCTTCTTCGAGGGAAGGATGGTCCGTCGCGACAGAAAGAATGAGGTCGACATGATATCGAACTTCAGTCCAAGCTTGCGACCGAGCACCAACGCGCGCGGTATGTTCGGAGTTTCCATATAGCCGAACGTGATCACCAATCGGCTGAACAGCGGACTGAAGCTTTCGAGGAAGATCTTCTCTTCATCGGGGACAAACGGCTCCGTTGCAGTCACCACGCTCAGGATTATATTGTGCTCGTGAAGGACCTTGTAGTGCTTTAGGCTGTGCAACAGTGCGGTAGGCGCACCTTCAACGTCGCTCGTGAGAAAAACGGCGGTTCCCGGAACAGTCAAAGGCGGTTTTTTGGCCAGCCGGTGAATAATGCCCTCGAGCGGAACTTCGTCGGCCCGCGTTCGAGCGGACAACAGTCGTCGTCCTGCCATCCACGTCTGCATGATGAGGCCCATGGCGCATGCGACGGTGACCGGAACCCAGCCACCGTCCGGAAACTTGGCGATATTTGCCACGAAAAAGCCTGCGTCTATCAGAAAGAGCGGGGCAATCACCACTGCGGTGCTCGCGGCTCGCCATTTCCAGACCTTTCTCATCACCACGTACAGCAGCACGCTGGTGATTAGCATCTCACCGGTAACAGCGATCCCGTAGGCCGCCGACAATCCACTGGAGTTCCTGAAATTCAGAACCAGCGCCACGACGAATACGAAAAGCATCGCGTTCACCTGCGGCATGAAGATCTGGCCGGAGTGCTTTTCAGACGTATGCAGGATCTGGAGGCGGGGCAACAAGTTGAGATGCATCGCCTGACGCACCAGGGAATAGGCGCCAGAGATGACCGCCTGACTGGCGATCACGGTAGCGGCAGTCGCAAGACATACGATCGGCACGCGTGCCCATTCGGGATGCATGCCGAAAAATGGATGACCGGCCATGTCGGGGTTCGCAAGCACGAACGCCCCTTGGCCAAAGTAGTTGAGAAGCAGGCATGGGAATACGAGCAAGAACCACGCCGCTACGATCGGTCGTCGACCAAAGTGACCCAGATCGACGTAGAGCGCCTCGGCTCCCGTGACGGCTAGGAATACCGCACCAAGAACGGCAATTGCGTGTCCAACGTTATGCGACGCATAAAGCAATCCGTGGAGTGGATTGATGGCGCTGAATATCTCGAGATCATCTAGAATGTGAACGGCGCCGCTTACCCCGAGAACCACAAACCATAGCGCCATGACGGGCCCGAACACGGATGCAACGCCGCCTGTGCCGAACCGTTGAACAAAAAACAAAACGGCAATGATGGTAACGGTGATCGGCACAATCCAGGCGGAAAGTGCCGGAGCGACAACTTGTATTCCTTCCACCGCCGAAAGGACGGAGATCGCGGGAGTAATGATTGCGTCCCCGAGGAAAAGCGAAGCGCCTGCTACACCCAAAACGAGAATCCACGTTGGTTTCCCGACGAAACTTTGACGCGCAAGCGTCATCAAGGAAAGCGTCCCGCCTTCGCCGCGATTGTCCGCTTTGAGAACGAACGTCACGTATTTCACGGTGACGACGATCGTCAGGGCCCACACGATCAACGAAAGGATGCCGAGCACGTTCTCGCGGTGTGATCCTGATCCCGCCGTTGCGTGTAGAGCTTCGCGGAACGCATAGAGCGGGCTGGTCCCGATGTCGCCGTATACGACACCAAGAGCCGCCAGCACCAGCGATGGCAACCCGCTTCGGGTTTCAATCTCAAGTTCTGGATCTTCGGATCGAAGTTGCGGGTATGTCACCAGGACGTCCTAACGGGAAGAAGAGCGAAGTGTCGAGCCCGATGATACCGCCGAGAGCGCGAATGTCCCATCAGATAGCCAATTCGGGAACCGTTCTGCACCGGTTTTGTGCTGAACCGGGTTTTGACCTCGATGGATTAAGGTCATGGCGATCTGACATCAGACCGGCGATACAACCAGGACCGAAATGGTAACAAGCAACAAACACATCATCCCGATTGCGACGGTCAAGGCGATTGCGGTTGAGTGTTTCTGGTCCATACGATGAAAAATAAGAACGAAGAAGCCCGTTTCTTATGCGGCGCTTGGCCGCGTCGCGGCAACCTCGGGGTGCTGGTGGCGATAGGCGCTACGCATATAGCGGACTGAGGGCCATACGAGGGTCACTCTCATGTCGCTCCCGAAAATAGCCGCCACCCTCCGGCGCAGAACCCTCGACATCGCCACCGTGCGGTCCACCGTCGTCAAGGGTTGACCCAGCGGGAGGCAGTCAGAACGCCGGCACTGTCATAGTCAAGCATAGCCCGGCGGTTGCTGGGCTTCCCCAATTCGAACCAGTCCAAGGAATCGGCCTGGAAAAGTAGGACGCCGAAGAACGCCTTTCCGTCAGCGTCTGCGCCCGACGTGAAGGAATTCATCTCATCGCGGTTGGGTTCGCCCCCCGGCGGACCGCCGGCATATGTGCTTCTCGTCCAGGAGGCGAGCTTGTGCCACGCGTAGTTGGCAAGATCGTTGCCTGGGGGATGTAGGCGAACGATCCCGGAGAGCCGAAGTTGAACACGGGCTGACGCACAGAATCCCAGAATCGTGGCGATGGGATTATTGGATAGCTCGACCCACTTCTGGCTGCGCGTATCCGTATGAATTTCCAGAAGACGCGCTAGCCTATCCACCCGTCGAAGCACAACGACGCGTGCCTGCGGACGGCCATTCCAGTCGACAGAACACAGATTGATGAACCTGAACCCCGATTGCGGGTCGGTCGGCGCGCCTTCGAGGGTCAACCAGGCGGAGCTATCCACCTCTTCAAGTCGCATCGTTCGGCGTCCCTTCAGGTTCTTCGGAAACCGGATAATCACAATTAGTCAGGTCTTGTCCATGGAGACAGTTTAACCGGACAGCCTCCTAGCCGGGTTGTCGCTGTGCGATCACGGAACCAGGAAGCGGCTGAGATACTCAAAGCTGCGCTTGGCAAAGTCCGCAGGGTCCTTTGGGTTGTCGTGCTCCACCACGAGCGTGCGAGCCCCGTAACGTATGGCCTCCCGCCACAAACTTGGCCAGATAAGCACTCCGGCGCCGACGTCGGACCATCCATCCTGATCAACGTTGGCTCCTTCGGGCGCTCTGTCCTTGACGTGAGCGGAGGCAAGAAGGCCCTGATAGCGCCTGAGCCATTCCGAAGGACTGGCACCCGCGTTGTGAATCCAGCCGATGTCGGCCTGCCAAAGCAGCCGGCTTCCTCGCGCGGCATCGAACAGTACGTCGATCCCGCAACGCGCGCCAGGCTTTGCGGTCAGCCCTGCGGATTTGTTGTGGTAACCAAACCCAATTCCCTTGCCTCCAAGCAACTCTGCAACAGCACCAAGATCGAGGCCCAGCTTCCTCCAAGCGAGCTCTCCTTGGGCATGAAACGTTCGCCAAGGGTGGGGTGCGAAGAGCGTCTCAATGCCGCACTCGTCGCACGCATGGATAAGTTCTTGGGGCTTCACCTGGAGGGACTCGAGAGAGACGTGGGCCGTTGGAGCCTCAAGCCCGTAACGGCGCAACCCGTCGGCCAGTGCGCCCTTGTCCAGCAGGTGGTTTTCGAGTGGCTCGACGAAGTGAAAACCGGCAGATGCGGCTGCATGCAGTTGATGATCAAGGTGACCGAGTTCCCTCATCGAGAAGAGTTGCAGGGATAGCTTCAGTTGCGTCATGTCGGCCTCGTTGCTCCTGCCACCTTACCGCTCGATCTATTCACATGCGAGCCGCATCCCCGCTCGCAAGGTCGAGTTCTATCATGACAGGGGCATGATCGCTCGTGTGCACCCAGCTTCGCGGCTCCCGACGGACGCTTGCGCTATGAAGCATCAGTGCGGCGCTTGGCGATAACAGGACATGATCGATCCGCAAGCCAGCATCCCGCTCAAAGGAATTCCGCCAGTATTTCCAGAACGTATAGCTGCGCTCGTCAGGATGAAGATGGCGAACGGCGTCCGTCCACCCCTGCGCGACGAGCTTCCCATAGGCCTTGCGGACTTCCGGATGGAATAGCGCGTCGTTCTCCCAACGCTCTGGCTTGTACGTCGAGGTCGGTGGGCGCGACCTTAAAGTCGCCAACGAGGACGGTGTCTGACTGCCTTGATTTCAACAGAGGCATCTTTTTGAGCGCTGGAAATAGTGCCGCTCGCGATGTCACATCTACTACCTTTTGACCACGGACGTGCTGGCAAAGGGTAGGAAGACAAACCAAAGGTCGGTGCGATTTCGCACCGACCTTTTTTTGTTGTCGTCGCGATTAGGCCGGACGTACGTTCTCGGCCTTGGACTTCCCGGTCTTGCGATCCTGGCCCACATCATAGCTTACATTCTGGCCGTCACGCAGCGATCCACCTTGAACAGCAGAGATATGCACGAAGACATCCGGGCCGCCGTTGTCCGGCGTGATGAAGCCGAAGCCCTTGTCCTGATTGAAAAACTTCACAGTCCCGTTCGCCACGAGCTTCTCCGTTGGTCTAGATTCTTGGGACCCTAGTGATAGACCGAAGGGAGAGCACAGGCAAGTAAGGGTGTCATTCCTCAGCGGAAAGACTGAACCCACCTTCAAGGAACGCATCGCGCGCGCACGGGTTAAGCTCTAACCGGGAAAAGAAGGAGATATCCCATGTCGTTCAATGTCTTGATAGTCGAAGACCAGCCGTTGATAGCTCTCAACATCCAAGACGCGGTGGAGGAATTGGGGCATCACTCCGTCGGTATTGCAAGCAACATGTATCAGGCCCTGCTGCTCGCTACCAACGGCGTGGACGTGGCCTTGGTCGATGTAAACCTTGAAGACGGCCCGACCGGACCCATCGTGGGCCGAACTTTAGCCGAGGCCGATGTCGCCGTGATTTTCATGACGAACGATCCGGGAGCGATAAGGGCCGGAGTTCCCGGCACATTGGGAGTAATGCGGAAGCCCGTTCTCGATCTAGAGCTCGTTGAAGCAATTCAATACGCGGCAGACCGGCGGGCGGGCGGCAATGACATCCTGCCTCCCAAGAGCCTGAGTGAGTTCGATAGGCCCGCCGATTCTGCAAACCCAGTCGTTGGGACGTGTGGTCGGGAACACACCAGACGTTGAGCCGAGACATGCCGCACGCGTATTTCGCGCTGGAGTTGGTGGACGAAAGCGGACCGGCCGCAGATCCAGAGCGGCAGGGTTAGTTCTCGATCTGCTGCTCAGCAACTATGCTTGCCACCACCTCATCGGCGCCGTTCGGATAGAGGGGGAGATCGAGAGTCACCGCCTCCTTGGAGCCGTCCCGGACAATGGTGAAGAACTTCCGCGAGCGAACCGCACCGCTTTGCTGCCCGGATGGAATGGCATGTCTGGTCGTGGTCAGGAATAGCTCGAATTGCTCTGCGCCGATCCCCGCGAAGGCCATGCTGCAGCTCTCGACCGCCTTCTTGCCGACGCTAGCCTTCGCGACGACCAGCGCCTCGAACGGCTTGTCGCCGCCTGTCTGCACGATCCAGCCATCGAAGGCAGTCGGCTCGTTGAGGGGCACGATGCCCAGTGTGATGTCCTCGGCCAGGGCAGCCCATTCAGGCTCCTTGGCGAATGCTACAGTCCGGTCGTACCGTGGACCTTGATCCAGGCACCTTTCGGCGAATAGGTCAAACGGGGAGGATGTGTCGTCCGCCATGGCGGCGGGGGCAAGCAGACTTGTCGCCACCGGCAGCCAAAACATCATCGACGTCATGGGTCGTAGTCTCATCGCACTCCAATCCTGAGTGGTTCGGTACCAGAATTCAATACCGCGGCTGTGAGGAGCAAAGCCATAACCAGGAGCGCGAGCCGCGGGGGTCCTCAAATATCCCATGCGAACCCAGAGTACCACAGCGATCACATCGCCGGCCCGGTCGACGGACAACGCTCGCACTGACATTACACAAAACCGTCATAACTCATGGCGCAGTTTGCTTCTTTGTGCCGAGCAGCTACCTTCAACCATCGTCATCAACCAAACAGGGTCGACTTGTACACCGAAATCGCAATCGTCATCTTCTTGACCGTCCTCAACGGCGTCCTCGCCATGTCGGAGTTGGCCGTCGTCTCCGCACGCCAGGCCCGCCTCAAGGTTCTTGCCGACCAAGGAAGCCGTGGAGCCCGGCTGGCAATCCGCCTGGCGGAGGATCCTGGCCGCTTCCTTTCGACGGTTCAGATCGGCATCACGCTCGTCGGCGTTCTCTCTGGCGCCTTCTCAGGAGCAACGCTCGGTGCGCGGTTGTCCTCCTGGCTCCTGGTACAAGGCCTGTCGGCAGCATGGGCGGATGCCTTGGGCGTTGGTTCGGTCGTAGTGCTTATTACCTATCTGTCGCTCATCGTCGGCGAGCTTGTTCCCAAGCAGATGGCGCTACGCGCTCCCGAAGCAGTTGCCGCGAAGGTAGCACCGACAATGACCTACCTCTCGAGGTTCGCGCTTCCCCTCGTGTGGCTCCTCGACAAGTCAGGCAAGCTGGTTCTCGGCCTGCTTGGTCAAACGGGTAAGGGATCGGGCAGCGTCACAGACGAGGAGATCAAAACAGTGCTGGCCGAAGCCCAGAGCGCCGGCGTGATCGAGAGCGAGGAATCCGCCATGATCACGGGCGTGATGCGTCTTGCCGACCGTACGGCCCGTGCGCTCATGACGCCCAGAAGGGATGTCGATCTGGTCGACGTCGAGGACACCCCCGAAAAGGTCCGGGCCGTCGTCCAGAAGAGTGCAAGGTCACGCCTTCCCGCGAGGCGTGGAAGCTCAGACGAGATCGTGGGCGTCATCTCGGTCAAGGATTACTACAACGCGCTCGCATCCGGCCAAGTTGACGTCGTGTCGCTCGTTAGGGAAGTGCCGGTTGTGTCAGATCTCGCGCCGGCCACAATCGTGATCGAGGCATTGCGCAGGTCGTCGCAACACATGGTTCTGGTATACGACGAGTACGGCCACTTCGAAGGCATCGTAACCTCCGGCGACATTCTGGAATCCGTAATGGGCGTCCTCGGCGACGACGGCGTAGGAGATGAACAGGCGATCAAGAGAAGAGATGACGGTTCCTATCTCGTCTCAGGGTGGACCCCGATCGATGAATTCGTCGAGTTCATGAACTTCCCAAAGGACGACGACATCGAATATCAGACCGTCGCGGGCCTGGTTCTGGAGGAACTAAAGCACCTTCCGGAGTTGGGAGAAACCTTCGAGAAATCAGGCTGGAAGTTCGAGGTTATCGATCTCGACGGGCGCCGCGTGGACAAGCTGCTCGTAACCGCTCCACAGAAGGACGCCGATGCGATGGATATCTGACCGTGTAGTGGAGCTATCGGGGCGTGGCTTCACCGGCCGGTTGCGCCACTCAGCTCTTTTGTGGGCTTACTAACTGGCTGGCGCCTGCGTTGAGGCGCCTTGCTGGTGCCCTCTAACAATGTCCCCGCAAGAACAATTAAGTTATTGATATCGCTGCATGCGGTCCCGGCGAGATTTCCCACCAGGTGACGGCGTTTTCCCCGATACGCTGTCCTTCAATGAAAATCGCGCCAGTTCTCGATCACGCATCCGCTCCCGTAGGCAAGCACACGCGTCTGATTGAGGGGCCCAATGGCAAACTTCTTGCGTCGACCGGAAACCGTCATCGCAAACAAATCCGGAGCTCTTCGCTTGTGTATTGAGTGGTGACTATGAATTGATGGAGCCACAGTCGCTTTCAGCCGCCAAGTTGACTGACGCAAAGAAAGAAACGCAACGGCTTGTGAAACAGGCAGAGGCCGCGTTTGAACCGACCATATCGCACGGGTTGCATTATCGGAAACTTCAACAACCTACTACCATTACGTGCGTCGAAGATGTAGTGTGTCCGAGTTAATAGGGACCAAGCGAAATTTCCATTCAACGATCACTGACTATGCGGAGTAGTGATGATGGAAGAATGTCTTCTGCAGCTTTTGAGTGTGCAGCCTCTATTTGAACAGAAGAATGGTCGTCAGTTGGCGATCTGGTCTTATCTGCTTAGTTGGCCAGATGCTGGCCCATCCCCGTTTGAAGGCGCAGATGGCGATCTCTGGATCGCGCTATCGATACCCGCGAGCGTCACTCTCGACAATCTACCTGTCAACGACGCCAATGTTAAGGAAACGCACATTGAGCGCGCTTCTGGACTACCTCAGTTGCTGAAGCGCGCCGCCATTAACCAGCAGGAGAATGAAATAATCTTTGCGTTCGTGGCCGACGCGCAACCAGATCCAAATATGGCCGTTGGGCTCTGCTGCGGGCCGGTAGCTGGAGAGGATCGAAAGAACCTCCGGTTTCAAACTCGGCTCGGAAATCCTGGTGAGTTCAGCCAGACGATAGTTGGCCCGTCGTCGATCGCATCGACACAAACCGTTGAGCGAAAGACCTCGGCACGAACCATTGAGAAGGCCACTCTAGTTCCCCTTCAATCGCGGCCAAAAGCGCCTGAGGCCAATGTCCGCGTACAGGAGGCCGGCGACGGACTTCTTAAGGCACTGTTCATGCAACACTTGGCTCTAGCGCCAGGGGAGGTCCAGATCGTATCGGATCGGCTAAAGGGAAAGTCGACCGACAACGCCGAGAAGCAAAAGTCTCCTATCTCACAACGGACCGTCAAGCTTCTGACGGCGTTCGAGCGAACTGCGTTACCCGCCGTCAGACCCAGGCCCGACGCGATTTCGATTGCACCCAAGGAAGAGTTGGTGGCTTTCGCGAACGCTCTTCAGGCCACACGAAAGAACGCTCTGATGGGGGAACTCCGAAAGCAGAACCAAGACGCAGGCCTTGTTGGAAAGCTAGTAACGGCGTTGAACTCGGCCATTGTTGGCGGCCTCATACTGCAGAAGCAGGGAACCGCCGCGCCAATCGGAATGCTCAATCTGGAACGCTTGGAGATGACACCAGCCGGGATCGAGCGGGGAGGGCTTGTTGCCAGTATTCCCCTCGCGCCTCTCGAGGAGACATCGGTTACGCAGTCCGAGTGGTCTGTGACTACGAAGGAATTCACCTCAATTGTAACGGACTACCTCGAAAACGTCAGTGAAACCGGAGTGACTGATAATACCGAGCTATCGCAGTCGGTGACCAGCCAAGTCCAGCACGGAAACCAGTTCAATATCACGGGGACGGTTACCGGTGGGATTCCGATCATTAACGGTTCTTCTACAACTAGTTTTACGGATCAAGGCAGTGAGTCTAAGTCCGCCACCGACAGCCGTAAGTTTGCATCGAGCATAACGAGGAAGGCTTCGTCTCGCTCAACGTCCGAGCACAAGGTGACAATCTCAACAGTCGCTGTGACCGGTCAGGCGAATGTCACCACGAGAAAACTGAAAAACAACAGCCTGACCGATCCTATGCGGATCGACTATTTCAGTCTCATGCGCCGTTGGAACGTGCGCCTTTACCGATATGGCTTACGCCTTACTTACGATATCGTCATTCCTGAGCCTGCCTCGGCAATGCGGGCAATGTATGCGGAACTTGATGAGCTACAATCTAGGCTCGTCCCGTTCGTTTTCCCATATTCCGAGACCATTCTCGACAATAAGTATCAGAACCCTTTGGATCCGCCGCTCTTTAAGCAGCTTGCGGCCAAGTTTCATGTGCTGGTGCCGGACTATCCAAGCAGTGGACCGGTCCTCAGACCCTCCGCAAAATTCGACCTTCCCAACGTGAACTGGATGTTCGGTGAGGTAGCGTTTGATGTTCCGGACGGATACGAGATCTCAGAAATCCTTCTAGATGCGAAGGTTGGAGATATTCCCGGCCCACAGTTGAACTTTTCAGTGATGGGATCGGCGTATTACTGGCAAGGCGCCGGACCGCTGGGGGTCGCAAATATCCTCCTGGTCAACGTGGACGGCACAAAGTTCCTTGAGGGTACGGTTGGTCGCGTCCTGGTCCCGCTTTTCTTTCACAACGGGGACAAAGGATGGGTCGGCCTTACAGTCCGAACGAGACCTTCAGCGTCGCTAATTGCGAAATGGAAGTCCGACGTATGGAACATCCTCGTAAATGCCGCCCAGCTCGATTTCTATCGCGAGCAACAAGAGATCCAAACCCGGATCGTCGATCTGGAAGCGAAGCTGACGGGTGTCGATACTCTGACTCTCCGGCGGGAAGAGAGCGACGAGATAATGAAGGCCGTCCTTCGATTTCTGCTCGGGGTCAACTTCTCTTTCATGCCCCAGGCAGTGGTCGACGCACTGGCTAAGACCGGCGGCGGTGTTAAGACCGGTTCGCTGTTTGATAGCAACGAACTTGGCATATCCGCCTCGGAAATCTCGACGATCAGTCAGTATGAAGACATCGTTCGGTTCATAAACCAAGCGATCGAATGGGAGAACGTGACCACGTTCCTTTACTCTTACTTCTGGGATATCCCCTCAAGCTGGGATTTCATTCGACAGCTCCGCCATCCGGATTCGACGCGGCAAGCTTTCTTACGCGCCGGCAGCGCGAGGGTCGTACTTACAATCCGCAAGGGCTGGGAGGAAAGCTGGGTTCGTTTCCAGGAGACGCTGGATCCTAACGGTTTTACCACAACGCCGTACTTGACGATCGCAAAAGAAATCGCTGCGTACGACGATCGAAATTATCCGGGAATTCCTCCTGCGAACCCAATGGCGACGGCGGCCCGTCTGGAAGAAGACGTATACGTAACCTCAACAACCGCAGTAAATCCACCAGATGGCGGCCTATCAAACGTGGCCGTGCAGGTCGATACAACCGACATGCTCTCCGTCGGGGCTAAGGTGGTCGTGGATTCCGTCGTTTCTGACGACCCAACCCTGCGGGACGGGCGGCAAGAACAAGCAACGATAACGGAAGTGCTCGATTCAGCGACCATCAAGCTCGACATGCTGAAATACAAGCATGGAATGAATGGAAGCCGGTATGTGATACGCCTTCCGGGCGAGAAGGGTGCACTGATCGCCGAATGGGCAGAATACACGCCCACGTCAGCTATCGACATAGCTGTGACAAGCAATCTCGCAACGATTGCCTGAGGCGCGATCATGGTGAACTCACCGGCTCAAGCCAATGTAGCGAGTTGCGGGACAATTGCTTGGTGGAGGGGGCTCGACTTAAATGCCCTGCGCACACGGTACGGGGCGATCGAGCATCTGCTAGTACAAATGGATTTCATGGCTCAGGTCGCTCGCTTGCCACGCGCGGAGTTCTCGATACCTGGCGCGAGCAAGACAATTCCTGGAGGCATTGGATTTGCAGACGTCGTTGCGTTGGCGACGCAGGAAATCTGGGAGATTAAGTCGGATTCTTACATGCCTATGGGCCAGGCCGGAGCTGAAGCGAAATTCTATGCGAAGATGGCCCAAGTTGGTTGTGGTTCGCCGACCTGGCGAGCGGGTCAGGGTTACACTACCTTTGATGGAACGGGGGTCGTGTGGCGAGCTTCCGCGAACAATAACACTGCGGAGTTGCACGCGGTGGAAAAAGAGCCCGGATCGATCTACTACTATTGGAAAATCAATGGACAGGAGGGCTACGAAGTCTACCGCCAATTTGGCTGGGGCCTCAGAGGTCATCTAGTTGATACGCTCTTTCTTGGAGTCGCAGAGGATCTCCTGTATCCCGACAAGCCGAAAGGAGCATATGCGTATTCGATTCCGGATCTCCGCGTGCTGCGCCATCCCCCACTGAAGTGGACTTCGCCAACGTTCCAGGGAGGAGCGTTGATCGCCGCTTTGCAGAGTGTCGCGACGCACCTGCTTAACGTTTTGAGAACCGAATGCGCCCGCCAAATTCTCGAGGGGAGCGCGGTCGGGGTATATCTCGAGAGCGGCGCGTTTGCAGCCCTGACCGGGCAGACGTCGAATACCATCGACTATCTGTCAGTGCGACCTAGACCGGGTCAGATTGGATTTTCAACCGCGCAGACCCTAACCATGCTCAGCGAGATATCGGCGCTTAATGTAATAAAGTTAGGCGCCCAGTTCGTGTTTGTTGCAAACGTTATTGGGCTTGCCGCCGTTGCTGCCATCGTCGGTGGACGCGGCTTAATGATGCTCGGACCCGCCGCTGCACCACTTGCTCCGTTGGCTGCGCGCACGGCAACGGCGTTTATCATCTTCCTATCTGCCGAGGCGACTGCTTTTGCTGCATCGAAGGGCCCACAGTCCGATGCTGGACAGTCGCTGATCCGCCAGATAGACGCGCTGTATTCTTCTGGAAAGCATATCATCAATCGCAACTCGGCGATCCTGGTGATACCTGATCGTCAGAATCGCGATGGCTCCGTCTCGTTTCGCCCGACGTGGGTGAAGTGGAAGCCCCTCACACCTGGAGATCTAAAATCTCAGAAGATTGGCGTTTCGACCGTCCGAGAGGGGGACACGGAATTCATTTTGAGTGGTGTGGCAGTTCCGTCGAACGACTTGTTGTAACAACGTCTGTTGCCCAGAATGAGAACGACGGCCAGGCGGCGGCCGCCGTTCGATGCTTTTTACTCCACGCTGGCGAGCAGCTTCGCGCGGGCCCCAAGGATTGCCGCGCAGGCATTGGCAGCTTCCTTACCCTTCATCACGAAGTGCCGCTTGAAGAAGTCGATTTGAGCTTCCGACTCCTGGAAATGGTGGGGAGTGAGTACCACCGAGAGGACCGGTGTGCCGGTGTCGAGCTGAACGCGCATCAACCCGTCTAAGACGGTTCCGGCGACGAAGTCATGGCGATAGATTCCGCCGTCGACAACAAATGCACAAGCGATCACGGCATCATATTTGCCGGTGCCGATCAGTGCCTGGGCGTGGAGTGGTATCTCCAAGGCGCCGGGAACGTCGATAATCTCAACGTCCGAGGGGAAGCGACCGAGAACGCCCCATTCGTCGACAAACGAATTCACGGCGTTGTCCACGATGTCGGCATGCCAGCGAGCCCGGATGACCGCGATGCGCTTTTGGGTGGTTGTTGCAGTTTGAAGCATTGAAATGCCTTTCAAGGGTTTTGCCGGCGGGGGCCGGCAGTGACGACATAGCCCCGGAGGGCCTGATCCCTTGAGCGAACAGACAGGACGCGCACCCTCTCACAACGAAAGGTGATGCGCCTGCCATGTCCTCTTCCATCCGGACTATACCGTCGGCTCCGGCATCTCACCGGATCTGCTGACCTTCCGGCAACGCCAGAAGCGCTCGCGGGCTCCAGGCTGTGGCCTGATACCGCCGGTGGGGAATTTCACCCCGCCCTGAGAACACCGGCACGATAGTTCAAAGGCGGAGAAGAATGCAAGCTTCCGAATGCTTGGCCGATCGATCGGGCACGGCAACTCGTCATCGATAGCCATCAAGCTGATCCAACCGCCTCCAGCGACGCGAGGTAGTTTTCAACGGGCCAGAATGACGAAGATCAAATGCGAGCCTTCATCAGTTTTACCCAGTTCATCAGCTTACGGAGCGTGTCGCCAATCGACACCATAACAATGGCGATAACGGTGAGGGTGCCCCAGTTAACGAACCTGACGCGGACGCTGGTGCTTCCAGTGGATCAGCCGTTGGTCGATGAACGGCAACAGCAAATCGACGCGTTGACCGCTCGGGTGAAGGATCTCGAAGCTGAAGTAGCCACGTTGAAGAACCGATAGCCGTCCAACGAACGGCTACGGCGTGGCCCGACCATGTCGCAGGCCGGACCTCAATGACGGACGGGGACTATGATCGGCTGTCGCTGATGAAATTCGTGGCTTGGAGTTACCAGAGATTATCGCCGGCGAGAGGTCTAAGAGGAACAGCGCGCAGATTGCGCGGCTGTCAAAGGACCTCGGCGAGGTGAATTCGTCCAAGGCTCGAGCGGCCTTCGTTGATTTCTCGGTCGTTGAGCAAAAGAAGGCGGCAATGTGGATGTAGGGCGAGTATCCCACAGCGTTTTTCAAACAATGCGTGTATTAACGATGTATTACGATGCAATTTGACGTCGTATTGGATTCTGCGATGTTCGCCTCGGGAAACTGAGGGGTTATACCGTGACATTTGGCATTTGGACGCGACGCATTGGTGTCGCGGCGATCGCGTTCGCATTGGCGAGCTGCACGACAACACAGGCAGAATTTAGCAAGAAGCCAGAGGCAGTGAGCAAGGCGGCGCTCTGTCGCACCCTCATGGAGACAAAGGATCAGGCATTTTACCAAAACCTGCTTAAAGAGCTTGCCCGCCGCCAGATTGACCCGCTCGACTGCTACAAGATGGTGCAAGAGCAGAACCAAGCTGCGGCCGCGCTGGTCGCACTGGCTGTCGTCGGAACTGCCGTTGCTGTATGCGCCAACAACAACTGTGGCGGCGGCTACGCGCCCTATCGGCCCTATCCCGGAAATTGCTATTCCTACTATGACAGGGCTGCGGACGGCACGCTGTGCGGAAACCGCAGTGCTATGTCTCGCCCAGGCGGATACTGAGGAGAGGAACAATGCGCCCGTTCGCGATTACCATATTGGCAATTCTAGCCGCGGCTACGGGACACCTTATCGCCCCGAAATCGCCGCGGCGGTCCAATTTGTTGGGTTGCCACGGCTTCCGAGACAGGTCGTCCTGCGAAGAGTGGTAAGCAAGCGGACCGCGACCGCTAGTGGAGGGCTGAGGTTCCTATTTCGCCGCGATTCCGAAGGCATCCAACACCTCGGTCGTAACGGTGCCCGTCACTTTTAGATTGTTATCCTGTTGCATCTGACTCAACGCAGCCCTTGTGTCGTCGTCGATGACACCCGTGAGAGCACCCGCATAGTATCCGTACGCCGTCAGGCCGGACTGCACCAAGATGACGATCTGCCTGAACTTGTTCGACGTACCGGGCAGCGGCTTTATTTTAGCTAGTGGGGCTGGGGCTGGGGCAGGAGCGGGGCTGGGCGAGGCTAAAGCCGCCGGCGGCGCATACGTGGGAGCGGTGTAGCGAGGCGCTGGCGCGGGATCACTATAGGATGGGCTGGTGTAAGTGGTACTCGGAAAATAGCCGCCGCCACTCCCGGATCGATGACTTGAATGCGAACTATGGGAACTGTGGCTCGAATGGGAACGATGTCCGGCCAGCGAATACAGGTGTTTGATCTTAAGCCGCTCCAAGATCGAGTTCGGATCGGGCTTCTTTACAATGGTATCCAGTGGCATTGCGTCCGTCTTTGCTGGCAGAAAGCCTGCTGCAATCAATGACGGAATGAGAAATACGCGTCGCTTCATATCGGCCCCAACCCCTTGAACCCCCTGCTATGATTGTACCATTCGAAGAACCCTCCGCAGCTCTGCCTCGAAGAGCAATCCTTGCAGAAGGATTCAAACTTGTTCTTCCAGTCCGAGATGGCCGCCGGAGCGAGATGTCGATACCTTTCCGGCATCGAGCAATGCGGGAAGTTGTAGAGCTGAATAGCCAAATCCTTCGCCGCAGCAATGTCGACCGCACGCGCGACATTCTCGAATTCTGCAGACGTATCCTTGAAGCTCGTATCCCAGTTCATGCGGCCAAAGCCGATGTTCTCGAGCTGCATGAGCGCCCAGCGTTCGACAAAGGGCAGGTGGATGCCAACAAACGACGCAAGCTCTGGCAGAACCGGATAATTTTGTCGCATGACCACGGTCCGCAGTTCGATCGAAGAACCAGCCTCGAACAAGATCGCAAAGGATTCCAGCAGTCGATCGAAAGCGCCGTCCTTCTTGACGAGAGCGTCGTGCGCGACCGCAGTCGGCGCGTACAATGGGATGCCCCAAAGGATTCGCGCAGCGCCGATCTCCTGTAAGAGCTCGACGTCCTCTTCTTCGAAATGCTGGCCGTTCGAAAGAATATGAAACTTAAGATCGGGCCGCACACGCGACAGCATCATCAGCATGTCGAAGAGCTTGCGCTTGTGTAGCAGCGGCTCGCCTCCCGACAGTCCGATGTAGGCGTTGCGAGGAGCAAGAGATGCCGCGGTCTCGAGCTCTTCAAACAGATCGACGTGCTGCTTTTTCGGAGGCTGCGAGCACATTACGCACAACTGGTCGCACTGCTCGGTGATCAGTAGCGTATTGTGTGCCGAGTCGGCCCTGATCAGCCGTCGGGCACTGCCTTTCCCCGGCATGATCATCATGACATCGTTGTCGAGCTTCAGGCTGCTATCCGCATGCAAGGTGATCGAGAAGCCACGATAGTCGTACTCCCGTCTCGATCCCTCGACGCCCATCAGGATGGCGTCGTCGGGGCCAAGATCAGCGGCATAGCTTTCTCGAAGCCTGACAACGAGAGGCTCCGTGAATGGCAACGGCTCGACCTTGATACGGAGATCGATCATCGGTGAACCTTCGCAAGCTCGGGGTCGACCGAGTTCAGACCCGACCATAGTGCTATCGCAGCGCGCACTTTCACGTCTTCCGAGTAGAGAAGTTCGAATACCAGGTCGAAGATGGCCAAATGCCTCTGACAGAAGTCAGTGAGGTGGCGAGGCAAGTCGATCCGTCCGTAGCGTGAGAGCTCGTCGATAACGTCTACGCCGCAGAAGGCTTGGTACGGACAGTGGACGCAATCCGGGTCGAACAGGTTTATTGCTTCAGCGTTCAAGACGTCGATGATCGATCGATCGATGTCGGTATTGACGTTGCCCATGCGGAGATCGATTTGCCCCAACCGGGTGACCATCCGTGCTTCGTCCGTGGGATAGAAGGCGCCATCGTGGTCGATCACCACATAGCTGCTTCCAACGATGTTGGGATTCCTGAGGTCGACGTGATTATCGTGGCCTCCGCGCAGGACGCGCCGCAGGCAGTGGGAGAAATAAAACTCCTCCAACGGCACCTCGGCGTTTGCGTTGTGTTCGATGAGGGCCATTACAAAGCGGCGTACATAGTCATTCCAGGTGGAACTGATGTTCTGTGTTCGAAATCGCTTGCGCGCGAATCCTTGGTGATTGACCGGACGTAGGTAGATCGACCGGAATCCAAATGCCGCGTATGTCTCGATAACGTCGCGGGGTTCTGGCAAGGCGTCTATGTCGAACGTCGGCAATGCAGAGACGCGGGTAGGGGAGTTGCCCAGCGCGCGATTTAGGTTATGCACGAACTGCCCTGTAATTTTCCCGCCGCCGGTTCGATTACGCTCGTGCAGCGCCATAGTCGGATCAAGAGAAGTACTGATGAAGGTGTCCTGGGGGGCCAGGAACTCCCAGGCTTCATCGCTCACTTCTTGAAGGTTCGTGCAGACGACGAATTCCGCTCGTTCGAACCTTTGGCGAGCAAAAGCGCGCACTCGCTCCAGGACATCCAAGCGAAGAAGTGGCTCGCCACCTTGAAATTCGATCTTGATTGTTTCGCTGGTCAGTCCACCAAGCCATCTTATTACGGCATTAAGCGTCTGCTCATCCCAATCGTGGCCGGAAGCGTTCTGGTTGACCCGACTGACCTGACAATAGGAGCAGGCGAGATTGCATCGGAGGGTTGGGACCAGGATGACATAGTTCAAATCGGCCGGCGCGTGCAGGCGTTTTGCCCATCGATAGCTGAACGCACTATGTGCTAGGTCGCCGGCCTTCTCGAACGCATGCCCATTCGCCTTCAGAAACGTTCGATCCGCAGGATTGAGATCGTCGGTGGCGTAACGTTCCAGGAAATCATCCGTTGAGCGAAAGTAACCGCCGGCGTCGTCGCAAAAGATCAATTCCCCGGCACCAGTCTGCCGGAACTTCAATGGCACAATATTCATCGCAGCAATCTCTGGATCACTGATCGTCGTAACGCATCTGTTTCGCGGTGAATCTTCTGCCGATAGAGCGTGTATCGCAATTCCGCGACCACGGTTGGATCAGCGCCGTCCAGGACGACGCCGTCCTCCGTGACGGCAACTGTCACATGAGGGTGCAGGTAAGAGAAGCGCGCAAGTGCTTCGTCGAGGTAAGGCCGGAACATCGGCGCAATCATAATAGTCACGAACGTCATCCTGAAGGGCAACCAGGAAGAGTGACTATAGATCGGTTGCTACAGCTTCAGCATATAAACGCTGAAGTTGATCCACAGATTTTTGTCAGTGTGCTTCAGATTGTTGACAAAGCTAAGCAAGCAACGGTCCAACAATTGGCGCGCGAAGTTGTCTGTGTATAGTCAGCGGCTGCTAGGGTGGGAAAACAATATGGCATTCCAGACCAGATTTGCGGCCGGACTGTTATCTTGCGCCGTTTGGGCGCTTTGGTCGCCCTCTACGCTCGCCGAAATCCGACCGGTGAGGGACGTCCAAACGGCACTTTCCGAGCAAGGATTCGAAGCAGGCGCGCCTGACGGGCTGTGGGGTGCGAAGTCCGTCGCCGCCCTAAAAGGGTTCCAACGCGCGCACGGCATGACGCCATCGGGCATCGTAACACAAGAATCATTGCGGGCGCTCTTCCCAGATGCTGGCCGATCCTCGGAAGTTGCGACACTTCCATCCGCGGAGCCGCTATCCTCGTCTGTCACCGCTAAGGCCGATGAGCCGGCGGACGTTGCCGAACGACCACAAGAACCATCCTCTGAAGCGCCTTTGGATTTGGCCCAGTCGACAGACATTGGCAAGTCGGAAAGTTCGCAAAGTGACGGGGGCTATCTTGCTGCCGTGATACTTGTCGTCCTCGGTGCTCTGGCACTGCGAGGAAAGGCCAAGCGCCCTCGACGCAGGTAGATCGGTTGCCACAAACTCCAACTCACGTAAGGGCGCCATAGACCGCTGAGAGTTGCCAATCGGAAAATGGGAAATATGGCCACTGTCAAAGGGAATCCGCACGCCTAGTCGAAATCCGATGGGTGCCAAAATAAATAACTATTTAGATACAAGTTTTTAATATTTATTTTCAATAACTTACAATATTTCCGCAACCTCTCGTCACCAAATCCTGCCTTGACAGACCCGACCTTTCGCTGTCTGTCTTGATCATGGAGGATGTCGGGACGGAGCGCCTGACGTGAGGAGATTTCGAGGAGGAAATTGCTGCCATGTTGAGATTTGCCGTCGTCGGAATCGACCATGGGCATACGTTTGATCACGTTAAGGGCCTGCTTGCGTCCGGCGCCGAGTTCGTCGGCTATTGCCCGCAGACATCCGTTCCGGCGCTGCGCGAGAACTTCGAGAAAACCTACCCCGAGATACCGCAGATCGACCGCGATACACTGTTTGCCGATCCATCGATCGACGTGATCTGCATCGCCGCGATCCCCTGCGATCGGGCAGGTCTCGCTGTCCGAGCCATGAGAGCCGGCAAGGATGTGATGACCGACAAGCCGGGGGCGACGACGTTTGCCCAGCTTGAGGAGGTCAAGAAAACCGTTGCGGAAACCGGGCGCATCTTTTCGATCTGCTTTTCCGAGCGCCACTGCGTCCGCTCAGCGGTCAAGGCCGGAAAGCTGATCCGGGACGGTGCGATCGGGACCGTCATCCAGACGATCGGCATGGGGCCCCATCGGCTGCAACTGCCGACGCGGCCAGAGTGGTTCTTCGACCCTGAGAAATTCGGTGGCATCATCGTGGATATCGCCTCGCATCAGGTCGATCAGTTTCTCTTCTACACCGGCTCGGCAACGGGCGAGGTGGTCGCAAGCTCGATCGGTAATTTCGGCATGCCTGAAAAGCCGGCCTTCCAGGATTTCGGCGAAGTGCTGCTTCGCTCCGACAGAGCGTCCGGCTATGTGCGTGTCGACTGGTTCACGCCGGAAGCCCTGCCGACCTGGGGCGACGGGCGCCTGACGATCCTTGGCACCCAAGGCTATATCGAGTTGCGCAAGTATATCGACATTACGGGCCGGCCGGGCAAGGATCACCTGTTCCTGGTCAACGGGACCGAGATGACGCACATCGATTGCAGCAGCGAGAAGCTCGACTATTTCGACGCCTTCGCTGCAGACGTGCGCGATCGCACGCAAACGGCGATGTCGCAGGAGCACGTCTACGAGGTCTGCCGCCTGTCGCTCGAAGCGCAGTCGGGAGCTGCACGGCTGGGTGCAAGGTGAGGGCCTGAGCATGACAAGGAGATTTCGCGTTGGCGTCATCGGAGCAGGCATTGCCGCCCGCCATCTGACAGGCTTCGCCTGGAATAAGGACCTCTACGAGGTTGTGGTTCTCTGCTCGCTTGACGAAGATCGGGGAAGGGCGCTCTGCGAGGAGTTCAACATTCCAGATTATACACAGGACGCCGAAGCGATGATTGCGAGAGCCGATCTCGACATCATCGACATCTGCACTCCGCCAAGCTCGCATTTCGCGCTTTGCCGCAAGGCAATCGAAGCCGGCAAGCACGTGATCTGTGAGAAGCCGCTGTTCGGTTCCATTGCCGAAGTAGACGAGATGGGCCAGATCGTCGCCAAGGCCGCGGGTCCGCGGCTTATGCCGATCTTCCAGTACCGTTACGGCTCGGGCCTGCAGAAGCTGAAGCTGCTGATGGAGCTCGGCCTCACCGGTGCACCGTTCCTGACGACGATCGAAACCCATTGGTGGCGCGGCCCCGACTACTATGCGGTGCCGTGGCGTGGCAAATGGGCAACAGAACTCGGCGGCGGCCTGCTCGGTCACGCGATCCACGCGCACGACATGCTGAATTATGTGCATGGCGCCTGTGCCGAAATCTTCTCCTATGGGACCACGCTGATGAATCCGATCGAGGTCGAAGATACGGCCGCACTTTCGGTGAAGATGAAGAACGGTTCGCTGGCAAGCCTGTCGATGACGCTTGGCTCCCGCAAGGAGATTTCTCGCCTTCGCTTCTGCTTCAACGACCTCGTCGCCGAAAGCATCCTCGATCCCTATACGATGGGCCGCGATCCGTGGACCTTCATCGCCGGCGACGAGGAACACCAGAAGCGCGTCGATGACGCGCTGGCAGGCTACGAGCCGAAGGAAGACGGCTATACGCGCCAGTTCGAATTGTTCCATGAGAGCCTTCTCGCCGGCCGGGAACCGCCGGTGACGCTTGGCGATGCCCGAAATTCGCTTGAACTGGTAACAGCCGCCTATCACTCACAGCGCACTGGCCGCCCCACGCCGCTGCCGATCCTTGCCGATCACCCGCTTTATCGTTCGTGGCTTCCGGAGGGACAGCGACAGACCGCCGGCTGAAGAAGATCCCGTAGCAACTACGAAGAAAATCAGATGAGATCAGGGGCGTCGAAGTAACGACTTCCTAAGTTCGGCTTGCCAATCTTGATCCATCGATTTTCATTCTTGCGTTGTCGAGGTCATTCATGTTTCGCAGCAAAGACGATTGGATCAACCAGCGCGCCTATGCGATCTGGGAGGCGGCCGGTCGGCCGCAGGGACACGGGAGCGAGCACTGGCAGCAGGCAGCACGCGAGTATGAGATGCTGGAAAAGACGCGGGCGTCTGTCGATGGCAGCGAGCTGATCGAGCGCCTGAAGACGATGGGACGGCTGATGCGTGCGGCCGATGAGCAGAGTGCGCCCTCAAGCAAGACGACCAAGCGCTCCTCCATGCGCTGAGGCCCCCCTCCATCCTCCCGATCGCGGTCTAGCCGACCGGCGACGAACCTCCTATAGAATGGCGTAGATAGCACCGATGCTCCTTATGTGGAGCAACCGTTTTGCCGCACATTCAGAGATGAGACAGCATGAGCCAGATCCCCCAGATCGATTACGATACAGCCTCGGAAGAGATCCGCACAGCGCACGACGAGGAAGTACGCGTGCGTGGGCGCATGACCAACATGAAGCGAACGCTGCTGCATTCACCAGCCGCGCACCGCATCTACGCCGAATGGTTCACGCTTCGCGGCGAGCTTGCCGCGATCAAGGATCGGCCGATCTGGATCTTCTCTCACGCCATCTCCAAGGCCACCAACTCCAGGATCGCCATCACCTTCTTTCGCCGTGCCCTGATCAATGCCGGCTTCAATCCGGACGCGCTGGAACTGTCGGAGGAAGAAGCGCTGCTCGACGCTTTCGGCAAGACGATCGTGGCCAATTCAAATGCCATCCCGGCCGAGATATGGACGAAACTGAAGGCGCGCTACGATAGCAAGACACTTGTCGATCTCGTCGCCTTCGCAGGCATCATGATTGCCACCGCAGTCTTCAACAACGTCGTCGAGGTCGATTTCGATCCCGAGCTCGAAGCGTTCGCCGAACCAAACCCCTGACCGGATTTCTTGAAGCCGGGTGGCGCGTGTTACCGCGACCTTTCTCCTCCCGTCGTGGGATTATCGGTCGCGTGACCGCAAACAATAAAGGCCCGGTCCAAACTTGGATTATAATGATTTCAGCGTCCGTTTCAGGGAGCTCAACATGCGCATCGTTTCAGTGATCGCGGCGTTGCTGGCAGCGGTTCCTTTGGTAGCCTGCACCACGGCAAACGAACCGCAGCCGATCAAGGGCAGCCTGACATATGGCGGCAAGGTGATACATTCGCCTTACAAGCCGGGAACGGTCATTGACAACACCTTCCTCGGCAAGTTCGGTTACCGCATATCGGAACGCTACGTCGTTCAGCCTGATGGAACGCTGAAGCTCACCTATCAGAGAAGTGGGCAGGACTATTACATCGAGTGACCTGCCTTAGCGAAGGTGCGCGATCCTGATCGGTCGCCTCCGCTATTTCTCCTGGACCGAAATGCCTTTCTCTCCGATCGAAATATCGACGCCCGCGGGTTTCGTCTCCTCGCGAAAGATGTAAATCCCCATGCCAATCACCACCACGAGCAAGGCGCCGACCAAGAAGTAAAGACCATTCCGATTATTCATTTCCATCCCCTGTTGCGGATTCCCTGAAATAGGGGCCTCAACCGAGTTGGCAACCGCCGCCATCGCTGCGGTGAGCCCGCCGACCAGAATCGGGTGGCCTGAACCGGGTTGATTGCAATGATACCGTTTGGTCAGCTGGACGAACGAACGCGGCTCACAGCGTTCACCTTGGCGGCAAGCTCGCCGGCGACGAAGGCCGCGTGCTCGGTAATCTGCGGCAAGCCCATGAGCTCGCCGAATGTACCGCGCGCCAACGGTCCTGAGATCAGCAGCGAAGCATCTGCACCCGTCCCGTCTGCCAGTGCTTCCGACCGCTCATTGCAGGCAATACCCAGCCCCGTCGGATCGAGCTGCAGGTGCCCGCTGTCACGCAGGGACGTCAGCCATGGCTGACTGTCGAGAATGCCGCCATGAGCTGGTCCCGTGGTGACGACCACGGCGTCGAAGGTACGATCGACCGGCGCGGCGTGGCGCCTGCGCAGGCTCACATGGATGGCATCGCCCTCAAGCCGGACCTGTCCGACGGAGGCGGCAAGAACGTCCATACGGCCTTCGTCGACTGCCTCGTTCAGCACATCTTCCACCTGCGGCGCGATACGAAAGCGGTGTACGTCCCAGAAGGGTCGAAGATGCCGGACAAGCCGCTGGCGTTCGCTGACAGGAAGGTTTTGCCAGATTGCGTGACCATGCCCCCGCACTTGGTCGATCACGGCATGCCACGTCAGCCCCGCGTTGGAAGCATCGGCAATCGTCTGGCGCACATTTCGGAGAAGCGCCGTGGCACTGTGCGCCGGCGCCGCCTCGAAATCTCCGAAAGGATCCTGCGGAAACGGCGCATGGCCGCGTGATCTGAGCCCGCGCCTGGAAATCGAGGTGATCTGCCCGCGATGGCCATTGCGTGCAAGCGAGGCGACAATATCGGCTGCGGTCAGGCCGTTGCCGACGATCAGCAGGCGATCGTCCTTGCCGATCACGTCGAGCGACGCAGGCACCGTCGAATCCGCGACGAACCGTGGATGGTCCTTGAGCACGGCCAGGTTGCGCGGGGTGAGGGGTGAAGGGTGGCTGGTGGCGACGACAAGGAAATCGGCAAAGGTCTGGCCACCCTGGCTGTCGGATATTCGCCAGAGCCGACCGTCACGCGTCACATCGGTGACAAGCGCGCGGCGATGGCGGACCGCGCCACTTTGGACGAGCGGCAGCAAGGCGGCCGCCACGTAAGCACCGAAGAGATGGCGTCGCGGAAAAAGACTACCATCCGGTCGATGCGCTGCCGGGTCATCGGCGACGGCATCGTTGCGCGCGACCCATTCGAGGAAATCCTCCGGATGGTCCGGCAGCAGGCTCATGCGGGCAGCAGGCACATTGATCCGATGGGCGGGATCGAGCGTGTCATAGGCGAGGCCGCGCCCGATTTCGCGGCGCGGCTCGAATACGATGATCGCCGGTGGCGTATCGGCCAAACCGAGCGCTAGATGGTAAGCCACCCCGGCGCCCGAAACGCCGCCTCCGATAATCGCCACGACCGGCCGGCGGTGTCCGATACCCGCGTTGGTCGCAAAGGGCGCGTCAGTTCGGGTAGGGATGTCATTATCGGTCACGATGGCAATCCATGCGCATATTATGCTTCGGGCGGAAACGGTTATAATCTAAGATGGTGCGCTAGGACCCGCAACGGCAATATTCTACAAAAAAACTAGAATTTTATGCCGTGAATATACGCACTCGTCGGAAGAGTATTTCCACGCTGCAGTGCAATAGAGATCGGCATACTTGGTTTCTCCGGCTCCTTTTTGAAATTATCACGCCGTTCGAGGCTCGCCTCACCAATACAAGACGGGAAACACCACAATGAACAAGAAGACGTCCTCCAACCTTAGCCTGACGCGCCGCGCGAGCCTTGTTGCCATCGCCGCCTCGGCAGCCGCGCTGGCCACGTTTGCAGCGCCTGCCGCCTCGTTTGCCGAAGACAAGTCGATCAAGGTCGGCATCATGAGCGGCGAAGACGAAGACGTCTGGCGCGTCGTCGCCGAGCAGGCGGCAAAGAATGGGCTGAAGATCGAAGCTGTCGTCTTCAACGACTATACACAGCCGAACGAAGCGCTTGAGCGCGGCGAAATTGACGCCAACGCGTTCCAGCATCAACCCTACCTCGACAACCAGATCGCCCAGCACGGCTATCATATCGTCAATGTCGGCTTTACCGGCGTTTGGCCGATCGGCCTCTACACGAAGAAGTACAAGTCCGTTTCCGAAATCCCGGAAGGTGCTTCCATCGGCGTTCCGAATGACCCGTCGAACGAAGGCCGTGCCCTGCGCGTCCTGCAGAACGAGGGTATCATCAAGCTCAAGGACGGCACAGGCATCCTGGCGACCGTGACCGATATCGTCGAGAACCCGAAGAATGTGGAAATCAAGGAACTCGACGCCGGCGTCGTTGGCCGAGCCATCGACGACCTCGACGGCGCTGTGGTCAACACCGACTGGGCCCTGAAGAGCGGTCTTTCCGCTTCCGACCGCATCGCCCAGGAGCCGATCGCCGACAACCCCTACCGCAACTTCATCGCAGTCAAGCAGGGCAGCGAGAAGGAAGCCTGGGTCAAGACGCTTGTTTCGGCCTACCAGAACGACACGGTTAAAGCCGAGTTCGACAAGGTGTATAAGGGTACGGGCGTTAGCGCCTACTGATCATAACATTTCGCGCCGAGGGGTTAGGCGCGTTGAACAAGGCGGTCCGGGCGTTCCTTGCCTGGGCCGCCTTGGGCATTTCCGAAGGGAAAGACCATGAATTCGTTTGTCTCCGCCTCCACGATCGAGGCGCCACCGCAGAGCGCGCCAGAGGAGGTGGTTCGGCTCGTCAATGTGCAACGGCATTTTGGCAAGACCGCCGCGCTCGATGGCATCTCGCTTACGGTGCGAAAGGGAGAGATTGTTGGCATCATCGGTCGCAGCGGCGCCGGGAAATCCACGCTGATCCGCTGCCTGAACGGTCTTGAACGGCCCGATAGCGGCGAGATCGAGATCGAGGGCCGCAGTATCACCGGTCTCGATGAAAAGGAGCTGCAGCCGCTGCGCCGTCGTGTCGGGATGATTTTCCAGCACTTCAACCTTCTGTCGGCAAAGACCGTCGAAGACAATGTCGCATTGCCGCTGAAGATCGCCGGCGTCGGCAAGGCCGAACGGCTGAAGCGCGCGCACGAACTTCTGGAACTTGTTGGGCTTGCCGACAAGGCCAAAGCCTATCCTTCCTCCCTTTCGGGCGGGCAGAAGCAGCGCGTCGGCATTGCGCGTGCGCTGTCAGCGCGACCAGCCCTACTTCTTTCCGACGAGGCAACCTCCGCTCTCGATCCCGAAACGACGCGCTCCATCCTCGCGTTGCTTAAGGACATCAATCGTAAGCTTGGGCTGACCATCCTTCTCATCACCCATGAGATGGAAGTCGTACGCAACATCGCCGATCGTGTAGCGGTGATCGATGCCGGGCGCATCGTCGAGGAGGGCCAGGTGTGGTCGGTGTTTGCCGATCCGAAGGCGCCCATCACGAAGAGCCTGCTTGCCGGCAGCCGCCCGCAGCTACCGGAGCATATCGCGGCTCGTCTGTCTCCCGACACTGGAACCGAAGCGATCCTCAGCATCGATCTGGCCGGACCGGAGGCGCAGGGCGCTTTGTTTGCCGATCTCTCCGCGGCCCTGCCGCACTCCAGCCGCCTGGTTCACGGCGGTATCGATCACATCCAGAACCAGCCCGTGGCGCGGTTCTTCGTGGCCGTCCCGACGCGCGATCCAGCGCTCAAGGACAAGGTCGTGCAATTTCTGAAAGCCCGCTCGGCGCGGGTGGAGGTGCTTGGTTATGACACCGATCATGTTTAATCTTCTGCTTCGCTCCCTCTGGGAGACGATCCTGATGACCGGTGCTTCGGGCCTGATCTCACTGGTTTTCGGCCTGCCGCTCGGACTGGCGCTGGTGCTGACCAACAAGGGGGGCATTGCCGAAAATCTCTGGATCAACAGCATCCTCGGCGCCATCGTCAACGGTTTCCGGGCCGTCCCGTTCATCATCCTGCTCGTGGCGTTGATCCCGCTGACGCGCCTGATCGTCGGCACCGCGCTCGGCACCTGGGCTGCGATCGTCCCGCTGGCTATTGCCGCGACCCCCTATTACGCCCGCATTGCAGAGGTGTCGCTCCGCGAAGTCGATCGCGGTCTGATCGATGCGGTGCGCGCCATGGGCGGCAATCGCTGGACGATCGTTCGGGAAGTGCTGGTGCCCGAGGCGCTGCCCGGCATCGTTGCCGGCTTTACCGTGACGCTGGTGACTCTGATCGGCGCATCGGCCATGGCTGGCGCGATCGGCGCTGGCGGACTCGGTGACCTTGCGATCCGCTACGGCTACCAGCGCTTCGAAACGGCCATCATGGTTGCCGTCGTCGCGGTCCTCATCGTTCTCGTCTGTGGTATGCAGTGGCTCGGCGACCGGCTGGTCCACAGGCTGGACCACAAGTAATCAGCGGCGGAATTGCGCGGCAGGGTGCGACGAAGGCAGCCTGCCGTTACCGCCGAACAGTTTCTGCCGAAGCGGTCCCTCGACATAGTCCGCCTTGAACAGCCCGCGTTCCTGCAGGACCGGAACGACGAGATCGACGAAATCGCGCAGGCTTTCCGGCGCGACCGTGCGCGCCAGATTGAAGCCGTCGATGTCGCCTTCGGACATCCACAGCGCGAGCCGGTCGGCGACTTGTTCGGCGGAGCCGACGATCGGCTTCATGCGGCTGCCGAGCACCATCTGGTCGATGATCTGGCGAAGGGTGACAGGCTTCGGCGCCTCCTTGGTGATAGCCGACAGCGCCGACTGATTGGCGTTGGTGGAGGCTTGCTGGATCGGATCATCCAGGCCGTATCTCGAGAGATCGATACCGATCGATGACGAGTAGTGGGCAAGCGAGGCCTCGACGCTGGCATGGCGGCGATAATCCTCAAGCTTGTCTTGTGCTTCCTTTTCCGTGCGCCCAACGACGACGGTAAGCAGACTGAGCACCCGCAGCGCATCCGCTCCGCGCCCCATCTGTACGGCCTTGCGACGCAGCGCATCGACTGTCGGCTTCGCTGCCTGCGGTGTCGGCGTGGCGAGGAAAATACACTCGGCATGACGGGCCGCAAAGTCCTGCCCGCGCGCCGAAGCGCCGGCCTGGAACAACAGGGGCGTGCGCTGCGGCGACGGCTCCGCCAGATGAATGCCTTCCATCTTGTAGTACTTGCCCTGATGGCTGACGGCGCGCACCTTCGAGGCGTCGGCGAACACGCCGCGCGCCTTGTCACGCACTACGGCCCCGTCGTCCCAACTGCCCTCCCAGAGTTTGTAGAGGATTTCCAGATAGTCTTCGGCGGCGTCATAGCGAGCGTCGTGTTCGGGCAGCTTGTCGAAACCCATGCTACGGGCCGCGCTATCGAGGTAGCCCGTGACGATGTTCCAGCCGATCCGCCCCTTGGTCAGATGATCAAGCGTCGACATGCGACGTGCCAGCAGGAAAGGCGGCTCGTAGGTCGTATTGACCGTGACGCCGAAGCCCAGATGCTTGGTGACATAGGCCATCGCCGAGATCGGCATCAGCGGATCGTTGACCGGGATCTGCGCTCCGGTCTCTATGACAGGGCCCGCGCTGCCCTTGTAGACGTCATAGACGCCCACGATATCGGCAAGGAAGATGCCGTCGAGCTTGCCGCGTTCGGCGGTGCGGGCAAAATCCGCCCAGTATTCGAGGTCGGTATAGTGGAGTGACGCATCGCGCGGATGCGTCCACATGCCGTGATTGATGTGCCCGACGCAGTTCATGTCGAAGGCGTAGATCTGCATCTGCTTCATCGGAGGCTCCCCTTGCGGGAAAAAACTCCCCGCTAGCTCTTTCCTTTCCACGGAACGAGCACGGTTTCCAGTATCCGAACGGCGGCGCTGAACGCAAATGCGCAGGCTGCGATGATGCCGATGCCGACGAACACCACGTCGGTTGCCAGAAACTGCGACGCCGACATGATCATGTAACCGATGCCGCGTGTGGAGGCGATGAGCTCGGCAGCGACAAGGGTCCCCCACCCGACACCAAGTGCAATCCTGAGACCGGTCAGGATTTCAGGCAGGGCGGATGGTAGTACGATGCTGACGAGCAGTTGCCAGGGCCTTGCACCGAGCGAGCGGGCGGCGTTGACGCGCTCGATCGGGAGCGAACGTACCCCGGCCTGCGCGGAGAGGCAGATGGGCGCGAACATTGCGAGAACCAGCAACGTCACCTTCGACGTCTCGCCGATCCCGAGCCAGATGATCATCAGCGGCAGGTAGGCAAGCGGCGGCAACGGCCAATAGAACTCGATCGGCGTATCGAGGATGCCCTTGACCCAACGATTGAGCCCCATCAGGAGGCCGACGGGAATGCCGACCGCGGTGGCAATAGCGGCAGCCGTCACGATCCTGAACAGGCTTGCCGAAACATGCTCGAACAGGGAGGCACCGGCATAGCCGTCGCGATAGACCGCTCCAATCTGCGTCCAGACCTCTTGCGGCGTCGGCAAGAACAGGTGCGGAACAAGCGCCAGCCTCGCCACCAGCCACCAGGCGGCAAGCAGCACGACGGCGGTTGCGATGCTGATCAGCACGGTTGGCCGCTCGCCGACGCCAAAGCCCTTCATCTTTACCGGGTTCGGGTGGTCGGTCGGTGCGCCGACGATAACATGTCCGGTCTGTGCCAACTCGCTCATTCGGCAGCGCTCCTCAACTCATTTGACCCATGCAATATGCTGCGGATCTCTTCCCGCAGCGCGCCGAACTCGGACGAAGTCTTGATCGAACTTGCGTCACCCGTTTCGGCGAAGCGGCGCACGAAATCGAGATCGAAGCGTGCCACGATCCGTCCCGGACGCGGAGACATCACCACGACCTGCGTGCCGAGAAACAGCGCTTCCTCGATGGAATGGGTGATGAAGAAGATGCGCTTGCCCGTCTTGCTCCAGACCGACACCAGGAGTTCTTGCATCTGCTCGCGCGTCAGGCTGTCGAGCGCACCGAAGGGCTCGTCCATCAACAGCACGTCGGGTTCGGTCGCTAGCGCCCGGGCAATGCCGACACGCTGGCGCATGCCACCCGACAGCTCGTAGGGGAAGGACTTGGCGAAATCCTTCAGACCGACCAGATGAAGAAGCTCTTCGGCGCGCGCCTGTCGGATCGCCCGGGGTATGCCCGCGAATTTCAGGCCGAGGGCAACATTGTCGATCACCGATTTCCAGGGAAGCAGCGTGTCCTTCTGGAATACCACGCCACGATCCGCACCGGGGCCGGCGACTTGCCGCCCATCGAGCGTGATCGCTCCCTCGGAGAGTGGCAGGAAGCCGGCAATCGCATTGAGGAGCGTGGACTTACCACAACCGGACGCGCCGAGCGCGACCACGAAGCTGTTATCGGGAATATCGAGCGAAACACGATCGAGGGCGTGGACGGTCCGGCCGTCTCTCGCCCTGAAATAGACGCTTGCGTGATCGACTTTGAGCATGGGGCTGTCTCTTCACAAACAGGGACGCCGGCGCGATATCGCGCCAGCGTGCCCGAAGGTTTCCTGTTAGTTGCTTGCGTTGGTAAGGGCGTCAGGCGTGACGAAGGCTGCGTAGCTCGGCAACACTTCGGTCACCTTGCCCTGATCCTTCAGGAACGCGGCCGTGTCCTTGAGGATCTTCGCAGCGCCTGACTTCTCACCGCCGCCGAGCCACGCGTCGGATGCCTGGACCTCCGGGGTCAACAAGGTGAGGTTCTTCAATGCGGCGGCCTGCTGATCAGGCGTACCGCCGAGCGCCTTGGCGAGGAGCTTGGCGTTTTCGCTGTCAGCCTGCCAGGCCTTCTTGTCGTCCGCGAAAGACGCATAGTACTTGTTGATGACGCCGGCAAAGCTCTTGAGGAAGGCCGGATTGTCATCGGCAAACGTCGATGCCGCGACCCAGGCCGAGAATGTCGGCGCGCCCTTGTCGGCAACATCCTTCGAGGTGACCAGCACCTTGCCGTTCTTCTTCAGCTCGGTCAGCGCCGGATCCCAGACGAAACCGCCGTCGATGTCACCGCGATTGTAGCTCGCGACGATTTCCGGCTGCGGAATTGCGAAGACCTGAACATCCTTCTCGGTCAGACCGAGCGACTTGATCAACGCAAGCAGTTGATAGTGGTCGGTAGAGACAGGGGCCGCAGCAAGCTTCTTGCCCTTCAGGTCAGTGAGCTTTTCAATGCCGGATCCGTTGCGAACGACCAGCGCTTCGTCGATGCCCGAGATCGACGAGAGATAGAACGCCTTGACGGCAAGGCCACGGGATGTGGCTGCCGCAAACGGGCTCGAGCCGACGTAACCGACCTGAACGTCACCCGAGGCGATTGCCGCGAAGATTTCCGCGCCGGAATTGAACTTGCGGAAGTCGATGTCGTAACCGGTCGCCTTGGCAAACTCGCCGTTGGCAATGGCCACGGACGACGGCAGAGCGTCGGTCTGATAGGCAACCACGACCTTCTTGTCGGCGGCCTCGGCAACAAAAGGAACCGCCAGGCTGGCGACCCCGAGCGTAAGCGCTGCAAATAGACTCTTGATATTCATGTTTCGCCCCCTTGCGACTGAGCTTCAGCGTCAGCGCTTTGAACTATTTCGACGGGGAAACACTACGGCGGCGGTCAGCCCGCACACAGATAAAACTATCTATTTTATAGACTACAGAGACAATATTGTTTTCTGCCTGATTTCTACGCCGGCGGTTGCGACCTAGACGACCAATATGCCTCCCATTGTCACCGGTCAGGCCGCATCTATGGAGACAAGGTAGCAGAGCGCCTGGCCCGTGAGCGGCAGGGCGGTATTGGCAGCGCCTTCCACAAGAAACGCGTCGCCGGCGTCGAGAACAACGGACTCGCCCGCCCACTGCAACGACAGCGTGCCTTGCTGGCACAGGACAAGCCAGGTCCCAGCGGTCTCAACACTCAACCGACCATCGACCTTTGTGCGTTCGACCCGATGGCGCAAACGCGCACGACGCGTCATGACGTTCAGGTCCGTGATCGGGCCGCCGGGAAGGGTGGCTGACACAGCAACGTCAGCGGGGAAGGGGAGGGGCTCGCTCGCCGTCGTCAACACCTGCGGCTCAGCGCCATCAATCGCAAGCGCCATGCCGTCCCCCTCAAGGATGGACAGTGTCCGATCGATCCCGGTGAAGATAGAAAACGGCCCGTCGGTCGCAACCGTCGCCATGCTGATGCGCCAGTCGAAATCCGAAAGCGCTGCCTCCGGAGGCGACACGGCAATCTCGACGGTCTCGCCACCGCCGTTCTTCCACGGCATGCGGCGGTAGGAACTGGCTTTCAGGACGCGGGCGTGAGGCATTGTGTCTCCAACATTGTAAAACAAGGCCAAGTGAACTAAGTTTAGTGGACTAAGTCCATACCGAGGCCGTCATGCAGACCGTAAACATACACGAAGCGAAAACGCATCTGTCGCGGCTGATCGATAGGGCCGCGAAAGGCGAGGCGTTTATCATCGCCAAAGCCGGCAAGCCGATGGTCAAAGTCGTGCCAATCGACGAGGCGGATATGCCGAAGAAGCGCCGGATCGGCTTCATGAAAGGCGAGATCTCCGTTCCGGATGACTTCGACACCATGATGGCCGACGAGATCGAAGATATGTTCTATGGCGGCGACCTGCTTCCGGAATGAGATTTCTCCTCGATACCCACATCCTGATCTGGGCCGCCGGCGATATCGCTCGGCTTACCACTCCCATCAGAAACCTGATTGAAGACGAACAGAACGAGCTCCTCTTCAGTCCCGCCAGCATATGGGAAACGGCTATCAAGCACGCGCAGGCACGCTCGGACTTTCGCGCCGATCCCTATGTCCTCAGATACCGCCTGCTCGCGAACGGTTATACCGAGCTACCGATCAATAGCGAGCATGCCATTGCGATCGCCGGCCTTCCGCAGATCCACGAGGATCCCTTCGACAGGATCCTCATTGCGCAGGCTATCATCGAAGGCGTGCCGCTGGTGACCGTCGACCAGGCTGTCTTGCAGTATCCGGGCCTCATGACGTTCTGAGGCCCGGTACAACATCTTAGTTGCCGAGGATACCCGGCAGGCGCAGGCCCTTTTCCTTGGCGCAATCCAGCGCAATGTCATAGCCGGCGTCGGCATGACGCATGACGCCGGTGGCCGGGTCGTTCCACAGCACCCGCTCGAGACGCTTGGCGGCATCGTCGGAGCCATCGGCGCAGATGACGACGCCGGAGTGCTGGCTGAAGCCCATGCCGACGCCGCCGCCGTGATGCAGCGAAACCCAGGTGGCGCCCGATGCGGTGTTGAGCAGCGCATTGAGTAGCGGCCAGTCGGAAACGGCATCCGAACCGTCCTTCATCGCTTCGGTCTCGCGATTGGGCGAGGCGACCGAACCGGAGTCGAGATGGTCGCGGCCGATGACCACAGGTGCCGAGAGCTCGCCGTTCTTCACCATTTCGTTGAAGGCAAGCGCCAGGCGGTGACGGTCACCGAGACCAACCCAGCAAATGCGCGCCGGCAGACCCTGGAAGGCGATGCGCTCGCGAGCCATGTCGAGCCAGTTGTGCAGGTGCTTGTTGTCGGGCAGCAGCTCCTTCACCTTGGCGTCGGTCTTGTAGATATCCTCCGGATCACCGGAAAGTGCCGCCCAGCGGAACGGACCGATGCCGCGGCAGAAGAGCGGCCGGATGTAGGCTGGCACGAAGCCCGGGAACGCGAAGGCATTCTCGAAGCCTTCCTCCTTGGCCACCTGGCGGATGTTGTTGCCGTAGTCGAGCGTGGGTACGCCGGCATCCCAGAAGGCGACCATGGCTTCGACATGTTGCTTCATCGAGGCACGAGCGGCGGCCTCGACGGCCTTGGGGTCGCTTTCGCGCTTGGCCCGGTGTTCGGCGACGGTCCAGCCGATCGGCAGATAACCGTTGAGCGGATCGTGGGCCGACGTCTGGTCGGTGACGATATCGGGGCGCGGACCGCCGGCCTTCATGCGGCGGACGAGCTCCGGGAAGATTTCAGCTGCGTTGCCGAGCAGGCCGACGGACTTGGCTTCACCGGCCTTGGTCCACTTGTCGATCAGGGCAAGCGCCTCGTCCAGTGTCTTCGCCTTCTCGTCGACATAGCGGGTGCGCAGGCGGAAATCGATGCGGGTCTCGTCGCTTTCGACGGCGAGGCAGCAGGCGCCGGCCATGACGGCTGCGAGAGGCTGCGCGCCGCCCATGCCACCGAGGCCGCCGGTCAGGATCCACTTGCCCTTGAGGTTACCATTGTAGTGCTGGCGACCGGCCTCGACGAAGGTTTCATAGGTACCCTGAACGATGCCCTGCGTGCCGATATAGATCCACGAGCCGGCCGTCATCTGGCCGTACATCGCAAGGCCCTTCTTATCCAGCTCGTTAAAATGGTCCCAGGTCGCCCAATGGGGAACGAGGTTGGAGTTGGCGATCAGGACGCGCGGCGCATCCTTATGGGTGCGGAACACGCCGACCGGCTTGCCGGATTGGACCAGCAGCGTTTCTTCTTCGGTCAGCGTCTTCAGCGTCGCGACGATCTGGTCGAAATCGGCCCAGGTGCGGGCGGCGCGGCCGATGCCGCCATAGACCACCAGCTCGTGCGGGTTTTCCGCAACATCAGGGTCGAGGTTGTTCATCAGCATGCGCAAAGGCGCTTCTGTCATCCAGCTCTTAGCGTTGAGCTCGTTGCCGCGCGGCGCGCGGATTTCGCGAATGTTGTGGCGTGGATTCGAGGTCATGCGGGTTCCCCCTGTTCGGTTGTGCTTATCGTTTCAGGCCGGGTGCGATCTCCGCGATGCGCACCAGAATGTCTTTGAGGTGAAGGCGAAGGCGTTCGGCTCTTGCGGGATCGTAGGCAAAGGGTGGCGCCTCTGTCTGCAGATGCGTCGATTGCGCCAGTTCCATCTGGATGGCGTGAACGCCCGTTTGCGGCTGGCCGTAGTGGCGCGTCGTCCAGCCACCCTTGAACCGTCCGTTGAGGATGCTGTCGTAGCCCTCAGCGGACGAAGCAACCGTGATTGCGGCCTTCTCGATCGAGGCATCGCAGGTCTTGCCGAGGTCCGTGCCGATATTGAAATCCGGCAGCTTGCCCTCGAATAGGAACGGAATGTGCGAACGGATGGAATGGCAATCGTAAAGGATCGCCACCCCGTGGATCGCCTTCACGCGTTCGATCTCGGCGGCAAGCGCTGCGTGATAGGGCGCATGAAATTCGCGCAAGCGTTCCGCGATGTCCTCTTCCTTCGGCGCCTCGCCATCCTTCCAGATCGACTTGCCGTCGAAGTCGGTTTCTGGAACGAGGCCCGTGGTGTTCTGGCCGGGATAGAGGCTGACGCCTTCCGGATCGCGGTTGGCATCGATCACGTAGCGGTGGAAGGTGGCTCGCACGGTCGTCACATTGTCCAGCAGCCCATCATAGAGCGTATGGATGTGCCAGTCGGTATCGGCAAGGATCTTCCCGTTGTCGTTCAACCGGTCCCATATCGCTGCCGGCACGTCGGTGCCGGTGTGCGGGAAGCCGAGGATGACGGGCGAGTTGCCCCGCTTGACGTCGAACACCACCATGTCAGGCCTCCAGAACCGGCAGGATGCCTGCGGAGACGGAGGCATTCAGTCCGCCTGCAGCAACCAGATCGCTCGCAGCCTTCAGGTCGTTGGCCATGTAGCGGTCGACCTCCAGCGTCGGCACGACGGTGCGAATGGCACCGATCGCCTGCTGCAGTTCGGGGCTGGTTGCGAGCGGTGCGCGAAACTCGACGCCCTGTGCGGCCGTCAGCGCTTCGATGCCAACGATCGCAAACAGATTATCGGTCATCTGCAACAGACGACGGGCGCCATGGCACGCCATCGACACGTGGTCTTCCTGGTTGGCGGAGGTCGGAGTGGAATCGACCGATGCCGGGTGCGACATCTGCTTGTTTTCCGACATCAGCGCCGCCGAGGTGACTTCGGCGATCATCAGGCCGGAGTTGAGGCCCGGCTTCTTGGCAAGGAATGCCGGCAGTCCGTAGGACAGGGCAGGATCGACCAGCAGCGCGATACGACGCTGGGAAATGGCACCGATCTCGCAGATCGCAATGGCGATCTGGTCCGCGGCAAATGCCACCGGCTCGGCATGGAAATTGCCACCGGAGACAACCGAGTTGTCGGAGAGCACCAGCGGGTTGTCGGTAACCGCATTGGCTTCGATTTCCAGCGTGCGGGCGGCCGAACGCAGCAGATCGAGGCAGGCGCCGTCGACTTGCGGCTGGCAACGGATGCAATAAGGGTCCTGCACACGTTCGTCGCCTTCGATATGGCTCTGGCGAATGATCGAGTTGTCGAGAAGCGCCCGCAGGGCAGCGGCGGTGTCGATCTGGCCCTTGTGACCGCGCAGGGTATGGATATCAGGATGGAACGGAGCGGACGAGCCCATCGCAGCGTCCGTCGACATCGCGCCGGTGATAAGAGCTGCTTGCGCTGCCCGATGGGCACGGAAAAGACCGGCAAGCGCCAGCGCCGTCGAGGTCTGCGTGCCATTGATCAGCGCAAGACCTTCCTTGGCGGCGAGCACGACCGGGCTCAAGCCGGCCTTGGCAAGGGCTGCCGCGCCCGAAAGGCGCTCGCCCGCGAAGAAGGCTTCGGCCTCGCCCATCATGACCGCAGCCATGTGAGCCAACGGCGCAAGGTCACCCGAGGCGCCGACGGATCCCTTTTCCGGAATGACGGGAATGACGCCCTTTTCCAGCATGCCCTCGATCAGCCGCACCAACTCCAGCCGGACGCCGGAGGCACCGCGCCCGAGCGAAACGAGCTTCAGTGCCATGATCAGTCGCACGATATTCTCAGGCAGCGGCGCGCCGACGCCACAGCAGTGCGACAGGATGAGATTGCGCTGAAGGGTGGCAACGTCGGCACTGTCGATCTTGATCGAGGCGAGCTTTCCGAAGCCGGTATTGATGCCGTAGACGGGCGCGTTGCCTGCGGCGATTTCGGCAATGCGCGCGGCAGCCTTGGCAATGCCTGCGTCAAACGATGCATCGAGCTTGGCTGGCTCGCCGGTCCAGTAGATCGTTTCCAGATCCTTGAGCGATACGGAGCCGGGATGAAGGGTAATGGTCAACGGTCGATCCTTTCGCCCTTGAAGACGTGTGCATGAAGTGGGTTGAAGCCAATGCGGTAGACGAGCTCTGCGAGGCTCTCGACATCCCAGACGCCGAAATCCGCGGACTTGCCCGCTTGAAGCGTGCCTGTTTCATCGAGCAGGCCAAGCGCTCGGGCGCCTTCGCGGGTGGCGCCCGCGATGCACTCCTCGACGGTCAGGCCGAACAGCGTTGCAGACATGTTCATGGTCAGCAGCAGCGAGGTCAGCGGCGATGTGCCGGGATTGCAATCGGTCGCGATGGCAATATGGGTGCCGGCCTCGCGCAGGGCCTTGACCGGTGGCTTCTGCTTTTCGTTGATGGCGTAGAAGGCGCCGGGAAGCAGCACAGCGACCGTGCCTGCGGCAGCCATGGCCGAAGCACCTTCCGCGTCGAGATATTCGAGGTGGTCGGCCGACAGGGCATCGTAGGATGCCGCCAGTTTTGCACCACCGAGATTGGAGAGCTGTTCTGCATGCAGCTTGACAGGCAGGCCGAGCGCTTCAGCCTTGTCGAAGACACGCGCAATCTCCGCCGTTGAAAAGGCGATGCCTTCGCAGAAACCATCAACTGCATCGACGAGGCCTTCGGCGTGGGCCCTCTCAAGGCCGGGCAACACGACGTCGGTTATATAGTCGCCGTTGCGCCCCTTGTATTCGACCGGCGTCGCATGAGCCCCGAGATAGGTCGTGACGACACGAACCGGACGGACGCGCTCGAGTTGGCGGGCAGCGCGCAGCATCTTCAACTCAGCCTCGACATTCAGGCCGTAACCCGACTTGACCTCGATTGTCGTCAGGCCTTCCGCCAAAAGCGTATCGAGACGGGGAAGGGCGGCCTCGACAAGGCCATCCACGGAAAGCGCGTTCGTCGCCTTGACCGAGGAGACGATGCCGCCGCCGGCCCGGGCAACCTCTTCATAGGTGGCGCCCTCAAGGCGCATCTCGAATTCACGGGCGCGATTGCCGCCATAGACGATGTGGGTGTGGCAATCGACCAGACCAGGAGTCACCCAGCGGCCTTCGAGATCAGTGATTTCGGCCCGCTCGATCGCCAGGACAGGCAAATCGCTTTCCGGACCGACGAAGCTTATCCGACCGCCCTCAACAACGACGGCACCCTTTTCAATGATGCCAAGGCCCTGCTTTTCAGGGTCGAGCGTCGCCAGACGGGCGTTGCGCCACAGGTGCGGGCGAACCTCGCCGGATGCCTCATCGCTTGAAAAATTGTTCCCATTCATCAGCTTTGCGCCTTTCCTTATGTGGAAACATGTATATACATAATAAACAGGTGACAAGTGAAAATTTGTGCGTCTCCATGGAAAAGAAAGATGCGCGGCGCCAAAGAGGAGAAAAAGCGTCATGGCCCAAACGATTGCGACCACACTTCACGCAGGCGCGGCACTCCTGCCGCATGGCTGGCACAAGGATGTGCGCCTGACGATCAACGGCGGCCGTATCGCAGCGATCGAAACGGGCGTGGCGGCACAGGCCACGGACGAGCGCCACAGCACACTTGTCCCTGCGATGGGGAACCTGCACAGCCACGCCTTCCAGCGCGCCATGGCGGGCCTTGCCGAGGTGAGGGGACCTGCCAACGACAGCTTCTGGAGCTGGCGCACGGTGATGTACAAGTTCGCCCTGTCGATGACGCCCGAGCATGTCGAGGCGGTTGCAGGACAGCTCTACATGGAAATGCTGGAAGCCGGATTTTCGCGCGTCGGCGAATTCCATTATCTCCACCATGACAAGGACGGAACGCCCTATGCCAACATCGCGGAATTGGCCGAGCGCATCGGCGCGGCAAGCAGCGCAACGGGTATCAGCCTGACGCTGCTGCCCGTCTTCTATGCGCATTCGGGCTTCGGAGGGACCGCCCCCATCGACGGACAGCGACGCTTCATCAATTCACTCGACAGCTTCGCCAGGCTGATGGAGGGCTGCCGCGCCGTCACTGGCCGGCTCGATGGCGCCGAACTTGGGCTTGCGCCACATAGTCTGCGGGCGGCAACGCCGGATGAACTGGCGAAGGTCATCCCGATGGCAGGTGACGGCCCGATTCACATCCACGTCGCTGAACAGGTCAAGGAAGTCGAGGACTGCATTGCTTGGTCCGGCGCGCGCCCGGTGGAGTGGCTGCTCGCCAACGCCCCGGTCGACGGCCGCTGGTGCCTGATCCATGCGACCCATATGACCGACGAGGAAACGCGTGGCATGGCGCGCAGTGGCGCTATTGCCGGCCTTTGCCCGATCACCGAGGCCAATCTCGGCGACGGCACGTTCCCGGCGCCGCTCTTTCTCGAGGAAGGCGGCCGCTATGGCGTCGGCTCCGATTCCAACGTGCTGATCTCGCTCCCGGACGAACTGCGCCAACTCGAATATTCCGAGCGCCTTGCTCTGAGGGCGCGCAACGTCATCGCCGCACCGGGCGGCTCGACCGCCCGCAGCCTGTTCGACGATGCCATCATTGGCGGCGGTGCGGCGCTGAAAGCCGCGGGCGGACTGGTCGTCGGCAATCATGCCGACATCGCGTCCCTCAACATCTCCGCCGTGCCGTATCTCTCCGGCGACCAGTTGCTCGACCACTGGATCTTTGCCGGCGGGGTGGCGGTCGACAGTGTCTGGGCCCGAGGCCGAAAGCAGGTCGAAGGCGGCAAGCACATCCAACGCGAAGCGATCAATCGCCGCTTCCTCAAGGCCATGGGCGAGCTGCTCGCAGGCTGATGGGGCTTTCCTCGATCGCATATTGCCGCTAGAGCGGGAGGTGGAACCGGAGCGTGACGATGAACCAGAGCAAGGACGCAACCTTGCATCAGCGTATCCTCAACGACATCGAAGGCCGCATCGTCTCGGGCGAGTGGCCGCCGGGTCACCGCATCCCGTTCGAAATCGACCTGACAAGGGAATATGACTGCTCGCGGATGACCGTGAACAAGGCGTTGACGCAGCTGGCCAAGGCCGGCCTCATCGAACGCCGCAAGAAATCGGGCAGCTTCGTCAGCCAGCCTCAGGCGCAGTCGGCTATTCTCGAGATCCACGACATCAAGGCTGAGGTGCAGTCGCTCAATCTCGCCTACTCCTACACCGTGGCCAAGCGAATAGTGCGCAAGGCAAAGGCAGACGATGTCCGCCGCCTCGATGTCCCCCCGGATTCCTCGATCATCGACGTCGTCTGCATCCACCACGCCGGCGGCCGGCCCTTTTGTTTGGAGGAACGCCTGATCAGTCTCACGGCCGTGCCCGAAGCGGCCGATGCCGATTTCTCTGAAATTGCGCCCGGCGCCTGGCTGATCAACCAGATCCCATGGAGCACGGCCGAGCACCGCATCCACGCCGTGTCCGCCAGTGCGGAGGAAGCCACCGCGCTGGGCATTCCCAAAAACACAGCATGCCTCGTCGTCGAACGCCGCACGTGGAGCAACTTCGGGCCGGTCACCCAAGTCCGCTTCACCTATCCGGGCGACAAACATGCGCTCGTGGCACGCTTCACGCCCGCCTCCTAGTCGGACACGTCAGCGGCGAGCGGCATTAGCCGGGCACGTAGGTCAACCGCAAGACATCCACGTCAATCGTATCACTGGCGACCAAGCGCAGCCGCGGCCGGGGGCCGGCGAAATAGGGTTTGCCGTGACCAAGCACCACTGGATGAAGATAGATGCGGTACTCGTCGATCAACCCAAGCCCGGTGAGGCTATGCGCCAGGTCCGGCCCGGCAACCTCGATTTCCCCGTCGCGATCGGCCTTCAGCTGCCGCATCGCGCGCTCGAGGTCACCCTCGACGAGCGAGGCGTTCGGGCCCACGGACGTCAAGGTGCGCGAGACGACCCATTTCGGCTGGTTTCGCCACGCTCGCGCGAAGGCAAGTTCGTCGGTATCCCATTCAGGGTGGTCCTCGTCCCAATAACGCATGATCTCATACATCTGGCGACCGTACACACTGCCCGCCTGCTGCTCGGCCTCCTTGATGAAGTGGCGGAAGAGCACGGGGCCCGGTGCAAACGCCATGTGATCGACGTAGCCGTCGAGCGACTGGTTCATTCCAAACACCAGCTTGGCCATATCCACTTCCTTTCGTCGGGTCATTGGCCGCAACGGACCAACTGCCGCGCGACGCCTTGGGATTGGGACCGGCAACTCCGGCCGTGGCTGTCATTTCGGTTTGACGACTGCGCGACCCCAGCCCATCGCCGTCAACCAACGATGCCGATTTGGCCGGGGGCTTTGAGCGCAGAGTGCCTCTCGAGGCTTCGTATCAGGCTTTTCAGTTCCGGTTCATCGACCAGCAACGCGGCATCATAAGGACGCAGCCAGATCAGCTTGCGTTCCTTGCTTTCGGGGAAGATCTTTTTCATGCGCCGAACGTCGACAAGATGAACCTCGACGACGGAGGGGCATTTGCGGCCATCGTCGAGAACCTTGATATAGGTGTAGTAGCCAAAAACGCGCCTCTTCGCTCGTCCCTTGACGCCCGCTTCCTCCCAAGCTTCGCGCTCTGCGACTTCGTGAGGCGCCAGCCCTTTGATCGGCCATCCCTTGGGAATCGACCAGCGGCGCGTCTGTCGCGTGGTTATCAGCAGAACTTCCAGATGACCGTCGGCTGTCGTGCGGATGCAAAGCGCACCACATTGCTCGGCGACATCACCATCCAGGATCGCCCCTATAGGTTTACCGAGGCGCGACAAATGGGTTGTACCATTCTTCATTGCAACAAGTTGGAGCGCAATGTGATTCCCGACAAGTGCTCACGGACATGTCGACTTCAGTTGGGCTGAGAGACGATCACCACAATGGCGGCCTCGCACCGAACACATCGGCCCGATCTCTATCGGGTTCAGCTCAGTTCTTGCGCAAGGCCAATGAGAATACCTTCGGGCCCGCGGATATAGCAGAGCAGATATGCGTCCTGATACCGAACGACTTCGCCGACGAGCTGCGCGCCGCGCAGTCGCAGCCTTTCAAACGTCTCCTCGAGGTCGTCAACGGCGAACATGACGCGGAGGTAACCCAGAGCGTTAACCGGGGCGTCGCGGTGATCGGCCACTGGCGCCGGCGTCAGGAAGCGGGAAAGCTCGATCCGGCTGTGGCCGTCCGGCGTCCTCATCATGGCAATCTCGACCCGCTGATCGGCCAGCCCGGTGACACGTCCGGCCCATTCCCCTTCGATCATGGCCTGCCCTTCGAGCTGAAGGCCAAGCTCGCGAAAAAAATCAATCGCCGCTTCGAGGTCCGCGACGACAATCCCTATGTTGTCCATCCGTTTGAGCGCCATAGGGAAGACCTACAAGGTCTCGACTACGTCGTAAACTCATATAGCTGCTCTTGAGGTCGCGGGCCCCGTGCGAAGCCCCTGCGATCTGGCTCAGCCGATGTCAGATCGGCACCTTTGGCCCGCCTCTACGCCGAAAAGAGGACATATCGCCGTCGCAAGACTGGAGCTTCGCTCTCCTGCCGATTGCACCGTGAACATAGCGAGTGGTGCCGTGGCGTGATAGGTGTTGGACTTGGATCAAGCCCAGCATTCACCTGAACTCCTAACAAAGGACATGTGCGATGGGAGACCAGAAGCGCCCGCTCCAACCAGGGGAATATGCACCTGCCTTCGCACTTCCGTCGGCAAATCAAGCTGGGACGGTTTCTCTCGCGAGCCTCCACGGCCACCCTTTTTTGATCGCTTTCTTCCGCGGATTGCACTGTCCGTTCTGCCGGCGCCAGGTGGGACAACTCGGTAGTCTGCAGCCTGCCCTGCGTGCGGAGGGGGTGGAAACAATTGCCGTGATCAACACGCCGGTCGAGCGCGCCCGCATATACTTCGAGCACCGGCCGACGCCAGCCGTGCTCCTATGTGACCAGGACTGCTCCACGCACCGGGCCTTCGGCGTGCCGCATGGCGAGTTCCAACCCGAGGGCAGCCGCGAGGAGCCATCATGGCCTTATCGGGCAAGCATGGAGCAATTCGAGGGCGCGCGCATCAACCCGACGGGGGAATTGCCGGAAGCGTTACACCCGATGGCGGCCAATGTCGTTCTCAACGCCCAAGACGGCTTCGAGTTTACGGAAGTCGATCATGCCATCTTCGCAAGTCACCCCACACAGCTTGTTGGGCACTTCCTCGTCGATGGCAGTGGCATTGTTCGCTGGGTACAAATCGAAGCGCGTGACGGGCCTGACGGCCTCTGCGTTTTTCCAAACGCGGCGGAAATACTCGCCGCTGCCAGCAGCCTCCGCTGAAGGCAACGCTCATTTCTTTGCGGCCCGAGGGAACCATTTCCCTGAAAATGAGTTAAACGGCGGCCGTACGTCGCCGCTTGGCGATGAAGGCAATATCGGTGAGGACGAGACGATGAAGATGGTTTTCATTGCGGCAGCTCTGGTACTGTCCGCCGCTGCTGCTCACGCCGCTGATACATGCACGGCGAAAGCAATCGACAAGAATGGCAAGCCACTTGCTGGAGCCGCTCTTACCGCATCGGTCAACAAGTGTCAGAAGGATGCGGCTGCCGCCTGCGATCTGTCCGCCAAGGATAAGAACGGCAAGCCACTGGCTGGCGCTGCAAAGACCGCCTACACCAAGAAATGCGTGAGCGATGCAATCGGTGGCTGACGCTCGCTGACATTTCTTTGCTCGGATTTGGTTGGCCGCCGGAAGATTCCGTCGGGCGATCGGAATGTGCCGCTCATCCCCACCATAATCGGAAAGAGTCAGACATCGACGTCAGCTGCGCCAGCGGACAGCGTCGTGTCACCATGGATAGTGGGGACACTTGCCTGGACGCGACCCAAATGCGCGCCTCCGCCACGGCTATGCCGCGGCGCGGATGCGGTTGTGAGATGTGGTTGCGCCGACCTTGAAGCGTCGGATGAGCTGCTCGAGAACATTCGCCTCACCGGCGACGAAGCCAATCGCGGCCGCCGATTCTTCGACCATTGTCGCATTTTTCTGGGTGTTTCGGTCGATGTCGGAAATCGCATTGCCGATGCCGTTGAGTTCGGTGGACTGCTGGCGCGAACGCTCAACGATCTCCGCGATGTGGCCGCTGATGGCCGCCACATCTCCAGCAATTCCGTGAAGCGCCTGGCCCGTCTTGTCGACCAAGGCGACGCCGTGCTTGACGTGATCGGCCGATGAGCTGATCAGCGTCTTGATCTCGCTGGCAGCGGAAGCAGATCGCTGGGCCAACTCCCGGACTTCCTGGGCAACCACGGCAAACCCCTTGCCAGCCTCTCCTGCGCGCGCGGCTTCCACGCCTGCATTCAGCGCGAGAAGGTTCGTCTGGAACGCAATGTCGTCGATCACGCCGATAATCTGGGTGATCTCCTGCGAAGAGCCTTCGATCTTGAGCATTGCGTCAACGGCGTGGGCAACGATCGCGCTTGAATCTTCGGCACCGTCTTTCGCCTTGCGCACCATTGAACCGACAGTTTCCGCAAGTGCGCAAGTCTGGCGGACCGTTTCCACCGCATGGGAAAGAGATGTCGCGGTTTCGGATAGCGAGGCCGCCTGATTTTCCGTCCGCTGCGAGAGATCCGAGTTGGCATGGTTGATCTGCGCCGAACCGTTGCGCACGGAATTTGCAACCTCACCCACCTGTCTCAAAACAGCGTCGAGCTGTTCGACGGATTCGTTGAAGGCATGACGCAAGTCGTTCAAATCACCCTCGAGCTCCTCCGCGATACGCACGGTCACATCGCCCTTGGACAGCTTGGAGAGCGCCGAGCGCAGGCAGGCAACCGCGAAGGTGACAGAATCATGCGCCTTGGCGCGCAACTCTTCCTGAGCTTCGCGCGCAACTGCCGCCTTGTGGTCAGCGTGCCGAGCCATTTCCGCCATTTCTGTCGCCTTGCGGCCCGCCGCCTGGGCCTGCGCAACGGACCGCTCCGCTATCGCGAAGGCGGAGACCATGGCCGACGTGAGAGCGATCAGCGCGCCCGCCTGCAGCACGAGAACGATGGCATGGAGAACCACTCTGTTGAAATGCGACTCCCCGGGAAATACAGCGAGGGGAACGGCGACATAGAGAACGAGGTGATGCAGCGCCACGAGCCCGGCAAAGGCGACGATCGCGCGCCAATCGACCCACGCCGCGCAAATCGCCAACGCCGCGAAGAAATACATATGCAGGTCGATCTGCAGCGACGAGCCTTCGAAGCCATAGACGAGAAAGCCGACGCTGGTGGCCATGGCCAGGGAGGTGATAATTCGGGTTGCTGGCCCGGAGCGGTCGCGCCACCAGGTGAAGCTGGCGGCGATCGTTATAATTGCGGCAGCCACCACCGAAGGAAGGTCGAAGCCTTCCGGCCGGACCAGATTTCTGACAGTCAGCGCGGCAAGGTTGATCCAGAGCAAACCAACAATTCCGAACGAGGCGCGCGCGCGCAGTTTTTCCAAAGCATCCATCTTAGGCTCCTGCCCGGCAGCCGACTGCCAGAATGTGATTGAGAACGAGAATGGCGCCGGCGCGACGCAAGCGCGCGGGAAAGCCGGCGGTGTCCGAATAGGCAACAGCGAGCCAGGGTCGAGCACCAGCGAGGACAAAAGCTCCTCCCGCCTGGCCGACAACATCCATCATATGAGAGGGGGGCAGACGCGGATCCGTCACCACCAAGACGAATGGCCCGCGCGGCAGCGAAAGCGCACCGAAGAATAGACCGGCAAAGAGAAGGGCGTAGAGGGCGATCTGTCGCCAGCAGGATTTTTCGGCATGCGTCATTTCAAGTAGTCATGTGTTCGCGTCGGCGCTCGCTTCGCACTCGCGGTTAATGCCACGCACCTGGCCCGCGCCGTTCCCTCAAATTAGCGAAATATGGTTGACGACGCATTAAGCCGCTGTGCGATGCCTTGATGACACTTGCGAACCGCCTGCAACGAGCTAGTCGCCCGAGATAGACGCACGACTGTCCGCCAAAATCGAACATCTTTGCAGGGTAGCCTTTGCCATCAGCCGCGCATAGGCTGCTAGTAGCGGTCGGCTCACGCCGAGAGCTGACGGTGCGCCGGCAGAAAGGATTCTCCCATGAGAGGTTCATGTCTATTGGTGCTGTCAAGCCTCGCCGCCGGCATAACATCCGCCAAGGCGGATATAGCTGATGACGTGCGCCGGTTAAGCGAGACGAGTACCCCCATCTCAGGCGCGGACGCTAAAGCCATGCTTGCCCAGGAGTGGCTGAAGTTCGATCCTGATGTGCTAGAACGCCGCGAACAAGCGCTGGCGCGCATCCAGGAGCTGGGCAGACGCCTTGCGGAAGACCAGAATGCGGGACTGAGCCGCGAATGCAGCACGCAGATCCTTCTGGAGACGAAGTGGCGCGCCATCTACTCCGCCGATTTCACAAAGATCGAGCAGCGCCTCCGTGATCTTGAGACGAGCCTGGGCAAGGATGATCAGACCTATGCAATGCAACAGTCGCCGTCGGACGGCAGCTGGGGCGCCTGTTATGACTCGACAGTTTTGAAACTGGAAGCGACCACCCTTGGCCTCCAGGAACTCGCGCATCGCAAAACCCCACCAAACTATTCGATCGACCTGTTTCCGGACCTTCGTTCAGGCAAGGATGCAGTGGCCTTGATCTCCGCATACCTAGTCTCGGATGTTGCACGCGACGGCGTAGACCATCGCGCCGAACTGACGGCTCTGAGCGACGGGGCTACGCAGTTTGGGTTCAAGGCAAAGTGGCAACCATATCTGGAAGACCAGGTGGAGGGGCTGCTGCGCGACCGCGATAGCGGCGGGATCACCCAAATTCGCGCCGACGTGCGCCAGTTTCTGAATGCCTGGCAAGACCCCTCGACCGGCTATTGGGGGCCTGGTACCGCGTGGGCGACCGCATCTTCCGCACCTCGGATCTCAGCATGACATTCCATCTGGTGTCCTATCTGGATGGAGATGTGGAGCGCTGGCCACAAATCATAGAAACGACTTTCAAGATCGCCAACGATCCCTACGATCGATTGCCTACACATTGGGCCGATCTCCATCTACGATCAGCCGTGAAGTTCGTCGCAACGGCGGAGCTGACCGATATCGGGCCGCACGCTCAGACCAAGCTGCCTGGGACCGCTCCTTGCGTCCCAAGACATGCAAGCTGGCTTGCTATCCGTCCTTGGCCCGCACAGTGTCTGCCAAGCTAAACCGGAAATGGTCGCCAGAGCAGATTGCTGCCTGGCTCAAACGTACTTACCCAGGGGAGCCACTCAAACAGGTGTCGCACGAAACGATCTATCGCAGCCTGTATATCCAAGCTCGCGGGGTGCTGAAGAAAGAGTTGCGTGAACACCTCAGGGCAAACCGAACAATCCTTCGTTCCCGGCACGCCAGCATGAAACGAAGTCGCTTAGGCCAGATCAAGGACGCGATTTCCATAAGCGAGAGACCCGCGTCCGCTGAAGACCGTGCAGTTCCGGGTCACTGGGAGGGCGATCTTATCGGCGGGTCGAAGAACAGTTACATCGCAACGTTGGTCGAGCGACACTCCCGCTACGTCATGCTGATCAAGGTCGCAAGTAAGGACACCGAAAGCGTGGTCTCGGCGCTGATAAAGCAGTCGCAGAAACTGCCGGGCGAGCTCTACAAATCACTGACTTGGGATCGGGGCAAGGAGTTGGCTGACCATCAACGATTGGCCATAGTCGCTGACGTCGAAGTTTATTTCTGCGATCCCAGATCACCCTGGCAGCGCGGCTCAAATGAGAACACCAATCGATTGCTGCGCCAATATCTACCGCGCGGCACTGACCTGTCCGTACACAGCCAAGCCCAGCTTAATGCAATCGCCAGGCAGCTCAACGAACGTCCAAGGAAGACCTTGCTTTATCAGACGCCCGCGGAAAGATTTGCAGAGTGTGTTGCGGCGATCAATTGAACCCACTGTCAGAAGCGGACGTTTCCCTACTGCTGCTATGGTTCCATCACTCGTAGGCGACGAACGAGATCACGTTCCCGTCCGGGTCACGGACATGGAAGTCCGTTCCACCCCAGGGCTGGCGGGTTGGTTCCTGCGCAAACTCCGCGCCGCGGCCCCGCAACTCCTCAAACAACCCGTGCACGTCCGAAACCTCAATTGTAGCGAGAATAAGCGAGACCTCGTGTGCTGCCAGATTGGCAAAATTCGGTTTGCTGACACAGCGAAGATGCAGGCAGGCCGCGCCGCGCGACACAGCGCCGTAAAACGGCGGCGTACCATGGAGGAAATCGACGTCAAATCCGAGTTTCTTGTTGAAGAATTGGGCGCTTACCGGCACATCACGCACAAAGAGGATCGGGACGATGGACGTCAGGGCAATTTCGCTCATGCAAGTCTCCGCTGCGTCGATATGCACTGGTTAGTCTACAGGCCGATTCATGTGTCTGCAAAGGGGCCGAGCCAAACGAGAGCGCCTCGTCCGCAACGCACCACAAGCGGCCATCACGCTTCAATTGCCTTGAGCCATCGACGGACGATGGTGGCAAGAGCGTCCGCAGCTTCCAACGGAATCATATGCCCGGTCTTTTCGATGATTTGTAAGCTCGATCCGACGATGCCGCGATGGAGTTCCTCTGCTTCCGCTCGACTTCTGAGCTTGTCATCCTCGCCGGCGACAATGAGACAGGGGCATCTGATTGCCGATAACGACGCTCGCTCGTCTTCCCGGTCGAGCAGAGATTGTCGACGGAAGACCTCGCCACCCAGCCGCTGCGCCATCGATTTGATACGATCGATCAGATCGAGTCGGCTGGCATTATCTGGATACAGGGAGGACGCTACCGCGGCGGTGCTCAGGCCCTTGAAAATGAGGCCGTTCGGCTGCCCTGTGATCGCAGCCTTTCGCTGCCGTTGCAGGTCAGTGTCTCCTCTGGCAGATGTGGCGACCAAAACAAGAGCCTTCACCCGATGGGGAGCTTGGCGGACAATTTCCCGAGCCACGTAACCCCCCATCGAGAACCCCACGAGTATGAAAGCTTCCGGTGCACCAAGAAGTGCGCGCCGAGCCATGTCCTGTATCGAGCTGTCCTTCGAAAGGTCCACGCTTACGATCGGCTGGAAGTCGGCCAAGCCAGGCTCAACATCACGCCAGAGATCAGCATCGAGCATGAAGCCGGGTACGAGAAGTATGGACACGACATATTCGCCTTGATCATCGATGTACGCTGCTTCTGAGGTATTCGCCGCCATTAAATTGGACAGCAATCGGTGATCAGCAACGGTGGCTGTCAATGTCCGCTATGAGCGCCGAAAGACGACATCGACGGTCGGCCTTTCGTGCCATGGGCAGCGTAGGGTGATGACACTCTGTGCCACAGTACGGCTTCCAGACGCACGAAGAACGCCCCCAGGTTACCCGGTGCGGCAACAGCGAGGCCCAAGAGGAGATTTGGCGGCCGGCATCAGGCGCGTGTGTATCCCTCACGTGATGATGCCGACCATCATGCGGCCGTTAGCCGAACACCGCTTGCCGCAGCATTGCAAAGAGGCCGATGCGCGGTGGCGCCAGCATCGCGCGGATTTGGCGCGCCGCAGACGCGGCAGGAACGGTTGCTCCGAAATGGCAATAGCAGATGACGTCGTGAAGCTGAGCGTCTTCCAGCTCGAAGAACCGCTTCGCTTCGCCAAAGGTGTCGTCGCTCAGGCCGGCAGCGCGAAGGACAGGATCGCCGAAAGCAACCGACAGCGGCGAGTGATCGTTCCGCATGGCGGCGAGAACGTCCGGCGCTTGATATTCGGTCTCGAACAACGTCGACAGACGCCAATGAGGGTTCCGTTCCAGGAGTTCCGCCCAGCGGTCAAGCCGATCCTCTCGGGACATCGGTCGAGCGCTGCAGGGTTGGACTTCTGCGACGGTCCGCAATTCATCGAGGGTGTGATGTTTCATCTTTTGGACTCCGTTCAGACGTTGGTTGCTGCCCATGCCTCACGGTCCCTGCGAGAATGGTGACCGCGCCGCAGGCAGAAGTCCAATCACGATCAGCAACAACGCTGACAAACGGCCAGCATTGGACACTTGCATTGGATTTGCGCTTTGCGCCGACAGCGCCCACTCGCTTGGACCGGGCGACCATGCCCGCTGCCAGTCTGGTAGGTTGCATCAAACGGGAACCTCAAGGCCAGCCTTGATGCGGTCCATCGCGACAAACGTCCGGAACTTTTTGACGTTGTTATTTCCGAAAAAGAGCCTTCTGGTCAGCGCTTCGTACGCCGTCATCGAGGGTACGGTGACGACCAGTACAAAGTCTGCCTCTCCCGTCACATAGTAGCAGAGCTGGATTTCGGGGATGGCCGCGAACTCGCGCTTTGCGTTTTCGATCTGCTCCGCCGTTTCGCTTATGACCTCGACCTCGACGAAGATGGTGATCGGGTGACCGAGCGCGGCCGGATCCACGATCGCGACGTTCGCCTGGATCACGCCGGTCTCTGTCATTCTCTTTATCCGACGCTGAACAGCCGGGGCAGACAGGTTCACCGCTTCCCCGATCTTCCGTTGTGGCGTCAGATTGTCCTTTTGCAGGATGGCGAGGATCTGCCGGTCGAAATCGTCCAATGCCCACCGGCGCGCTGTTTCAGCCATTTCTCGAACCTCGATGAAACAAACTTGCAAATTGAGCCTCGAAATACAGCGCACTTTGCATGCCGACTGCAATATATTTCCCCTCGAACAGAGCGAGGTCCACCATGTTTCTCAAGAATTCGAATGCGGCATACAAGGCTCCCCTCGATCCGCGTGATGCCGAAACGCTGGGTATGGACGCTGTTGCAACGGTTCAGCGCTTCCTCTCCTTCCGGGAAAACAACGCGGAGACGCCACTTGTCGCCTTGTCCGCGCTTGCTCGCGAACTTGGTGTCTCCAGCATTCACATGAAGGACGAGGGATTCAGGCTCGGCCTTGGCAGCTTCAAGGCGCTCGGCGGTTCCTATGCCGTGATCCGGCTTGTCCTCGAAGAGGCCAGCAAACGGCTGTCGCGGTCGGTTGATGTCTCCGAACTTCACACCCCTGAGGTCGCCGCAGTTGCAAAGACCATGACCGTCGCCTGCGCCACGGACGGAAACCACGGGCGCTCCGTCGCCCAGGGCGCCCAGCTCGTGGGTGCCAAGGCTGCAATCTTCGTTCATTCCGGCGTCAGCACCGAGCGGATCGCTGCGATTGCCCGGTTCGGCGCCGACATGATCCGCGTTGAGGGAACCTACGACGAGTCCGTGAAGGAAGCGGCAAGAGTCGCCACCGAACGTGGCTGGACGATCGTGTCGGATACGTCGTGGTCGGGCTATGAACGAATCCCGGGCCTTGTCATGCAAGGGTACACCGCCCTCGTGCAGGAGGCGCTTCGGGAGATGTCCGAACCTCCGACGCATGTTTTCGTTCAATCGGGCGTCGGCGGTATCGCCGCGGCGGCCGCAGGTCACCTCGCAATCGCCCTCGGCGACCAGCGGCCGGTGTTCACCGTCGTGGATCCCAGTCGCGCCGCCTGCATTGTCGAAACCGCCAAGGCCGGGCATCCTGTCGTCATCCCGCATGGCGAACCGACAGTCATGGCAATGCTAGAGTGCTACGAGCCCTCGCTCGTGGCTTGGCGCGTTCTTTCGCGGGTAGCCGACGCCTTCATGACGGTGGACGAAGACGATGCGATCGCAGTGATGAAGCGGCTGGCCTATCCAGCCGCGGGGGATCCGGCGGTCGTGGCGGGTGAAAGCGGCGGCGTGGGCCTGGCGGGACTGATCAGGGCAATCAGCGATCCAGTGAGCAAGGCTGCGCTGGAGCTCGGGCCGCGTTCACGGGTTCTCGTCATCAACACCGAGGGTGCGACGGATCCGGCCAAATACGAAGAAATCGTCGGGCAAGCCCCTGACGACGTACTGAAACAAAATGCGAAAGTGATGGCATGACCGGATCATCGGTGAACACAGAGCGTCTGCTGGCACGCCTTAGCGAACTGGGCTCCACCGGCCGGGACGACACCGGGCGTCTCGTCCGGCTTGCCGCGACGAGTGCAGACAAGCTCGGCCGAGACCGGTTGGTCGGCTGGATGCAAGATGCCGGGTTGGAGATCGCGGTCGATCGCATCGGCAATATCTTTGGCATCTGGACACCGCCGGGTGCCGACAGCTCGGTCAAACCTCTGATGGTGGGTTCGCATATCGACACAGTTATCAACGCCGGTATCTTCGACGGATGCTACGGTGTTCTTGCCGGACTTGAGGTCATCGAGACCCTTATGGAAAGCGGTGTAACTCCCAAACGTCCGATCGCGGTCGGCGCGTTCACCAACGAGGAGGGCGTGCGCTACGCGCCTGACATGATGGGCTCTCTCGTCTATTCGGGAGGATTGGGCATCGAGGAGGCGCTGGCAACCGTTGGCACCGACGGGTCGACCCTCGGCGCCGAACTCGCCCGTATTGGTTATGCCGGGACGCACGAACCGGGCTTCCTGCAGCCTCACGCCTATCTGGAACTGCATATCGAACAGGGCCCGGTGCTGGAGCGCGAGGGCGCATCGGTCGGTGCGGTCGAGAACCTCCAGGGAATTTCCTGGCAGAAGGTGACGATCGAAGGAGACGCCAACCATGCCGGCACGACCCCGATCTCGATGCGTCGAGATGCCGGGCTTGCGGCAGCACGCATCATTACCTTCCTGCGCGAGCGGGCTCACGCCTCGAATACCCCGACCGTTGCTACGGTCGGCTGCATCGAATTCGAACCGAACGCGATCAACGTCATTCCTTCCAAGGCAACGTTGACCATCGACCTTCGCGATCCGGATGAGGAACGTCTGCTGACAGAGGAGAAAGCTCTGGCAGATTATATCCTGAAGCTCGCGATCGACGAACGCGTCACCATCTCGACGGAGCGTTTGACGCGATTTCAGCCGGTGACGTTCGACAGCGGCATCGTCGACAGGATCGAGAAGGCGGCAGGCATGCGCGGATTGAGATCGAGAAGAATGACATCCGGCGCGGGGCACGACGCCCAGATGATCGCACGCATCGCACCATCCGCGATGATCTTCGTCCCGAGCATCGGCGGCATCAGCCATAACCCGAAAGAACATACGCCCGATATAGATCTGGTCGCGGGTGCCAACATCCTGTTGGACGTGGTTCGCGAACTGACGACCTCCGAGGATTGAACCGATGACTGACATCCAGACGCTTCACGCAGAAATGACCGAGTGGCGCCGGCGCCTGCATGCCAATCCGGAGTTCGGCTTCGGGGAACAGGCGACGTCAGCGTTCGTTGCGGCCAAGCTCAGGGAATTCGGTCTGGACGAGGTCGCTGAAGGCGTTGGCGGCACAGGGGTCGTGGGCACGCTCAAGCGCGGCACGGGAAACCGCGCCATTGCGCTTCGTGCCGACATGGACGCGCTGCGGATCACAGAACAAGGCGTCTCGCAATACAAGTCCCAGAACGCCGGCGTCATGCATGCCTGTGGCCACGATGGTCATACCGCCATGCTCCTGGGCGCGGCAAAGCTGCTGGCCGAGGAAGGTGGTTTTGATGGCACCATCCGGTTTGTATTCCAGCCAGCGGAGGAATGGGGCAGGGGGGCGCTCGCCATGATGTCTGATGGCCTCTTCGAACGGTTTCCCTTCGATGAAGTCTACGGCATCCACAATATGCCGGGCCTCCCAATTGGACATTTCGAAACCAAGGCAGGCGCCTTCATGTCCGCAGAGGACAATTTCGAGATCACCCTTACAGGCGTCGGCGGCCATTCGGCCCGTCCGCATTGGGGCAACGAGGTTCTGGTCGCGGCGTGCGCCCTGGTCACGAACCTCCAGACGATTGTCGCACGACGCATAGATCCTGCCGATATCGGCGTCGTCTCGGTGACAGAGCTTATCACCGATGGTACCAGAAACGCGCTGCCCGGCACTGCAAGGATCCTGGGTGACGCCCGCAGCTTTAAGAGCGATATCAGCGAGCGCATCGAAAAGCAGATGCGTGTGATCGCAGAAGGCACTGCGCTCGCCTACAATGTCGAAGCAGACGTCACCTACACACGGGAGTTTGTGCCCTTGCTCAACGACCCCGTCCTCGCCGACGAGGCCATGACCGTTGCGGCAGAACTTCTCGGAGACGCAAACGTTCGGGTCACCGACAAGCCCATGACGGGATCCGAGGATTTCGCCCGGTTTCTCAGTCGGGTTCCGGGATGTTTCGTCTTCCTCGGCAACGGCAAGGACTCGCCGCCGCTTCACAATCCGAGCTACGACTTCAACGATGAAGGCCTCGTCCATGGCATGCGCTTCCACGCCGGCATTGCGCGTCGACGTCTTACGCACAGCTAGTCGCAGGCATCGGCAGGAGACGTTTTGGCCCGCTCGGGTATCGCGCTGATACCTAACGCCTCAAGCAGTAAACCCATATCGGACGACGTGTTAGCTTACTTTGGGCAGGCACTCGTCGGGAGCAACGGGATTGCGTCTACGCCGCTAACGCTCGCTGAGTCCGGGCGCAACCCACTCGCGAATGATGCTGACAAGCAGTTCTGCAGATTCCCGGTGCGGGTTGTGCCCAACCCCTCTGAGGATCTTGGAGATCCCATGACGACCTGCGATCCGCTCGGGGTGGGCGGCTGAGCCGTATTGGTCAAGTTCGCCATGGATCGCGAGCACAGGACATTTGAGAGCATCCAACGCGGCGTCGAGGCTCCAGCCGGCGAAATCGGGAGCGAGCCACGTATCGATCCAGGCTTGCAGAACCCAGCCTGTCTTTTCACCATGGTATTTCGCGAGACGGCGGAAGCTTTCCGTGGAGGAAAACTCGGCTTGCGCTTTCTTGATTCCCTCGATCGTCCGATCTTCGACGAAGGCTTGAGCGGCTATGGTAACCACCGCCTTGCACGTCTCAGGAAAAGCATAGCCGGTCTCCACAGCCATTCCGCCGCCAACGCTATGACCGCAGGCGACGAAGTCGCCGATCGACAGTTCCTTCAGCAGGATCGGAATGAAACTCACCGCTTCTTCGCGCACGAAACCCTCTTTGAGAGAGTCGGTTCGCGCTGCGGAGCGACCAAAGCCCAATCGGTCGTAGGCCAAAACCCTCCGGCCAGTCGCGATGGCCAGTTGCTTCGGAAAGTCTCTCCAAAGAGCGACACATCCCAGAGAGTCGTGAAACAACAAGATGGTCTGCTCGGACGCGAGGTCGGTCGGTGTCCATTGCTTGGAGTAGAGCCGGCCCTGTAAGCATTGGATCCAATGCTCGACCTCAAGCACCTGTGTCATTCGGGGTTCCAATCGGCGGCTGGGTTTGACATCTACCGCCGCCGCCGCCGGGGCGCCTAGAGCGGCATGATGCCGTCAACCCAATACGCCACCCGATGCCTGAAGTCGTTAGCCTGCTCGCGCGTTTCCAACCAGGCGGCATGACTATATTGCCCCCTGCATGCAATCTGATCGATCACAGAGAGGCCAGCCAACAGACCGACAACGAAAAGCAAACCGCGCATGCGGCCATATTAGCCATCCTCGATTTAGAATCCACTAACGTGTACCGCGACCCATACGGGCGCTGGATCCGGAACACGGCCCGATATCGCCCCATGGACGTGATCTGTCCGTGTCCCGGGCCAAGCCGAGCATTAGATCGGCTCGAAGCGCAGCACTCCCGCCACCCGTGGGCCGGCTGCGGAATCCGAGGGATGGGAAATTCCATCCATCACTTGGACTTCGTGAAAATCAAACGGGCTGACGCCCGCGATGCAGGCGACATTGACACCGAACTGGCTCGGTTTCGAGCGGCGCTGATGGTGAGTATAGATGCCGCAGGTGCCGCAGAAATAATGCTTAGCGGTGCCAGTGTGAAACTGATAAAGCGTCAGCTTGTCTTCACCTTGGATAAATTCGATGTCGGAGAGCTGAGCAGAGACGGCGATTGCACCCCGCATCCGGCAGTAAGAGCATGAACAACGGCGTATCGTGTTGAATTCATCGGTCAGCCGAACTCGGAACCTTACGGAACCACAGTGGCAAGCTGCATCATGTTGTTGTCTCTCGTCGCTCATTATCAATCCACCGTACTGTTTTCCGCAATAACTAACCAAGCCGGACGCTGGCGGCAATCTTCGATCGCTCGACCTTCCTCGTTCGACAAGACACGCTGCCGAGGGTCTTTCGGAGCCTCGGCAACGGAAGCAATACTCCCCTAATTTTGCGGGGAGATGAATGTCACAATCCTGTTCGAATTGACGGCTAGACGGGCGAAAAATCGGCAACGAGGATCGGCAGATGGCAGAAGAGAAGCCCCTGGATTTCGCGGGAGAAATCGTTGACTTCGACGCCGGGCACGGCGAGGCAGCAACCGTCGAGATGGACGACTACAGCAAGAGCCTTGCCCAGGCGAAGGCAAAGTCGGTCAAGCTGGTGGACGCGATCACGGGAGCGGTGCTGAAGAAGAAAGACGCCATCCATTTTGACGATATGCGCCCCGCGCTCGCGGATTTCGTGCGACAGAAACATCCCGGTCTTCGCTCGGACGACTACATCAGCCGCAAGGTGGTCGATGACTATCGCGGCCAATACATTGCCGAGCTCCTGCGCGACGAACGCGGCGAGCTTTCCAACCTCGAAGACGAAGTCGTCGAGAGCCTGAAGAGCCATGACACGCTCGCCGAGAACATCGAGGAGGACTACGAGGAACACCGCTCGCTCGGCGACCGTGTCGCCGATGTGGTCGCAACCTTCGGCGGAAGCTGGACCTTCATCATATCCTTCTGCCTGTTCCTTGCCGTCTGGATGGGGATCAATCTGGCGCTTGGCGAAAAAAGCGCCTTCGACGTCTATCCCTTCATCCTACTCAACCTGATCCTGTCGACGATTGCGGCGCTGCAGGCGCCCATCATCATGATGAGCCAGCGCCGCCAGGAATCGAAGGATCGGTTGCGCGCGCTCAACGACTACAAGGTCAATCTCAAGGCCGAGCTGGAAATCCGCCACCTGCACGAAAAGGTCGATCACCTGTTGAACCGGCAGTGGGAGCGACTGACCGAAATCCAGCAGATCCAGATCGAAATGATGCTGGAACAGGCCAAGGCGGCCAACCGGGCGCTGAAGATGAGCAAGGCGCAGAAGACCAAGACCAATGCTCTGAAGAACCTGTTCAGCACAACACCCAAGACGCACGACAGCGACGAATAGGGCATCGCCCGGGGGCGAGCGGCCTAGCTGGACACCACGCAGGTCATCCACGACCACTCGCAAGCGCGTTGTCGAAACATGCCAATCAGGCTGCCCGATTTTGCAGATACCGGACGGCACATGCGATCGGCGACAATACGGGATGCTCGAACGTCGCCTTCAAGACTTCCGCGGCATGTCCCAACGGCCCGCCTCCAATGATGACGGCCTGGGCTCGATCCTCCTCAAAGGATTTCTGCACCTCTATTGCGAGGTTGTCATGGAGCGCACGGGGATCACCGACAAGCGTTCGCGGGTCGTCGGCGGTACAGCGTATACCACAATACTGCGCATCCAGGCCCAACCGATAGGCGTGCTGATCGATGGCATCGAGCAGGTCGGGCGTCGTTGTTGCGACCCCGAACCGCCGGCCGCCCGCAGCAGCCTCAAGCATCGACGCCTCGCAGATTCCAACGACCGGAACCGACACGCGCCGGCGCAGTTCCACCGCTCCCGGATCGCCGAAGGCACTGACAATTATGCCCACGCAATCGGGGGCGTGGGCTTGGCCGATCTCGACCACTTCGGCCGCAGAGGCCTCGAGCTCTGCCGGCATGACGATCATCGAAGGGCTGCGCGTCGCCGTGGCTCCCACCACGGCGACGCGTCCCTCCGCTGCAGTCTCGGCGATGGCAAGCATCATGCTCGTTGTCGCCTGCGAACTGTTCGGATTGATAAGCAGAATATGTTTCATCATGCGTTAGCCGGAGCCACGTCGAGAGGCGCATTGTCCCCTTCGGCGGGCTTGGTGACGTCCTCCATGGATTTGCCGTAAGTTTCTGGACCAAGCTGGATGCAGAAGGCGAAGATAGCATACATGACCGCGGCAAGGACGAAGACGCCGACCAGACCATGGCTATCGAACAAGGAACCAGCGATCGTCGGGAAGATCGAGCCCGCAGCCGATCCCGTCGCCAGGATGAAGGCGACACCGAAGCCACGGATGCGGGTCGGATAAAGCTCCGGTGCGTAAACCCAGATCGAGGTGTTGAGGAGCAGGACGAAGAACTGGAACACCGCGCCGAAGAGAAGCACGAGGTAGATGTTGACGCCCAGATAGACGATGGAAAGCGCGGCAAGGCAGGCCAGGATCGCACCCAAGGTCAGTACCTTCTTGCGGGGGAAATAGTATCCGAAGCAGGACGCAGCAATCGCACCGAGAACGCTGCCGCTCTGGATGATCATCGAATAGAGAAGACTGCCGGAATAGGTATAGCCCATGGACACGAAGATGCTTGGCATCAGCGTGAGGACCGAGAGCTGCGCACCATAGCTCATGAGGATGGCGATCGCGACCGAGATCGTGCGGCCGAGATAGGGCATCTTGAAGAGGTCGCGCCAGGCGCTTTTCGGAGCAGGAGAGGTCGTCCCTGTCTCCGTGAGGTAGGCGGTCACGGCAACATCGCGGTTGGCGAGTGAACCACTCGCAAGGCGCGACAAGACGCCGTTGGCTTCCTTGATCCGGTTCTGCGAGACGAGGAAACGCGGCGTTTCCGGAACAAGTCGCCGATAGAAGACGACGAGCAGCGCCGGAAGCGCGAGGGATGCAAATAGCCAGCGCCAGCCGTCATTGCCCGGAAAGATGGTGAAGACCAGCAAGCCGAATGCCGGAGCGAGGAAATTTCCGAAGCCGCCGGCTGCGACATTGACCATGCCGGCCGCCATCCCGCGGAACTTCGGGGAGCAGAACTCCGCAAGCATCGTGACCGCCGTCGATATTTCACCGCCAACACCAAAGCCGACGATTGCGCGGGCAAAGCAAAGGAAGGTGAAGCTGGGTGCGATTGCGCAGGCAGCCGAGCCTATGGTGAAAAGCAGAAGGTTGATTGCAAGCATCACACGCCGACCGTAGCGATCACCGATGATCCCGGACATCAGCCGCCCCAACGCCGCACTGGCAAAGGTGATGGTGTTGAGGAAGCCGATATCGGTTCCCGTCAGGGACCATTGGCTTTTCAGCATAGGCCCGATGACGCCAATGGTGTTCTGCTCGAAGCTGTCAAACAGGCATCCGACGAGAATAAGCGCGATGATTTGCTTGTGAGCCGTGGTCAAGCCGATACGGCTGAGAGCACCTTCCAGTTCTTTGACGGCAGGCGACGAATTGCCCGCCTGCACTATGGTTTCCGCTGCCATTTGAGTTCCACCTTATTGTTGTCGTGAAAATTCATTTTCATACTGAGTTAAAAGAAAACATAAAATCTTTCCTTCGTCCAACGATTTTCTGCTAAAAATTCAGCAATTATCGCAATGCACAAATAAGCGCCATTCGGCTGATATTCAGGCGCTGAAGGCGCTTGCGAGATCGGATCGTTTTGTCCTATTTTTGTGAAAATGCATTTTCATGAGGCATGTCGTGAACGCAGATACTCCTTCATTTCTGGCTCGCGCACGCGAGGCTCTCGACTCACTTCATCCGGCCGAGCGGCGGCTCGGAGAGTTCGTGTGCGACTTTCCGGGAGAGCTTGCCGCCTATTCCGCGTCCGAGTTGGCAACACTGGCCCAGGTTTCGAATGCGACCGTTTCGCGTTTCGTCAAGCGGCTTGGATATGAGAACTACGAGGAAGCGCGCCGCCACGCCCGCGCCGAGACGCAGACCGGCTCCCGACTTTTTCTGTCCAAGGCAGCCGACAGTGCAGGCATCCAGTCGCTGCAGGCCCACGTCGCCCAGAGCATGGAAAATATAGAGGGCACATTCCTGGCCATCACGGATGGGCAAATCAATTCCGCCGTGGATGCCATTTTGACTGCCCGCAAGACGTGGGTTCTTGGCTTTCGTAGCAGCCACGCCTTCGCGGACTACCTGCGTTGGCAGATGACCCAGGTGATCGAAAACATCGTGTCGCTACCCGGCGGCGGGGAAACCCTGGGCGAGCACCTGATCAGCGTCACACCGGACGACGTCTTCATCGTGTTCGGCTTGCGCCGCCGCATCGCCAAGATGGATGCCATTCTGGCAATGATCGAAAAGAGCGGCGCCAAGCTTCTCTACATTACCGACGAAGGCGTCTCGCCTCGCTCGACCGCGACATGGCACCTCCGATGCCAGACCCTGGCACCGGGCCCGCTCTTCAATCACGTCGCCGTCATGGCGCTATGCCACCTGCTCGTGACAAGAGCCATTGAAAAGAGCAGCACGGCCGGTCGAAAGCGCCTGCGTGGTATCGAAGCCGTCGGCGATCTGCTGGAAGAACTCTAACCTCTCCTCCAAGCACCGGAACCAGCTATCGTCAGGGGCTGGCGAAGCCGACAATGCGCGCCACCAATTCCGCGTCCTGCCCTGCAAAACCGTGGTGCGCATCAAAGCGGCAGGGCTTGTCATTCTCCGTCCCGCCACTCAACCACTCGACTTTCGCGCGGCCCTTCGACCAGGCGATGAAGGGCGCGACCCCTGCGGGGCTGGTGAACCGGCAGCCATCCTGACGGTGATGGATCACCAGCGTTGACGGCAGCGCCGCCGGTGACCCCAGGATATTGGCAACGCTCGAGCCGGGGCCAGATTTCCTGCTGAGAAAACCAGACGTCAGAATCAGGCGATCCGGGCGGGCGCCAGCGCGAAGTCCTTCGGCGGCGCGCGGCGTTCCCGCGCTCGTCGCGACGATCGTTACGGGGCGTTTCAACGCTTCCATATGGCGCACAGCGTCGGCAAGACTGGTTCCCTTTTCCACCAGCAGCACGTCAAAGCCGCTGGCTGCGAATGCATCGCGATTGCGAATGAGGACGCTGCTGGCATTCCCGGTGAACTTGCCCCTGCTATCAACGGCGAGAACACCGTCTCCTCCGGTCAGGACAACGAGGCTTCCCTTCGGCCGATCGACCCGTATCAGGATATTCCTCACACCGCCGATCTCCACGCTTCGGCAGCGCCCAGCGGCCGCCCATCCTCGGCCATTACAGGCCAGGAAAGGGCCACAAAGGTGGAAAGTGCGACGCCCAGAACCCATAGACTGCGCAGATGCATAGCTTGCCCCACTCCCGTTCATGCCATCTCTGCGGATATTGTTGCCTAAACCCGGACTACCGCGATCGTCGACCGCGTCCAGCAAGTGTCTGTCAAAATGCGTTAGCGAAGCGTTGCGAGGGCTAAGTCGAAGAATGCGGCCAAGCCTGACTGATGCCCACAGATGCACGGATTGAAATTTAAACTCATCTCAGTCCTGATTGCTCTGGAGGACCGGCAGATCATTCTGCTATCTCGAGGACCTCGACGCGGGAAGAGGAAACAACATTGATCGCCAGACGCAGACTGGGCAGCATCTCGCTGGACCTCACGGAACTCGGCTACGGCTGCGCGGCAATCGGCGGCATGTATCGGCCAATAACGCGACCGGAAGCAGACGCCGCGGTGTCCGCTGCCTGGGAGGTCGGGATCCGTTATTTCGACACAGCTCCGGCCTATGGCGCTGGTTTTGCGGAACGTCTGCTTGGCGATTTTCTTCGAGGACATTCATCGCAGGACTATGTCCTGTCGACCAAGGTGGGAAAGCTGCTTCGCCCGTCCCTCTCGGCTCCTTCGGGCGTGATGCCGTTCGAGGTCGAATTCGACTACAGCTATGACGGCATCATGCGCTCATACGAGTTCAGCCTGGCACGGCTCGGTCTCGCCAAGGTCCACCTGTTGTTCGTGGACGACCTCGAACCAGCCACGCTGGGCTTTGCGAATTACCGCCAGCACTTCCCGAAGTTTCTCGACAGCGGCATGCGAGCTCTGGAGGAATTGCGCTCTGCCGGCGATATTGCCGCGTTCGGGCTGGGCGTCAGCGATGTCGGTGCATGCATCGACGTGATGCATCGCGTCAAGCTCGACTGCCTGCTCCTGAACGGCCGCTACACGTTGCTCGACAGAACGGCGGGGACGCGCGTGCTTGGAATGTGCAGGCGATCGGGAACGCCGCTCATCGTCGGAAGCCTCTTCAACGGCGGCATCCTCTCGCAAGACGACACGGAGACCGAAGACACCATGTCCTATGCCGCGCTTGCTCGCCGGATCGCAAGCGACGCGGGAGTGGACATTGCGACCGCGGCGGTACAATTCCCGCTGAGAGACCCCCTGGTCGTTTCGGCCATCTTCGGATCGACGCGAACGCAGCGCATCACCGCGGCCGCCGCTGGCCTTGCCGACCACATCTCCGAGAGCGTGTGGGGTCAATTCACCTCGTCAGCAGCGAACTGACCACCGATCGCTTACCTGCCAATGGTTTGCCCTTGCACCGATCGCATATCGCGATGCTTCCCTGCGGACAAAACATCTGGAAAGCGCCGAGTTAAACACCGAAGGCCGTCGGTCGCACGCGGCCGCAGGAACCCGATCGGCGCATCACAAATTTAAACCGTTCCAAATAAAATTGGACGGAAGTGGCTAGGCCAGAATTTTCTGCGTGAAGATTTTAACATTTATTGTCAGGCATTTACCTATTTTAGTTCCATCCACATAGGCTTCCATACAAGAATCTCCATTGCAAATTTGGAACGTTCCAATTATTAAGATGCGCAATGGCCAAGGCCATGGGAGGATCTGATGACAAAAGGGCGGGTTACCGTCATCGATATTGCGAAGGCTGCGGGGGTGTCGAAGTCGACGGTCTCGCTGGTCCTGCAGGGCTCTTCCCTGGTCAACGAGGCGACGAGGACGAAAGTCAACGCGGTGATGCGCGAGCTTGGCTACGTCTACAATCGCGGCGCCGCCAACCTCAGGCAGTCCGGCTCGAAATCGAAAATCATCGGCGTCGTCGTCAATGATTTGACCAACGGCTTCTTTGCCGAACTGGCCGTCGGCGTCGATATGGTCGTCCAGTCGGCCGGCTTCGTGCAGTTCCTCTCCAACACAAGCGAAAGCCCGGACCGCCAGCGCGAAGTCATCGCCTCGATGCGCGAGCACGGCATTTCCGGCCTCATCCTCTCACCGGCGCGCGGCACCGAAGCATCGGACCTGAAACCGATCGTTGCCTCGGGCATCCCCGTCGTCGTTGCGGTTCGCAACGTACCAGGCGCAAAAGTCTCGTCGATCGCATCGGACAATCGCGAGGGTGTCTTTGCAGCCGTCCAGCATCTGGTATCGCTCGGCCATCGCAGGATCGCGTTCCTTGGGGGGTTCCGCGATACCGCCGTCTTCAACGAGCGCCTGGAGGGTTATCGCGCCGCAGTGGCTGCGTGCCGGGTCGAAGAGGACGATGATCTGATCGTCGACGCCGCGCCATCGAGGGCAGGCGGTGCCGAGGCGATTGGGCGGGCGCTGTCGATCGGCAACAAGCCGACCGCCGCCGTATGCTTCAATGACGCGGTTGCGTTTGGCGTATGCGACGGCCTTCGGGCGAAGGGCATCGAACCGGGCAGGGACTTTTCGATCGTCGGCTTCGACGACGTGATTGAGGCGAGGACGGCCGTTCCTGCTCTCACGACAATCTCGGTGGATCCGCAGGGGATGGGGCGGCGGGCGGCGCAACTCCTTCTGAAGCAGATAAGCGCCGGCAAGGCCGAAGCGGAGACGATCGTCTCCTCGGTACGGCTCGTGGTCCGGGACAGTTGCGGCGCAAGCAGCAGCAACCCTGTTGGGAGGGAGCAGGCATGACCGTCCGTTGGGGATTGATCGGTGCAAGCACGATCGCACACGAATGGGTCATTGACGCGATCCGCGCTGCAGGCGGCACGGTCTCGTCTGTCATGAGCTCAAACGCCGAGCGGGCGCGCAACTACGCTTCCGACAACGGCATCGCAAGCTTTACGACGGACATCGACGACATACTGTTGGACGCCGACATCGACGCCGTATACATCTCCACGACCAATGACCTTCATCATGGCCAGACGGTCGCCGCCGCCCGTGCCGGCAAGCACATATTGTGCGAAAAGCCGCTCGCACTCACCGTCGAGGATGCGAGAGCGATGCGCGACGCAGCCGCACGCGCCGGCGTTGTTCTCGCGACCAACCACCATCTGCGCAACGCTGCCACCCACACGGCGATCCGCGATGCCATCGCGGCGGGCAAGATCGGACGCCCGCTTTCAGCACGGGTCTTTCATGCCGGCTATCTGCCGACGCACCTACAGGGGTGGCGGCTCGACAAGCCTGCGGCAGGCGGAGGGGCGATCCTCGACCTGACCGTGCATGACGTTGACGCTTTGCGCTACGTGCTCGGCCGCAACCCGACCGAGGTCGTAGCCATCGCGCAATCCGGCGGGATGGGCAGCGAGGGTCTGGAAGACAGCGTGATGGGCGTCGTTCGTTTCGAGGACGGCGTCATCGCCCAGTTCCACGATGGCTTCACCACCAGGTTCGTCGAAACCGGATTGGAAGTGCACGGCACCGAAGGTTCGCTCATCGGCCGAAATGTCATGACCCAGCGCCCCGTCGGTACCGTCGTGCTTCGCAACGGCGACGGCGAGCGCCAGCTGCCGACCGACGGCGGCAATCTCTACGAAGGCGTCATCAAGGCCTTCCACAGCGCAATAAACGAGGGATCGCCATCGGCCACGGCCGAGGACGGGATCTGGTCGCTTGCCACCGCGCTTGCGGTCAAGAAAGCGGTTGCGAGCGGTGCGGCGATCAAAGTTGAAACAGGACTTTAAGCGACATGAGCAAGCATATCACCCCGGCGCAGGCCGCAGCTCTCATTCCCGACGGTGCGATCGTTTCCGTTTCGTCTTCGAGCGGCCTCGGCTGCCCTGACCTGATGCTGAAGGCGATCGGCGAGCGTTTCGAGGCGACCGGCCATCCGCGCGACCTGACGACGCTTCACCCGATCGCCGCGGGCGACATGAGCGGGATCAAGGGCGTCGACTACATCGCGAAAAAGGGCCTTCTCAAGAAGATCATCGGCGGCTCCTACCCGTCCGGCCCGTCCGGCGCCGAGCCGCCCCTGATCTGGCAGATGATCACCAACAACGAGATCCCGGCCTACAACATTCCGTCCGGCATCATGTTCGATATCCACCGTGAGGCGGCGGCAAAGCGCCCCGGCGTTCTCACGAAGGTGGGCATGGAAACCTTCGTAGACCCGAACAGACAGGGCTGCGCGATGAACGATCTCGGCGCCGGCGAGCCGGTCGTCAAGCGTGTCAGTTTCGAGGGTGACGACTATCTCTTCTTCCCGTCGATCATACCGCAGGTCGTGATCATTCGCGCCACCACCGCCGACGAGCGCGGCAACCTGACCTACGAACATGAGGGCGCCTATCTCGGCGGCCTCGATCAGGCGCTTGCGGCCCGCAACAACGGCGGCATCATCATCGCGCAGGTCAAGCGCATAACCAAGGAAGGCTCCCTGAAGCCGCACGATGTTCGCGTGCCCGGCATGCTTGTCGATTACGTCGTCGTCGATCCCAACCAGAAGCAGACCACCCAGACCCTCTACGACCCCGCGATATCGGGAGAGATATTCCGGCCGCTGGACACGTTCAGGGTACCTGAATTCAACATACAGAAAGTCATCGCCCGCCGCGTCGCGCAGGAATTGCAGGACGGCAGCTGCGTCAATCTCGGTTTCGGCATTTCGGCAAACGTACCCCGCATTCTGATGGAGGAGGGGCTACATGGCGCCGTGACGTGGGTCATCGAGCAGGGTGCGGTGGGAGGCGTGCCTTTGCTCGACTTCGCGTTCGGCTGCGCATCGAATGCCGACGCCTACATGCCATCACCCTATCAGTTCACCTACTTCCAGGGCGCCGGCTTCGACGCCTCGCTTCTGTCATTCCTCGAGATCGGCCGAGACGGTTCGGTCAATGTGTCGAAGCTTTCCTTCCGCCCGCATGTCACCGCAGGCGCCGGCGGTTTCGTCGACATCACGGCACGCGCGAAGAAGATCGTCTTCTCCGGCATGTTCAACGCCGGCGCAAAGCTTGCCATCGAAAACGGGACGCTCGCCATCGAGAAGGAAGGCAAGCTCAAGAAGCTGGTCAACGAAGTCGAGCACGTCACCTTCTCGGGCAAGCGGGCGGTGGAGCAAGGACAGGACATCACCTACGTCACCGAACGCTGTGTGATGAAGCTGACGCCGAAGGGGATCGTGCTCACGGAGATCGCTCCGGGCGTCGACCTCAAGCAACACATTCTTGATCAATCCGAATTCCCGCTGATTGTGTCCGAAAATCTCAAGACCATGGACGCAAGCCTCTTTGCCGAGGCGACCATTGGCCTTTCGCTTCCCAAGAAGGCTGCCCGCGTTCTGGAGGGCGTCTTCAATGGCTAGCGGCACCGTAAAAGTCGAGATCGACGGTCATGTTGCAACGATGACGGTCTCCCGACCGGAGAAGTTGAACGCTCTCGATCTGGACATGCTGCGCGCACTCTCTGACGCGGCGGACGAGGTGGAAGCCAATGCCCAAATCCGGGTAGCCATCCTGACGGGCGAGGGGAAGGGGTTCTCGGCCGGCGGCGATATCAGGGCGTGGGGCGGCATGCGTCCGGAAGAATTCGGCCATGCGTGGGTGCGCCACGGCCATCGCATCTTCGAGCGCCTCGCCACGCTTCGGGTCCCGCTTATTGCGGCTCTCAACGGCCATGCGCTTGGTGGCGGCCTTGAACTTGCCGGCGTCGCAGACATTCGCATCGCCGAACAGCAGATCAAGATCGGGCTTCCGGAAACCGGGCTCGGCATGGTGCCGGGCTGGTCCGGCACCCAGCGGTTGGTCAGGCGCTTCGGCGCGCAGGTCGTTCGTCGCATGGCCCTCGGCGGCGAGATCTTCAGCGCTGATGAAGCGCAGGCGCTCGGCATTGTCGATGCGGTCACCACGACCGGTACCGCCCTTGCTGCTGCAAACGACTATGCCGCACGGATCGCGGCGCGCGGTCCAGCGGCACTCGAAGTCGTCAAGCTCATGATTGCCTGCGCCAATGGCGAGGACAACGGCACGGCCGTCGAGGCTCTGGGATCGATCCTCGTCGCGAAGACCGGCGACCTCAGGGAGGGCGTTGCTTCCTTCACGGAGAAGCGTGCCGCACAGTTCAAAGGAGAATGGTAATGACGGTTCTGGTTACGCCGAAGGCCCTTGCCGACCACAAGGCGCGCGATTTCAAGATGTTTATCGATGGCAAATGGGAAGCCGGCGGGTCCCAGCCCATCGAACGCGTCGCACCGAGCCACGGCGTCGTTGTCAGCCGCTACCCGATGGGAACGAAGGCTGACGCCGAACGCGCAATCGCCGTTGCCCGCAAGGCCTTCGACCATGGCCCATGGCCTCGGATGACGGCCTCCGAACGCGCGAACGTTCTGCTCAAGGCCGCCGATCTTATCGCTGCCCGCTCGGAAGAACTCGCCTATCTCGATGCGATCGAGGCCGGCAAGCCGATTTCCCAGGTGCGCGGTGAAATCGCCGGATCCGTCGACATCTGGCGCTATGCGGCAGCCCTTGCGCGCGATCTGCACGGCGAGAGTTACAACACGCTCGGCGATGGAACTCTGGGTGTTGTGCTTCGCGAGGCGATCGGCGTCGTGTCGATCATTACCCCTTGGAACTTCCCCTTCCTGATTGTCGGACAGAAGCTGCCGTTCGCGCTCGCAGCCGGGTGCACCACAGTCGTCAAGCCGTCCGAGCTCACCTCGGGATCGACGCTTCTTCTGGGCGAAATCCTGCAGGAAGCCGGGCTCCCCGACGGCGCAGTCAATATCGTCACCGGGACTGGGCCGGAAGTCGGTTCGATCATGACGACCCATCCTGACGTCGACATGGTCTCGTTCACGGGTTCGACGGGCGTCGGCAAGCTAACCATGACCAATGCCGCCCAGACGCTGAAAAAAGTGTCGCTCGAACTCGGCGGCAAGAACCCGCAGATCGTGTTTCCCGATGCGGACATCGATGCCTTCATCGACGCTGCGGTATTCGGCGCCTACTTCAACGCTGGCGAATGCTGCAACGCCGGCTCCCGCCTGATCCTTCACAAGAGCATTGCCTCCGACGTCGTCAAGCGCGTTGCCGAACTCGCCAGGGAGGTGAAGGTCGGCGATCCCCTGGACCCGACCACCCAGGTCGGCGCGATCATCACGCCGCAGCATCTGGAAAAGATCAGCGCCTATGTCTCCGCAGCGAAAGGCAATGGGGCGAAGGTCGCCCATGGAGGGGAAGCGCTCGATTTCGGGATGGGCCAATTCATGGCCCCGACCATCCTCGAAGCGGTAACGCCGACCATGGCGGTCGCGCGCGAAGAGGTCTTCGGACCGGTCCTTTCGGTGCTGACGTTCGAAACCGCCGCAGAAGCGATCGAAATCGCCAACGCCGTCGATTACGGCCTTTCCGCCGGCGTCTGGAGCCGTGACTTCGATACCTGCCTGACGATCGGCCGCAAGGTGCGCGCCGGAACCGTGTGGATGAACACCTTCATGGACGGCGCCTCCGAGCTGCCGTTCGGCGGATACAAACAGTCGGGCCTCGGCCGCGAACTGGGGCGCCACGCCGTTGAGGACTACACCGAAACGAAGACGCTCAACATGCATATCGGCGCTCGCACGAACTGGTGGATGCCGAAAAGCTAATACCGGCCTGGCCGGCCACAAGACTACGCCTGAGGAGGGCGGGTAATCGGTGCGGGAATGGTCTCGCACCTTCAAACTTGCACTGGGAGGTTTTAATGGGCAAGTTTCTGACATCTACCGCTGTGATCGCACTGGCAATTGCCGGCGCGACGACAGTGGTACGCGCTGATGACGTTAAGGAAGTGCAGATGCTGCACTGGTGGACGTCGGGTGGCGAAGCTGCGGCACTCAACGTGCTGAAGGGTGATCTGGCCAAGGAAGGCTACGCCTGGAAGGATGTGCCGGTTGCCGGTGGTGGCGGTGACGCGGCAATGACCGCGCTGAAGGCGATGGTTGCGGCAGGCACCTATCCGACGGCTTCACAGATGCTCGGCTACACCGTGCTTGACTATGCCCAGGCGGGCGTCATGGGCGACCTTACCGAGACCGCCAAGAAGGAAGGCTGGGACAAGTCCGTTCCGGCGGCCCTGCAAAAGTTCTCCGTCTATGACGGCAAGTGGGTCGCTGCCCCCGTCAACGTCCATTCCGTCAACTGGCTGTGGATCAACAAGGCGGTGATGGACAAGATCGGCGGCACCGAACCGAAGACTTTCGACGACCTGATCGCGCTGCTCGACAAGGCCAAGGCGGCCGGTGTCATTCCGCTCGCGCTCGGCGGTCAGAACTGGCAGGAAGCGACAATGTTCGATTCCATCGTGGAATCGACGGGCGGCCCTGAATTCTACAAGAAAGCCTTCAACGACCTCGACGAAGAAGCGCTGAAGTCGGACACGATGAAAAAGTCGTTCGACAATCTCCAGAAGATTGTCACCTACGTCGATCCGAACTTCTCCGGCCGCGACTGGAACCTTGCGACCGCCATGGTCATCAAGGGTGACGCGCTGGTGCAGGTCATGGGCGACTGGGCCAAGGGCGAATTCGTAGCGGCGAAGAAGACGCCGAACACGGATTTCCTCTGCTATCGCTTCCCTGGCACGGATGGCAGCGTGATCTACAACTCCGACATGTTCGGCATGTTCAACGTTCCTGACGACCGCAAGGCGGCCCAGGTGGCGCTGGCAACCGCAACGTTGTCGAAGAGCTTCCAGTCGGCCTTCAACGTCGTCAAGGGCTCGGTTCCGGCCCGTACCGACGTTCCGGATACCGACTTCGACGCCTGCGGCAAGAAGGGTATCGCCGACCTGAAGGCTGCCAACGAAGGCGGCACGCTGTTCGGTTCGCTCGCCCAGGGCTACGGCGCCCCTCCGGCGATTGCCAACGCCTACAAGGATGTCGTGTCCAAGTTCGTGCATGGCCAGATCAAGACCTCCGACGAGGCTGTCAAACAGCTCGTCCAGGCGATCGACGACGCACGTTAAGACCGGATGACAGTCTTCCCCGTGGCATTGGCGGGGAAGACTCCCGATCGATTACTTCCCTCGAAGGGACCTCGACCATGAGCAGTGTCGCTACCAGCGAACCCATTCTTACGCCCGCGAAATCGGTGCCGATGCGCACACGTTTGCAGAACGCATTGCCACAAATCGTGCTGGCGCCCAGCTTCGCCATCACGATCATCTTCGTGTATGGCTTCATCGTCTGGACGGCCTATCTGTCCTTTACCAATTCCAAGACGTTCCCGTCCTACACCCTGACGGGAGCCCGCGCCTACCAGCGTCTGTGGCACTGGACCTTCGAGAACGATCCGCCATCGAGCTGGTACACCTCGATCACCAACATGGGGATCTTCGGCTTCCTCTACATCGGCATCTGCCTGGCGCTTGGCCTGTTCCTGGCTATCCTGCTTGACCAGAAGATCCGCGGTGAGGGACTTCTTCGACCGATTTTTCTCTATCCGATGGCGCTTTCCTTCATCGTCACCGGTGTCGCCTGGAAATGGTTCCTCGACCCGGGCCTCGGGCTTGAGCAGACGCTCCATCACTTCGGCTGGACGAGCTTCCACTTCGACTGGATCAAGAACAAGGATTTCGTCATCTACACGGTGGTCATCGCCGGTGTCTGGCAGGCCTCCGGCTTCGTCATGGCGATGTTTCTAGCGGGGCTGCGGGGTATCGACGGCGAGATCATGAAGGCCGCGCAGATCGACGGCGCGACCACGGGCCAACTTTATCGGCGCATCATCATTCCACTCTTGCGCCCGGTATTTCTCTCGGCCTTCATCGTCCTCGCGCACATGGCGATCAAGTCCTACGATCTTGTCGTCGCCTTGACCTCCGGCGGCCCCGGCGGCTCGGCCTGGCTACCGTCGAACTTCATGTACGAGTACACCTTCAAGCGTAACGAGATGGCCGTCGGATCGGCAAGCGCGATCATCATGCTGATGACGATCTCAGCCATCATCGTTCCCTATCTCTATTCCGAACTGAAGGAGAAGGCGCGATGACCTCTATCTCCGCCTCGATCGCGCCTTCCAAAGGTAGCGCAAACTCGCGCTGGATCGGCCGCACCATCATCTATGGCCTGCTCGTATTCTTCGCGATCGTTTACCTGATGCCGCTCTTCGTCATGCTGGTCACCTCGTTCAAGACCATGGACGAAATCCAGAACGGCAACATGCTGTCGCTGCCGCAATCGCCGACGATCGAGCCCTGGTTCAAGGCCTGGGGTGAGGCCTGCGTCGGCCTGACCTGTGCCGGGATCAAAGGCTACTTCTGGAACTCGATCAAGATGGTGGTTCCGGCCGTTGCAATCTCGACCATTCTCGGCGCGCTCAACGGCTACGTGCTGACAAAATGGCGCTTCCCCGGCCACACGCTCGTCTTCGGCCTGATGCTCTTTGCCTGCTTCATTCCGTTCCAGTCGGTGCTGCTGCCGATGGCGACGATCCTTGGAAGCCTGGGCCGGTTCGGCAACACGCTTCGCAATGAGATCGGCGTCTCGCTTGGTTTCGGGAACTCCACGGTCAACCTGGTGATCGTCCACGTGATCTATGGCCTGGGCTTCACCACCCTGTTCTTCCGGAACTACTACGAGGCCTTCCCGAACGAACTGGTGCGGGCCGCGCAGGTCGACGGCGCGAGCTTCTTCCAGATCTTCCGCCGCATCATGCTGCCGAACTCGCTGCCGATCATCGTTGTGACGGTCATCTACCAGTTCACCAACATCTGGAACGACTTCCTCTTTGCCTCGGCCTACGCCGGCTCGGGGGAATCCATGCCGATGACGGTGGCGCTGAACAACGTCGTCAACACCTCGACCGGTGTCGTCGAGTACAACGTCAACATGGCGGCCGCGATGATCGCCGCCACGCCGACCCTCCTCGTCTACATTCTCGCCGGCCGCTACTTCGTGCGTGGCCTGATGGCGGGTGCTGTCAAAGGATAAATCAAATGGCCTTTCTCAACATCTCAGGTCTCAGAAAACGCTACGGCGCCCTCGAAATCCTCAAGGGCATCGATCTCGAACTGGAAAAGGGCGGCTTTCTCGTACTCGTTGGCCCGTCCGGCTGCGGCAAGTCCACCCTGCTCAACACCATCGCCGGGCTGGAGTCGATCACCGAAGGCGACATCCGCGTCGATGATCGCAGCATCGCAGACCTGCATCCGTCAAAGCGCGACATTGCCATGGTGTTCCAGAGCTACGCGCTTTATCCGAATATGACGGTGGCCGGCAACATCGCTTTCGGCATGGAAATGCGCGGCGTCCCGCCTGAAGAGCGCAAGCAGGCGATAGACAAGGTCGCGAAGGTGCTGCAGATCGGCCATCTTCTCGACCGCAAGCCCAGCCAGCTGTCGGGCGGCCAGCGCCAGCGTGTCGCCATGGGTCGGGCGCTGGTGCGCGATCCGAAACTCTTCCTGTTCGACGAGCCGCTGTCCAACCTCGATGCCAAGCTGCGCGTCGACATGCGCACGGAAATCAAGCGCCTGCACCAGACCACCGGCAAGACGATCGTCTACGTCACGCATGACCAGATCGAGGCGATGACACTGGCCACCAAAATCGCCGTCATGAGAGATGGCATCGTTCAGCAGTTCGGCACGCCGGCCGAGATCTACAACAATCCGGCGAACATGTTCGTCGCAGACTTCATGGGATCTCCTGCCATGAACCTGCTCTCCGGAAGGATCACCAGAAACGGCAGCGGCCTCAACGTGGCACTGGAACGCGCCGGCGGCGAGATCTTGAACCTCCCGGTCGCACCGAGCATGGCCTCGCTTGCGGGATACGCAGACCGCAATGTCGTCTTCGGCATTCGCCCGGAAGCGCTGACGGACCCCGAGGGAGCGGACCGCAACGCCCGTTCCCTTTCCGAGAACGATTGCCTGATCGAGGTCGTCGAGCCCGCTGGTTCCGACACCTTCGCGGTGACGAAACTCGGCGGAAAGGAAGTCGTGGCGCGGCTTCGGGCCGATGCGCGCATCAGGGCGGGCGAGAACGCCCGGCTCGCGTTCAACCTCGACAAGGCGGTCTTCTTCGATCCCCAGACCCAGGTCCGGATTGCTTGAGGCATGGCAGACATGAGCGTCACACCTGACATCGTGATTATCGGATCCGGTATCGGCGGCTCGTCGGTTGCGGCAGGGCTGGCTTCGACCGGTGCACGGATCCTGATCCTGGAGGCCGGTGATCATATCGCCGACCTTCCAGTCAATCGCGATCAGCGCGCGATCTTTCAGAGGGGACATTTCCGGCCGAAAGAGACGTGGTATGACGCCAACGGCAAGGGCTTCAACCCAGGCAACTACTACAACGTGGGGGGAAACTCGAAGTTCTACGGTGCGGTGCTGTCGCGATATCGCAAGGAAGACTTCGATGTGATCGAGCACCAGGAAGGCGTCTCGCCGGCCTGGCCGTTCGCTTATGAGGTCCTCGAGCCGTGGTACAGTCGCGCGGAACGGCTTTTCAACGTGTGCGGAACGCTCGGCGAAGACCCGACCGAGCCATTTCATTCTATGGGCTATGAGTATCCTCCGGTCCCAGACGAAGCGCCGATCGCTGCCGTGCGCGAGCGGCTCAAGAGGAAGGGGCTCCACCCGGCGTCGCTCCCACTGGGCATCGATATCGACGCCTGGCTCGCCAAGGCGAAAACCCCGTGGGACGCCCATCCGAATTCCGACGACGGCAAGATGGATGCCGAAACGGCGGCCCTTTCATCCGCAATGAAGCATCCCAATGTCATCCTCGAGACGAATGCCCGTGTCGTCAGGCTTGAGACGGGATCGAAGGACGAGGTGGCGAAGGTCGTCTATATCAAGGATGGCGAGACGCGGTCGGTTTCCCCGAAGATCGTCATTCTGTCCGCCGGGGCCGTTCAGTCGTCGGTGCTGTTGCTACGGTCGGCGAATGATCGCTTCAAGACGGGTCTTGCAAACGCTTCCGACCAAGTCGGCCGAAACTTCATGAACCACAACGCCTCGGCCGTGATCGGTGTCTCGCCGAGGTTCAAGAACAATGCGATCTACCAGAAGACGTTCGCCTTCAACGACTTCTACCTGTCCGACGGCAAGGGCGGACCGCCGCTTGGCAACGTCCAGCTTCTTGGACGCGTCTCCGCCCGGATCCTCAAGGGTTCGCTTCCGCAGGTCCCCGAGTGGATGCTCGACCTCGTTACCGGCCACGCGATCGATTTCTACGCCATGAGCGAGGACATCCCCAATCCCGAGAGCCGTGTGATGGTGGATGGCGACAGGATCATCTTGCAATGGCAGCGCACCAATTGGGCGGCGCATCTGGCGTTGGTCGCCAAGCTGAAGGAAATTCTGAAGTCGATCGGCTTCCCGATCGTCCTGGCAAGAGCCTTCGACAAACGTACGCCCTCACATCAGTGCGGGACGATCCGCATCGGGAACGACGCCGCGACAGCGCCGCTCGATACCTTTTGCCGCTCGTATGAGCACCGCAATCTCTTCGTCGTGGACGCCAGTTTCCTGCCGACGTCCGCGGCGGTCAATCCAGCCCTCACGGTGGCCAGCCAGGCTCTTCGCGTGGCTGACCATATCGCAACCACGGACCTGCGATCATGAGCGGCTCTCTTCATTCCATCGGTTCATTGCCTCGACAGGATAGCAAAATGCGTTTCGACTACATCATCACAGGTGCCGGTCCGGCCGGATGCGTGCTCGCGAACCGACTGAGCGAAGATCCTGAAGTCAAGGTCCTGCTTCTCGAAGCGGGCGGCGGCGACTGGAACCCGCTGTTCCATATGCCCGCAGGCTTTGCGAAGATGACGAAGGGTGTAGCCAGCTGGGGCTGGTCGACCGTCCCGCAGAAGCACATGAAAGGCAGGGTCCTTCGCTATACCCAGGCAAAGGTGATCGGCGGAGGCTCGTCGATCAACGCCCAGCTCTACGCACGTGGCAATGCGGCCGACTACGACATGTGGGCGAGCGAGGACGGATGCGACGGCTGGGACTACCGCTCCATCCTTCCCTACTTCAAGCGCGCGGAAGACAACCAGCGTTTCGCCGACGACTACCACTCCTACGGCGGACCGCTCGGCGTATCGATGCCGGTCTCAGCGCTCCCCATTTGCGATGCTTATATCCGTGCCGGTCAGGAGCTCGGCATTCCCTATAACCACGACTTCAATGGCCGGCAGCAGGCGGGGGTCGGCTTCTACCAGCTGACGCAGCGCAATCGTCGCCGCTCGTCCGCGTCGCTCGCATATCTGTCGTCGATCAGGGATCGGAAGAACCTGACGGTTCGCATGAACGCGCGCGTCTCGCGCATCGTGCTCGAAGGCAATCGCGCCGTCGGTGTTGAAATCGTCGGCAAGAATGGCCTGGAAATTGTCAGGGCCGAGCGGGAGGTCCTCGTTTCATCAGGCGCCATCGGCTCGCCGAAGCTTCTCCTGCAGTCGGGTATCGGGCCGGGCGATCATCTTCGGTCCGTCGGCCTCAAGGTGCTGCATGATCTGCCCGGCGTGGGCGGCAATCTTCAGGATCACCTCGATCTCTTCGTGATCGCCGAATGCACCGGAGACCACACCTATGACGGCGTTGCGAAACTTCATCGCACCCTTTGGGCTGGGCTGCAGTACGTCCTTTTCCGGTCCGGACCGGTCGCATCCTCGCTGTTTGAAACCGGGGGCTTCTGGTACGCGGATCCGCAGGCGAGGTCACCCGACATCCAGTTTCATCTGGGCCTGGGCTCGGGCATCGAGGCCGGTGTCGAACGCCTGAAAAATGCAGGCGTCACCCTGAACTCCGCCTATCTGCATCCGAGATCGCGGGGGACGGTGCGGCTATCATCGTCGGATCCTTCCGCCGCTCCGCTGATCGATCCGAACTACTGGTCCGATCCGCATGACAAGACGATGTCTCTCGAGGGGCTGAAGATCGCTCGCGAGATCATGCAGCAGGCGGCGCTGAAGCCGTTCGTTCTCGCCGAGCGGCTTCCCGGCCCGAAGGTGATGTCGGACGAGGAGCTTTTCGAGTACGGGTGCGCCAATGCAAAGACCGATCACCATCCCGTCGGCACCTGTAAGATGGGAACCGGGCCGGAGGCAGTGGTTGGTCTCGACTTGAGGGTTCATGGCCTCGAGGGGCTGCGTGTCTGCGATTCCTCGATCATGCCACGCGTTCCATCCAGCAATACCAATGCCCCGACGATCATGGTCGGGGAAAAAGGTGCCGACATCATTCGAGGCCTTCCGCCGCTGCCGTCGGCAATCTTCTCCTACGAACGAAACGACACCCGGCCGAGAGCGCGGGCCGACATCCGATAAGCGACGACATGTCATCGGTCCCGGGAGGGCCGAATTCCAAAGGGGCGACGATAATGACCGAAGTAAAGGTTGCTGTTCTTGGCGGCTCGGGCTGGATGGGCAAGGTGCACACCATGGCCTACCAGACATTCCCACATTTCCTCGGCACATCAGGGGGAACCGCGCGGGTCGTCGCGATCTCCGACCCCAATCCTGGAGTGGCCGAGGATCTGGCTCGACGCGCTGCGGGCGCGAAGATCGTTCAAGACTGGAAGCTGGCAGTCAATGATCCCGACGTCGATCTGGTGGACATCTGCCTGCCCGACAGCCTGCACTACGAGGTGGCGAAAGCCGCGCTGCTCGCCGGAAAGCACGTCTACTGCGAAAAGCCGCTCGCGAACACCGCGGCGGAAGCCCGTGAACTGGCAGACATCGCCAGGAAAAAAGGCGTCATCACCAGGGTCGGGCATGCGTTCCCGCGCAACCCGGTTCACGACCTCGCCAAGGAGATCATCGACGCAGGCGAGATCGGCGAGATCAAGATGTTCAAGGGCTGCCAGCACATCGACATGTACGGCGATCCGATGGCCCCCTACATGTGGCGCGCCGACGGGAAGCTCGCCCCGACCGGCATTGTCGGAGATACCGGTTCGCACATTTTCAGCTTCATGGAGTTTCTCGTCGGACGGGTCAGCTCGCTGATTGCGGACAACCTGATTATCACTTCCAGGCGCCCCGTCGTCGACGGGCTTGGCTACGGAGAAAAGGTCGCGTTGAAGGGCGACGAGACGTGGGCGGACATCACCAATCCTGACGCCACCAACCTGCTGTGCCGCTTCGAGAATGGCGCGGCGGGGATCGTTGACTTCAGCCGCGTGGCGACCGGTCGCAAATTCATGCAGACCTACGAGATCTACGGCACCAAGGGCAGCATCGTCTACACCTACGACGAGGTGAACCGTCTTCGCTTCTATACGAACGACGACCGGACTGGCCGTGCCGGCTTTCGCGAAATCGATGTGGGGCCGGAGAACCCGACGTTCAGAGCTTTCCTGCCGCTGCCGAACTTCGCGCTCGGTTACAATGAAAGCAAGATCATCGAGGCCGCGGAAGTCATCAAGTCGATCACCACCAACACGCCGATGTGGCCGACCTTCGAAAACGGCCACCACATCTGCCAGATCGTCGATGCCTGCATGGAATCCTCGCGCGCCAAGCGCTGGGTCGACATTCCGCTCGCCTGACAACGACGCCCAAGGACCCGGACCAATGACCATCGATGTCCCGCAACATATTCTCGACGCCCTGACCGATGTCGACATGCCACGGCTATCCCCGGAGACGGCATCTTCGGAGACGATCCGGGTGGCCGACATCGACCTGCCCATCTACAGGGCCGGCTGTGTCGTCGTCGGCTCCGGCGCGGCAGGGCTGCGCGCGGCCGTGGAATTGAAGCGTCGCGGCGACGACGTGGTGGTGATGAGCCAGAGCGCCTGGGGCGGAACCTCGGCATGTTCTGGCTCGGACAAGCAGACCCTGCATACGGCGAACATCGCCGATCAGGGCGATAACTTCAAGGCGATGGCGCGTGCGATACGCGCCGGCGGCGCCATGGATGAAGACACAGCCTATGTGGAGGCCGTGGGATCGGCCCGGATGATGGCCTCCCTGCAGTTTCTCGGCTTGCCGCTCCCTCAGGACAGCCTCGGCGGCACGCTTCGCTACCAGACCGACCATGACGAGGTCGGCCGGGCGACGAGCTGCGGACCGCGCACATCCCGCCTTATGGTGAAGGTGCTGGCGGAAGAGGCGATCCGGCTTGGCATCCCTTTCTTCAACCACACCACCGCCGTCAAGATCCTGACCGAGGGCGACGGTGCGCATCGTCGCATTGTCGGCGTCCTTACGATCCGAGCGAGTGATCGCACAGAGACCAACGAGTTTGGCCTCGCGCTCTTCGCCTGCGAGGTACTCGTACTTGCAGCAGGTGGCCCGGGCGAACTCTATCGTGACAGTGTCTATCCCAACGGCTGCTTCGGATCACTCGGTCTCGCGCTTGCGGCCGGTGTCGAGCTCGTGAACCTGACGGAAAGCCAGTTTGGTATCGGAACGCGCAGGGAAGGGTTTCCCTGGAATCTTTCCGGAACCTATGTCCAGACGATCCCGCATATCTATTCGCTCGACGCCAACGGAAGAGAGCATCATTTCCTCGCCGCCTATTACCGTACTACTCAGGAGATGGCGTCGAACGTCTTTCGCAAGGGCTACCAGTGGCCGTTTCACTCGACACGGATGCTCGATTTCGGATCGAGCCTGGTGGACCTGGCGATCTTTCGCGAGAGCGCGGCGGGCCGGCGCGTGTTCATGGATTTCAACCGTAATCCCTTGGCGGTGCCAGGCGACTTGCCTTTCGATCTTGAACGGCTTGATGACGACGTGAAGCACTACCTTGGCAATGCCGGGGCGGGGCAGGCGCTCCCGATCCAGCGACTGCGCCACATGAACCCGCTCGCGATCGAGCTTTACCGACGCTACAAGGTGGATATTGCCGCGGAACCGCTGGAGTTCGCCGTCAACAACCAGCACATGAACGGCGGCATCATGGTCGACACGTGGGGGCGCAGCAGCCTCGCCGGCTGCTACGCTATCGGCGAGGCTGCGGGGACGCACGGTGTCACGCGCCCCGGCGGCGCGGCGCTGAATGCGGGCCAGGTGTTCGGCACCCGCGTCGGCGAACACATCGGCGCGAGCGGACGGGCGAAAGTCGCCTCGCGGCGAGACCTTCGTGCTGCGGCGGGTGACGGCGTGCTCAAACTGCTCGCCCTTCTCAAGACCGACAGTCCCTTGACCGTGAAGGTCATCAGATCAGATGTTCAGGCCCGCATGAGCGACAAGGCAGGGCTCATCTGCGAAGCAGAAAGCGTGTCGGCGGCCCTGGCGGAAGCGAGACGCCTGAATGCGCAGATCCGCCAGCACGGTATTGCATACGATCGCGCGGCAGAGGCTGGCCGCGCGCTCCAATGGCAACAGATGGCGCTTGCGTCCGAGGCCGTCCTCGAGGCGCTGGACTATTTCATCCGCAACGGTGGCGGCAGTCGCGGCGCCCGCGCCATCTGCGATCCGGCGGGTGAATCCCTTCCACAATCCAGCACGGGTCCGCTCGAGGCGTTCCGTTTCCGCAAGGAAAGGGACGCTCACCGCGAGGAACAGATCGTCGTCCGCCTGGATGGCGAGCGCATGGCGGTCGATACACGCCCGAACCGGAAATTCGACGAAACCGCGAAGGCCTTCTTCGAACGCGACTGGCCAGCATGGCTGACGGGAACAATCTACGATCTCGAGTCGGACTAGGAGCGCTGGGTCGAGATCGACCGGAGGGAGCCCTAGGTGACTTCGGTCGCCTCTGCTCGCGGCCAATCGCGGTGCCCGCCGGCAAGTCATGCCTAAAGTTCGGGGCAATCACACCGCCATCTTGTGTAATTTCTCAAAAAGCACTTAGCTGCCGCCACTGTTACCCTCATGTCTACTTGGCAAGACAAGTATTGAGATGGTCGCGTAGTGAAGCGTTCGCATTTCGAGGCAAACCCCGTGCATTGGTCGAAGCCCCTAAGATTGCATCTCGGCGTTCTGATTGTCGCATCGCTATTGTGCACATCGATGCCGATCATCTGGATGGCATTCAGCCACGGGCGGGAGGCCGCGGTCAGCGCAGGCGTCCAGCAGATGCGCGAAATGAGCCTGCGGCTGATCGAGGGGTACCGCAACACGCTGCAAGGTGGCACCGAAGCGGTGGCGTTGGCAGCCACTTTGCCGCAGCTTACGTCCCCGCCACCACAGGATCTGCAGGCAAAGCAGAATTTCTTTCTGGAAGTGCTGCGAAGCCTCCCCGATGCGACGAGCATCTACGCGGGCTATCCCGATGGCTCATACCTGCAGGTCATCAATGCCGCCAGGCGGGACGTTCGCCAAACGCTCGCGGCACCCGATGGCACGGCCGTCGCCATCAGAACCATCGCGCGGCCACAAAGCGCAGACGCTATCTCTACGCTTGGTTTTCTCGATAGCCGGACGAGACTGATAGAGGAGCGGAACGTCAAAAATGGCTCATTCGATCCCCGGCAGAGACCCTGGTATCAATCCGTTATACGCGAAGGCGCAGCGGTTTCGGTTGGCCCCTATGTCACCGGCACGCTCAAGGTCCCCACGCTGACGGTCGCCGCACCGATGAAGGACAATGGTAAGGTCGTCGTCGGTATCAACATCCACCTGCGGACCATCGGCCGCCTGTTGGACGCGCAGGGGATTTCGCCGCGTGCGCGCGCCTACCTCATGGATGACGCCGACAATCTCGTCGCCCATTCTGATCCGACCATCATGGCCAAGCTCCTCGATATCTGGTCACGAAGTGCCGGCCCGGTCGATACCAAGGCAGGCAATCTCGATACGAGCCTCGAAACCGTGGCTAGGCTGAGGCGAGATCCCGCCTTTGCAAGCGGCGGGTTGGCACGGCTCCAGTTTGATGGTGAAAATTACCTCGTCCAGATTGCGCCCGTCGATGTGTCAGGCCTGTTCAAGGGAAATGTGGCCGCAATCGTCGTCCCGCTCGAGGATCTAGTGGCGCAGGCCAACCGCCTGCTCGTTCACAACCTTCTCATTGCAGCCGCATTGCTGGTTGCGGGCGTCGCCGCGTCTGTGTTGTTGTCCCGCATGGTCAGTCGCTCTCTCAACCGGCTGGCGGACGAAGCGCGCAGGATCGGTGATCTCGATATCACCGAGAAACCCGTCTCGCATTCCTGGATCACCGAGATCAACACACTGGCGGGTGCGCTGGCGGCAAGCCGCCGGGCGATCGGTCAGTTCGCGCTCTATGTCCCGCGCGAAGTCGTTCGCCGGATCGTCAATCCTGGTGGCGGGGCTTTCGTCAAGGCAAAGCGACAGGATGTGACTGTGCTCTTCACCGACATTCGCGACTTCACGACCATATCCGAGCAGCACTCGCCGGAAGAAGTCGTCGATATCCTGTCGGCCTATTTCGAACTGTTGAACACGATTGCCGAGCGGCACGGCGGGACCGTCGTTCAATATCTCGGTGATTCCATTTTCGTGATGTGGAATGCCCCTGTTCAAGACGCCCTCCACGCCGAACACGGCTGTCGATGTGCGCTCGCGATGAAAGAGGCGATCGATGGCTTGAACAACGCCAATCGGAAGGGTGGCCGTCCGGAACTGTTCACCCGGTTTGGATTGCACAGCGGGCCGGCGGTCGTCGGCAGTTTCGGAGCGATCTCGCGGCAGCAATACACGGCAATGGGCGATACGATCAACGTCGCGTCGCGGCTGGAAGGATTGAACAAGGACTACCAGACGTCGATCCTCGTCAGCGAAGCCGTCCGCGATGCCGTAGCAGATCACTTCGATCTCAGGCCATTGGGACTGGTTCACCTCAAGGGACGTGCGGAACAAGTCGGCATCTGGGAACTGACCGGAGAGAATAGTGACCAGAGCATCGATGTGCAGCAGCAGGCACGAACGAGCTAGCCTCCGGATTGGGCGCAGCGAAACGCGCGACTTGCAGTTATTCCAGCTTCACAAGAAGCGCGTAGCCTGCTGCTACCCGATGGAGTTCATGGCCCGCCCGATCTCTGAATAGGACAGCAATGCTGCGGAAGTTGATCATTACCGGCGCGAACGGAGCGGGCAAAAGCCGCTTGGCGGCGAGGCTGGCTGCGACACACCCGGAGGTGCCCGTTGTCTCATTCGACGCGATGAAACTTACCAGCGAATGGAGGCAGCGCCCTCGATCCCAGGTCGGCGCCGATCTGTCGCAAGCCATCCAAAGAGACAGCTGGATTCTGGAGGGCGGTCCAAGCCTACTTGCTCACGCGATCCGGCATGCCGATAGCGTGATGTGGCTGGACCCTCCCGAATGGCTGAGAGCTTGGCGCCTGGCCATTCGGCCGTTGCGCAACATGGGACGAACTCGCCCCGAACTTCCCGAAGGCAACGTAGATTGGCCATGGGAACAGTACAAATTCGCCATACGCAGCCTGACGAACGGACGCAGGTTCCAAGAGACCATTTCCGCGCAACTTGCTGCGGCCCAGGGAATACGTGTCTGGCGCATCAGAAATGCGGCTGATCTTGCCTCGGCTATCGACGAATGGCGCGAGCAGTCGACCTAGTATCGAGGCAACCACGGCACCCAATCGTGAGGCGGTACGCCCCAATCGTCTATGCGCAACTCCATGCCCATCAAACCGCAGGACAAAGCATCGCCTTGCACAAAGTGGTGGGCGATGGGCGCATTCTTTATTCCATCTTTGACAATTAGGGACGACTCATGAACTTTTAACGTTCCGACCACAGTATGCATACCGGGCGACGATTATCGCCCGGCAACGCCAGCCGCGGCCGAAAAAGGCAACCGGCAACGGCTGGCGTCTCACTGTAGTAGGACAGTCCTCAAGGCTGCGCCCGGCATCGAGCCCCGATTTTTTCTCAGGCCCTGTCGATTTTCTCGCTTCCCAAACGTTCTAGAGGAACATGCCGCACCGGGCAGGGCGGTCATGTCTGCTGGAACTGACGAATCAAGAAGGAGGACTTGCCATGGATGCCCCCAGCCTTGTTTCCGCGATGGAACTTGCAAGACGCAATGGCGTGCGCATTCCCAATGAAAGCGCAGATTACCGCCGTGCCCGCGAAGCACTGCTCGCAGAAGAGATCGAGTTGCGGCGTCATATCGAACGCGTCGCGGAAATGCGGCGTGCCTTGCCGCCGGGCGGCGAGGTGACGAAGACCTACCAGTTCCAAGGCCCCGACGGACCGGTCAGCCTCAAGGAGCTCTTCGGAAACAAGGACACGCTGGTCATCTATAGCTACATGTTCGGTCCGGAGCGTGAGCGCCCATGCCCGATGTGCACGTCGATGCTATCGGCGCTGGACGGCGAAGTTCCCGACATCAGCCAGCAGGCTGCCTTCGCTGTCGTCGCCCGCTCTCCGATCGAACGGCTGCTTGCCTTCAAGAAGGAACGTGGCTGGCATCATCTGCCGCTCTATTCCGACACCAACGACGAGTACAGCCGCGACTACCACGCAATCGGTGAAGGCGGCAGTGACGATGCGGCCTATAACGTGTTTACCCGCAAGGACGGATCGGTCCGCCACTTCTGGAGCCAGGAAATGGGACCGGAGACGTCCGACCCGGGGCAGGATCCGCGCGGCGCACCCGATTTCATGCCGCTATGGACGGTGCTCGACACCACGCCGGAAGGACGTCCACCGACTTGGTATCCCAAATTGTCTTACGGCACCGCGCCATAGCATTCCCAGGCTTCGAGGCAGCGCTTCAGCGCTGCCTGCCGACGCTGGCATACATGCCGGTGGTGCGAAACTCCGTCGGGTTGGTGCCGTAAACACGACGGAAAACCTTGGAGAAATAATTCGCGTCCTCGAAGCCCGAGCGGATAGCTACTTCCTTGACCGGCATGTTGGCGGTTTTCGTCAGCAGCTTGACCGCGCGCTTCAGGCGTTTCTGCAGAACGAATTCCGCCGGCGGCAGGCCTTCGTTTGCGGCAAACATGCGCGAGAAATGCGCGCGACTGAGACCAGCGACCCGGGCGAGGTCCTCCACGGGCAGCGGACGCTCGAGATTGTTCATGATATAGTCGATCACATGCTGCATCGTCCGGTATTCCTCGCTGAACACCGGGTGCGAGCCGAACACGTCGTCATAGAGCGCCATTGCCGCCTCGTAAGCAATCGCCGATGCAAGCCCCGGTGTCTCCGCGCCGTTGATCAGGCGCAGGCTGCAATCTGCCAGATGCTCGATCGTCTCCTGTTGCAGCTTGAGGATCGGACCGGTTACGGCGAGGATCGAACGATGGATGCGCAGCGCCTCTTCCCCGTTCATCGAGATCCAGAAAAACTCCCAGCGATCCCCATCGTCCAGCCAGTAGCGGTGATTGTGAGGCACGAGAACAAGCAAGGTTTCGCCCTCCTTCACCCGCAGTTCGCGATTCTCGTATCGCAGGTTTCCGGAGCCGCTGATCGTGTGCTGAAGCACGGTGAACGGCGTCTGGCCGCGCTTGCGGCCATCCCAGTCATAGGTGGCATCCTCGCGGATTTCATATCCGGTGCTGGTCGGCATGGTGTGCAAGCTCTGTCGCCCGCGCGGCAGTGAAACAGTGCGCATGACCGGGCCGTTCTCAATCAGTTTGTGGAGCACAGAATTACCCATGAAAGCATAATCCTTCTCTGGCGGGCCCGCCGAAATTGCGCATAATCCGCCTCCAAGAGAGAGCACACCGCCAGCATCGAGGAGTGGCGGGGAGGAGAATAAGCCGGATTTCTGGCCTTTTTTGATAGAGAGCGCAAGCCCGCGTCCTATTCTTCTTCTCGTTGTCCAATGCCGGTATTTTGATCGCATCGAGGTTAGGATCATGAGTTTCAAAATCGCTATCATCGGCGCTGGCAGCGTCGGCTTCACCAAAAAGCTGTTCACCGACATCCTCTGCGTACCGGAATTCCGGGACATCGAGTTCGCGCTCACCGACATGAGCGAACACAATCTGCAGATGATCAAGCAGATCCTCGACACCATCGTGTCGTCCAACAAGCTGCCCACCAAGGTAACGGCGACGACGAACCGCCGCGAGGCGCTGACCGGCGCGCGTTACATCATCAGCTGCGTACGCGTCGGCGGCCTTGAAGCCTATGCCGACGACATCCGCATTCCGCTGAAGTACGGCATCGACCAGTGCGTCGGTGATACGATCTGCGCCGGCGGCATTCTCTATGGTCAGCGCAACATTCCTGTCATCCTCGACTTCTGCAAGGACATCCGCGAAGTCGCCGAGCCGGGCGCAAAGTTCCTGAACTACGCAAACCCGATGGCGATGAACACCTGGGCTGCGATCGAATACGGCAAGGTAGACACTGTCGGTCTCTGCCACGGCGTGCAGCACGGCGCCGAACAGATCGCCGAGGTACTCGGCGCGAAGTCGCCGTCCGAACTCGACTACATCTGCTCGGGCATCAACCACCAGACATGGTTCGTCGATCTCAAGCTCAACGGCCGCAAGATCGGCAAGGACGAGCTGGTTGCCGCCTTCGAGGCACATCCAGTCTTCTCACAGCAGGAAAAGCTGCGCATCGACGTTCTGAAGCGCTTCGGCGTCTATTCGACGGAAAGCAACGGCCATCTGTCGGAATACCTGCCCTGGTACCGCAAGCGGCCGGACGAGATCACCAAGTGGATCGACATGTCCGACTGGATCCACGGCGAAACCGGTGGCTATCTCCGTCACTCCACGGAAACCCGCAACTGGTTCGAGACGGAGTTCCCGCAGTTCCTCGCCTCCGCAGAAAAGCCGATCGATCCATCCAAGCGGTCCAACGAGCATGCCAGCCACATCCTGGAAGCGCTGGAAACGGGGCGTGTCTATCGCGGCCACTTCAACGTCAAGAACAATGGCGTTATCACCAATCTGCCGTCCGACGCGATCATTGAATCGCCCGGCTTCGTCGATCGCTTCGGCATCAACATGGTCTCCGGCGTCACCATTCCGGAAGCCTGTGCTGCGACCTGCATGGCGTCCATCAACGTCCAGCGCATGTCGGTTCATGCAGCCGTCAGCGGCGATATCGACCTCCTAAAGCTTGCCGTACTGCACGACCCGCTGGTTGGTGCCGTCGCAACGCCGGAAGAGGTCTGGCAGATGGTCGACGAGATGGTTGTCGCCCAGGCCCGCTGGCTGCCGCAATATGCGGATGCGGTTCCGGCCGCCAAGGAGCGCCTGGCGAAATCGACTGTGAAGACTCGCGAATGGGCAGGTGCTGCGCGCCGCAACGTCCGCTCGATCGAAGAACTTCGTGCCGAGAAAGCGGCGCTCAAGCAGGCCGTCTGAGTTTCCCGGAGGACGGGTGGCGATGGCGTTCCAAGGAGGGGACGCCATCGCCGCAAACCCGTTGCCGGATCGTTGAGGAGAACCGGGGCAGCCGACAAGCGCCTCGAAACAAGAGGGAGAGACGATGAGAAATTACCGCAACCTTGGCATTCTTGCCGGACTGGCGCTGAGCGTCTCGGTCTCGGCTTTGAGCGCCTACGCCTCCGAGCCGACGGCACCGCCCGTTCCGCCGCAATTCCCGGCGGAAGGCAAGATCAAATACGTATCGAGAGATTCGATCGAAGAGTTCAAGGCGCTTCCGTCGTATAACGAACCGGATTGGGTGAAGAAGAACTTCGTCGACACCGGCAAGCTGCCGCCCGTCAAGGATCGCCTCCCCAAGGAACCACTCGTCTTCAAGACCGACAATATGGTCGACGGCATCGGTGTCTATGGGGACACGCTTCGCCACGTCATCGGCGGTCGGCCGGAAGGCTGGAACTACGGCGCTGGCCAGACTCAGGGCTGGGGCGGCATCGACATCGGCCTCTCCGAATGCCTGACGCGCACCGCGCCGCTCTTCCAGGTCGAAGCCAAGGACACCGAGCCGCTTCCGAACCTCGCCAAGAGCTGGGAATGGTCTGCTGATGGCCATAAGCTGACCATGCACCTCGTCGAAGGCGCGAAGTGGTCGGATGGCGTCGCCTTCAACGCTGACGACATCATGTTCTACTGGGACGACGAGGTCATCGATCCGAACGTCTCGCCGCTCGGTGGCGGCGCATCGCCGGAAGCCTTCGGCGAGGGAACCACACTGAAGAAGATCGACGACTACACGGTCGAATGGACCTTCAAGGAAGCCTTCCCGAAGCAGTATCTCTACACGATGTCCTATCCGAGCTTCTGCCCGGGTCCGTCTCACATCCTGAAGCCGCAACATCCGAAGTATTCGAAGAACACCTACGACCAGTTCAAGAATGCCTTCCCGCCGGAATTCATGAACATGCCGGTCATGGGTGCCTGGGTGCCGGTCGAATACCGTCCTGACGACATCATCGTCATGCGCCGCAACCCCTACTACTGGAAGGTCGACGAGAAGGGCAACCAGCTGCCTTACCTCAACGAACTGCACTACAAGCTCTCCACATGGGCCGACCGAGACGTGCAAGCCGTTGCCGGTTCCGGCGACATTTCCAACCTGGAGCAGCCGGAAAACTTCGTGGCGTCGCTGAAGCGCGCCGCCGAAAAGACGGCACCGGCACGCCTTGCCTTCGGCCCGCGCCTGATCGGTTACAACCTGCGCATGAACCTCTCGGCCAATGGCTGGGGCGATCCTGACGCACGTGGCCAGGCTGTTCGCGAACTGAACCGCAATGAGGACTTCCGCAAGGCAGTCACCATGGGTCTCGACCGCAAGGCCATCGGCGAGTCACTCGTCAAGGGTCCATTCACCGCGATCTATCCGGGCGGCCTGTCTTCGGGCACGAGCTTCTACGATCGTAACTCGGTGGTCTACTACCCGTTCGACCTGAAGGGCGCCAAGGCATTGCTCGCCAAGGCAGGCCTCAAGGATACCGACGGCGACGGCTTCGTGAACTTCCCGGCCGGCACCGAAGGCGGCAAGAACGTCGAAATCGTTCTTCTCGTCAACAACGGCTACGCGACCGACAAGAGCCTTGCAGAAGGCGTCATCGGTCAGATGGAAAAGCTCGGCATCAAGGTCATCCTCAATGCCCTGGACGGCCCCAAGCGTGACGATGCCCACTATGCGGGCCGTTTCGACTGGCTGATCCAGCGCAGCTCACCGGAACTTGCTTCCGTCGTGCAGAATACCGAACAGCTTGCACCTGTCGGTCCCCGCACGAGCTGGCAGCATCGCGCCGGCAAGGACGGCAAACTTGACCTGATGCCCTATGAAGAAAAGCTGGTGGACATCGTCACGAAGTTCCAGACCAGCCAGGACAACAACGAGCGCGTCGACCTGATGAAGCAGTATCAGAAGGTCGCGACCGAGAATGTCGATACGGTCGGCCTCACGGAATATCCGGGTGCGCTGATCATCAACAAGCGCTTCTCGAACGTGCCGGCCGGAACTCCGATCTTCATGTTCAACTGGGCTGAAGACTCCGTCATCCGCGAACGTCTGTGGGTGGCTGCTGACAAGCAGGGCAAGTACGAACTGTTCCCAGAACAGCTGCCCGGCAAGCCTGGCGACAAGGGTCCGATCAACTAAGCGTTCTCCTCCCAACGAAAGATACCGGTCGCGTGTGATGCGCGGCCGGCCAAGATCAACTAGCCAGCCGCACAGGGACACCGCGCGACTGGCCGCAATGAGAAGCGAACCGTCAGATGTTCCGATTCCTGCTCGTGCGCATAGCCTCCGCGATTCCGGTCCTGATTATCCTCAGCATCGTGACCTTCGCGATCATCCAGGCACCGCCCGGCGATTATGCCGATTACATCCGTTCGCAGCTGATCAATCAGAGTGGAGCCTCCTTCGCGGCCGCCGATGCGCAGGCCCAAGCATATCGCGTCGCCCACGGTCTCGATCAACCGATGGTCATCCAGTACTTCAACTGGATCAAGGGCATCCTGACGCAAGGCGATTTCGGCTACAGCATGTTCTACAACAAGCCGGTGGCCGATGTGGTCGCCGAGCGCCTGCCGCGCACGCTTGCGCTGGCGTTGGTCTGCCACATCCTGGCATCCGTGCTCGGCATCAGCTTCGGCATCTGGGCTGCAACCCGCCAGTATTCCTGGATCGACAGCCTGCTTTCGGGCATCTCTTTCCTCGGCATGACGGTGCCGCGCTTCCTGATGGCGCTGATCATCGTCTACCTCCTCGTTTTCCAGTTCAACGTCTCGGAAATCGGCAGCTTCTTCTCGCCGCAATATGGCGGGGCGCCGTGGTCCTGGGCCAAATTCGTCGACCTCGTCAGCCATGTCTGGCCGGTTGTCGCCATCGCGACTTTCGGCGGGCTCGCCTACAACATGCGTGTGATGCGCGGAAACCTGCTCGATACGCTGAACGCCCAGTACGTCGAGACGGCGCGGGCAAAAGGCCTTTCGGGCGGCGCGGTCGTCATGCGCCATGCCGTGCCGAACGCACTCCATCCGCTTGTCATGTACCAGGGCGTCGTTCTTCCCTACATGCTGACCGGCGAGATCGAGACTGCCATCATCTTTTCCCTCCCAACGGTCGGACCCGCAATCGTCGGCTCCATGGCGATCGGCGACGTCTATGTGACGGCCACCTTCATGATGGTCCTGTCCGCCACGCTCATCGTCGGCAACATCATCGCCGACATGCTGCTTGCCATGCTGGACCCTCGCGTCCGTACGTACGGAGGAGCCTGACATGCTCGCTTTCGATTCCGCTCCCCCACCGCCGCACGAAGAAACCGTCAAGGCCGTGCCGCACGGCAATGAAAGCTACATGGCGCTGGTCTGGCGCCGCCTGAGACGCTCGTGGACGGGCACCATCGGCCTCGTGCTGGTTGCCATGCTCCTGATAATGGCGATCTTCGCGGAGTTTTTCGCCCCGATGGATCCAAAGGCAACGGATGTCGGCTTTGCCCCTCCGCAGATGATGAGCTTCCACGACAAGGACGGCAATTTCGTCTTCCAGCCACGGGTCTATGGACTGGCTGAGTCCGAAGAACTCGACCCCGTCACCTTCCAGCCGATCGTCGGCCCGGATTACGACAATCCGAACCTCCTCGGCTTCTTCGTGAAGGGGGCGGAATACAAGCTCCTCGGCCTCATTCCGATGGATCGGCATTTCTTCGGCTCGACCACTGGCCAGCCGGTGCATTTCCTCGGTACCGACAAGTTCGGCCGGGACGTGCTGTCGCGCGCCATCGTCGGCTCACGGATTTCGTTGACGATCGCGCTTACCGTCGTCTTCATCGTCACCGTGATCGGGACCACGGTCGGCATGGTGTCCGGCTATTTCGGCGGCGCCTTCGACACCTGGGTGCAGCGCTTCGTCGAAGTGGTGCTCGCCTTCCCACAGCTGCCGCTTTATCTGGCGCTGACGTCGCTGATCCCTGTGACGGCACCGACCAATGTCTTTCTCGGCTTCGTCATTATCGTCATGTCCGCACTCGGCTGGGCGCAGATGTCGCGCGAAGTTCGTGGCAAGACGCTGGCGCTCGCTCGCATCGACTATGTCAGAGCGGCAATGGCCGTCGGCGCCACCGACCGGCGGATCATCTTCCAGCACATCTTCCCGAACGTGATGAGCCACGTGATCGTCGCCGTCACGCTACATATCCCAAGCGTCGTGCTGCTGGAATCCTTCCTCGGCTTCCTGGGCTTTGCCGTGAAGCCACCGCTGATCTCCTGGGGTCTGATGCTTCAGGATACCGCAAACTATTCCGTCATCGGCACCTATCCCTGGATTCTGGCGCCCGTCGGCTTCGTGCTTGTCACAGTCTTCGCGTTCAACGCGCTGGGTGACGGTTTGCGCGATGCAGTCGATCCCTATTGAGGAGGCTCCAAGATGGCTCTTGCTCTCGTCAACTCCTTCGCCCCGCCTGTACGCCTCGATCATGAGGGCCGGTCGGAAAATCCCGTCATCGACGCGCGCAACGTCGCCGTCAACTTCAAGGTAGAGCATGGCACCGTCGAGGCTGTGAAGGACATCTCCTTCCAGCTCTATCGCGGAGAAACGATCGCGATCGTCGGCGAATCCGGTTCCGGAAAGTCGGTCACCGCACGCACCGTCATGGGACTGCTCTCCAAGCGCGCCGTGGTGTCCCCGAAATCCACTGTGACCTACGACGGCGCAAATATCCTGAAGTTCTCCGAGCGCGACCGCCGCAAGCTTCGCGGCGACCGCATCTCGATGATCTTCCAGGAACCGATGAGCTCGCTCAATCCGATCTATACGATCGGCAGCCAGATCGTCGAGGCGATCCGCGTGCATCGCAAGATGAGCAAGAAGCAGGCGGAAGCCCGGGCGCTAGAGCTGTTGCAACACGTTCAGATCCCGGATCCAGAAGCCCGGCTCCGCCAATATCCGCATCAGCTCTCCGGAGGTCAGCGCCAGCGCGTGATGATCGCCATGGCGCTCGCCAACGATCCCGATGTGCTGATTGCCGACGAACCGACAACCGCTCTCGACGTGACGGTGCAGGCGCAGATCCTGAACCTCATCCGCAACCTGCAGAAGGAATTGCGGATGGCGGTGATCCTGATCACCCACGATCTGACGGTCGTGCGCCAGTTCTCTGACTACGTCTATGTCATGCAGCATGGCGAGATGCGCGAGCACAACACCACCGAGAACCTGTTCGCCAATCCGCAGCACGCCTACACCAAGCATCTGCTGGGTTCGGAGCCGCGCGGTCAGGCCAATCCGCTGCCCGAGGGCTCGGACGTCATTCTCGATGCCAAGGACGTACGTGTCTCGTTCATGATGCGTCATGGCGGGTTCTTCAAGCCGGAGCTGAAGGAGCTCATCGCCGTCAACCGGTTGAACCTGACACTCAGGCGGCATGAAACACTCGGCCTCGTCGGCGAATCCGGGTCGGGCAAGACGACCTTCGGCCAGGCGCTTGTCAGGCTGAACGAACCGGACAGCGGCGAGATCTTCTTTGATGGTCAACCGATCCATGGCAAGTCACGTGCCGAAATGCGGCCGCTGCGCTCGCGCATGCAGATCGTGTTCCAGGACCCGTTCTCCTCGCTCAACCCGCGTATGACGATCGGCCAGATCATCGAGGAAGGCCTTGTGGTCAACAAGCTCGGCGCGACCAAGGCCGAGCGCCTCGACCGCGTCCGCGAGGCGCTGATCGCAGCAGGCATGCCGGGCAATATTCTCTCGCGCTTTCCGCACGAGTTCTCAGGTGGCCAACGCCAGCGTATCGCCATTGCCCGCGCCATCGCGCTCGAGCCGGAATTCATCCTGCTCGACGAGCCGACGTCGGCGCTCGATCTCTCGGTTCAGGCCCAGATCATCGAACTGCTGCGCAAGCTGCAGGACGAGCGGGGTCTCAGCTATCTCTTCATTTCGCACGATCTCAAGGTCGTGCGTGCCCTCTGCCACCGGGTGATTGTCATGCAGCATGGCAAGATCATGGAAGAGGGACCCGTCAACGAAGTTCTCACCAATCCCAAGACCGCCTACACGGAACGGCTCGTCAAAGCCGCTTTCGAGGTAGCCTGATTGCACATGCCGGAGGTTATAATGGCAAGAAATCCCAAGATCACGTTTATCGGTGCAGGCTCCACCGTCTTCATGAAGAACATCATCGGCGACGTGCTGCAGCGCCCGGCGCTGTCAGGCGCCACCATCGCCCTGATGGACATCAACCCGCAGCGGCTGGAAGAAAGCGCCATCGTCGTCAACAAGCTGATCTCGACGCTTGGCGTCAAGGCCAAGGCCGAGACTTATTCGGACCAGCGCAAGGCGCTCACCGGCGCCGACTTCGTCGTCGTCGCCTTCCAGATCGGCGGCTATGAGCCCTGCACGGTAACCGACTTCGAGATCCCGAAGAAGTTCGGCCTGCGCCAGACGATCGCCGACACGCTCGGCGTCGGCGGCATCATGCGCGGCCTGCGTACGGTTCCGCATCTCTGGAAGATCTGCGAGGACATGCTCGCGGTTTGCCCCGAGGCGATCATGCTGCAATACGTCAACCCGATGGCGATCAACACCTGGGCGATCTCGGAGAAATACCCGACGATCAAGCAGGTTGGTCTTTGCCACTCGGTGCAGGGCACCGCGATGGAACTGGCCCACGACCTCGACATTCCCTACGAGGAAATCCGCTACCGCTCGGCCGGCATCAACCACATGGCCTTCTATCTGAAGTTCGAGCATCGCCAGGCAGACGGTTCCTACAAGAACCTCTATCCGGATCTCGTGCGCGCCTACCGTGAAGGTCGCGCTCCGAAGCCGGGCTGGAACCCACGCTGCCCGAACAAGGTACGCTACGAAATGTTGACGCGCCTCGGCTATTTCGTCACCGAGAGCTCCGAGCACTTCGCCGAGTACACGCCCTATTTCATCAAGGAGGGCCGCGAGGACCTGATCGAGAAGTTCGGCATCCCGCTCGACGAATACCCCAAGCGCTGCATCGAGCAGATCGCCCGTTGGAAGGGACAGGCGGAAGCTTACAAGTCGGCTGACAAGATCGAAGTCGCGCAGTCGAAGGAATACGCTTCCTCGATCATCAACTCCGTTTGGACGGGCGAACCCTCCGTCATCTACGGCAACGTCCGCAACAATGGCTGCATCACCTCGCTGCCTGACAATTGCGCAGCCGAGGTTCCCTGCCTGGTTGATGCGTCAGGCATCCAGCCGACCTTCATCGGCGACCTGCCGCCGCAGCTGACGGCGCTGATCCGCACCAACATCAACGTGCAGGAGCTGACGGTTCAGGCACTGATGACGGAAAATCGCGAGCACATCTACCACGCCGCGATGATGGACCCGCATACGGCCGCCGAACTCGACCTCGATCAGATCTGGGCGATGACGGACGAACTGCTTGCCGCCCACGGCGACTGGCTGCCTGAATGGGCCCGAACGTCCCGCAAAGTTCAGGCCGCCTGACCACTCTCTCTCCCGGTCAGGGACCTCAAGAAGTCCCGCGGTTCTACCGCGGGACTTTCCTACCGAGAGGGTTTCCCAGCGTATCAACAGCCCCCGGCACGACATCATTGAAGCCGACTTCGGGGCAACCGCGAACATTGGCGAAGCTTATCTCACGGCGGTCTCCTCCGTCCGTCATGCCTCGAAGGGTAACGACGTTCTCATCCTGAAAGACAACGTCGGTGCGGTAGATTCCGGCACGTCTGGCGAGATTTCTCGCCTGGCTGACATTGCATTGACCCGGCGACGGTGAGACGTGCCAGGAGCTCGTTCCCCTGCCATCGGAACTCCAGCCTTCCTGGCCGGAAGCCATCGTCGGCAGAAGTGCGGCAAAGGAAATTAACGTCGCGCGGAAGGCAGCTTTCAAAATCGACGATCCCACATTGCGTTCAAACGCGTTTGGCCACGAGACGGCAAGACGCGCCTTGCTAGGATAAACGGCGAACCGTTGGAAGCAACCATGCGCGAGGAACCCGGGCGGGTAAGTTCATCAACATGGCTAAGCTTTGTTTGCATCAGGTTTGGCAAGCAGCCGATTGATTAAATCCAATATATTGATATAGAACATGGATACGCATTCTCATCCCGCCTGATCGGAACCCTATGAGCCGTAATTTTCTTGTCGTTGATCCCGAAGAGGGCATGCCAATCCTGAAGGGGCTTGCATCGCCGGCAAGGGTATCCGTGCTGAAGTTGCTGCACGAGAAGGGCCCGCTCAACGTCAACGAAATCGCTGAAATCCTTGAGCTGCCGCAGTCGAGTGTCTCGACAAACGTGCAGATGCTGGAGGAGGCGGGGCTGATCCGTACCGAGACGCAGAAGGCGCGCAAGGGCAACCAGAAGGTCTGCCATAGCGTCTATGACGAGATTCTCGTCGTCTTCAAGAATGAAATCAAGGAAACCGAACCGGATGCCATCGAGGTGGCGATGCCGCTCGGCCTCTATACAAGCTTCGATGTGACGGCACCGTGCGGGCTCTGTTCAGTCGATGGCATCATCGGCCTGCTTGACGTCCCCAATACGTTCCTTGATCCGGACCGCATGAAAACGGCGCTGATCTGGTTCACGCGCGGCCATGTAGAGTACCAGTTCCCGAACAATGCGCGGCTGACCAACACCCGGATTCGCGAAGTCGAATTCGTCATGGAACTGAGCTCGGAGGTGCCCGGCACCAGTGCCGACTGGCCCTCCGACATCACCCTGACTGTGAATGGTGCCGACATCGGAACCTGGACGTCTCCGGGCGATTTCGGCGACAAGCGCGGGGTTTTCACGCCGGATTGGTGGAAACTGAAGGGGTCTCAATACGGCAAGCTGAAGAGTTTCCGCATCAATGAAGACGGTGCCTTCGTCGACGGATTGCGGATCTCGGATGTGACGCTCGCCGATCTCAAGCTCGACGAACACCATTCAATTCGCCTGCGGATCGGCGTGCGCGACGATGCCAAGCATCCCGGCGGGATCAACATTTTCGGCCGCGGCTTCGGCAATTACGACCAGGATATCCTGCTGCGTATCAAGACTCGGTGAGTCTATCCAATTTTCTGAATTTTACCCTTGACCACGGCCAAGGCTTCCGGTTTATTCACCTCAAATTGTGATATACATCACAAACTACGATACAGTGGAGGAAACCATGAAGGCCGCGGTTACAGCGCACAGCAAATACACGATCTCGGACATTGATCCGCGCCTATACGGCTCGTTCATCGAGCACCTGGGCCGCGCCGTCTATACCGGCATCTACGAACCCGACCACGCGACCGCCGACGAAAACGGCATGCGCAAGGACGTGATCGATCTCGTCAAGGAACTCAATGTTCCGATCGTACGCTATCCCGGCGGCAACTTCGTCTCCGCCTACAACTGGGAAGACGGCATCGGCCCGAAGGAAAGCCGCCCGACGCGCCTCGACCTCGCCTGGCACACCTCCGAAAGCAACCAGGTCGGCATGCACGAGTTCGCCGACTGGTGCGTCTCGGCAAACACCGAGATGATGCTGGCCGTTAACCTCGGCTCGCGTGGCCTGGATGAAGCCCGCAACTTCCTCGAATATGTCAACCATCCCGGCGGCAGCGAGTGGAGCGACAAGCGCATTGCCAACGGCCGCGCCGAGCCCTGGGACGTCAAGCTGTGGTGCCTCGGCAACGAGATGGACGGCCCCTGGCAGATCGGCCACAAGACGGCCGACGAATATGGCCGTCTGGCCCACGAAACCGCCAAGGCCATGCGCGCCTTCGACAGCTCGCTGGAACTCGTCGTCTGCGGCTCGTCCAACGCCCACATGCCGACCTATCCGGAATGGGAAGCGACCGTTCTCGACCACACCTACAACGAGGTGGACTACATCTCGCTGCACATGTACTTCGAGAACCGCGCCAAGAACACGGCGAACTACCTCGCCCGCAGCATCGAACTCGACAACTACATCGGCACGGTTGCCGGCGTCATCGATTACGTCAAGGCGAAGAAGCGCTCGACCAAGGACGTCTACATCTCGTTTGACGAATGGAACGTCTGGTATCACTCCAAGGAACGCGACAAGGCAACGCTGGCGGGCGCCAACGGCTGGCCACATGCCCCGGCACTGCTCGAAGACGATTATAACTTCGAAGACGTGCTGCAGGTCGGCTGCATTCTCAACACCTTCATCAATCGCGCCGATGTCGTGAAGATCGCCTGCCTCGCGCAGCTGGTCAACGTCATCGCCCCGATCATGACCACGCCTGGCGGCGCCGCATGGCGCCAGACGATCTTCTACCCGTATTATTTCGCTTCAGTCTACGGTCGCGGCACGGCGCTGAAGCTGATCGTCGACAGCCCGACCTACAAGGTCGATGATCTGGGCGATGTGCCTTACCTCGACGTCTCCGCCGTCCACGACGCAGACGCCAAGGCCGTAACGTTCTTCATCGTAAACCGCCACGGCACCGAAACGCTTGATCTGGACGCCAGCCTGCTGGAGTTCGGCGCCTTGAAGATCGTCAATGACCAGGTCATCTCGCACGCCGACCTCAACATCACCAACACCGCTGAAAAGCCGGACAACGTGGTGCCGCAGAAGGCAACCGACGCGGCGTTTGAAGCTGGAAAGCTCAGCGCAAAGATCGCGCCGCTGTCCTACCGGGTGATACGCCTGCAGGCCTGATATTTAAATCAGACTTCCTGATACATATCAAAGATATGTTGACATCGTAATTGTATGATTTAACGTCAGCGCACCGGTTTTGACGTGCCACTGGGAGGAAGAGATGGGAGCAAGCGCTTCTGTTTTGGCACTATCACTGACTGAAAGGGCCCCGCTTGCAAAAGCGGGCGCCTGCCCGGTCGACATATGCCAGCCACGTGTCCATATCGGCTTTTCGGATTCTGACTGCAACATGGGAGCGGTCGGATGACAGCCAATATTGAAATCCACAATGTCAGCAAGCGCTACGGCGCCGTGACCATTCTCGACGGCCTGTCGCTATCGATCAAGGCCAATGAGTTCATGGTCTTCCTCGGTCCTTCCGGCTGCGGGAAATCAACGCTTCTACGAATGATTGCCGGCCTCGAAAGCGTCGATGAAGGCACCATTTCCATCAATGGCGAACGCATCGACACGCTGCCGCCCGGCCAGCGCGACATCGCCATGGTGTTCCAGAGCTACGCGCTCTATCCGCACATGACGGTCGCCGACAACATGGCGTTCGGACTGCGCAACATCAATGTGGCCGCCGACGTGATCTCCGCCCGGGTGGCCGAGGCCGCCCGCATGCTGGAGATCGGTCATCTGCTCGAGCGTAAGCCCGGCCAGCTCTCCGGTGGCCAGCGCCAGCGCGTCGCCATCGGCCGTGCCATCGTCAAGGAACCGAAGGCTTTCCTGTTCGACGAGCCGCTCTCCAACCTCGATGCCGCGCTGCGTGTCCGCACGCGTGTCGAACTTGCCCAGCTGCGCAATCGCGTTCAGTCGACGATGATCTTCGTCACCCACGACCAGATCGAGGCTATGACGCTCGCCGACCGTATCGTGGTCATGAACAACCGCAAGATCGAGCAGATCGGATCTCCGATGGAGATCTATTCCCGCCCGGCCAGCCGTTTCGTGGCTACCTTCGTCGGCTCGCCGACGATGAACTTCCTCGACGTCGGCATCTCGGAACGCAACGGTTTCATCAGCGCGAAGCTGGCTGACGGCACCGAACTGCAGACGGCGATACGCCCGACCGGCATCAAGAACGGCGCGCATTCGCTCGGCATTCGCGCCGAAGCAGTGAAGCTTGCCAACGGCGTTCCCGCAACGACGACCGGCAAGGTCGACGTTCTCGAACGCCTGGGCGACCGCACGCTTCTCTACACGCGCCTTAAGGACGGCAGCAGCATCGTTGCCGAGGATATCGGCAACAGCCGCGTGGCGATCGGCGACGAAGTCGCACTGACGCTGGATGGCACCCGAACCCATCTCTTCGATGCCGATGGCAGCGCCTGGCACAACGAGGAGCCGGCGCATGGCTGACGCAACCTTGTCCGGCACCGCGGCGGCCGCAAAGGCCGCGGCCCGCCAGAAGGTGCAGAACATCAACGCACCGCTCTGGCGCAACGCGCTCTTCGTCGCGCCCTACCTGTTCTTCTTCGTCACGCTGCTCGTCGTGCCGTTGTTCTGGGGCATGTGGCTCAGCCTGCACAAGGCAGACGCCTTTGGTGCTGGCAAGTTCGTCGGCATCGACAACTATATCCGCCTCTTCCGCGACAAGATCTTCATTCAGGCGGTCGGAAACACCTTCTATTTCGTCTTCCTGACTGTGCCGACACTTGCCATCCTCGGCCTGATGCTGGCACTCGCGTTGAACCGCAAGACAAGGCTCGCGGCGGCTTTACGCGCCGTCTATTTCTCCTCGTCGGTGATGTCGGTCACCATCGTCACGCTGATCTGGCGCATTGTTTTCATCGGCAATTTCGGTCTGCTCGCCACCATCTACGGATGGTTCGGCGCAACGGCGCCGGCCTTCCTGTCGGATCCGAAGCTCGCGATGATCGGTATCGCCATTGCCACGGTCTGGTGGTGCATCGGCCTGCCGATGATGCTGTTCCTCTCAGCCCTCCAGCAGGTGCCGGCGGAGATCTATGAAGCCGCCGCGCTCGACAATGCCAGCCGCTGGCGTACCCTCTGGTACATCACGCTGCCGTCGATCCGCCGGACCTTCGTTCTGGTGTTGATCATCCAGGTGGTCTTGCAGTTCCAGCTGTTCGGCCAGGCAAAGCTGATGACGCTCGGCGGACCGAACAACGTCTCCAAGCCCATCGTGCTCTACATCTACGAAGCCGCCTTCACCAAGTGGGACCTCGGTCTCGGTGCTGCAGCCTCGGAAGTTCTCTTCGTATTGATCCTGATTGCTGCCATGGCGCAGTACTTCATCTCGCGCCGCAAAGGAGAAGAAGGATGAGCGCTGTAACTGGTGGCAACATCGTCGGCCGTTCGACCGGCGACCGCGTGATCCTTATCCTGGCGGTTCTCTGCGCACTGATCATGATGGCGCCGGTCCTGTGGGTGATCGGGCTCTCGCTCAAGGACAACAAGGAACTGATGGCGGATATGAACGCTGTCTTCCACGCTCCTTACACGATCAACAACTACATCAATATCCTGGCAACCTCGTCGGTCTTTCGCTGGATCCTGAACAGTATCATCGTCGCCGGCGGGTTGACCGTCATGACCCTCGTGCTGTCCTCGCTTGCAGGCTATGGCTTCGCCCGACTGAACTTTCCGTTCCGCAACGCGCTGTTCATCATCGTGCTGCTCGGCCTGGCCGTGCCTGAACAGGCGGTGCTGATTGCCCGCCATCAACTGTTCAGCTGGCTGAAGTTCCACAACACCTACCACGGCCTGATTCTGCCTGGACTGTCGGCACCGTTTGGCGTGTTCCTGATGACGCAGTATTTCCGCGCCATCCCGAAGGAGCTCGACGAGGCGGCGCTTCTCGACAACGCCAGCCGCTTCAAGATCTTCTGGAAGGTGCTTCTGCCCCTGACGATCCCGGCACAGGCAACGCTCGGCATCTTCACCTTCCTGGGCGCATGGAATGACTACTTCTGGCCGCTGATCTCCGGCACGAAGAAGGAAATGTACACGCTGACGATCGGCATCGCCTCGACGCAGACCAACTTCGCACAGTCGGAAGGCCTCGGCTTCCTGATGTCGCAAGCGGTCTTTGCCGGTGCGCCGATCCTCATTCTCTACCTGTTTTTCCAGAAATACATCGTGACGGCAGTTTCTGGCGCCGCCGTGCGCTGACGACCGCCATCCCGGTGATCATGTAACCGGCTCCCGGGGAGGGGGCTTAAGCCAAGGGTCAAGGAAGGCCCAAGAGGAGGAGTTGGAATGACGCATACCTTCAGGAAATACATGCTGGCAGCAGCATCGGTGATCGCCCTTGTCGGCGCATCGCCAGCCTTTGCCGCCACCGAACTCAGCGTTCAGCGCTTCTTCGGTGCCTGCGATGCAGACTTCGGCACCAACACCGACGTCAGCAAGGCCGTTGGCGAATGCGGCATCATCACGTCGCTGATCAACAAGTTCAACGCCGACAATCCGGATGTCCATGTCACCGTTACCACCGTTGAATGGCCGGGCTACGACCAGCTGACTGCTCAGTTCGCAGCCGGCGATCCGCCGGACATCGTCACCATCCATCAGTCGGTGCTTGCTGATTACCAGTCCAAGGGCCTGATCATGCCGCTCGACGACGTCCTGAAGTCCGTCGGGGTCGCGTCCAGCGACTTCACCGATGCCAGCCTTGGCGGCGTGACGAAGGAAGGCAAGATCTACGGCCTGCCGATCGACAACTGGACCATGCTCTACCACATCAACCTGGACCTCTTCAAACAGGCTGACCTCCTCAATGCCGACGGCACGCCGAAGCTGCCGACGAGCCCGGACGAGCTGCTGGCGCAGGCAAAGCAGTTCAAGGAGAAGACCGGCAAGCCCTACTTCGTACAGAACCTCGCCAACGAAGTGGCGCTCTACACCCGTAACCTCTACACCTACCTGTTCCAGCAAGATTCCGACTTCTTCGCCAATCCGAAGCAGGTGAAGCTGAATACGCCCGAGGCCAAGAAGGTGCTCGAGATGTATAAGGCGATCTATGACAACGGCGACACCACCAAGGACCTCGACTACGCCGCTGGCATCAATGCCTTCCTCAACGGCGAAGGCGGCGTGCACCTGAACGGAACCTGGGTGATCGGCGACTACACCGCATCGTCCGAAAAGGCCGGCACCGCGCTCAACAAGGGCGGCTATGCGGTCTATCCGTATCCGCAGCTCTTCGCCGGCAAGAAGTCGCAGTACGCTGACGGCCACAGCTGGGCCGTATCGCAGAAGGACCGCTCACCTGAGGAAACGGCCGCTATCGGCAAGTTCCTGAAGTTCTTCCACGACAACGACTTCGACTGGTCCCGCACCGGCCACTTGCCGGCAGTCAAGGCAGTCCTCGATTCCGCGCAGTTCAAGGCTCTGCCGCATCGTGACACGATCTCGTCGATCGCCACGCTCGGCACCCCGCTGCCGTCGACCGTCCAGCGCCAGTTCGCGATCCAGGACATCATCGGCCAGGAAATGAGCGCAGCCATCACCGGCCAGAAGGAAGTGGATGCCGCTCTCGCCGACATGGAGTCGCGCATCAACGAACTGCTTGCCAACATCTAAGGCTCACCTCTCTCCGAGCCTAAGAGCAGATGCCCGCCGCTGGTCTCGCGGCGGGCATTTTTGTTCCTACGAGGCGGCAGGAACCGGCGTTGGCAGCAATTTGCCACGTAAGAGAAGCACGATCGTCCCGATCGCAACCACCAGCACCACGATATTGGCCACGACGAAGAGGATCGGCGCCAAGGCGTCTACCGCTCCAATGTCGCCTCGGCCGACCATTTTCGAAGCCGCCGTCGAAAGCGCAGTGATACCGAAGGTAAAGGCCCAATAGGATGCCGCCAGAGGCTGCTTGGTTATCCAGGGCAGCAGGCGCAGGAGCAAAAGCGCCTGCAGGATGGCATAGCCCAGCATCGCATGAACCAGCATGTCGGGCGCCCCTTGCGTGACGCCGAGATAGGCCACGCTGCCAACCGCAGGCGGTGCGAGCTGGATCCCGAGTGTTGGACGCAATGGCTCGGCAAGGGTGGGCGCTGTCAGCAGGCGGTTGAGAAGCACGGATTCGATCGCCAGCCAGGAGAAGAAGCCCGCTCCGAACGCCAGCTGTCCCCAGTCGGCATGGCCGAGCGCGCCCGCGACGATGGCCGTGACGAACGAGCCCGCCACGGTCGGCAGATAGAGGACGGCCGTCGTCGTTGCAGGGTCACGCCCACCACGCCAGAGAATGCCCGTGCGCCACAGCGCGAAGAGAAGCGTGAAAATGGCGCCCAAAGCAAAGATCACCTCAGCCGCCAATCTGGAATAGGGAAGGAACACCAATGCGATCAGCATCGTCGCAACGCCGGCAAGGCCAATGAAGCAACACTGGATGGCATTTTCGGCCTCGGCCAGACCGGCCTTCGGATCGACGATCCATTTCGCGGCATAGAGAACGACCAACAGCAGCCAGACTGCGACGGCCAGGAAGCCCAGCGCCGCACCGATCCCGGGCGGCAGTGGCCAGATCGCAGCCGCTGCACGCCAGCTGTTGCTGAGCCCGGCGATGCCGAGAACGATCCCGAAGAAGGCAGCCGGGATGCGTGGCAGCCGAGACTGCCTGGCCGGTGACGGAGCGGTGTCGGCCAACGACTTCGGCGGGAAACCCATGCTCATTTCGTAACCTCCACATTGGGCACACCGGAGACCGCTCGCGGATCGCTGCCGTCCGGCAACATCCACGACCCTTCGTCGATAGACAAGAGCCGTGGCTTGGTCCCTGCGGATGAACGGTACGATTGCCGTGGTTGCGAAAGACGGTTTTCAGCGCCGCCGTTTGCGTCCGTCGAAGTACAGCAGCAGACCCAAGCCGATCAGTCCGGCTACCGCCGCGATCAGGGCCGTGCCGGAATAACTGCTGATGCCGGTGCCGATTGCAAACAGCAGCGCACTCAGTCCCGCGCCGAGGAAGATGTTGACGGAGATCAATGCGCTCCCAAGCCCTGGCCGCTCGGCGATCAGGTCCTGGAGGTAGGTGATCGGAATGCTGATTAGCGCCGCCGCACCGATGCCGCTGAGAACAGTCAGCGCATAGACATGCCAGGGTGCTGAGGCGAAGCCGAGCAGGACCAGATAGCTGACATAGATGACGGTACCCAGTGCCAGAGCCGTAACATGGCTCATGATCCGCTGCGCCCGACCCCAGATGATGATGAAAACCACCTCAAAGAAGGCCACGATACCGACGAGCACGCCGATGTCGGTAACAGTGCCATGCGCCGCGCCGGTGACGATCAGCGGCAGGATGACGCCATTTACGTGCAGTGTGCTGCTGATCAATGCCACCGCAATAACGCGAACAAAGACACGCGGCGACAAGACCTCGCCGAGTGCTGCGAGATAGGAAAGGTGGTGCGTGGCAGCCTTGTCCGTCCCGCTCTGGCGCGGAAGGAAGATCGCAATCAAAGTGAGGCAGACGACGCAGGCGACCGCGGCAAACAGGTAGGCCGGCAGCATCGTCGTCGAGCCCGCCAGCAACGCACCTGTAATTCCCGGGACCAGCACCCAGGAAAGCGAGATCATCGCGCGCACACCGGAGTTCACAGTCGCGACATCGTTTCGCGACATACCCTTGGTCGTCGCCCGCACGTTGGCGAAAAGCAGCGAATTCAGCGAGCCATAGACCGGCAGCAACAGCAGTGCACTGAAAACGAACGTCGCCTGCGCCGGCAGGACGAAGACAGCGCCATAGCCCAGGATGCCGAAGACAGCTGCGACGATCATCATCGAGCGATATTCGCCGATACGGTCAGCCAGATTCCCAAGCAGAATGCTGACGATGACGTTGACGGCTGCGGCCGCGAAGATCAGGCCCGAATAGATCCCGTTGCTCAGGCCCAGCTCGCGGATACCGACAACGGATTGATAGGGCGACGTTGCAGCGCCTGCGAAGCCGAAGGCAAAGATCGCAAGCATACTGACCCGGATCGTCGGGTTACGGAATACATCAGGGAGGGGACGGGTCATGTCGTGCAATTGAGCGAGTGGCAAGTCACCCGGCCACCGGGCGACCTGCGCCTTGGCAGGTTCGGCGTAGCACCGAAACCTGCCAAGGCAGAATGTCAGTCTTGCCAGCGCGCCGAAAGGCGAGCCCGCGCTTCATAGGAAAAATTGCGATCGAACGGAAATGCCGGCCGGGCACGATGGAGGCTGGCAAGCCCCTCGATATCCTGGTTGACCACGCCTTCCGTCAACGCCATCAGGTTCGGGTTGGCGATCGGCGCCAGTTCCGGCGACAGATAGCCGGATTTGACGACGAGCAGCCGCACCGTCTTCGGATCAAGCCCCAGGCGGGTAAAGTCGGCGATGTTGTGGTAGGGGCGACGGCGCGCGGCCAGCACGACCGTAATGCCCCCAACGCGCACAACGGCTTGACGCTCCGCAACGACACCCGGATCATCGACACCGATAACCACGGCTTCGACCTTTGCGGGCACGCTCGACGGATCGAGATTACCGCCGATGGAGAGCGACACGGTCGCGCCCTTGCCTGCGGCAAGGCATGCCTCGACGGCGGGACGATCGGTGATACCGGCGATGAGGGCGCCATCGAACTTGCGATCGATCAACGCGTTCAAGACATCGGCTCGATCGCCAACGCCGCCTCCGGTCGGGTTGTCGGCGGAATCGGCGAGGATGACCGGCGCGGTGGAGGCCTTCTCCGCGATATCGAGCATCTCGGCAAGTGGGCCGGTGGTCGGCCCGAAGCGGAAGTCCTCGCGCGCGTTCCAGTAGGAAAGAGCAATATCTTCGGCAGCCTCGGCGGCCGCCTTCTTGTCGGCACCCGTCACAACGGCGCAGGCTGTCGCGCGTGGTTCGTCCGCCCAGACGTAACCGATCATCAGATTGGCATCGAGGACACCGGGCCGTTCATCAAACGTCGGCAGCGCCTCATAGAGGCTCTTGGCCGGTTCGTCCTCCGTCGAAGTACGTTCACCCGGCCAAAGAACCGGAACCGGTGCCCAGGCAACCCCAGGGCGCTTGCCGCTTTTCAGGGCCTCCACCAGCATCGACCAGGCACGAACCATGGTTTCGCGCACATCGATATGCGGCGCCGTGCGATAGGCGGCGAAGATATCAAGCTGATCGATGATCGTCTGGCTGACGTTGCCGTGTAGGTCGTAGCTTGCGGCAACGACGCAATCCGGCCCTACGACGGCGCGCGCCGCCGAGATCCAGTCGCCCTCGGCGTCGTTCATGCCCTCGACGTTCACCGCACCGTGCATGGCAAGATAAAGCCCGTCGAGTGGCAGCGATGCCTTCAGAAGATCGAGAAACTCGTTCTTGAAGGCTTCGTATGCCACCCGCGACACCGGGCCGCCCGGCACGGCACGCGCATGAAGGAGTGGAAGGTGCTCGATCCCCCCGGCCTTGAGAAAGTTGAAATATTCCGCGCCGAGAAGCTCCGCGCCCCGCAGGACACGAAAATCCTCGACAGCCATCAGCACCGGAGAATAGGTGCTGCACTCCGTATGAAGTCCACCGACGGCAATTCGCATCGTCTCAATCCTGGATTCGGGTTTACAATTTCGGGCTCAGCGGAACGATGGCCGAGAACCGATGCCAGTCCTTCTTCGCCTTCGGCGTCCACGCAGCTTCGGCGATTGCCGGCAGGCGCGGGAAGACGAGACGGTTGAAATAGCCGCGCGACAGGAAGTGTTCGGACCAGATGCAGGCCTGCACGCCCTTCATCTTGTCCTTGAGCTCTTCCGGGAAGTCACCCTCAGCCTCGTAGCCATAGGTATGTGCCGGCGGGACCGTGCCGGCCCAGCTGGCGCCCGGCTCCTGGAACGCTTCAGCCTGAACCATGTCGAGATAATAGGCCTGGCCGGGCGTCATCACGACTTCATAGCCCTGCTTGGCCAGATCGATACCGACCTGCGGGTTTTCCCAGGCCATCAGCAACGAGTCCTTGGAGGCAATGCCGCCGCCATGGGCAACCTCGTTCCAGCCCGCAAGCTTGCGCCCACGCGCCGTCAGCATGTCCTTGATGCGCTTCAGGAAGTAGGACTGCAACGCGAAGGTGCCCGAGATGCCTTCCTGTTCCATCAGCTTCTTGGCAAGCGGGGAGGCAAGCCAGGAACCGTTCGCCACTTCGTCGCCGCCGATATGGATGTATTCGGACGGGAAGAGTTCGACCATTTCGTCGAACACCTTCTCGAGGAATTCGTAGGTCAGCGGTACGGCCGGGTTCAGGGCATTGTTCGGATAGCCCTGTACCGAATGGTAGCTATCGGGTGCTTCCTGCCCATCGGTCAGGTCCGGCAATGCAATCAGCGTTGCGGAGTTGTGTCCGGGGATATCGATCTCAGGAACGATCTCAACGCTGAGCGCCGCCGCGTGAGCGACGATATCGCGAACGTCATCCTGCGAGTAGAACCCGCCGACGGGCTCGGCGCCATTGCCGAGTTGCGGAAGCAGCGGTTCGTCGGGACCACGAAGGACGCCTGTTGTCGTCAACGTCGGATAGGCCTTGATTTCGAGACGCCAGGCCTCGTCATCGGTCAGATGCCAATGGAAGATATTGAGCTTCAACCAGGCAAGAATATCGATGAGCCGCTTGAGGTCGGCCACTGGATAGAACTGGCGCGAGACATCGAGATGGCACCCGCGCCAGACATAGCGCGGCTTGTCCGTAATCGTGCCCGAAGCCGGAAAGCGGAATCTGTTAGGCTCGCTGCGCGCGCCGTGCAGCAGTTGCGCAAGCGAGGTGAGACCGTATTGGCGGCCGGCCGCATCCGAATAGGCGAGCGTGACCTCCTGGGTTGAAAAAGTCAGCTTGTAGCCTTCCTTGGCAACCGACGGATCGTGCGCGAAACGCACCGGCCGCCCCTGCGGAGAAACCGAAAGATTGAACGGCGCGTGGCCGCTCTCGAAGAGACGGCGAAAAAGGGCAAGCGCCGTCGACACCGTCGTGAGCTCGTCCTTCGACGAGCCTTCGGCGGGATAGAGAACGACCGGGAAACCATCCCCGGGGATCACATCGATCTCAGCCGGCCAGGGCTGCAGGGCAAAGGGCAGCTCCAGTCGGCCTTCCGGCAGCAGCACCGGCGGCGGCTCGCTGACACGGCCTTCCAGCAGCAGATCGGACACCGCGATGGCCACATGCTTGCCGTCTGCGAGCGTCACGTAAGCCGACTTGGCGCCGTCGGTGCAGTGCTTTGCAGGACGATGCAGACCGCTGACGGTGAAAATCCAGCTCGCGCCGGGTTCGATCGACAACCCCGCAGGCGGAGCAAATTCATGGAAATTGGCATTGCGACGCAGGAAGACGGCGTTCTCGCAAGCCTTCGGGTCGATGACGCGGGTCAGCGACGTGTAGACGAGCTTGAACCCTGTCAGCGCCTCGTCCGAGAGGTTGAACAACGAGAACGTAAAACGTCCGTTCGGGCCGCCCTCCGGATTCCACGTCGTTTCAAGGCGATAAGCCGCTTCCATAGTCGTTCCTCTTTATGATTTTGTTCTTAGTAGTCTGCGGATTGGGAGAAGGTGCGGGCAAGCTCCGCCTGACCGGCCGTCAGACCGCAGTCGACGGGCAGGCACACGCCGCTGATGGCGGCAGCCTGTGGCCCCGCCAAAAAGCCGACAGCATTGGCGACGTCCTTCGGATCGACGACGCGCTGCAGCGGATACCAGCGCCGGGCTTCCTCAAAGACGTTGGGATTGGCAGCCGCCCGCGCTTCCCAGGCCTGCGTTCGCACGGTGCCCGGCGCGATCGCGTTGGAGCGAATGCCGAACTTGCCGTATTCGACCGCGACCAGCTTGGTGAAATGAAGCAGACCGGCCTTGGCCGCGCTGTAGGCCGGATGTCCGAAGACGCTCATGCCGTTGACCGAGGCAATGTTGATCACGGACCCCTTGGCCGCCTTCAACTGCTCTTCAAGTGCATGGAAGCAGAGGAACGGCGCTTCGAGGTTGAGCGCGTGATCGGCGCGCCAGTTTTCCGGCGTGGTGGTTTGGAGGCTGACACTGCGGGCAGCACCGGCATTGTTGACCAGCGTCTTCACCGAGCCGAGGGAGGCCGCCTTTCTCGCCATTTCAGCCGTGCTCTCGACGCTGGTAACGTCGCAGGCGAAGGCCACGAAACGCTCGATCGGGCCAAGGGCGCGCGCTGCTTTTTCCGCGGCGTCGAGATCAATGTCGACAAGCAGGATGATGTCGTGATCGTCGGCAAGCCGGCTGGCGATGGCCCGACCTATGTCGCCCGCAGCGCCTGTTACGATCGCTACCGATTGTGTCATTCTACATCCTTCCCTGCATGAAAATGTCAGTCCCCAAGAAGCTGACGGTCATCACCGTCACGGTGGGCGACGAGTTGTTGCTTGATACGGCGGAGTGTCACTGCCGCCTGCGGTTGAACGGCATAGGCCACCAGGCTCGCGAGGATGTCGACGACAGCGAGGTAAGCGATGCGTGTCGACGTTGGCCGGAAGATATTGTTGCCTTCCGGCAGGTCGATCGGCACGACGATGTCTGCGGATTGCGCGACAGGGCTGTTTGCCTGCGTCAGCGCGATGGTTGTCACCTTGGTTTCACGCGCCAGCGCAAAGGAGCGCACAAGCTCCATGTTGCGGCCGGAAAAGGAGGAGCCGATGACGACGTCCTTAGGCTTGGCGGCAGCCGTCATCATCAGCTGCATGCTATGGTCGGAGCTTGCAGTGACGTGCAGGCCAAAGCGGAAGAGGCGGTTCTGCAGTTCGCTTGCGATCATCGAGGAATTGCCGCCCGAGCCGAAGGCATAGATCATCTCGGCGCGCGCGAGCTTTTCCGCCGCTTCCTCAAGGGCAGCCAGATCGAGCGAGCGATGCAGGAGAAATAGTGCGTTCTGCGCCTTGGTAACAATATCTTGCGCCACATCGCCGGGGTTGCGACTCTTCGGCTCCGGCCGGATGTAGCGCATCCCGACATAAGCGGTGCGCGCCAGCTGGATCTTGAAATCGGCGAAGCTGTCGCAGCCGACGCGGCGGCAAAAACGCGTCACGGTCGGCGGCGACACATCGGCCTTTTCAGCGAGCTCGATGATCGAGGCGTTGACCGCAAACTCGAAGTCGTTAAGCAGAATATCGGCGATACGAGTTTCCGACGGCGAAAGCCGGGCCTTCTCTTCCTGCAATGTAGAGAAAATATCCATCCCGACTTCCTTTCCGCTTCAGACGCTATCGATCCTTCGGCTTATACGCGACGCAGTCGATTTCAACCTTGCAATCGACCATCATCGAAGACTGAACACAGGCGCGCGCGGGCGGGTGTTCACCGAAATACTGCTGATAGATGCCGTTGAAGGTCCAGAAATCACGTGGATCGTCGAGCCAGACGCCACAACGCACCACGTGCTCGAGGCCGTAGCCGGCTTCTTCAAGAATCGCGATGACGTTCTGGATCGTCTTGTGGGTTTGCGCGACGATATTGCCGTCGATGATCTCGCCGTTTTCCATGGCGACCTGGCCCGATACATAGAGCCAGCCGTCAGCTTCGACCGCGCGGGCGAACGGCAGCGGCTTGCCGCCGGCACCCTTCTGAACCGTGCCATAACGCTTGATGGACATTGACCGATCCTTGCAAATTATTTTCGTGATACGTTGACAAAGGACCATATTAAGCGGAATTTGACCAGCGAAAAACATCATTCATGAAAAGAATTTCAATCGGGAACCCCATGCGCGATCCTTTCAAGAACCCTTTCCCTGCTTCCGACGTTGCCAGACATTCGATATGGGAGATGCTTGTTCCGCGTGACATCGACGCGTTTCTGGCAGCCGACTGGTCGCTTGTCGCGCACGACTTCGTGGAAGAGGGTTTCATCGGCATCGACGGCCGCAAGGAAGTGAGCCCGGACAAGTGGCGCCTGGCATTCCCGACCCTTGCAGCCTACCGTGACGAGTGGCTGCGCCAGGCCAAGGACTTCGCCACGCAGTCGTTTGCCGAAGATACGCGCACCGCGATCTTTACCACCACGACGCTCGAGGACATCGAGATCGAAGGCGACATGGCGCTCGTGCGCAAGAAGTTCAACGGTGGCATCAACAAGCCGGATGGCAGCCGCGATATCATGCAGTGGCAGACACTCTATTACTGCCGCCTGCACGAGGGCCGGTGGAAGATCAGCGGCTTTACCGGCTACCTGCCGAACCCGATGGGCTGACAAACAAAAAAAGGCCAAGCCATTGCGCATTTTCACGGCGGCGCTCGCGACCGAAACGAACACCTTCTCCCCCATCTGCATCGATCGCCGCGCGTTCGAAGCATCGCTTTATGCGCCTCCCGGCGAGCATCCGGAGACGCCAACGCTGTGCTCGGCGCCGATCACGGTCGGGCGAAGCGTCTGCGCGGCGAAGGGCTGGGAATTGATCGAAGGCACCGCCGCCTGGGCCGATCCCGCCGGCCTCGTCAGCCGTACGACCTACGAAGGTCTGCGCGACGAGGTCCTTGATCAGTTGCGCGCGGCTATGCCCGTCGATGCGGTCGTTCTCGGCCTGCATGGTGCAATGGTGGCTGCAGGCTATGAAGATACCGAAGGCGATATTCTGGCGCGCGTGCGAGAGATCGTCGGGCCGGATATTCTGGTTTGCGCCGAACTCGATCCGCACAGCCATCTGACGGTCAAGCGGCTGACGGCTGCGAACTTCTTCGTTTATTTCAAGGAGTTTCCGCACACCGATTTCGTCGACCGCGCCGAGGACCTGTGGCGCCTGGCGGTCGATACGCTCGAGGGTCGTATCAAGCCGGTCATGTCCGTCTTCGATTGCCGGATGATCGACGTGTTCCCGACATCGCGCGATCCGATGCGGTCGTTTGTCGACAAGATCATGCAGATCGAAAAGGATGACGCCGACATCCTGTCGATCTCGGTGATCCACGGCTTCATGGCCGGCGACGTGCCGGAAATGGGAACGAAGCTTCTCGTCGTCACCAACGACAAGCCCGAAAAGGGCAAGGCAGTTGCGCGGGAATTGGGACTCGAACTCTTTTCGAAGCGCGGAACGTTCATCATGCCGCAGATCGACGAGAAGCAGGCCGTCGACCAGGCATTGAAGGCAACCTCCTGGCCGGTCGTCATCGCCGACATGTGGGATAATCCCGGCGGCGGCACAGCAGGCGACGCGACCGTGCTTCTCGAAGAATTGCTGGCGAGGGGCGTGACCGATGCGGCAATCGGCACGATCTGGGACCCAATGGCGGTGCAGATCTGCATGGCGGCAGGCGAGGGAGCCGAAATCCCGCTCCGCTTCGGCGCCAAGTCTGCCCCCGGCACCGGCAACCCGGTGGATGGCATCGTCAAGGTGGTAAAGATCGTTCGCAACGCCGAGATGCGGTTTGGCGAGAGCTTCGCACCGTTCGGCGATTCCGCGCATGTCGTATTGAACGGCATCGACATCATCCTGAACTCGACACGAGCCCAGAGCTTCGATCCGAGCCTGTTTTCAGCCCTCGGAATTGAACCGACTTCGAAGAAGATCCTGGTGATCAAGTCGACCAATCACTTCTTTGCATCCTTCTCCAAGATCGCGGCGGAAATCATTTACTGCGCGGCCGGAACGCCTTATCCGAACAATCCGGCCAAGACTCCTTATCGGCGCGCCCGCAAGGATATCTGGCCGATGATAGCCGACCCACATGGCAGTGAAAGCGGAGCAGCGTAAGATGGAGCACAATCGCTTTGCGGTGGTCGCACAACCAGGCGACAGCATCACCGATCTCTCGACACCGCGACCGGTCATCGACGAAGAGCGGTTGGCAAGAAACATTGCGCGCACGCAGGCCTATATGAATGAGCATGGCCTGAACTTCCGTCCGCATATCAAGACACACAAGATCCCCGCGCTCGCCGCCGAGCAGGTCGCCGCTGGCGCGAAGGGGATCAACTGCCAGAAGATAACCGAAGCCGAGGTTTTCGCTGCCGCAGGCTTCGAAGACATTCTCATCACCTTCAACATCCTCGGCCCCGAGAAGCTGGAACGCCTTGCCGCCCTCAACGACCGGATCTCTGGCTTGAAGGTCGTGGCCGACAGCGCGACCACGGTCGATGGTCTCTCCGCCAAGTTTTCGTCCCGCAAGCCGCTCGCCGTTCTTGTCGAATGCGACACTGGCGGCGGACGTTGCGGCGTCCAGACGCCGGGAGATGCTGCTGCCCTTGCCAAGCGCATCAACGACGCGCCCGGCCTGATATTTGCGGGCCTTCTGAATTACCCGAAACCGGGTGCTGCTGAGGCCGTCCAGACCTTCCTCGCCGCCGCTCTGTCGCTGTTGCAGGCGCAAGGCATCGAGTGCCCAATCGTCAGCAACGGCGGGACGCCAAGCCTGTTTGAAGCGCATCTGGTCACGGCTGCGACCGAACACCGGGCCGGGACCTACATCTATAACGACCGCTCCATGGTCAGGGCCGGGCATTGCACCGAAGACGATTGCGCAATGCATGTGCTTGCGACCGTCGTCTCGCGCCCGACCGCGGACCGCGCCGTCATCGACGCCGGTTCGAAGGCGCTGACCTCCGACCTGCTAGGTTTTTCCGATTTCGGAACTGTCGTTGGTTATCCCGACGCCGTGATCACCGGGCTCTCGGAAGAGCACGGCGTGATCGACCTTTCCAGATGCACCGGCAGACGCCCGGAGATCGGCGAGAAGATCCGCATCATTCCGAACCACACCTGTGTTGTCTCGAACCTGTTCGACACGATGGTCTTCCATCGCGATGGCGTCGTTACCCGGGTCGAAGATGTCGCTGCGCGCGGACTGGTCTGGTAATCTCCCGTAAACCAGACGCCTACCTTTGGCTGAGACATCTTGACGTGGCAGTTTACCGGCGCATCTTCTGTTGTGCGGCAATGGTTTAGCGACGCCGGGAGGTCAGGTCTATGAGAGTTCTGGTGGCAGTGGGAATCGTGGCGAGCCTGGCTTGCATATCGGCAGCCGAAGCGCCTTGGCAATGGCAGACACTTTACGGCGTTCGCGTGGATTCCACGCCGACGCTGCTCAATCATTTCGACAGGGCGTATGCCTATTGCGAGCCGGAAGCAGTCCAGCGCGGGTCACCGGATCCGTATAGCCTGCTTCATGTGACGGCACTGAGGAGCTGCATGTCTCGGATGGGGATCATCGATCGCGGCGCCTACGCCTACCCGACCTACCTCTATTTCTATCACGCCCTCGATCGCTGAGGGCATGATAACCGGGCGGATCTGAGGGGCGGCGATAGCGCCGCCCGCAATCACGCGTTCGCAGTCGAGTTCAGCAGACCCATATCGATATCGGTCAGTTCGACGTGGCGTTCGAACGCGATACCGGCTTCATCGAACAGGTGGCAATCCACACGATTGATCCCCGCCGTCAACGGCTGTTCCGGGCGCACGCTGGCGCTGCCCGGCAACGTCGCGCAGAAGTTCTCGCCTTCACCGTCCAGCGAAGCATAGGCGACCGTCTGGGCGCCAAGGCGCTCGATGACCGTCGGAACGACATTGATCGAGATATCGCCGGCGCCAAGCTGGATATGTTCGGGACGGACGCCCAGCGTCAGCATCTTGCCCACGGCAGTCTCGCGCGGCGTCACCGGCAGTGTCACCGTCTGGCCCTTGTAGTCCACCGTCACGCCCGCATCGCTGACGGCCTTGCAGGTGACACTGAGGAAATTCATCTTCGGATTGCCGATGAAGCCGGCGACGAACATGTTGGCCGGCTTGTGGTAGAGTTCCAGCGGCGCTCCGGTTTGGGCGATTTCGCCGGCATTGAGGACCACGATACGATCCGCCATCGTCATCGCCTCGACCTGGTCGTGCGTGACGTAGATCATCGTTGCCTTCAGCTGGCGGTGAAGCTTCGCAAGCTCGATGCGCATGTCCGCACGCAGCGCCGCGTCAAGGTTGGACAACGGTTCGTCGAACAGGAAGATCTTCGGCTCGCGCACGATGGCTCGGCCGATCGCGACGCGCTGACGCTGGCCGCCCGAAAGCATGCCAGGCTTCTGCTGCAGTCGCTGGTCGAGATGGAGAATGCGCGCTGCATGCTCGACCTTGGCCTTCAGCTTTTCCTCTTCCATCTTTTCGACGCGAAGCGGAAAGGCAATGTTCTCGAAAACACTCATGTGCGGATAAAGCGCGTAGGACTGGAAGACCATCGCGATGCCGCGCTTGACGGGCGGCAGGTCGTTGACCCTCAGGCCATCGATAACCATATCACCGCCCGATGTCGCATCCAGACCCGCAATCATACGAAGCAACGTGGATTTGCCGCAGCCGGAGGGGCCGACGAAAACAACAAATTCGCCGTTCTTGACCTCGAGCTGAACGCCCTTGAGAACTTCGAAGTCGCCGTAGAACTTCTGAACCTTGTTGAGAAGAAGCTGTCCCAAAACCTGTCTCCGGTCGCCGCGTCATCCGGCGCTTGCACATAATAGATAAAGGATCGCGGGTGTTGCGCCCGCGATCCCAACAAAGGCTTACTTGAACGCTTCGATTTCGCCGGCAGCCTTCTTCAAGGCGTCAGCCGGTTCGGCCTTGCCCGTCACGACGGACTGAACCATCTCGATGATCGAGTTCTGGAAACCCTTGTAGTCGGTGAAGAGAGGCTCAGGACCACCGAACGCAATACCGTCGATGAACGGCTTCCACGACGGATCAGCCTTGACGAATTCGTCAACCTTGGCCGACGGACGCAGAGGCGTCAGACCTGCACCGCCCTGGAGTTCGTATTCGCCCTGTGGGCCCGGCGAGGTGATGAACTTGGCAAATTCAGCCGCCTTCTCTTCCACGCCCGTGCCCTTGAAGACCGCCAGGCTGTCCGTAATGAGCAGCGTGCCTTCGCCCTTGGCCGAAGGGCCGAGCGGCAGCGGTGCTACACCCCAGTTGATCTTGGTGTCCTTGAGGCGGGCAGCAGCGCCGGAACCAGCCTGGATCATACCGACCTTCCCATCGAGGAAGATGGCGCGGATTTCGTTCTGTTCGTAGGCGGTTGCGCCTTCGACGGAATAAGGCGTGATGTCCTTGTAGGCCTGCAGGGCAGCCAGCACTTCAGGGCTGTCGATGACAATCTTGTCGCCGTCGATGACCTTGCCGTTGTTGGTGTAAACCCAATGCATGAACTGGTGCATGGTGTTGTCGAAGGTCTTGGCCGGCAGACCGTAGCCTGCGATGCCGGTCTTTTCCTTGATGGCCTTCGCGTCGGCAATTTCTTCAGCCCAGGTCTTCGGCGGGGTTTCCGGATCGAGACCAGCCTGCTTGAAGAGGTCCTTGTTCCAGTAGAGGGCCTTGGTCGAGAAGGCGACCGGCACGCCCCACTGATTGCCATCGAAGGTAACCGTGTCGACGATGTTCGGATAGTAGCTCTTCTTCTCTTCGTCGGTCATCGGAACCGGAACGATCAGGTCGTTCTGGGCAAATTCCTTGAGCGTGCGCGAGCCGACATACGCCATACCGACCGGAGTGCCGGCAGCAGCAAGCGTCGTCGCCTTGTCCTGGCACTGTTCCCAGCCAACAACCTCAGGCGTGACCTTCCAGCCTGGGTTCTTGCCTTCCCATTCCTTGATGTACTTTTCATGGATGGGGTCAATCTTGTCACCGCAATAGATCCAGCTGATCTCCTTGTCAGCGGCATGTGCGGTCATGGTGCCGAGCGCGGTGGTGCCGAGCAGAGCAAGGGCCAATAGCCCGGTCTTGAATTGAACTGTCACTTCGTTAGCTCCCGTTTTTTCTCTGGTGGTTGACTTATCGACTTACTGTTTCACCGCGCCAGCGGTCAGGCCGCTGACGAGATACTTTTGAAGGAAGAAGATCACGATCATGGCAGGCGCAATGCCGACGAAGCTTGCGGCCATGAGCTCGTTCCAGACAACTTCCTGTCGGCCGAAATAGGCGAAGAGGCCAACCGGCAACGGCGCGAATTCGGTTTTGGAATTGAAGGTCAGTGCGAAGATAAACTGTTGGGCATAGGAGCCGATGAAGGTCGTGATCGCAACCACGGTGATACCTGGCATGGCGATCGGCAGGATGACGCGGCGCAGCGTGTAGAAGTGGCTGGCGCCGTCCACGAATGCAGCCTCGTCGAGCTCCCTCGGAATGCGCATCATGTAGGTCCTGAGCAGCCAGATCGCCGAAGGGATCAGGAAGGCAATGCCGGGAACCATGATCGCAAAATAGGTGTTGAGCAGGCCAAGCGTGCGCATCAGCCGGAACAGCGGAATGAGCAGCACAGCGCCTGAAAACATGTTGACGGCCAGGAACGCGCCGAGCAGGACGCCAGCACCCTTGAACTCAAAGCGGGCGAACGCATAGGAGGCGGGAATGACGAGAACCAGCACCGCCGCGGTCACGATGGTCGAGATGAAGAACGAGTTGAAGATGTAGCGCGCAAAGCCCGGAACGCTGACCCACATCGTCCTGTAGGCCTCGAAGGACCCGTTCTCGGGAATGAACCGATAGGGCGAGGAGAACAGCTGGCTGAGCGGCTTCAGCGAAACAAGGAAGCCCTCGACGAACGGCGCCAGCACGAAGGTGAGGAACACCGCGATGCCGACGTAGATGCCGACAATCTCGTACCATTTGTACCGGTTGATCAGCATAGGAGGCTGTTTCATCGCTTGTCTCCTGAGGCAAGACGGCTGGTCAGGCGGAAGTAGCAGACGCAGAAGATCGACAGGAAGATGCAGATCAGCACGGCGCGAGCGGCACCTTCGCCATATTTGTTCGATCCGATCGCCGTCTTGTAGGTATCGATGATCATCGTCGTCGTTTCGCCGCTCGGACCGCCGCGCGTCAAAATCCAGATGATGTCGAACGAATTGAAGGTGGAGATCAGCGACAGCATCGACATGGTGATCATCGAGGGGACGATCAGCGGCATGGTAATGCGGCGGAAGCGGTAGAAACGGCCTGCTCCGTCGGTCCACGCAGCTTCGTACAGATCCTGCGGGATCGCCTGCATGGCCGCGAGCATATAGAGCGTCACCATGGGAACGCCGATCCAGACGTCGGTGATGATCGTCGCCCAGAACGCTGTCGATCCTTGAGCCAGGAACGCTACCGGAGCGTCCGCGAGGCCAAAGCGCTGCAGCATCCCGGAAATCATCCCGAACTGGCCGTTATACATCCAGCCCCACATGAAGATGCCGATTGCCATCGGAACGATCCACGGCGGCATGGTGAGGACACGGAACAGCGCACGACCGGGCACAGCCGAGTTCAGCATCGTCGCGCCGAAGACACCGATGATCATCTTGATGGAGACCGAGAAGAACGTCCAGATGAAGGTCCGGATGATGACTTCCGCGAAGGTCTCGTTGAAGATCTTCTGATAATTCACCCAGCCGACCCAGTTCGTCACCTTCTTCAGCGACGCATCGGTGAAGGAGAGGATGAATGTATCGACCAGAGGATAGGCGACGATCACCGCGACATAGAGGACAGCCGGAAAGAGCAATATCCAGGCGAAGATGAGGTTGCTGCGTTGAACATTCATCCTCCCGCCCTCCTCAAGCCGCTCTTGCGTGAAGCGCCTCGTCAAATCTGTCCCACACCGGGCGCAGATCGACAATCGTTCTCTTGATCCGCGCCTCGTCCATGGACAAGGCAAGAATGCCGGCCTCGAGCGCGTTGAGCGTCGAAACAGGGAGCTCGGTGCCGGTGCGAACGCTGTCCAGAAGGTCGGCCGCCATCTGTTCGTCGGCGCCGTAATGCTGGGAAAGCTCGGTGGCGTAATACTTGTTCTCGATGACCTTCTTGCCAGTCAGCTGCTCGTGCACGTCAAGATAGCCGCGGACGAAATCGCCTTCCGCCATGCCGCGCGAGCCCATGATGGCAAAGCGGCGGAACTGGTCAGGAACGTTCAGATTGGTGTGAAAGTTCATGCCCACGCCGTTGGCGTATTCGACGATCGCGACCTGATAATCGATGATATCGGCGTCGCTATCGAACACCTTGTCGGAGCCCATCCAGCCGCTCGGCTTGCGATGGAACAGCTCGAGGTCGTTGATGCCTTCGCGGGCTGGGTCATTTTCCGGGGTGAAGCTCTTGCGACCGCCGAAGCTTGCAACGCGTTCGGGGCGAGCGCCGACGACACCATTGTAGAGGTCGAGGTCGTGGCAGCACTTTTCCAGCATAAAGCTGCCGGAATAACGCTCGTAACGGCGCCAGTCGCGCATGAAGAACGCGCCGTGATAGGGCTCGATATGCTCTGCGGCTTCAATCGAGACGATCTGGCCAAGGCTGCCGGACGCCTGAATGGCGCGCAAGTCCTTGTAGAGCGGCGAATAGCGCAGCACGAGACCGACCATCAGGCGCTCATGGCCGAACTTGGCCATCAGCCGCGCCAGCTCGATGCTCTCGGCAATCGTGGTCACGATCGGCTTTTCGCAGAAGACTTTCAGGCCGGCTTCGAGGCCGAGCCTGATGTGGTCGAGATGCATGTGGTTCGGCGAACCGATCATCAGCAGATCGAGCTTTTCGCTGGCGATCAGCTCTTGAGGCGAGGCATAGGCTTTACCAGCGGAAACGCCGTTTTCAACGAGGCCAGGAAGACCTGCCGGATCGGGATCGACGTAACCGACGATCTCGAAGCTCTCATCCACAGACTTAAAGACGTAGCCCAGGTAGCCGAGCCGGAAACCTAGCCCGATAATTCCCACTTTCATGCCGTTCTCGTTCCCATTTACGTAATTTATTTTCGTCAAGTTGGGACAAAAATTCGATCTCGTCAACAGAAATCCCGCAAAAAGTTGGGTGTATGAAATTAATTTTCATAGCCACTTGTTTTGACGGGTTTTCGATTTTCACGGAGAAACAGCTGGCCGATCCGGCATCCGCAACCGCCCGCACGCTTCAAGGAAAGCCCGCATGACAGCTGTGAAAAGCCGATCATTACCTCCTGATTTCCCCTGAAAAATGCGGGAGAAGCCGTCAAATCCTACTGGTTTCGCCTTTTGCCCTCAAGCAGATCAAGCACCGAGTTGGCCGCTTCGAGTACGTTGGTTCCCGGCCCGAAAACGGCAGCGACGCCGTGGTCTGTAAGGAACTGATAGTCCTGGCGCGGGATGACCCCGCCGACGACCACGATAATATCATCCGCACCCTGTGCCTTGAGCGCCGCGATCAATTGCGGTGCGAGGGTTTTATGGCCCGCCGCCAGCGACGACATGCCCACGACATGCACCTTGCTAGCCACAGCAAGATCGGCCGCCTCCTGCGGGGTCTGGAAGAGCGGGCCCGCGAGCACGTCAAAGCCGATGTCGCCGAACGCAGAGGCAATGACCTTGGCGCCACGGTCATGGCCGTCCTGGCCGAGCTTGGCGACCATGATCTTAGGCTTGTGGCCTAGGCTCTTGCTGACGGTGGCCATCCGCCCCTTCAGGGTCGCCAGCTCCGGTTCGTCGCGATAGGCGTCGCCGTAGACATCCTTGATGACCTCGGGCGTTGCGGCATGATCGCCGAATGCCCGGCGCATGGCATCGGAAATCTCACCGACCGTCGCCCGCGCACGGGCCGCATCGACCGCAGCCTCTAGCAGGTTACCCTTGCCGGTCCGCGCCACGTCGAAAAGCCTGTCGAGGGTTTCGCGCACCCGGGCGCCGTCGCGACGGCGCCGGGTATCCTCGAGCCGCTTGATCTGGGCAGCACGCACGGCGCTGTTGTCGATCTCAAGAATGTCGATCGGTTTCTCGTCTTCCAGCCTGTACTTGTTGACGCCGACGATGACTTCGTCGCCTTTGTCGACAGCGGCTTGGCGCCGTGTCGCGGCCTCCTCGATCAGCCGTTTCGGCAGCCCTTCGTTCACCGCCTTCGTCATGCCGCCCAGCGCCTCGACCTCCTCGATCAGAGCCCAGGCCTTGTTCGCGAGTTCATCGGTGAGGCTTTCGACATAGTAAGACCCGGCCAGCGGATCCACCACCTTCGTAACGCCTGTCTCATGCTGCAGAATGAGCTGCGTATTGCGGGCAATGCGAGCCGAGAACTCAGTCGGCAGCGCGATAGCCTCGTCGAACGAGTTCGTGTGCAGCGATTGAGTTCCACCAAGAGCCGCCGACAGGGCCTCGAATGCGGTGCGGATGATGTTGTTGTAGGGATCCTGTTCCTGCAGGGACACGCCAGATGTCTGGCAATGCGTCCGCAACATCAGCGACGATGCCTTCTTCGGCTGGAACTCCTGCATGATGCGCGTCCACAGCAACCGCGCCGCACGCAGCTTCGCGGCCTCCATGAAGAAATTCATGCCAATGGCAAAGAAGAAGGAGAGGCGCCCCGCGAAATCGTCGACGTTCAAGCCCTTGGCAATAGCGGCGCGCACATATTCGCGTCCGTCGGCAAGCGTGAAGGCAAGCTCCTGTACCAGCGTCGCGCCGGCTTCCTGCATGTGATAGCCGGAGATCGAGATCGAGTTGAACTTCGGCATTTCCTTTGCGGTGTACTCGATGATGTCGGCAACGATCCGCATCGATGGTTCGGGCGGGTAGATATAGGTGTTACGGACCATGAACTCCTTGAGGATGTCGTTCTGGATCGTTCCCGACAGTGCCGCTCTCGATACGCCCTGTTCTTCTCCTGCCACGATGAAGTTCGCGAGAATCGGAATGACCGCGCCGTTCATGGTCATGGAGACCGAAATCTTGTCGAGCGGAATGCCGTCGAACAGGATCTTCATGTCCTCGACACTGTCGATCGCCACGCCCGCCTTGCCGACATCGCCTTCCACGCGGGGATGGTCGCTGTCATAGCCGCGATGGGTGGCCAGATCGAAGGCAACGGAAACACCCTGCTGACCGGCTGCGAGTGCCTTGCGATAGAATGCGTTGGATGCTTCGGCTGTCGAAAAACCGGCATATTGCCGGATGGTCCACGGTCGACCGGCATACATCGTCGCGCGCGGCCCGCGGGTGAACGGGGCAAGCCCGGGGAGGGATCCGAGATGGTCGGCCCCCTCGATATCCTGCTCGGTGTAGAGCGGCTTGACGTCGATACCTTCTGGCGTATGCCAGACGAGCGTTTCAGGCGAAGCACGAAGCTCCCTCTCGGCAAGATCCTGCCAATCGCCAAGCGTCTTCTTCGTCATACCAATCCTCCGGCATTCTACTTTTGCCACACGCTATCACCTTAACGGCGTGTGGCGCGATAGAGCCTTAGGACTATTTATTGAGGAAATTCTTGGCGGCAATAATCCGGCGTCAGCGCGTCACTCAGCCGCGGCGAGAACCCGGTTCTTGCTGGGAAAGAATGCGGACAGCTCGCCCACGACCTCGCCAATGCGGCCGGCCAACGGTTCGGAAGCCACCTTATAGTCGGTAAAATCGCGATCCGACGCGTAAACGGCGGTCGGCAGCGTATGGGCCATGAAGAAGCCGAACAGCGGCCGCAGCTGGTGTTCCACCATCAGGGCATGGCGATCGCCGCCACCGGTCGCAGTGATAATGATCGGCTTGGCACGCAGCTCATGCGGATCGATCAGGTCGATCAGATGCTTGAAGAGGCCGGGATAGGACCCCTTGTAGGTCGGCGATCCGATAATCAGCGCATCGGCGCTGATGATGTCGTCGATCACGCGCTTGGCTGTGTCATCGAGATCCTTGCGCCACTGGGCCTGTCCGAGTGAAGGGCCGACATCCGTCAGATCGTATATCGTCTGTGCAAAGCCATATTGGCCGCTCGCCAGGTCCGCGACGTGGCTTACCAGCGCATAAGTCTTCGAAGGACGGTTGAAGCTTCCCGCGAGACCAACGAGTTTGGGACCAGGCATTCGATTTCCTTTCGTACATACCGCCAATATTTCGGCAATATTGTCCATATTTTTTATAGACTAAAGGTATATCCTTGCCGATTTTGGCGAGTGCTGAAAAATCGGTGCTCATACGGCGCGCAAATCGCGACCGAACAATTGCCCCAATCGCCTAGCCCTTGCGCCCCTTGGAGCGCGCTGCCAACACGTTCTTGATCGAAAAGCTCGAATGGATCCGCAACACTCCGGGGAGGGTGGACAGTATCTCCTTGTGGATCCGCTCGAATTCACCGGCGGTCGCCACCTCCACGCGAAGCAGATAGTCCGAGCCACCCGTCATCAGAAAGCATTCCTGGATCTCCGGGTGACGCCTGACCGATGCCTCAAACCGGTTGAGGTAATCCTCGGTCTGCCGTTCCAGCGTGATATTGATGATAACGGCAATCGAATTTTCACCCGCAGCGCTGTCGACGAGAGCGGTATAACCGCGAATGACGCCATCGTTTTCGAGAATGTGAATCCGCCGCAGACAGGCGGAAGGCGACAGTCCCACCTCCGCCGCGAGCTTGGCGTTGGTCATGCGCGCATTGAGTCGCAACAGCCGGATGATATTGCGGTCGATTGCGTCCAAGGCGGCCATGAATTTTCTTTCATTCTTCAGATGATAATTCTGATAATCATCTTGGATTAGAATTTTCAAGCACAAATCCGTGAGAAATTCTCCGATTGTTTCAATACCTTTGCGGTAGAAATCGTGGGAGCATTGGCAATGGACGGTGGGGTTTGGAGTTCGTCGAACAGGGATCAATCGGATCTCCGGGGAGCGTCCGGCCGTTTGATCATCGATCTGGCCGCCATCCGGCGGAATTACCTGCAACTTTCAGAGCAGCTGGCACCGGTGAAAGCCGGAGCCGTCGTCAAGGCGGATGCCTACGGGCTTGGCGCTGACCGCGTCGTCCCGGTTCTTTACTCTGCAGGTTGCCGCAACTTCTTCGTTGCTCACTTCGGCGAGGCGCTGAAGATAAGGCCGCGTCTTGCAGGTGACGCCAGGATATTCGTGCTGAACGGCCTCCAGCCGGGCAGCGAGAACGCGTGTGCCGATGCCAATGTCATTCCGGTCGCGAACTCTCCCGAGCAGCTGGAGCGCTGGGCATCTGTCGCGCGCAATCGCGGCAAGAAGCTGCCGGTCATCCTTCAGTTCGACACCGGCATGTCGCGGCTTGGAATGTCGGCCGACGACAGTGCGCTGCTTGCGCGCGAACCGAACCGACTAAGCGATGTCGACGTCCTGTTCATCATGAGCCACCTCGCTTCGGCTGATGAGGCTGACAGCGAGCAGAATGGCGAGCAACTGGCTGCCATGCAGACCGTGGCGGCGCAATTTCCTGGCACCGCTATATGCTTTGCCAATTCCGGCGGCATTTTCCTCGGTGCGGATTACCATGCCGGTTTGGCACGTCCAGGCATTGCTCTTTATGGCGGGGCGCCGACGAGCGGCGAAGCCAATCCGATGCGTGCGGTCGTGAGGCTCGACGTCAGCGTCATCCAGACGCGGTCCGTGCCGGCTGGGACCCGCATAGGCTACGGCGGCGTCCATGTCGCGGAAACCAAAATGCACCTTGCAACGATCGCCGCCGGCTACGCGGACGGTCTGCCACGCAGCCTCAGCGACCGCGGCGCGGCCTTTTACGGCGCGACGCGTCTTCCTATCGTCGGACGCGTTTCGATGGACAGCATGACCATCAACGTAACGGCTCTGCCGCCCGGTACGTTGACGCTCGGCAGCTTTGTCGAGATCATCGGCGAGCATCAGACGCTTGAAGATGTCGCAGACGCCGCCGGAACCATTTCATACGAAATCCTGACAAGCCTCGGCCAGCGCTACCAGCGCGAATACCGGGGCCTCACTCAGCCGCAATCCATACAGCAGAGAGCATAATGAAAATCACCATTCTCGGCGCCGGCGTCATCGGCGTCACATCGGCCTATTATCTCGCCAAGGCTGGACACGAGGTAACCGTCCTCGACCGGCAGACCGGCCCCGCTCTCGAAACCAGCTTCGCCAATGCGGGCGAGATTTCGCCGGGCTACGCGTCGCCCTGGGCCGCACCCGGCATTCCGCAGAAGGCGGTCAAATGGCTGTTCATGAAGCACGCCCCGCTGATCATCCGGCCGATGGCGGACGCAGCCACCTGGCGTTGGATGATGGCGATGCTCGCCAATTGCACGGCTGCCCGCTACGCCGTCAACAAGAGCCGGATGGTGCGGCTTGCCGAGTACAGCCGCGATTGCCTGATCGCGCTGCGCGAGGAGACCGGCATCGCCTATGATCACCGGACACAGGGTACGCTGCAGCTGTTTCGGACACAGAAGCAGGTCGACGGCGTTGGCAAGGACATCGAAGTTCTCAAGGCGGACGGCGTGCCGTTCGAGGTTCTCGATCCGGCGGGTTGCGTTGCCGTCGAACCCGGCCTGGCGCCGGTCCGGGACAAGATCGTGGGCGGTCTTCGGTTGCCGAATGACGAAACCGGCGATTGCTTCAAATTCACGAATGAATTGCAGGCGAAGGCGGAAGCGCTCGGCGTCACGTTCCGGTTCGGTGTCGATATTTGCGGGCTGAAGACGAGCGGCGGCCGCGTGGTTGCCGTCGAGACAGCGGAGGGCGACGTCTCCGGCGACGCTTTCGTTGCAGCCCTTGGTAGCTATACGCCGGCACTGCTGCAGCCGCTCGGTCTGCGGCTTCCTGTTTACCCCGTAAAAGGCTACTCGATCACGGTACCGATCGTCGACGAAACCCGCGCGCCCGTCTCCACGATCATGGATGAGACCTACAAGATCGCGATCACGCGCCTCGGCGACCGTATCCGCGTCGGCGGCATGGCGGAAATCGCCGGCTTCAGCCGCGACCTGCCGCCCGCTCGTCGTGCCACGCTGGAGCATTCGGTCGAGGATCTGTTCGGCGGTGCCGGGGATCAGAAAAGGGCGACCTTCTGGTCCGGCCTGAGACCGATGACGCCGGACGGCACACCGGTGATCGGCGCAACCCGCTTCAGCAACCTCTATCTCAACTCGGGTCACGGCACCCTTGGCTGGACCATGGCCTGCGGGTCGGCGAGCGTTCTTTCGGATCTCATCAGCGGTGTTGCACCGCAGATCGAGGTCACGGACCTTGCTCTCAGCCGCTACGCGCAATCCTGAAAGAGCAACGCAGGATTGTTCGAAAGGCGATCTTGAATCTTTTGCACGCACAGGCACTTGTTTAGGGCGGATTGAAAGAACAGAGTATTTCGCGATCGCCCTCGCTATGTCGGATGTGCCATGACATTCTTGACTGACCCAGTGATTGCAGTTTTTCTGTCGCTCTCGCTGGGTTATTTCATCGGCCTGGCCAAAATCGGACCGATACGGCTGGGCGGTGTCTGCGGCACCTTGTTCGTTTCCCTGCTGATCGGCCAGCTTGGCGTGACGGTCAGCGCCGACCTGAAGAATACGGCATTCGCGCTTTTCATTTTCGCCCTTGGCTTCTCGGCAGGGCCGCAGTTCTTCGCGAATATCCGCGGCGGATGGCGCTTCGGCATCTTCTCCGTCATCGAAGTCGTGACGGCATTGTCGCTCGTTGCGATCTGCGTTTACGTGTTTGGCTTCGATCCAGGCACGGCGGCAGGTCTTTTTGCAGGCTCCGCAACTGAATCGGCAGTATTGGGGACGGCTGGCGATGCGATTTCCCGGCTCGATATGTCGCCCGACGGCATCCTGGATCTCGAATCCAACATGGCAACTGCCTACAGCATCACCTATCTTTTTGGCCTCGTCGCCATCGTCCTATTCACGACGCAGATCGCCCCCCTCATTCTTCGCAAGAACCTGAGGACGGAAGCGCAGGCGCTTGCGGCCTCTCTTGGGTCGGAGGAGGAGGAAGGCCTCGAAAGCGGGCTTCCCATTCTCGTCGGACGCGCCTTCCTTGCAACGCCGCTGGCTGGTCAATCGGTTGGAAGCTTCGAGCGGCGCCATGGCTACAGTGTCGTGATCGAGCGGGTGAAGCGCGGCGACGAACTCCTCGAGGCAACATCGGATTTCACGCTCGCAGCCAGCGACATTGCTTTCGTGCTCGGCCGGCGCGACGCGGTCATTGCGGCCAAGGACATGCTCGGCGAAGAGGTTCCGGTCCCAGCCGGTGCAGGACCGCCCATCGCCACGAAGGACGTGGTGCTTTTGCGTCGGGATCTCTTCGGACGAAGGATCGAAGAGCTGCGCGGAATTGGCAATATCGAAGCACAACGTGGCATCTTCATCACCCGCATCCGCAGGCTCGGCCACCATGTGCCGGTCCTGCCGAAAACGCGCCTGCAGGAGGGAGACGTCATCACCCTTCAAGGTTCGGAAGCGCTTCTCAACGGTGCTGCCACGCGGCTCGGCAAGGCGTTACCCTCCACGACGGCGACCGACCTCATGTTCATGGGACTTGGCATCGTCGTCGGCTTGCTGGTTGGAAGGCTGGCGTTTAAGACCGGCGCGCTGGAACTGACGCTCGGCGCCGGCGGCGGAGCCCTGATCTCCGGCCTGTTTTTCGGCTGGCTGAACATGCGCTACCCCAACAGGGCCTATCTTCCACCACCTGCGGCCGAGTTTGCCAAGGAGTTCGGGCTGGCAACATTCATCGCGGCGATCGGCTTGGCCGCGGGGCCTGGCGCCATCGCGCTGATTGCCGAATATGGCCTGATCCTGCCCGTTCTTGGCGCGGCGATGTCATTGACGCCGGCTCTCGTCTCCTTGTTCGTTGGCTGGAAGCTGATGAAAATCGAGATGCCGATCCTGCTCGGCGTCATCGCCGGCCAACACTGCAGCACGCCAACCATCAGCGCTCTGGTCTCGCAGGCCGGCAATGCCACTCCTGTAATCGGCTATACGGTCACTTATGCGATTTCCAACGTCCTGCTACCGCTGGTCGGGCCCGTGGTCATCGCGCTCGCCGAAAGCCTTGCACGATCGGCAAGCTAGCTTCGCCACCCTGGCATCGTGTGCACGCCCTAGGCCAACAGCGCGTTGATCGCGATGATCGCGAGAAAGGCGATAACGACCAATGACGCCCCCCAACCGACGAAACGATTGGCTCTCGTCAGAACCTGCGGCCTGACATCCCGCTTCGGATTGATCTTGTGCCGCCGTTTGAGGGCAGCCCGGGTCGGGGGTGGTCTCTGTCCTTCGGTCATCGTCGCCTCGTTCCCGGCTGGGTCCATCGCCGGAGAGGCCAATCTAGCATAAAAATTGATTGTTCGAATGGTGCTGCGCGGGCAAGCGGATCGGTATCCGCGCGCCAAATGTTGGCTTACTCTCGGGTAGCCTAAAGCGCGTGAAAACACCGCCAGATCCTCGACGCAGTCACGGATGTCACTCGGCCAGATCAGGACGCCAATATCGAGCATCTGAACTTGCTCGTTGCGGCGATCACATCAGCTTGTCCAGCGTGATTGGCAGGTCCCGGATGCGCTTGCCGGTCGCGTTGTAGACGGCGTTTGCGACGGCCGCGGCGACGCCTGTGATGCCGATTTCGCCGATGCCACGCGCGCCCATGGGGGCTTGAGGATCGGGGCAATTTGTATAGAGGATCCTGATGTCAGGCACGTCCATCTGAACGGGCACATGATATTCGGCCAGCGACGCGTTGATGACGCGCCCCGAACGTTCGTCGAAATTGGTTTCCTCGGTCAACGCCATCCCCAGCCCCATGATGATACCGCCCTTGAACTGGCTCGTTGCGGTCTTGGCATTGAGGATCTGGCCTGCGTCGAATGAGCCGAGGAAGCGCGACACGCGGGTCTCGCCGGTGACTTCGCTCACTTTCACCTCGCAAAATTGCGCGCCGTAGGAATGCATCGAAAACGCCTCCACTTCGCTCGGCTGCGACGCCTGCGCCTCGCAGACGATGTCATGTCTGCCCGAGCGTCGAAGGATCGATTCATAGCTCTCGAAGCGCGACGCGTCGTCCTTGTGGACGATGCCGCCATTGCCGATCTCGACATCGCCCAACGTCAGCCCGGCAAGTGGTGAATCATTCCCGGCAAGCTTGATCAACTCTTCGGTCAACACCTCGGTGGCGGCGATGATTGCACCGCCGATGGAAGCAGTCTGCGTCGAGCCACCGGCGATCACCCCACGCGGCAACCTGCTGTCACCATGCTCGAACGTCACATGTTCGAGCGGGATCCCGAGGCGGACAGCGATATGCTGGGCCTGTGCTGTCGCGGTCCCCATTCCCATGTCGTGCACTGCCGTCGATACAGTGGCGCGGCCGTCGATCGTCAGCCGAATGCGCACGGCACCGCCCGGGAAACGGTAATAGGGGTAGGTTGCCGTCGCGCAGCCCATGCCAATCAGCCATTCACCGTCGCGCTGTTGGCCGGGCGTTTCGCTACGCCGATGCCAGCCGAATTCCTTGGCGCCATTTTCGTAAGCGGCAACGAGATGGCGAGAGGAGAAGGGTTTGCCGCTTGTCGGGTCCTGCCGGGGTTCGATACGACGGCGTAATTCGATCGGATCGAGACCGAGCTTTTCCGCCAACTCGTCAAGGGCGCATTCGAGCGCGAACGTGCCGACGGATTCGCCTGGCGCGCGCATGAAGGTATTCGCGAGCATGTCCATGTCAGCGACCTCCTGGGCCAGCCGAAATGTCTTGGCCGCGTAGAGATGGCGCGCAGGGAAGGTGAACTGTTCGGGACAGGAGTTGTGGCGCGTCATCGCGACAATGCCGGTATGGATCAGCGCCTCGAGCGAGCCGTCCGCATTTGCCCCGAGCGCAACCCGCTGTTCGGTTACAGTCCGACCGCCGACAATGCGGAAGACACCCTCCCGCGACAGCATGATGCGAACCGGCCGTTTGGCAAGCTTGGCGGCCGCACATGCCAGAATCTGATGATCCCAGAGACACTTGCCGCCGAAACCACCGCCCACGAAGGGCGAAGTGACGTGAACCTTGCCGGGGTCGATGCCGAAAATATCGGCCAACTGGCCGGTCGTGAGGTCGAGCAGCTGGCTCGCATCGTGAACCCTCAGCTCGTCGCCAGTCCAGGCGACGGTGGCCGCGTGCAGCTCGATCGCATTGTGATTATGCCTCGGCGTCCGGTAAATATGGTCGACCTGAACCGGCGCCTGTCTGAGCGCCGCCTCGGCATCGCCGATTTCCAGGATCGGCAGCTCGCCCAGCAGGGTGTCGAGCTGCCGCGGCTTCTTCTTGGCTTCGGCGAACGACGTGACGGCCGGCAGAAGCTCATATTCGGCAGCGATAAGGGAGGCCGCGTAGTCTGCTTCCTCCTGCGTTTCGCCGAGCACGACTGCAATCGGTTGACCGTTCCAGTGGATCTCGTCGTTTTGCAGGACGGGCAGGTCACTTGCGCCAGCCGCCGTCGGCGAAGACATCATCAGAGATGGTGCCTTCATGCGCGGCGCATTGCGATAGGTCATGACGAGCACGACGCCGGGCGCCTTTTCCGCCGCAGCTGTCTCGAGCCGGGTCAGGCGTCCGCGTGGAATGGTGCTGTAAGCAAGGGCCGCATAGCACAGATTTTCGTACGGCACCTCGGCTGCGAAACGTGCCTTGCCCTGCACCTTCAACGGACCGTCGATGCGCGAGATGGGCTGCCCGAGGGTACCGTGCTTGCCCAGCAGCGGGTCCGAGGTGACCGCTGGCTGCCAGCGGCCCGGCTTGGGATTCTGGAGGTCTGTTTGCCCGCTCATCCTTCTCGTCCCTTCAGTTCGCCAAGGACCGCAACGATGGTGCGTTTTGCCAGTTCGATCTTGAATTGGTTATCGCGCAGCGCGACCGCGCCTGCGAGCTCCGTCTCCGCCGCGGCACGAAAATTCTCCTCGTTGGCAACCCTTCCCTTGAGGGCCGCCTCGGCATTGAACGCCCGCCAGGGCTTATGTGCGACCCCGCCGAGCGCCAGGCGCACGTCGCGCACGGTTCCCTTCTCATCGACATCGAGCGCGGCGGCGACTGAAATGAGCGCAAAGGCATAGCTCGCCCGGTCGCGTACCTTCCGATATGTGGATCGCTGCGCGAACGGCAGCGGCGGGATTTCGATCGCGGTGATCAGTTCGTTCGCACGCAGCTCCGTTTCGATATCAGGGCGATCTCCTGGCAGGCGGTGCAGGTCAAGCAACGGTATCGCGCGTGCACCGGTCGGCCCATCGAGGTGGACCATGGCGTCAAGCGCGGCGAGCGCCACGCACATGTCCGAGGGGTGCGTGGCGACGCAGCTATCTGAGGCGCCGAGGATGGCGTGATAGCGATTGAAACCGTCCCGCGCGTCGCATCCGGATTGAACGTCTCTTTTGTTGCAGCGTGCCGCGGTGTCATAAAAATAGCGACAGCGCGTCCGTTGCAGGATATTGCCGCCGACTGTCGCCATGTTGCGGATTTGAGCGCTCGCGCCGGTGAGAATGGCACGAGACAGCATGGGGAACGCCGACCGCACGTACATATCGGTGGCGAGCGCAGTGTTTTTCACCGCCGCGCCGATCATCAGGGGGCCATTGGGGCGCTGTCCGATGACGCCAGGCAAGCCCGTGACGTCGACGAGCACTTCAGGCCGCTCGACCGTCTCGCGCATCAAATCCACGAGATTTGTGCCGCCGCCCAGATATTTCGCTGCTGCGTGACTGCTCGCCATCTTGATGGCCGCCGATGTGTCGGCTGCGTGCTGGTATGTGAACGGGTTCATGCGCGTACCCTCCGCTCAGCCGGTGAAATCTGCGAGGGGGACTCGTCCAGTTCTCCTCGGGAGTAAGACCCGGAGATTGCCTCGACAATGCCGTTATAGGCGCCGCATCGGCAGAGATTGCCGCTCATGCGTTCCCGCAGTTCCTCGCCGTCGAGCAAATAGTGCTCGGCTGAAAGATCCTTCGAAACCGCGCTCGGAAAATTCCGCCTGATCTCCCCCGCCATGCCGATGGCGGAACAGAGCTGGCCCGGTGTGCAGTAGCCACATTGCAGCCCATCATGATCGACAAAGGCCTGCTGCAGCGGATGGAGGGTGTCGCGACTGGCGAGCCCTTCGACTGTGGTAATGGATCGCCCTTGATACTGAACGGCCAACGCAAGGCACGAATTGATCCGCTCGCCATCGACGAGGACAGTGCATGCGCCACAAGCGCCTTGGTCGCACCCCTTTTTCGTACCGGTCAAACCAAGAGTGTTGCGAAGGAGATCGAGGAGCGAGGTTCTTATATCGGCGGAAACCTCAGTCGGCTCGCCGTTGATCGTAAACTGCATAAGCAGTCCTCCTTATGCCGAAGCAGGCGTTTTCATTCCACCTGAACTGACCTAGGGACACTCTAGAAAAATTCAAACGATTGGCTGGCCGAAGCCCACCATTTGTCTCCCCCGGCTGCCTCGATGAGGAGGTCGCCGCCGGTTGCCGAGAAGCAATCCGGCCTTCTTTCTGGCGGGCAATCAGCACTGAAAGCGTGGGGCATTGCCGCGCGTGGATCGATGGCTTCCAAAGCTTTTCAACCACTGCTATCTTAGTGATCTCGCATTCACCCTCACGACGGTGTTGGATTTGGGAAACCAGACTTCAGGAAGTCGAACAACGACCCCGCCGTTCTGGATAAAGAACCACAGAGTGCTCCTCATGGGGCTCTTCTGCGTTGCCGTCATGAGCGTCGTTATGCTGTCGGGGGCGCGCTATTGGCACGATCTCGTGACAGGCAGGGTAGATCCGGCGGTCCAGGATCAGAGTCTGTCCGCCCAACCGGCTGACGACGGAATTGCCGCGCCCGTCAGCGCACCATCATCCACGATGACCGGAACGCGCCTTTTCGATGCGCCGGTCTCTGAACTGACCGGCCAGTTCACGCGCACATGGCGCATTTCCGGACCTCAGATGTGCGCAGCGTTCCGGGACGCGGGCATTGAGGCGACGGAATGGCGCGCCGCGTCCATGCGCAGCGTCACCTACGAATGCTACTTTCAGCGCATTTACGAAAGAGACGAGATACGCCCCCTTCGCTCGACCTTCCTGCGCGTTCGAGGCAACGCATGGGGAGAGGTGCTTGAAATCAGCGGCAGAATTGTTGGGCCGACGACGGATGATCAAGGAAGCCTCGATCCCTCCCTCATGCGCATCTTCGAGGTTCTCGTCAGTCAGGTGAAGTGGGGCGATTTTCAGGACACGCTAGGCCCAATCCGGAAGCTCCTGGATGTCCGCTGCGAACGCTTCGGTGCATCTTTCGAATTCACACGAGAGCTGAGCCAGGACAATAGTTACAATTTCACGCTGGTCCTCTCCCAGGGCTCCAGCCAGCAGATTCGCACGCGAGCCTATTTCTCCCAGGACAGGTGGATGGCCAATCCGGACTACCGGAGGACGCGTCCTGTGCTTCCAATGCTGTCGAGCAGGTGATTCAAGGCGAGGCGCGGGGAGGGGGCTTAAGCGCTTGACCAGTCTCCGTTCCAATAGCAGCGCCGTAAACGGCTTGCCCAACCAACCGTTTCAAAGACCGCGGTCGACAAGGTGAACAGGTCGCGAATGACTTTGGAGTGTTGTGGAAAGCCGTTTCATCCCCATGACAGCAGCAATTGTTCGCAGTATCGACGGCCGTAGCGGCCAGTTCGAAGGGCCGACACGCAGCGTCGACGAAGTATTGGCGCGATAACAATGAAATCTACGCCTCCGACGATCGGAAACTCCGAAGAGCGGACGGGCGTGATCCAAGGGATGGGGCAAGCGATGAGTGAGACGGGTGGTTATTTTCCGCGTTGGCGGCTGAAGACGGAGGGACGTATTCTTCCTGACGAGCGGTTGCCGGCCGCACAGACGGTGGTGCTTGGCTTCCAGCATGTCGTGGCGATGTTCGGCTCGACCGTACTTGCCCCGATGATCATGGGATTCGACCCGAATGTGTCGATCCTGTTTTCCGGCATTTCGACGCTTATCTTCTTTACCGCTGTAGGCGGTCGCGTGCCTAGCTATCTCGGCTCGTCCTTCGCCTTCATCGGCCCTGTCCTGGTCGCGACTGCCGCTTCGGCAGGCGTCCCCAATCCGAACATAGCCTTGGCGCTTGGTGGCATCATCGCTGCCGGCGCGCTCTATACGCTGATCGGCATCATCACCATGCTTGCCGGCCATCGCTGGATCGAACGGCTGATGCCGCCGGTTCTGACTGGCGCGATCGTGGCTGCGATCGGCCTTGTGCTGGCGCCGATCGCGATTTCCAGCGCATCGGGCACAGGTCCGGCGAGCCCGGACGGCAGCCAACTGTCGCGTTGGGTCGCGCTCCTGACGGTGGCTGCGGTCGGCCTCATCGCCGTTTACGCGCCGGGAATGACGCGTCGCCTACCGATTCTCCTCGGCGGGGCGATCGCCTATGTCGTTTACCTGATACTCGCCAACGGCTTCGGCTTCGGCACGCCAGTTGATTTTTCGGGTGTCGCTACTGCGAGCTGGTTCGGCCTGCCACACTTCACCTCGCCGGTGTTTTCGGCGTCAGCTGTTACTCTGATTGCCCCCGTCGTCGTCATCCTCGTTGCGGAGAACCTCGGACATATCAAGGCAATCGGCGCAATGACGGGTCGCAATCTCGATCCGTATCTCGGCCGTGCCTTCATCGGCGACGGTCTGGCGACGATGTTTTCAGGCTTCTTCGGCGGCACGGGCATGACCACCTATGCAGAAAACATGGGCGTCATGGCGGTCACGCGGATCTTTTCGACGCTTGTGTTCCTGGTGGCTGCTTGTGTCGCAATTCTTCTCGGTTTCTCGCCGAAATTCGGCGCGCTCATCCAGACCATTCCGGGACCGGTCCTCGGCGGCCTGTCGATCGTCGTTTTCGGCCTCATTGCAGCGACCGCGGGCCGCATCTGGGTCGAAAACAAGGTGGACTTCTCCGAGCCGCGCAATCTCATCACCGTCGGTGTTGCGCTGGTGCTGGGCGCCGGCAACTTCAAGCTCGATGTCGCGGGCTTCACGCTCGACGGGATCGGTACCGCAACGATCGGAGCGATCGCGCTTTATCACGCGCTTGGTCTGACGCGCCGGCAGACCATCTGAAGGCGACGTGTTCCTTCTCTCGCGTCACTGAATGCCGGACTCTGTGCGAGCCAGAGCCGGCATGCTGCTCTCGCTCCCTTGTCATGCCGCAACAACGATATCTGCGCCTGATGCCAAGCGATCGGTTGGATTACTTCTAACTCGGCGTTAGGTGACAAAGGGTCAGCAAGGGGATCGTCCTTTGCCGCAGAGGGAGAGCATGGTGAAGACGCGATTTGCGATAGCCGCCGATGCCGCATTGGCACTGGCGAAGAACGGGGCAATGGTGCCTGAGAACCACGTTATGGTTGCTCCGACACTTCTGCGGTCCCAGGTGTTGTCGCAACTCTACTTCGCGGTGCGCAGCGGCGAACTGACGAAGAAAGAGGCTGACTTTCAGCTCGATTATCTTCGAGCGCTACGAATCCGGTTGCTTGGCGATCGCGTGCTGCAACGGCACGCATGGAATATCGCCAGCAAGCTCGATTGGCCGGACACCTATCGCGCCGAATACATCGCCGTAACCCAGCTTCAGGCAGATGCGCTGGTCACTCTCGACAGTGATCTCGCGAAAGCGGCGCGATCTTTCGTTCATGTCGCCTCATTGGACGATTTGCTGGGTACCGCCAGCTGACCCTCACGATCGATGCCAAACGTGAAGCGCAAATCTTCGACAACGCCGGGACGGTCGAGACCGCCGGCCCGGTCATTCCACCACGGTGGGAATATCGCTCTCGGTGTGACCGCGCAGAGATTTTTCCGGCATGAGGCAGAGGACAAGAAGCGATAACGCCATGGCTGCGCTACAGGCCAGGAAAATATAGGCGAAAGGCATTGCCGATGTGAGGGACGCACTTCCCCTCTGCAAGCTCTCGCCGCCGAGCGGCAGCCCGTTGCCGAGCGCGATGGCACCAAGAATGGCGACCCCCAAGGCTCCGCCCAGCGATCTGAGGAACGTCAGCACGCCCGTTGCAACGCCGAGATGCGCCTGATCCACCGCATTCTGGACGGAAATCGTGGCGACCGGAAATGTCATGCCAGTGCCGAACCCCGCGCCGACGGTCAGGAGCTCCAAGACAAGCAAGGACGATCGGCCGGTCAGAAGCGCCAGCACGGCAAGGCAGATCAAGCTGAAGAGGGCGCCGACAATGGCGATCATCTTGTAGCGCGCGACCCGTGGGATCGTGCGCCCGCTAAATGTCGCACCGGCGACGGCGCCGAGCAGCAGGCCGAGCATGGCAACGCCTGACGCGCCGGCGGAAAGGCCGTGGAACGATTGCATATAGACGGGAAGGTAGACCGACAGGCCAACATTGGCGGCCTGCGCCGTGAACATCGAAAGGGTGCCATATCGCACGATTGGATTGGCAAGAACGTCCAGCGAGATCAGCGGCTCGACGGCGCGCCGCAACCGCAAACCAAACATCGCCCAGAGAGCCGCGGAAGCACCCAGCAATCCGATTATCGTCGACGACAGCCACGAATAGTGGCTGCCACCCCAGTTGAGAGCGAGCAGCAGCACGGCCGTCGCGGCAACGAGGAGTGTTGCGCCGGCGGCATCGATACGGTGCGAACGCGCAGAGATCGGCAACTTCTTCAGCGGATTGTTGATGATGGCGAGCGCGACCAGCCCGAGCGGAATGTTGATCCAGAAAATCAGCGACCAGTGAAGATGCTGGGCGAAGGTACCACCCAACAGCGGTCCGGCGATGCTTGCCACCGCCCACGTGCCGGAGATCCAGGCGGCGTACCGTGCGCGCTCCCGTGGTGGCACCAGGTCGCCGATGACCGTCTGCGAAAGCGCAAACAAGCCGCCACCGCCGAGGCCCTGTACGGCGCGGCCGATAATCAGCAGCAGCATGTTGGGCGCAAGTGCGCTGATCAGGGATCCGATGAGAAAGATGATGATGGCCGCAAAGATGGTCGGGCGCCGGCCGCGAACATCCGAGATCTTTCCGTAAAGCGGCGCCATCGCGGTTGCTGTCAGGAGATAGCCGGTCACGATCCAGGGAAGGTAATCCGCATGCCCGAGCGCCTTGCCGATTGTCGGCATCGCAGGGGCAACGATCGTCTGGTCCAGTGCGGCGAGCAGCATGGACAGAAGGACGCCCGCGATGATGACGTTCTTTTCTCTCTCCGACAGTGGGGATGTTCTTGCGGCCGTCTCGTTGTGAGGGGTTGCCTCATTCATTTGTTCAGTCCTGTCTTTCCGGTGGTCGCGCAAGGCGTCAGTCGTGACGAAGCCCTACACCTGCCAGCAGAGGACGCCAACCCTTTGAGAGAGCGCGCTCGCTACTGAGGAGATATCAGAGAACCGTGGACAGTACCTCCGCGTCCCGCTTGTTTAGGCTTGGACGGTTGACCCTTCGTCGGGTGCTATGATCTTGTTGCCAGATTAGGTGCAGTTCGACGCGCTATCATTGCGTTCGATGCCGCATCGGGGAGCGACTGGCAGTGGGGCGTTTGGCATCTTGAATGTGCGTGAACCGCAAAGTGGCACCTCCGACATCAAACGATCGCGTGGCCGTCCGCCAGCTCAGGATGAAGCGGCGCGCCGAGCGCAGATAGTTGAGACAGCGCACGAAACGTTCGCGCAGCTGGGCTACGCCAGTACAACCACCGACATCGTTGCGTCGCGTTGTCAGATTTCGAAGCAGACGCTCTATCGTCTGTTTCCGAGCAAGGAGGAGTTGTTCATCGCTGCAACGATGACGCCCGCTCAGACCTTGCTCGACCTCCCTCGACCCACGCATGAAGACGTCGCGATAGAAGAGGTCATCGCGAGGATTTTCCGGATCGATAGCAGTACGGCGATCAAGGCCGGCCATGCCGCGCTGATTGTTGCCGTGGTGAACGAAATGCCGGAAGTTCCTGAGATGGTCAGGAAGCTGGCTCTCCGCGAGAGCCGCCACGCGAGGAATTGCCTTGCCGATTGGTTGCGGGGCGAGATGGCTAAGGGGACCCTGCGTATCGATAGCCCCGAAAGCGGCGCGCGATTGCTGATGGATATGATATTTGCGGGCGCATACCCGAGAGATGGGTGGGCTGACGAGGCGGCCAGGAGAGAACACCTGGGGAATTGTATCCGGTTTTTTCTGCGAGGGGCCTCGGCATCTTGATTTTGGGTACGGATAAGTACTACGCGTGATTGGCTTGATGGGAATGGGCGTTCATCCGAGGCGCTGCGGCCTGCGATGTCAAGCGCGGGAGGAACGATGGTAAGGCAGCGGCCGAAGCCTCCATTTTCAGAAGATGCCCTGCAGCGCGCGGTGTTCCGAGTCCTCAGGCCGCTGGTGCGGCTCTGTCTTGCAAGCGGCCTGAACTATGTCGCGTTTTCCGCACTCATGCGAAGGCTGTTCATCGATGTGGCCGAGAAAGACTTCGCGCTTCCCGACAAACAGCAGACCGACAGCCGCATATCCCTGCTCACCGGCATTCATCGCAAGGATGTGAGCCGTCTGCGTGAGAGCAGTTTGTCGGTCGATTCCTTGCCGACGCCGGCGTCTCGCACCAGCCGCATTGTTGCGCGATGGTTGGCCGACCCGCGTTGCTGCGATGAAACCGGGGTGCCGAAAGCACTGCCGCGGGTTTCGTCCAACGGCGAGTTCTCATTTGAAAACCTGGTGGGGGAAGTGACCAAAGACCTCCATGCGCGGGCCGTTCTCGACGAATGGCTCGACCGTGGCCTCGCGGTGCTCGACGAAAACGACCATGTGCAACTACGCGTCGATTCGCTCGTATCAAGCGCGGACACGCAAACCCGTCAGCACTATTTCACCCGCAACCTGCATGACCACGCGGCGGCGGCAGTTGAGAACATGCTTGCCGAGGTGCCGCCGTTCTTTGAGCGCGCGGTTCACTACAACAACATTTCCGACGCTCTCGCCAAGCGGCTGGAGGCGGCCGGCAGAGAGGAAGCCATGTCTATGTTGCTGCGGCTCAATCGCATGGCGAACCATGCTCTGGAAACGGACGCGGGCGGGAACCACCGTTGGATCGCAGGCGTGTACATGCTCCAGGCCGAAGACGACCAGCCAACGTCGAGATTGGGGACGGCGGAGGCCGACGAATGAAACGGCTGGACACATCGCGCCGCGGTTTCATGCAGGCAATCGCTTTCCTGCCATTCGCTTTTGCAGCAAAAGCCGCAGAAAAGCCGAAGCCGCATGACCACGGCATCGGGGGGACAGGCGCATATTTGCGCGGCGGCGACGATCAGGGTATCGGCGGCACCGGTATTGTTGGAACGATCACCGGCTTCGGCAGCATCATCGTCAACGGCGTGCGTGTGCCCTACGCGACCGACGTTCCTGTCTATATCGACGGCCGGCCCTCGAGTGCCGACAAGATGCGGCTGGGGCATGTGGTCCGGGTCTTGCTCAACGGCACGCAGGCGCAGTCGATTCACGTCACCAGCGAAGTGATCGGTCCGATCAGTGAGATCAAAAACACCCGGATCTATATTCTTTCCCAATCAGTCGATATCACGACGCTGGCGGATCGGCCGCGCTTCAGGCGTGGGCAGATGGTTGCGGTTTACGGCATCCGAAAGCCGGACGGTACAATCGTCGCAAGCCGCATAGAAGGTCGCCCGGCGTCCATAGCCCCAATTCTTCGCGGCATTGCCACACGACAGGATGGGGATCTCGCGATCTCAGGCTTTGGAATTGGTCGCCCAACGGCCGGACTTGTGGGCAGGCGCGTGGTTGTGACCTTCCTCAAGTCGGGTGGCACCTGGCGCCCCGGCAAGGTGAAGGCGGATGATATCGTTCCTGGGATGACGCACGGAACGGTCAATATCGAGACATTCGTCGAGAGAAACGGGTCCACCATGCGGACCGGCCTTGGTTTTCGTTTGAACGACAACAGGCTGCAGCCGTTCGGCAGAGGCGGACGTGCACTTCTCAACGTCCCGGTGGCTGGGGGCCACCTTGATCCGGGTCCAGGTGGCTTTGGTCGACCGGATGATCGGCCGCGCTTCAATAGAAGTGGACCTGGCGGACCCCCCGGCGGCTTCGATCGTCCAGACCCGGGCGCGTGGGGCGGACAAAATATGCCTGATATGCCGCCTCCCGGCGGACCCCGGAGAGCGCCTCCGGGCCGCCCACCACCACCGGGGCCGCCCCCTCGATAACGCCGGGGCTCAATTTGGCGCCAGATTGACAAATGGGTATTTTTCCCATTTATCGTATCCACGTGCTGCTTCAAGCAGGACGATGATTCGCGATCGAATGTCACTGCCCTGCCAGAAGGCGAGCTCATGCAAGTAGCTTACCCCTGTGACTGCCCCATAGATGGCCTTGATGCCGTCGACCCGATCATCACGTGGGAGAATCACGATGAGATTCTGGATATCTTCCGGCGAGCTGACAGCGTCGCGATGAAGGTTTCGGAGCTATGGCAGGTGCGGAAAGGCAGCCGCCTCAGGCAGGAGGATGTCGATTTCCTGATGGAGCTTTTGAGCCTTCAGGCTCGTTTATACGAGACCCTGTCGCAAGTATAAGCTCAGACTGGTTCCCTATGGCCTTGCCGCGGATCCGCCCCGTTCGCGTCTGCAAAGAGACCATCTATCGCTTAATTTACAGCAAGGAAGATTACGGGCTTGGCCTCTATCAATATCTGCCGGAAGCGCGTCGTAAACGTCGTCCACTACGCTCCAGGAAGCCGCGCGACGGTGCGTTTCCAGCCTCGCACAAATATCTCAACGCCCTGATTTTATTGGAGATAGGTCGCGGTTCGGGCATTGGGAGGGCGACCTCCTCATCTTTGAGCGTCCCCTTGGCCACGCCAATGTCACGTCCCTGGTGGAGCGCAAGAGGCGCTACACCGTCCTCATCAAGAATCCAAGCCGGCATTCTCGCCCGATCATGGACAAGATCATCAGAGCTTTCTCTCCCTTGCCGGCCTTCGCGCGTCAAAGAGTCACGTTTGATCGTGGTACCGAGTTTGCCGGATTCAGGGCTTTGGAAGAAGGGATCGGCGCACGTAGCTGGTTGTCTAATCGCGCATTGTCAGGCGAAGTGAGGAACTGACCCCCGCATTGCCTCAAGCAAAATGTTACCGATAGGGTTGATGCTCCCAACGGGGCACTGCAGATTTGCTGTCCCGGCTCGGGGGGCGGATGGCACGGCGGATCAGCATGGCGACACGGACGGAACTTGTTGAGGCAATCATCGAGCGATATCGATCTAGCAGTCGTGCGGATAAGCAGAGGATTCTCGACGAATTTGTTGCGGTAACTGGCCATCATCGCAAGCATGCGATCCGAGTGCTAGCTCGGCGCAAGCAGCCTTCACGCGGGCACAAGAATACGAGCCTCCGTTATGGCAGCGATGTTCGAGACGCGCTCGTTTTATTGTGGGAAGTATCAGAACGCCTGTGTTCTAAGCGGCTGAAGCCGCTGATACCCGTCTTGTTGCCTGCGCTTGAACGCCATGGCCGACTACGGCGATCTATGAGCCGCTTGATTCGGCTTCGGCCCGACGCAGAATTTCGTACGGGTCCGCGCCGATTGCTTTGGTGAGCATGATAAACTCTGCGGGGTCGAGTCGTCGCTCCCCGGTCTCAATTTTCGAAATGACTGTTTGACGTTGCCCTACCTGCCTTCCAAGCTCCGTCTGGGTAACGTTCGCTGCTCGCCGCGCCTCAACGAAGAGTTCAATCAGTCGTTTGTAAAAGCTACGATCGAACGAAGACAAAAAATATCGCCAGTTGAAATTTCACCAGCACTTCTGATAAAACCGATTTTCGAATACCCCAAAACGGGGTATTGTCCTGTCTTTCGCGCGACGCGCGATGACGGGAGAAGAATTGGATGGAGCTTCGCCAACTTTCACTATTCAAAGCTGTCGCCGAGGAGCTGCACTTCGGTCGTGCGGCGGCGAAGATGTGCATCGCCCAGCCGGCCTTGAGCAATCATGTCATGGCGCTGGAGAAGGAACTGGGTTGCCCACTGTTCATCCGCTCCACACGCCGGGTCGAGCTGACGAGGGCAGGGGCCACCTTCTATGATCGAGCCGTCCGGATCTTAAGCGAGATGGATCTGACCGCCGAGCTGACACGGGCCGCCGGCGGCAGCCGCATTCGTCAGATCAAGATCGGAACCGTCTATCCCGCCACGATGGGCATGCTGCCGGTGTTCCTGGGCAAGATCGCCCACAAGTTTCCAGATGTCCGCATTCATATCGCTTCGGGCAATACCAGCGATATCATCCGTGGTCTGGAGACAGGGCAGATCAATCTTGGCTTCATCCGCCCTGTCGAGAACATCGGATCATTGCGCTTCTTCTCGGTTGCCCATGAGAAGTACCTACTGGCGATCGCCGAAAGCAGTCCACTGGCTCTGCGCGACGAGATCTCGATCGAGGATCTGCGCGACCAGAAGATCATTGCCTTCAACCGGCAGAACCTCTCCTTCACCGAGCGCTATTTCAATGAGAAGTTCGAGGAATACGATCTGACGAAGAACATCGCCTATAGCTGCGATGACACCTATTCGCTTGTGTCACTCGTCTCCGCCGGTCTCGGTATCGGTTTTGCGCCGGAATGGACGAAGGACATTCCCAACCGCACCTTCGTCCTGAAGAAGGTGAGGGGGATCGATTTCAGGATTGGGCTCGGCATTGCCTGGAACCGGGAAGACCCGACCGCATCGCGCGATGACATCGTTGAGATTGCCAAGTCCATGGTGCGGGCTGCTCGGTGAGCAAGGGGTAAGGTCAAACCTGATAGTCATTTCACGCTCGAGTTTCCGCGTCGGCGACCTTTGATGTACGTCCACTTGCTTGTAGCATTTAAGCAAATTTGTGCGGCAGGAGTCGAGCGCAATGAGATCAAGACACCACAACGTCGAAGCCCACAGTCGGTCAGATGATCGCTATCGCGAAGTCATCCAAGATTTGCGCCACTTCATTTCGAAAATCCAGCAGTGGTCTGGCCGCCGTTACCCTTAGCTTTTTAAGCGCGCGATCGAACAGGACGATATTGGTTTCACTATTCAAGCGCGATTCGTAGATGATCCCCACGTCTGCCGATTGACCGTGCTGCTCCTACGGCATCTTCGATCCTGCCAGCGCGCAGCAGGGGAGCTTGGTGCCGCAGGTTCTAATCCCCTCACGGCGAAGACGCCCAGATGGGATTTTCTTGAGCCGTATGCGGCTCGTGCGTAACGACCGCTTTGCGCGTTTATTCCGGCCATTCACGCAGCCCGGAAATTTTCCGCAAAGCAGCCGCGCGTGCGTGGGTCGAATGTCGTGGTGGGAATGGTTTTGCGACCGCCAGATTTTACATCGGCCAACATGGATGCGGACCATCGATTAGCGGTCCCGAGTGAGAAACTTCACCGACCTCGGACAATAAATCGTTAAGCATTTGATGTGCTCCGCCGGACGAGAGACTGACGGGTCGAAGCTTGCCTCCATAGGCCAGGAGCTTATCTGCGTTCAGCAATGGCCCCCAATTGCGTCACATATTTTAGAGCTGTCTCCGCTCAGCTTTTGCTAAAGGCTCTCAAAACGAAATCCGCGCCCTCCCGAGCCAGCTTGTCTGAATCTTTTATTTCTGATTCTTCAGCGTATTCCAGATGAGCAATCGTGATACTGGCAACCATGAGGCGCCCGAGGGAGGGGTCGATAGCAACGAACTCGCCGCTACGTATGCCCTGAGCGATCAGGTCTTCCAGCGAGCGATAGAACGACTTTAGTCTGTTGGCGAGATCTGCCAATTCCGGTGATTTCAACGCGTCGCCGGTGTAGATGGCCGACATTGCCATCGGCATGCGATGCAAGGTGGAGAGATCCCAGACAAGATATTGGTGAAGCCTCTCGGAAGCCGGGCCTTCCTGCCGACAGGCTTCTTCGATCCGGACAGCCGCCTCGTTGAGGCTAAGGGCGAAGATTTCTTCGACAATCGCCTTCTTGTTGGGGAAATGATAGAAAAGCGAAGGCTGTTTGATGTTCACAGCCTTCGCAATCTCTCTGGTCGTCGTAGCGCGATAGCCGAGCCGCTTGAACAGCCTGGATGCCTGGATCAGGATTTCCTGTCGGGTATCGGCTGCTTCCACGCGAAATCTCCTGCCTTAAAAACCTGCGCCGATCTCCCTTGCTCTGTTTACCCTGAACTGGAAGACGTCACGACGATCATAATGACCAACAACATCGAGATCGTGTTTAAAGCCAATCGTTTGGGCAAGATCAATGGTTGCGATCACTGTTTCGCCGCCAAAGACCGGACCGATCAGATATTCGCCGTCCGGTCCCACGACGCCCGAGCCTCCCTGTAGGCCGTCCTGGCCACCAAGCCCGATGACGAATGCCTCCCGAAGATCTTGTGGAACGCGCTCGACCGGCAAGTACGTTCCGGCGCTGACAACAAAGCATCGACCTTCGAATGCATAGGACCGGCAGGCTATTTGATGCGCCGGCGGCATATCAGGCCATGCCGCGACATGAATTTGCTCATCCTGACCATGCAGGGCCTGCCGCGCAAGCGGATGCCAGTGTTCCCAGCAAACGAGACCGCCGATGCGTCCTGCCGGTGTTTGAGGGGCCACGAGGCCGGCTCCGTCGCCTGGCGCCCAGACGATCCTTTCCGTGTGAGTGGGAAGAAGTTTCCGGTGTACGTTGAGAATGCTGCCATCCGGTCCGATCGTGAGGAGACTGTTGAAAAGAATGGCAGAGGTTGAGCGCGCGCGCTCATTGATGCCCATGACGACGGTCAGGTTCGCATTTCGCGCCGCTTGGCAGAGCGAAGAGGCCTGCGGGCTGTCGAGAGCCAAGCTGGCGTCCACCAGTTTGCCGAACCATCTGCGCGCTTCCGCGCTGTCCCATCCCGCCATGCCGAAGACCCATGCAGGGTAGCCGCCCAGCCATGTTTCCGGGAAGACGATCAGATCTGCGCCATCTTCTGCGGCAACACGGATGGCGTCCTCGGCTATGGCGATACCGGCTGCCAGATCAAGCAGCGGAGGTGTATCCTGTACAATGTGAATTTTTGTCATTGTCGTTCTCACGCAGTTGCAAAAGACGAAATCATGGCGGCCGTCATGGCGAGAGCAAAGCTGGAGAGGGAGCCGAAATCGATCCACCAACCGAGCCGCGACTTAGTGGCCCAATCGGGCCACCAAGCGAGGGCGCCGGTCGCCAGCGAGGTGTAAAAGCCACTGATGACAAGCACCCAACTGATTGACATTGGGAGTGGGGCCAGAGCCCCCAGGGCCAGGAGGATCGTGCCGATGATCAAGGCATCGACGTGACCTTGCCGGAGGCGAGAGGTCTGCTTGATGGCCAGCCATCCCTTTGGTTTGTCGAGTGCCACGTAGAGCAGCATCCCGGAGAGGCCGCCGATCGACAGCAGCACGAGTCCGGCTTGGGTTAGAAATTTCATCTTGTAGCCTTCCGATTACGATTTACGGGAAACGCCGACCAGGGCAGCAATCGAGACAAGGACGAAGATGCTCAACGGCGCCCAAATAATGAGTTCCGATGCTCCGGGCGGTGCGAGTTCTGCGCGCGGCCAGGCAATGTTGATCGTCTCGAATGTGAGCCAGACGAAAGCCACGAAATTGACGGCGTAGCCAAGTGCGCCGGTGCGAAATGCGCCGTTTGGTGTCCATTTGCCGGTGGTTCGTGCGTAAAGCGCTGCCGCGACGACGAGCAGAAATGTGGCATAGAGCCCCGTCGTCCCAAACGAAATCATGGTGCCGATTGCCTTGTCGTTCAGTCCGAGAAGCAGGGCGATACATGAGACGATGGTAACGAGCGTCATCGCTGCAAAAGGGACCTTGGTCGACTTGCTGACCTCGGAAAGGCGCGCTTTCGGAAGCACTCCATCGCGCGCCAGACCAAAGACGATACGCCCGGTGTAAGCCTGCATAGAAACAATGCATGCAAGGAACGTCGTAACGACGATTGCATAGAATGGACGCTCTGACCAAGCTCCAAGGCTTTCCGTGACGACTGCCGTGACGGGATCGAAAACCTCACCCGAAACCACTTTCGAAAGATCGGAGCTTGCAAGCGTGATCGCTGCAGCGACGAGAACAACCAATGCACCGACGGCAGCCGTCGCGCCGATGATGGCCTTCGGGATGTTGCTGCGCGCGCCGGACGTTTCTTCTGCCACGGATGCGCTTGCATCGAAACCGACGAATGCCCAGCCGCAGACCGCCAGCGCTGTGAGGAATGTCGCGAAGGTGGGGGCGGTGCCCAACGTATCCAGCAGTATTGTTACGGGCTGGTTCTGAAAGAATATGATCAGAACGATGCCGATACCGAGAGAGCCGATAACCTCGGCCGCAATGCCAATGTTGACCAACGCGGCTACCACCCGAATGCCGCAGCTGTTGACAACCAGCGCCCCCGCCAAGAGGCACATCGCGACAAGCGCGCGGCTTGCGCCCTGAGGTTCGGCTCCGGTGAGCAAGAGGCTGACCCATGGAGCGGCCAGATAGGCTACGGTCGCCAATGCCGCCGTGACAGCCAGCGCATAGATAATGCCCGTGAAAATGCCGTAGCGTCGGCCCACCAGACGGCCCGTCCAGTGATAGGGTCCGCCCGCCAGCGGAAACTCCGATGCAAGCTCCGAATAGACGAAGGCCACGGTGAGCTGTCCGACCAGCGAAAGAACCAGCATGAGTATCCAGGCGGGGCCGGTCAACTGGATGCCGAGCGAGAAGATCGCATAGAGCCCGACCACGGGCGCCACTGTGGCAACTCCGATTGAGAACACCGAAAACAACCCGATGTCTCGTTTCAGCTCCTGTTCATAACCCAGACTTGCCAGTTGCCCGGTATCGCCCTGAGACGGTGTCGTCATGCTTTGCTCCCCTTTTGAGCTTACCTATCATTTGATAGGTAAGCTATGCGAAAAACAAGGAAGCATGTCAATCGGCTGCCGGCATGGGGAGTGTTAAATATCATTCGTCGGATGACGCTGTGCGATGAGCAGTCGACCAGTCAGCAACCCGCGAACCGGCTGTCGCGGAATACGATCTTGAAGTATTTCAACGCGCGTACGACCGAACCGACGTTCACGGTATCGGAACGACCGAGCACACTTGATCCTTTTGCCGAAAGGCTGGCGGCCTGGATGAAGTAGGGGGCCGTAAAGTCGCGCAAACAACGGCGAACACCGAAGCAGGTCCATTCCGATATGGCGGTGCCCGGCTTTAACGGTTCCTATATTCGGGTTGTCGGCTCCCCCCGTGACTGGGAAGAAGACCGACAACGCGAGCAGCAGATAATTGGTCGAGCCATAAAATGGCGCTTCATCGCGTTGTCCGAGGCAATTAGCGACAGGTCAGCATCCGTTCCTTGCGATGATGAACCACTATGTCTTTGCGCTCGAATTCCGCAGTCTTGCGAGGACCGAAGTACTGATCGTCTAGCTTTCGGTTCATGGAACGAATGCGGGCAGTTTCCTCATAGCCGCCATGTGCGAGCAGCGGCTTCCAAATCTTTCCGGCCCGAAGCGGAAAGTCCGCTGACGGCCCCGTCGCGGAAGTAATTGCCGCTTCGCGCCCTCAACCACGGTCATTTGGCCACCGACTTCCGTTGCGGAAAAGCGGACATACCCCTAGTCGCACGTCTACTATCGCTGATTAAGCCTTCGACGCAGAGCAGAGAGGATGCGCAAATCGGAATTTTCGTGCCTGTAAAGGCCGGGCGCTTCCATCCCAACAAGCGCCGCGATCGCATCCGCGACTGTGTCCGCCGGGATGGCGCCGTAGCGAGCCAGCGGACCAAGCAAGACTGGCGTGAGGGCCGCGAAGATATACTGGCCGATCGTCTCCCAAACGCGCCGTTCGCTACGACTACCAATGAGAAAGCCAGGACGGATCAGGTCAACGCGCTCAAAGCCGAGGTTGTTGACTGCCTCTTCGATCCTTCCCTTTGTCTGGAGATAAAAGCCTGGCCCACCGGCGCCGGCCGAACTCACAAGAATAAACTGGCGTGCCCCAAGTGCGCGAGCACCTTGGGCGACCGCAAGAACGTAGTCGTGGTCAATGCGAAACATAGCGGGTTGAGATCCGGCGGTGCGGATGGTCGTTCCCAGACAGGAGATCGCCGTGTCGATGCCACCGGGCGCGACGGTCTCGAGAATGTTCTTTGGCGCTTTACAGAGTTCCTCATAGTCGATCGCATGACCAGGTGCCGTTGATCCACGGCGGACCAGACTCGTGAGTTCCGTGCCTGATTGCGCCGCGATGCGGGCCTTCACAAGTCCGCCAACCAGGCCGGTACTACCGGCAAGAAGGATGCGTTGGTTCATGCGATGTCTCTCTCAGTAGGTCCGGAGACGCCGCTCCGTTGATATTGTGAGACTTTTGTTCAATGCAGCCCGCCTGTAACCATGGCATCAAACTTGGCTGTGTTCATCTCGCGCCATCGATTGGGCGGCATGCCCTCCCATTCGCGAAAGGCGCGATAAAAGGAGGTTGTGTCCTGGTAGCCGAGTAGGCAAGCGACCTCATCGATGTCGGTTGTCGGGTCCGCAAGCAGATGACGGCCTAAATCTCGGCGGGCGTCGGACAAGAGGTCGCGAAAGGTCGAGCCTGTCTCGGTGATGCGTCGTTGGAGGGTACGTTCACTCATGCCCATTTGCTTCGCTACGTCGGACAAGCCAGGCTGACCGCTTGCCATGCTGCGCTTCAAAATGATCTTGACCTGTTCAGCGACGGAGCTTTGCGCCTCCAGTTCGCCGAGCGCGGCGTTGAGCGCGGGTGTCAGCATCTCCAGCATATCGGGATTGTGGCCGGGGAACGGCTTGTCGAGATCGCCTGCGTCCAGCACCAGCAGGTTACGCGAGGCACCGGTGCGGACCGGGCAGCCGAAATATTCCATATACGCCGCGATCACCGGATCCGGTCGGGTTAGTTCCAGCCGGCGCGGCACGATTGCTCCCCGGGTCGCGCGCCGGCCCATCTCCACCAGCGTCGCGAATGTGATGTCGACGGAAATCGCAGGCTCGGCTCCAGTTGCGAAGGGCCACTCGGTGGTGATGACGCAATCACCTTTGGTCTCGGCAACATGCAATTGCTCCGGTGTGCAGAGGCACTTGAATCGCGAGAGGCGCGCCAGTCCGTCGCGATAGTCGCGGGCATAAAATGCCGCGAGGCTCGACGGCGGATGGACTGCCGTATCGACGGTCTGCACCATGCGAATGCCAAGCATCGGATCGCCCGACAGGTCCGAGAGTGCCTGCATCAACGCAAAAAACTGTGTTGTCGTGACGAAGGTCTGACCGCCCAGATGCAGTGTGGCCGGCAACCGGGCCTGCCGCAAAAGCGCGGTTGGACGGATGCCGAGCTCCTCGATCACCCGCCAAAACGCCAGCGGAATCTTGCATTTATCGATCTGCGCCATTTGCCGTTCCTTCTATGCCCGCTGGGCTTTAAAAGCTTTGGATATACCCGTCGCCATCCACATCATACCGTCGAAAGCGCGATCGGACAGAATCCGACGCATGAAGATCATAGGCTTAGCGCCGAAGCCGATGGCATAACGCGTCTTGGGCTTCGATACAGTTACAGCCTTCGCGATCGTATCGGCAATGACTTGCGGAGGCGACTGGCGCTTTCGGCTCTCCTCGCCGACCAAGGATTCCGCCATGGCATTGGCCTGTACCGCATACGGACCTTGACCTGAGGTCTGGCGCAACTTGTCTGCCGCAATGCTAGCCCATTCGGTTTTGATGCCACCTGGCTCGATGACGACCACGTCGATGCCGAAGGGGTGCAATTCCATGCGGAGGCAATCGCTGATCGCCTCAAGCGCAAACTTGGTGCCGTGATACCAGGCCCCGAGCGGCGTATGGATCTTGCCGCCCATCGAGGTGATGTTGACGATTGTGCCCGAGCGCTGCGCCCGCATGCTCGGTAGGGCAAGCTGGATCAGTCTGACCGCGCCGAAGACATTGACGTCGAACTGCGCGCGCGCTTCGTCCAGCGCAACATCCTCGACCGCGCCGTAGGAGCCGTAGCCGGCGTTGTTGACGAGCACGTCGATGCGGCTCGCTTCATCAATGATTGTGTCGATCCCCGCCTGCATGGAAGCGTCGTCGGTCACGTCCATCGCGAGAAGTTTGATGCCGGATTTGGTCAGGTGTTGCATGCGGTCAAGGCGCCGCGCAGCGGCGTAAACCGTATAGCCAAGGCTCTTGAGTTTGAGGGCTGTGGCTTCCCCGATGCCCGAGGAGGCGCCGGTGACAAGTGCGACTTTTGTGGCCATGTAAATGGTTCCTTTGTTCCAGCGATTGGTCCAGGTTGCCCTTTGGGGCATCGTGTTTCTGAAGCCCAGACTAGCGTTGGGGGCGCGCCATCACATTGGCATGAGATGCCACGGGACTTGCACATTGCGCCAACGTATTGGCTCGAGTTGGACCGATAGAGACTTTAAATGGTATCGCACAATATGATGCCGCCTCAGTGGGGGCCTCTCGTGGAACGCCGGCTGTGCGAGCGCCAGCTTACTCGTATGTTCTGGCTGAAACCGGACGGGCAGAATACGGCCCCATATCCGTCGTTCCTCGAAAGATCAGCCAGCACCCAATTCAGAGTGATTTCAGCGCGCTAGCTTTATTCAAGCAACTGGGTCGAAGGTTCTTATCGGTTCAAGAGCGGAAACGACGAGTCCCGGCTCGGGCGTAGGCAATAAACATCCGAGCCGAGCACTCATTCAATTTTAGGCAGCTTCCCAGACCTGATTGAGAATCTTGGCGGCCAGTGCCGCCTTGTCTTGAGGCAGGAAGCGACCGTAATGCTGTTGCACGACATCGGGCGTGTCCTGAATGGCGTAGCTCGCCTGCTCGTAGGATCCGGTCTGTTTAAGGATATGCGTCGCGAGAATGTCCCGCAGGTTATGCGGACCATGCGGCAGCAAGCCCTTGATCGCGCCTCGCCCGGTGTAGGGGTTATAAATTCCATAGCGTTGGATGACGGTCCGCCAAGCCTCGTAGAATGTGGTGGAGTTGTAGGCGGCATCAATGCTGGTCGTCTTTACCGTCTTGACGAACAGGGTCCCGGGATCTTTGGCTCCGCCGAGCAGAACTCCACGGTGCTTGTCGATATACGCGTCGAGGTATTTGTAGAGATCGAGTAAATTGGGCAGGATCAGCCGGAAGGGCTTCTGTCCGAAGAAGGAGGAGCCGGAGTTTTTGAATGCGACCGATGGGATGAGGACCTCCCACCCATGATCGCGATCGCTCCAGCGCAATTCGCCGCACTTCAAGTCCTCAAGCCGGCGTTCGGATGTTGGATAATGGCCGCGCGGACAGACACGCAGTTGGCGAAGGTTCTTTTGCCGCAGCCCGAGGTGCAGGCCAAGCCGAAGCAGTAGGAATGATCTGACGGCTTCGGCCGCCGGTCGTGGATATCTGTTCTCGTCCGGCATGCGTTCAAGGATCTCTTCCGTGATCTTGCGATACTCGGCCAATGGACTCTCGGCCTCGAGAACGCACATGATAGGCTCGAACGGGTCGCGATGGACGCGCATGACGCGTTGGATTTCCTTCGAGCGGTTGGCGGCATGCCGATGAAGAGCGTCGCAGGCACCGTCCCAATCACGGGCCGCGAATTCGATTTCGTCCCGCTCAACCAAACCTGAGATCGGCCTCACGTTGTTAAGTAATTCCGGGTGCTGTCGTATCCAGCCGACACCCGCGCGAGAAAGGGCTTGGGCGACCATCAGCATGTCTTCTTCCCATTTGGTATAGAAGCCGCGGCGCTGTTCTCGCCACTGCAGATACCAGTCCCAAACACCGGGGAAGATGAGGAGGCCAAAGCTCAGTTGGCTGAGTGGTACGCCAAAGCCCTTTACTGCCCCGTTTGGTGAAGCGGCCAGCGCGCCAAACATCAGGCCGAGGTGTTCGATCTTCTGAGAGGCCGTTTCCTCACCCCAGACGCCGTTTCGCTGGAAACCAATCGCGGTCAGTGTCGAGGTTTTGAAACGGATAAGGTCAGCCATCTCCATGGCAAGTCTCGGTGGCGCGTCGACAACGCCGGAAAGCAAATCAGGATCGTCGAAATCTGCCGCACCGTCCTGATTGGCGTCAGCAGCGGAGGCCAACGATCGAGAGGCAAGAGTATTGCCGCCATAGGTGACACCGGGAAAGCGGATGGCATAACGTTGCCTGCTGGCCGCCACCTGGTATCGACGATACTCCGTGGATCCGGAGATGATTACCCGGCGCACCCAATCAAGGATCTCTTCCCGTTTGGTGAAGGGCAAACTGCTGAAATCATCCGGTAGGTGAAATGAGATTCTACGCCGCTCCGCGCGGCTGATGTCACCCAGATCATGGCCGTACAGTGAACGTGCCTGATGCGGCAGCTTCTCTTTTAAATACCCCTGTCGCAACCTGTAGCGCCGCTCGATGCGGCCAAGGATCGTGAAGCTAGCAATAGATCGCGGCACGCGCTCGCCCTGGATCCAGGATAGCAGCGTCTTGTTGTCAAAGGTCTCATTCAGATGAACAACAGAGCGGTAGAGCTGCCAATATGTGTCGCCAAACCGCCGCATGTGATAGACTAATGCGTCCTGAAAGCTTGCCGGATCTTCTGTCGCTTCGAATAGCGGTTCTGGAAAAGGACTGATCGGCTTCGGTGCAGGTCCACGCTGTGCGAAAGCTGAGTGAGTAGCATTGTCGCCTTCGCCGACGCGATGCGGCTTTCTGGTTGAGGAGGCGGTGGTTGTCTTTTTGTCTTGATCTGATTTCTTTGAGCGAAGGGTCCGCTTCCGAGTTTTTAGGTCTTCGACAGCTGGCGGTGCGCCTAGCCATCGGATGATAGCATCCAAGCCTGGCCGCATCTTCTTTTTCAGTTCTGTCGTCAACTCGGCTTCGATCCCACACGCCTGACCGATCGTCGTCCAGTCGATATGGCCATTCAGGAGCGGGGGCGATTTTCGATAGATGATGAAACTGACTAGGTAGGGCCGAATATTCTCCAGTACCCTTTTGGACGCAATCGGCGCGATACGCATCTCGCAGAATTCTAATATCTTTCGCTGAAAATGACGTGATGAAAGGTCGTTTTTGGTCATGCTCTTTCCGTTTCTCTCGGCGTTAATCCCGAGGGCGAGCGGGAATATGAGGTGAGCTTTAAGAAAGGATGTATCGGGTCTGACACTGTGAATGTTGCCTCATCAGAATTATCCCTTTACTCAGATCACTCTGGATCAGCGCTCTGGACTTCGTGTCTCCGCGTTAATTAAGCGCGCTTATCTAAGTCTGCGGCTTAATTAAATGAAAAGCGTCTTGCTTAAATAACGAGCGAGCCCGATAGTGGGTTATGTCAGATTCCCAATCCAACAATCGCTTAGGTCGCTTCGTCGAGACGACCGCTGCCAGTGAAACAGTACGGGCGTTCGTACCCCCACCTTTGCCGCCCGAACCGGCGATCGATGTGCTTTCATTGCTGGAGCGTCTCAGCTTGGCTGAGCGCGCACTAGGCCGCTTGGACGGTATCACAATGTTGCTGCCGCGGCAGGAGCTGTTTCTTTATATGTATGTGAGAAAGGAAGCTGTTCTTTCCTCGCAGATCGAAGGAACGCAGTCGACGCTTTCCGATCTCTTGCGGTTTGAGACGGAAGCGCAGGCGGGGCAGCCGGTCGATGATATTCGTGAAGTCTCCAACTATGTTGATGCCATGATGTATGGTTTGGAGCGGCTGGAAACGCTGCCCATGTCATTGCGTCTGATCCGCGAAATGCATGCCAGACTCCTACAAAGTGGACGAGGCGGCTCCAAGGATCCAGGAGAGTTCCGCCGCTCGCAAAATTGGATTGGTGGTACGCGCCCAGGGAACGCACTCTTTGTGCCGCCACCCCTCACTGAAATGGCCGGTTGCCTGGATGCTTTCGAGCACTTTATCCATGACGACCAATCGCGGCTACCAGCACTCATCAAAGCCGGCCTGCTGCATGTGCAGTTTGAAACTATCCATCCATTTCTCGATGGCAATGGTCGTATTGGCCGTCTGCTCGTAACCCTATATCTCTGCATGAACGGCGTTCTAAGAAAGCCGCTGCTATACCTTAGCCTCTATCTGAAGTCCCATCGGCGAGAATACTATCGGCTACTGCAAGAGGTTCGCGAACAGGGAAACTGGGAAGCCTGGCTAGACTTTTTCCTGGCCGGCGTGGCCGATACAGCCAATCAGGCCTTTGAGGCTGCGACTCAAATCGTCGCTCTTTTCAAGGAAGATCGGGAGCGGATCACTATGGAAAGCGATAGAGCAGGGTCGGCGCTACGCATTCACGAGCTTTTCCAGCAGAATCCTTTTCACACGGCGAACCAGATTGTCCAGATTACAGGCTTGTCTGCGCCAACGGTCAACGCAGCGCTCGCCGATCTGGAGCGCTTAGGCATCGTTGATGAAGTAACCGGCCGCAAGCGAGGTCGCGTGTTCAGCTATCGAAGATATCTTGCAATTCTAAGCGAAGGCACCGATCCTCTACCGCTCAGTTCATGACAAATTGATGGATCGATGGTTCTATTTGCATCACGGCGAAAGGCGCCGCAGCGTCGCCTAGTTTACGTCTTCAACTACCGCCCGATGATCGTTTAACTCGGACCGTGGCGATCCTTCGACCAGCGCATGATGGCGATATCGCCGCGTCCACCTAACCATACATTCGGGACATTGCCGCCTTCTACCTTGTTTGCCGCATCCGGCTCCGCGAAGCTGGTAACCGGCACAAGGCATCGGTGTTCTATGCCGAGCCATCGCGTCCAATGCGGAAAGCTGAGTTTCCGCACATTGGTCCTGCCGCGGTCGGCTTCCATACGATCAGTTCCTCGAGATCGAACGGCTTGCCCTTCGGGCCAAGTTTCGGCTTTGGCTCGATTTCTCGAGCGCGTAACGCCGGGTGGCAGTCCCCAGCGTCCATGGACCAACTGCTTCTTGCCTTCGCCGGTATTGCGGACGATCAGGCCCATCTGATTTGGGTTAGGCCGGCTTCAGGTTGATAAGGCATTCGGCGTCCTGGGCCTATTTGGGAAACCCAGTCCTTGTCTTCCATGCGCTTCGCTCAGGTCGAGTGGGAGAAGTTGATGCTGTACTTCATGCTGACTTAATTCGACAGCAAGTGATCGGGTCGGTCGGTCCGCAGTTCCAGATGGACGTCGGCAATTTTTTGCCAGCGGCACTTTTTGTGTGCCCTCCTTATCACAGCACTCCACTATCCGCTCCATGTGACATTCCGACACTAGCGTCGGACATATGCTACCCATAACCTCTGATTCGTCATCAAGGTTGTGACTCTGATCGAAGGAGAGGTCCTCGTTTTAAAAAGCATCCTGTCGGGCTAAAGGTAAGCAACCCCTCTGAACTTGGAGACGAGATAGGTTCGTCGCTGCGCCAGAGAAGGCAGGATCGAAAGCCTGTTCGGGTTTAACACTCTGGCAACATAGCTCACTATTCACCTTCGGCTCTCACATGGAGCGTAGTTATGCCGCTTGTACGAAGCAATTACCTGCTGGTTGGACTGTTGGTATTTTCCTTATCTTCATGCCAGACCACTGATAAAAGCCCCCAACCGAATTTCGTAACTGACAGCCGGGGCCTCTCAATCACTGCCCCAGCTGGTACAGCGACATACAGTCACTTCATAGAGTTTCGATCACGCTACGCGCTGACCTATGGGCACACTTACGTCGTTTTCGGGCGGGTGGACACGACTGGCCATATGATCGATCCTGAGGTTGCAGGGCTTGCCCCGGCCTCGCCGGATGCTACTCCATATATCGTAGGGCATGTCATCCCGGTTCCGGCTACGACCGGACCAACCGACGGAGATCTAGAAGAGCAGTATAGGTCCGCAAGCTGGCGCGTGATGCTCTCTGACGAAGAATACAACAATGTCGTGGCCTTCATCCGTAAACAGCAAGCGAATTCCCATTTCTGGCAAGCGTCTGTCGATAATTGCAACAACTGGGTAGGCGAGATCGCGCGCCACATGGGCTATAAGACGCCCAACATCTGGCTGAGGCCACAACAGTTCATTACAGAGCTTCGCGAGATGAACACTGCTTGAGATGGGGACGCCAGCTACATACTTGTGACCCTTTCCCTTCGGTCGCGGTCCGGCCTCGGCAACACTCCGCCTTGCTCGCCGGAAACCGTGTAGGACGATCAAGCGCCAAGACATAAACGACAGTCTGGATTGAACTCGGAAGCAAGACCTCACGCCTATGTCTGTACCGGCGGAGGGTTCAGCCTCGCAACAGCTTGGCGTGAAAACAATGAGATGCTAAAGGAAGCGGCAGGGCTCTACAACCAGAAGGTAACAATGGACCGTGATCAATTTACGCGCCGTGGCCTCGTCTTGGGCTGCGTGGCTTTGGCCGCATCTGGCTGCACCGCAGTAGGCTCACCAATGCGCAGCTCGATGCGCTCCCCTATCCGGCGACAGGAGGTCGCCTACGCCGGCAGCGAGCCGCCGGGGAGCATCGTTGTTAACACCTATGAACGTTACCTTTATTTTATCGAGGCGCAGGGCCGCGCGACCCGATATGGCGTCGCTGTCGGCGAGGAAGGCCTTACTCTAAAGGGCAACGCTGTAGTCGGACGAAAGGCGGAGTGGCCATCTTGGACACCGACAGCTAGCATGATTGAACGCAAGCCTCGCCTGGCGGCGTATGCAGGAGGGGTTCCCGGAGGGGAGAACAATCCTCTCGGCGCAGCAGCACTCTATCTCTACCGCGGCGGGCAGGATACCTATTTTCGAATCCATGGAACGAATGAGCCGTGGCTGATTGGCCAGGCGGTTTCGAATGGATGCATCCGCATGACCAATGAAGACATCGTTCACCTCTATGGCCGAGCCCCCGTCGGAACCAATGTTTTGGTGATATGACTGCGTCCGCCGCGGTGATCACTTAAAAGCACCTGGCAAGACGTCGGCAAGCATTGTCCGGACCAAAGGACGATGAGCGATCCGTAAGACAGTTCTCATCCAACTGGTCTCCCGATCGAACTCAATGCGGATCGGACGTCATTTCATCAACGCTTGTCCCGATAATTTTCGGAGTTCACTTTCGCCTTCCTTGTAACGGAACTGCGCAGAGCCGGAAATTACCAACGATATTCGACAACCTGTTACCTTTGTGGGTCAGTGTCGCTGTCACAGCATCATCGCGCACCAGGCAACTTCAAATGGATGAAACGCTGCCGGCGCTGTGTTGCCTAGGCAGACGTCGGCAGCGTTTCTGCCCGTTTCGAGCAAGTTAAGGTTATTCGATTTTGCGGCCCAAACGATAGCTAATCGGTTCAGTTTCGGCCCTCTTTACTTCGGCAGCGGTGCGAGTGTACCAATTTTCACACAGCACTCTTTCGACGATCAGATTCAGGTCTGGGGACTTGGCCAGTGGCTTTGTGAACTCTCGATCTTAGGAGAAGCGCTTTGGCGTCAACTTACTGCTTGTCGAACGGTTTCAGACGAAGCTTGCTGCGATGATCGCCTGGACCTGATGCACCGCTGGGGGCTTCTCCCCGGAAATATGACTTTTGCCACCTATCCTGAGCCGCCCTTGAATCCTGGTCACCCAGGTCCGCGTTGAACGTGTTCCGGCTCTTGGTCCACTGATCGTACTCCCGGTTCAGATCTGGATTGTCCGACAGGTTGCGAATGTCCGGCTCAATGCTCTCGAGCCCTCCTCGCTTAACGGGAAACAGGTGGCAGAAAGGTTCGTCAGCGTCGAAATAGACCTTCTGGAACGGACGCGTGAACTTCCAGTTCATCGTGAAAGTATAAGGCGACCAGTCCGTTTCGATAACGCCGGAAAGGGGGGAGATGGCATCCTTTGGCCGGTTGATAGGCCCGGTGACGAAAAGGTCCATGCCGGCTTCGGTACGAAACAGACAAGGGACATGAAAGGTCAATATACCATCGCCAAAATGGCTGACGGCCGAAGCGATCGTTCCAGAGCGTGATCGGACACGAATAGCATCCTTGCCCTTTCGTCCGTCCCAGCTAGCCGAGAATGCGCTCGTGCACAGTATTTCCCAGCCGTGAGCATTAGCGATATTCAGCGGCAGGCATCGATACGCGAAGCGCTCGTCGGTAGCGTTCATCCAATCGCGGTCCACCGGCGCTGGACGAATTCGGACATCATGGCCGTCAATGACATAGGCAGTCAGTGATTTCATTGGACCTCGCTGCCAGAGTTTTTCCCACCGTTGCCACGATACTGTGGTCCTGACAACACTGCTACCACCTGAACCTCAGGCCGACTTGCCCCCCAAACATGTTGTTCTTCGCTCCATCGACATCGAACGAATAACTGACATCGCCGAAGGCCGATACGTTCTCGCTTATTTCGTACGCGCCCCCGAGATTGACCTCCAGCCACGTGCCTTCCGTCTGGGTGACAAGTGGGAAGGTGTTAAACGTGACAGTCTGGTCGGCGGAAAAGCCATGCCAGAGGTTTAGGCCAAAATGGCCGTACGCAGGCCCCGAGCTGTATTGCACCCGGGCGCCAAGGCGGCCAGTGAACGAATCGAAGGCCCCGCTGGTGATGTCCGAGAAGCGATCGCCGGTGTCATCAAAGTCAATCCGCTGCCAGATGATCTGGGCTTGAGGCTCGATCGTCCAGCCATCGGCAATCGCGAGCGGAAGACCGGTTTCGGCAGACATTGCAAAGCTGCTTCCATCGACATCCGATGCGATGCCTCGATTGGAGCGGCTCGTTCCATTGAGCCAGCCGTACTTCGCCACCACGTCTACGTACCAGCCCCCGGGTGCCAGATGCGTCCAGTAGGCGGCCAAGCTGTCTTCGGAGAGGTCCAGAGTGCCGGCTGCCAAATCGACCCGGCCGAAGATGTTGCCGCTGATATCCCCGTCTGTGTTCGCGTGGGTGTAGAAGAGGCCGAAGCGTTCAGTGTGGCCATTAGCGTGTTCGATTTGCGCCAGATCGCTGCCCGCCTGTATCCCCCAGTAAGTGCCATCGAACTGCGGCCCGACGTCGTAACCCGCGATACTTAAGGTGGCGTTGGTCGCAAGGTCGCTTCTCGCCCCGAAAACCCGTCCCCAGACACCGGGCGGGGAGCCTTCAACGTCGCCCTCCGATGCATCACCTTGCGCGCCTGGACCCGAATAAACCAGGGCGCCAACACCAGTCAGAAACGACTGGTCGCCGCGGCGCTGGTGAAATGTTCCCATCGTCATCAACCCCATGCGTTGCGCGACCAGCGGTGCGATCACTTGGCCAGGCACCTCCGGCCGAATGTTCGGAATCGGCGGTGGTGGTGGAGGCGGTGAGATCGTATTCCGCAGGAACCAGTCATTGTCAGTGTCGGTCGATTGGCTGACGCCGCCTCGATAGAGAAAGTATTCGAACGGTCCGGCAGCAACTGGGCCTCCGAGCGTAAAGGCACCTGTCGTTGTCGTCCCACCGTTTATGGCATCAACGACGAGGATTCCGTCTCCATTTGTGAGGGCTCCCGGTCCGTCGACATTGGTGACGAGAATGCTGGTCGAGCCGCTCGCCTGTCCCGTATCAATTATCAGCTTGTCCGAAGGGGAGTTGTCGGTGTCGAGGTAGGTATGAAGCCAGAGCTGGCCGTTCTGGCCGACATAGTTGCCAAGGATCCTGAAGGTGTCGTGCAGTGACGTTCCTGCGCCCGGTACGTCGTTTGTCAGGTCGATTATACCGGCATTGTTCACTGTCACCAGAAGCGAGGTGTCATATGGCACGATGGCGTAGCCATAGGAATTTCCGGCCTCGATCCGGCTAGTGGCGTCGATCGAGATCGTCCCGGTCCCGGTCACCGCGTCCCCAAGCGTGAGAACGCTTGTCGTATAGATGAACGTCAGCTTGGACTGGTTTATGATGTTAATGGTTTCCCAATTAATCAGGCTGGATGGCGCGTCGCCGCCCTGGTTTCCGTCATCATTGGTGGTCCGTTCCCAGTTCAAGGTGTCGTTGCCAAGCCCCCCGTCGATTATCTTGCCGGCGGTCAGGTTCGCCTGCGATAAGAAGCCGAAGTTCGCAACATCATCGCCGTTGCCCATCTGGACTGTGGCTGCAACGTTTCCGACTAACCACGTGAATGTGTCGTTACCGTCGCCCATGTCGACGGATGTCTGCACCGTGCCGGCGATGAGCGCTAAGATGTCATCCCCCGCACCGAGATTGATCGCTCCCGCGAAGTAGCCATTGTTGATGACGGTATCATTCGATGTGCCTGTACTTGTCACGCCGTTCTGAACAGTCCCTGCGCCCAGGTTCAGGATGATGTTGGTACCGGTTCCCTGCAGCAAGATATTGCCGCTGATGACGCCCTGGTTATTGAGCGTGAAGCGATCGTTGTCCGTTGCGACGAGACCGTTCGTCAACGTCCCGTTGTTGTTAAGCGCACTGGTGCCTGGTCCCGTCACCACCACGTCGCTGGTAAAGCTTGCACTCGAGTCAGCATTGATTGTCACCGAACTGCCCGTTGATGTCGGGCCGGGACCAGACCCGGAGCAGTCGATGATACCGGGTGTGTTTTCGACACATGCTGCTTCGGCCCGTGTTCCCGCCATGGCCAGAAGTGCAATAGAGGCAACGGATGAGTGAAGGAGCAGGTTCACGAGCGGTCTCGCGACCGCTGCCTTGCAGCGGCAGTTCGGCGTTCCGACCCGGTCAATTCGGCAGTCGTCAGTCGCCGAGCGTTCGCTTCGCAACAGGTCGCGGACGTGGTGTGCATTACCCGGATTAATCATCGATTACCCCCTGGCAGTCATCCCTAACGCAAGTGTCGGTTGAGTTTTCTGAACTGTCAATTGATTAGTGATAATTGATGATCAACTTGCGTCGAGGAGTGTGATCGGCATGCAACACATCCTAGCAAGGTGTAAATTCAGATAGTTGGATGTGTTGCGCAATGATACGGCGATCATTCTCCCTGATCGCACTGGCTATCCAGCGGGAAATCTGCCAGCGCTCGCGCCAGCAAATCACTACCATAGCGTGACCATATCGTCGGCCTTGGGCGCTGTTCGCACCATGTTCGTTGCAAGGAGGACTCAACCCATGGTCTGGGCCCATGCGTGGCCAAACTGGATGTAGAAAATCGTGCTGTCCGGCGGGCGGCATCAAGCCCGACATCGATTCCGAGCTTGCGCGCCAGGCGGTAGCGTACAGCACCGCCAAACTTCCAGATGCCGCTCTCGGCCCGATAGAGCTTCGACGAGTTGATGAAGTGCAACCTCGTCCAAGCGGTCAGCTTTTTGCTTGCGATGGTGGTGGAACCAATGCGCTTGACGCATCTGAACGGCTACTCAATGCATAGGGGTTCCCGGCGACGGAGTATTCGTCGGCAGAGGCATTTCTTGGTCGCGATCCGGAGATCCCGATCGGCTGTCTCGTGTTGGACATCGACCTCGATGGTATGTCCGGCATCGAATTGCAGCGTTGCCTGCAGGAGATCAGATCGAAACTCCCAGTGATCTTCATCACCGCGCTAGAAGACCCTCGCCTGAAACACCAGGCAGAAAAGGCGGGCTGTATCGCTTATCTGCGGAAGCCCTTCGCAGGGGCCGCACTAGTCGGCGCAGTCAAGAAGACCCTAGGATTATGAGTTCTAATCGACGTTCAGGCGTTCGATTAGGGCCGATCCCTGACGGTCGCTGCGCTCGTACAACTTGGCCAGCGGTGCTGCTCGTTTTAACTCAGTCATCCGAACCCGTCTGCGGCATAGGAGTGCCGGAAAGTAGCCGGACGAGTTGAGCCTTGTGGCTTGTACCCGTTTTGACGAAAATGGATTTCAAGTGGCTTTTTAGAGTGTTCTTAGAAATCCTGGCTAGGGCGCAGATCTCGTCGGTCGGGTTGCCTAGCGCCAGCAACCGCGCGACGTTTGCCTCTGCCGCGGTCAGGTCGAACAGCCCGCGTAACAGTGAGGCATCGGGGATCGTTGACGTAGCGAGGTTGCTGACTGCGAGGACGAATATGCCTTGCGGCATCAGATCGCGGCCATCTCCGCGGATTGGCAGCAAGTGAACGACACAGGCGTCATGGTCTTCGGTGGCGGCAACCGGAATTGACATCACCTCGCTCCATCCGTCCCGTCTGGGATCGCGCGAGAGGATCGGCTGGAGAAGGGTGTCAGCGCCGGGATTCCTCAGAGTTATACGCTCCCGGCTGTCCACCACGACAGCCGGGATCAGGGGGTGCATGAGTGCATTGGCCGACAGCATCTTGCCGGCGGCGTTGACGACACAGGCGGGTAGACCGAACGTACCCAACGCATCCGACACCTTTGCGGCCGTCGCTATGTGTATTCGAGCCATCATGCTCAGTGACCGGGCGAGGTGAGGCCGGATTCCATCGAGCCAGTCGACCTTCTGCCGAGAGATAGGCCCGTCCGCGTATTTGCCATCAAAGCTCGCGGCGAGCATGTCCCCGTTCGGAGCGGCTATATGGGTTCCAACCGACCAGCCAAGGCCGAGTGGGTAGAGGAAGTCTCGGTAGAGCGGGTCGATCGCGAGCTCATTTATATCGAACACATCGAGATCGCACAGGAAGCCGGCGTGCTCGCGCTTGTTGGCCCGCTCCATCCGGCTGTTGCGCTTATCCCAGCCGCCTTCAACAAATTTCTGGAATATTTCCTCGGCACCGGGCGTGGCAATGACCGCGCGCCCGATATCGGATTGCGTGAAGATCAGTCCGCCGAAGGTGCCAACTTGGCTGTTGATCGCCGTCAGCGTGGCATCCCATTTTTCCGGTATGAGGGCCGCCTCGTAAAGGCTGTCGACAATGTCATTCATGTACATTCACAAGACTTCGCTTTCTCGCACATTCATCACCGGCCCAAGATTCTGGACCAACGGAGCATTCTGCGAATTCAAAATCAAGCTGGACTGTAAATCATTCGAATGTTGGCGAGGGCCGCTGTGCCTGTATTAGTGATGTCAGGCTGTTAAGGCCGTCGGCGTTTTTCACTGCTCCACGCGCGGACCCACGTGCAACGCGAGATATGCGCTCGATTGTACCGAAGACTAGTCCCACCATTGGACCCTACATGCCAAGCACATAGCTACTGCGGCTTAGCAGTCTGCGGTTCGATTCCACTGACGGCGAAGCCCAGGGCCAAGGACCTTAGTCAGTGACCTAACGGGCTCTCGCGGCAACACCACCCAGTCACGTTCCGCAAAGGGCAAACAAGGTCCGACCGCATGCCGAGCTTGAAAAGGCCTCCTCGGTCGAAGATTCCGCCGCGGCGGGTGGCGCTTCTATCGAATTCGGTGAAAGTGTGAGAATATCCAGCTTCGCGATGACATCTTGCCGGAGCGACTACTCCATTGGATCGAAAGCTTGCAGCTATCCTCTCCACAGACGTTGCCGGGTTTAGCCGCCTTGCCGCGCTGGACGAGGAAGGCACGATTCGCGCTCTCCGTTTATGCCACGATCGGATCGCTGTGCTGGTCCGCGACCACGCCGGCCGAATTTTCGGTAGCGCTGGTGACGGCCTTGTCGCTGAATTCCCGAGTGCCGTTCAAGCCGTTCGTTGTGCGGTTGAAATCCAACGGCAACTTACCGGCTTCTCAGCAGAGTTGCCACCAGATCGCCGCCTTGAATTCCGGATTGGTGTCAATCTCGGCGATGTGGTGGTATCGGGTGATGACTTGCTGGGCGATGGCGTCAACGTTGCGGCGCGCTTGCAGCAGATGGCCGACCCTATGGGCATCTGTATTTCAGGATCGGTACGCGAGCATCTGGATGGGAAGGTGCCATTTGCCTTGACCTGCCTTGGGGAGCGAACGTTCAAGAACATCCCCCGGCCAATCTGGGTGTTCCAAGTCGACTGGTCGCACGATGCACCTGGCGATATCGGTGAACGGCTCACTCCCCTGGTTGGCACACGTTTGGACAAAGACCAGCCGTCGATCGTGGTAATGCCCTTTGACAACCTCAGCGGTGGTGAGGACGAATACTTCGTCGATGGTGTGGTGGAAGAGATTACCGCAGCCTTGTCTCGGGTTCGGGATTTCTTCGTCATCGCGCGGCAGACAGCGTTTACCTACAAGGGTCATTTCGTCGATGTGCGCAGCGTGGGTAGGGAACTCGGTGTCGCCTATGTTGTCGAAGGGACAGTACGGCGGGGTGGGGATCGCTTGCGCATTTCCGTCCAATTGGTCGACGCTGAGCGGCGCACACAGCTTTGGTCTGAGCGCTACGAGGGCGCCACCAGCGATCTCTTCGAGGTTCAGGACAGGATCGCCGCGCAGGTTGCGGGGGCAATCAATCCAGCGGTCCGCAACGCGGAAATCGAGCTATCCAGACGCAAGCCGCCAAGCAGTCTTCGCGCCTACGATCTCGTCATGCGTGCCTATCCGTACCTTTGGGGCCACAACAAGGAAGCCATCAGGCTGGCAATTCCCTTGCTTCAAAACGCCACTGACATTGACCCAGCCTACGGCCGAGCCCATGCGCTCCTAGCGTGGTGCCACGCCCAGAACGTCGGCTACATCTGGACCGACGAGCCGGAACGTGACTTGGAATTGACATTGAGCGCCCTCATGCCGCAGCCCCTTCAATTGACGACGATCCAACGGCGCTGACCGCGGTCGGTGGGGCTTTGAGCCACTGCGGCGATCAGGAGCGGGCCGCGGCCTTCCTCGAGAGAGCGCTGTCACTCGATCCGAATAGCTCATGGGCATGGGCTAGGTTTGGATGGGTTGCGAGCTACAGAGGCGAACCTGATCGTGCCAAGCAACGGTTCGAGCGGGCGATGACCCTCAGTCCGGCGGACCCGCTCGCCTTCAATATGAGGATGGGATACGCGCTTTCGTTGGCGCTGGCAGGTTCCCTGGCTCAGGCAGTCTCCATTGCGCGAGAGGTGGTCAGCAGACATCCGGAGGTGACCTGGCCCTATCGGATGATGGCAGCCTGGTCTGCCATGGCCGGCGATCGCGAAACGGCTCGATGGGCTGCGGGGAGACTGTTGGCAGCTGAACCGGACTTTACGATCGAGCGTTATATGACCCGGCCCGTGTTTCGAGATATACCGCAATGGGCCGACGAGATGGCCGAAGGCCTGCGCCAAGCAGGATTGCCCGAGCGCTGATCACAAAACCATCGGCTATCGAAGTCATTTGGAAGCGGTCGCCCTAAGTGCTTGGCTTCCTTCTACGGTTCGTGAAGGCGAGGAACCAGGCGGTTACCGAATTTCATTCCACATCTGCCCAGCATGCCACCGGCTGGTACGTGAGCTATAGGGCCCGATACTAGCGAAGACATCCGCGACATCGGCGCAATAAAAAAGGCCGGGGCGAGAGCGCACCGACCTTTCCAACATCGCTCTTCACACCAGTGCCAGTACATCCGTGGTCAAAAGCGGAGAAACGACTTCGGCAATCGCGAACGCTCTCGTGGAGCACTCACCAGCAACGCCGATGAGATATAGATAGCGATTCATTGTGTTCGTTTCAAGTCGCCCGGGCCACACCATCGGGTCTAACGCATGCGCCGCGCGGGGCAGCCATGACTTGCATCGTTGTCAGACCATCGCCACCTACAAATCATCATCGAGAGCAATGTGAACTTCAAAAGACGCCGCGACCGAAGTCGCGTGAGGAGCCGTCATGCAAGCCATAGCCAAGACGTTGACAAAAATGACCTTGGTCAAAGGTTCGAGCCTGCTCGAGACCGTGGCCGACGTGTTGGACGCGACCGATGACGAGGCCCACGAAGAAGGCGACCCGAGATTCGCCACGAATTCGATGTGCGTCGCCAACACGATCCGCGGATTGTGTGGCAATCTAGGAGAGCGCGATCTCTTGGCCGCAGAACTTCTTCTGGAACAAGGCATCATGTCTGTGCACCAGTATTCTAACCGAAAGAGCGCATTAGCGTTCACTGAGATTGCGGGCTCTTAACCGGCATCGTTGAGCGGGTTGCACTTCACATGCGTTCGCAACTTGCTCTACTGGTCCCGGAGAGCCTTGAGACGAATAACCGCCGACAGCTAAGGTCGGTGCTCTGTTTTGATTGTTGCTTTAGTGGCCCATGGCGTTGCCAACGCGGTTTCCTGCATTCTGCGTGGCATTGACGGTATTGGCCGTATCGCGCCCGACGCCCTTGATTGTGTTTGCGCAAGAGGCGAGGCACATCACAGCGGCAAATGCGATTGCCGAAATGGACACGATTTTCATTTGTTTGCTCCTTTATTCTAGCGCCAATAGCGATATTCATTGGCACCCGCCGATCTTCCCATGATGTAACCCAGCCCGAACGCAACAGCCCCGATCGTCAAGGCAATTGTGGTTGCCGTGTGCGGGTGATCGGTAGCGCCAGCGGCGACCGCCCCCGATTCACGTATGACTGCGTCTGTGGCAGTTTTGGCGACCCTTCTCAAACCAGTCGGCTCTTCAGTTGGCGTGCCGGTAAAACCTGCGTTCAGATTGTCTTTGGCCATAACTGGTCTCCTCGTGATTCAAGGAGGAACCGCTTTAGACCGAACAAGTTCCACGCTGCTTAAATGCCCGGTGCGGAGGGCCCGGCTTCAGCCGACCAGCGCACGATGTTTGGGGGCACTTCCTGCGCTCTGGTTCCGAGAAGTCCGCAGAAACCATTTGCTGATGACTATTCATTGTCGTGCTGGAGGAGGGCAAGGTAGACGATGATCGGAGACGGTTTCAAACGCAAAAATCATGCAGCGCCATCGAGCTGATTGTTCATCGGCTGCGATTAGCTGTCGCTTTGCTCACCCGACAGCTTTTTGCTTTTCTTTTGAACAATCATCGGGACCACCGGACCTGATGGCATCAATGAATGCTCGCAGGGCAGGAGCCATCTGTCGCTGGTACGGGTAGCAAACAAACCAACCTGGGAACGGAGCAGACCAAGATCGGAGGCAACTCTCCAGGCGTCCTTGCGCGAGATATCCGGCGACTGTGTCCTCCACGGCAAATCCTATTCCCGTCCCCTGAAGAACGGCATCGACCGCCGTCTCCTTGTCGCTCAAGATCAGCGGACCGCTGACAGTGACGTTGAACCACGCGCCGTTTTCGAAGAATTCCCAGGCATAGGGCGCGTGATGTCCAGGCCAGCGCCACCGAACGCATCGGTGATGAACGAGATCGCGCGGATGCTTGGGACGACCATGCTGGTTGAAATACTCCGGTGTCGCGATGGCTACTTGGCGCAATTCGGGTCCCAAACGGACGGCGACCATATCTCGTTCAATGACCTCGCCGATCCTCAGAGCGACATCATAGCCTCCAGCCACGATATCCACCGCCTCATCATCGATCGTGATGTCTAGCACGATGTCGGGATATCGCTCGGCAAAGCTCTTGAAGATTGGCTGGATATGCTTCTGTGCCGCCGAACGGAACGCGTGCACGCGAACGGTGCCAGCCGGGCGCTCGCCGGCAATCCTTGTCTGAGTGAGGGCGTCCCCAAGTTCGAAGGCTGCGGGTCGTATCCGTCGGAAGAGATTGTCTCCAACTTCCGTCAACGACACGTTGCGGGTCGTTCGATGAAGAAGGCGCATTCCCACCCGCTCTTCGAAGCTGCGAATCGTCTGGCTCAGTGCCGACGGCGATACGCCCAAGACCTCAGCGGCACGGCTGAAGCTCAAGAATTCCGCGACGGCGATGAAGGCGCGCATTTGATTATAGTCGTTTCCCGCCGGGAGTTTGTCCGCTAACGCGTCCTGCATTGTTAAGTCCAGCTAACAAGGGTGTTAATTTCTCTGCGGATTATACAGCTTGATGCGAAGTGGCAAGTTCCTTCTTGTCGAAAACGAAGGAGCATTTCATGACCACTTGGTTCATTACCGGCATTTCACGCGGGCTTGGGAAAGCGCTGGCCGAGGCGGCGCTGGCAAGGGGCGATACCGTTATTGGCACGGTCCGAGCGACTGATCGACCGGTAGAGCAAGGTTCAGGCCGGTTGCACATTCTTTCAGTCGATCTTAGCGACAGCGAGGCTGCGGAGAAGGCAACCCATCAGGCGTTTGATATCGCGGGTGAGATCGACATCGTCGTCAATAACGCCGGTTACGGTCTGCTTGGCGCACTCGAGATGGCCACCAACGAGGATGTCGCAAGACTTTTTTCCGTCGACGTCTTCGCGCCGTTTCGCATCATCAAGTCCACCCTGCCCTATTTGAGAGCTCAGGGCCGCGGCCACATCATCAATATAACGTCCGTCGCGGGCCGTGCGCCCGGCGTCGGAACCGCGATGTACTCCGCCGCCAAAGCGGCCCTTGAGGGCATGTCCGCAGCTCTAGCATCTGAGGTCAAGCCTTTTGGCATCAAGGTGACGGCAGTCGCTCCAGGCGCCTTTCGGACAGATTTCCTCTCGGCCCATTCAATCCGCAAGAGCGATGCCGCGGGTGAAGCTTATGCCGAAACAATCGGGAAAAGTTCGGCTGCCTTTGACGCTGCCGATGGCCGGCAGGCTGGCGATCCGGTTTTGGCCGCGCAGGCAATCCTTGATCTGGTGAACTCAGACAATCCTCCTCTTCATCTCCTGCTGGGAAGCGATGCTCTGCGTCGCGCGCGTAGCAAAATCGACCAGGTCGTCGAGGAGATCGACGCGTGGGAGGCCATTACGCGAAGCACTGATTTCGCAGAGGCATAGGACAGGCTGGGTTGTTCCAGTCCCGGATTTCATCAAGCTCGCTTCTCACCACGGCTCTACCGATTGCGCGAATGCAAATAGCTGGAGGTGAGAAGCGGTAGTCGCACGAGCGAAGGGCCGCGGGATTTCGCGCCGGCCCCGCTATGATCGATCGCGATCAGGCCGGACGGACGTTCTCGGCCTTGGACTTCCCGGTCTTGCGATCTTGACCCAGGTCATAGCTGACATTCTGGCCGTCCCCCATTGTCCGGCGTGATGAAGCCGGAGCCCTTGTCCTGATTGAAAAACTTTACAGTGCCATTCGCCACGAACTTCTCCCGATGTCACCTCTTGGAGTGGAGTCATAGACCGACGGGCGGGCCGAGCAAGCAACTCCGGCCGCTGGCATCCGCATTCCCGTTAGCGGGTGATGACGAAATGGTCTGGAGCACGATCCAATGCGGTCGCCTGCGGATCAACAGCGCTGACGTTGGAACCGGTTGGCCCGTCCCAGAAGCGCTCCAGCATTGCCAACGTTGACTTCGATGTTCCAACAATAAGGGCGGACACAGACCCATCGCTTTCGTTCCTGACCCAGCCCGTCAATCCGAGCTGGGCCGCCTGATCGCGCGACCAGACACGATAACCCACGCCTTGTACCTTCCCGGTTATCCTGACGTGAAAAGCAAGCAGATCGGAACTCATGAGGGCTCCTATTGAACGCTCGATCTAGGGTGAAATGTAGCTCGGCATGGACATGGCAAGCGCATGTAACGACAGGAGGATGCTCGCTGGCGATCTATGGACGTTTCGATTTATTAGTGGTTCCAAATATAATCGCACGCACAAAAGAAGCGTACGCTCGCCGTCAACCAACCCCTTTGCGACGGATCAAATTGCAGCCCTCGTTCTCCTGCGAGGCTTTCTTTTGAGCGGCAGCCGCTTACTGGGAGATAGGTCGGGACACTCTTGCGGCCTACCACAAGGCCAGCATCCGCCAGCCGCTGTGTGATGCCCGCAATCGCAGGCAAAGCCGCCGCGACGTCTTCAACTAGGAAATTCCTTGAAACAGGTCTTCAGTCTGGCTCACCGACACAAGCCCTCCGAGCGGTTTTTTGCTGATGCAGGTATTGCGCAAATACGGCATGGCATCAAGCAAGACCACCGTCTTGTTGAATGCGAGGGCTGGCGTTCGATTGCCGCCTCTCGCACCGCTTCGGGCTGTCATCGACGCGAGACACCCATGGGGTTGATGTTAACCCCTCCGATTGTAGCAGAACCATCGACTACGCCACGTTCATGCCGGATTTCTGATATTGGTAGCCGCGGTGGCGAGCGAAGGGCACGGTATGGAATTCATCAATCGTTTTGTCGATCAACCGATGCTTCAGGGGGCTTCGTGGATCCTTCAAGTCTGGCATCGGCGTAGCGGCCGTTCTCCGGACGCGCTGAGCCCCGTATGGAACCTCGTGGTTATCTCATTCCTGCTAGGAGTGAATTGGCGCTTCATGATCGGAACACCCGGCCTGCTCACCTTTGGTGCTCTTGTCATGCTCTCGTTGCCTTCCGTATTGACGCTTTTGTCGAAGCGTGATTGCGGTCAATACGATGCCCGCAGCTACCGGGCGATGGCCACAGTTGCGATCAGGAAGCGGGAAACCGAATGGGTCGTGCGTGTGCTCGTACTCTTGATTTCTGCCTGCCTGCCGATGCTTGCGGGAGGCGGTGATGAAGTCGGCAAGGTGTTTGTGCTGGGCGCAGGTCTGTGGTTCGCCTTAACTGTTCCGGCGAGCGCTTATCTGGCTGCTGCCGAGCCCCCGAAACCAAACGACGGGGACAGTGTCTATTTAGGACGCCGTGTCGTGGAGGCGGCCTGATTACTGCTTCGCGCTGAGCTTTCGGAACCAATCAGCCGTCTCTCCGTTTTCCTGTCGTCAGATAACGGAGGTCGAAATGCTCTACTACGCTCTCGTATTCTTGGTAGTCGCACTTATCGCCGGCCTACTCGGCTTTGGCGGTATCGCTGGCGCATCGGCGTCAATAGCTCAAGTACTGTTCTTCATTTTCCTCGTTCTCTTCGTGGTGTCGTTGGCAATGCGCGTCATCAGGCGCTGACGCATGACACTGTATGGATCGGAGCCGGCTTCTTTGGGAAGTGGTGACCTTAAGAAGGTGGCCTCCCGGATGGGGTGTTAGTTGTGAGTTAGACTGCGGCTGGACAGGCGCCGTAAATAGACGCGAGCGAGACGCTCGATCCGCGCCAGGCCAATCGCACCGAGCAGATGAGGCCGGACAGTCAGTGACCTTAGCCGAGCGCAGTCACTAGAACCGCACCCCAGAGAGCAAGGAGCACGTTGCCAATTGCATACCCAAGCCCATAGCCCAAAGCTGGTACGCTGCTTTTCGCGACGTCCTGAACGGCGGCCAGGGCAGGGGCAGAGGTGCCCGCTCCACAACAGGTTCCGAGAAGTACGCCTTCGTTCATCTTGAAAATCCGAGTGCCGACCAGGACCGCAAGCCCATGCGAGGCAACTACAACCACGATCGTGATCAATACCAGCGCAGGACCCGATGCAAGAAGGCCACTCACAAAGCTTGGACCCGCTGAGATGCCGACACACGCGATGAAGGCGGAAAGCCCCACGGAATCAAAGAGCCATAGCGTGGCCGCTGGAACGAAGCCGAATGTGCGCCTGCGAGCGCGGAGCCAGCCGGCTACCAACCCGCCGAGGAGCGTCCCAACGGCCACGCCGAGCCCCAATTCCAAGGCGCCAATCCGCAGGGCTGGAATACCGATCACTCCACCGAAGAAGATGAACATGGCGACATAAACCATGTCTGTCGCCGTCGTGGGCCGGTCGGCGTAACCTACGGCAGCGGCGGCTTCTTCGACGTGCTTGCGGCTGCCGACGATGGTCATTACGTCGCCCCTTTCGATTCTCAACCCGCCGTACGCAGGAAGTTCCTCGCCCAGCCTAGTGATCTTGCGCAGGAAGATGGTTCGCGCTTCAGGTTCCCGCCTGAGTTCAAAGATTGTCTTGCCTATCACCGATTTTTTGGTGACGACAACATCGAGTGTTTCGGTTGGTATATCAAGCAATTCCGCGTCATCGATTTCCCTGCCGATTCCGGCGCCTTTGTCCACCAGCAGACCACGCAGTCCGGCCACCGCGACAACGTCGCCGGTTTCAAACCTGAAATCGGGATAGGCCGCGACAACGTCGCTGCCCCGTCGAATTTGCTCGACGTAAGCCTTGGCCCCGGCAGGCACCTGCGCTTCAGCTTCGGAGACACTCATTCCAACCCATCGTGGATCAATGACGAAAGCGCGAGCTTCGATAGCACGCCTGGCAGACTCTCCGGTCGTTCGCCCTTCCGATGGCGCGTTGAGTTTTGCTTCCATCTCGGCGCAGGCTTCCCGGAGTGGCCGCGCCAGCAGTCGCGGCAGGAGTTGCGACAGCACAAGGATCGTTGCGATTACGCCGACGAGATAGGAAACAGCGAATGCGGTCGCGACGTCGGCCTCGAAGGCCCGCTGCACTGCCTCCTGGGCCCCCGTTTTTCGGAAGGTGTCGATCGCCACGCCAACGGTTGCCGACTCGGTCATCGCGCCCGCAAGAAGGCCAGCGGCGCTCCCAACGTTCAGGCCCAGCAGTGCGGCCAGCGCCCAAACGACAGCAAGTCCTACGACACAGACCAGTACCGTGATGGCGATCTGAGGCAGCGCCTCGCGATTGAGGCTCCGGAAGAATTGCGGCCCGGTGCGGTAACCAATCGCAAAGAGAAATAGCAGGAAGAACGCCTGTTTGACATCGTTGGCGACCTCCACGCCGGTTTGACCGATCAGCACGCCTGCGATCAAGCAACCGGCCACCGATCCCAGCGTGAAACTGCCGACCCTGAATTTTCCGACGGCATAGCCAATGGCGAGCGTGAGGAAGAGCGCAAGCTCCGGATGGTCGTTCAGTATTCCGGATAGGGTTTGCATTTGCACCACCGAGATCGTTGTCAACATCAGGCACGACAGACCTAAGGAGCATCACCGAACCGGTGACCTCAAATAAGCAGCAGCTTTTTCAGGACCGAGAAGACCTCTTTATATGGCAGCTTGGTTGCCCCTGCGATTGCGAACGGTACCAGTGCGGCTGCAGCCACTGGAAGCAACGTGCTGCGATTGACGAGCATCGACGACAGCTTCCGCGTCTGTTCGTATGGTTTCGTGAGATCGACGGGATCGATTGCCTGCTCGGCTTCCTTTGCGTCAGGTGCGGCGACGTTTGTTCCGATCCACTTACGCTCAACCGCGCGCTGCTGGATTGTGGCGCGAGCCGAGAGCGTGAGCAACGTCCTGTCTTTCAGCTGAGTGAGCGGTTTCGAGAAGGCGGACAGCGGATAGGCGAAGAAGGCGAGGACGACCACCAGCCAGCCCGCCATGATGGTGGTCAAGGTCGCCGCAGAAATCCCCGCCTGCATCTGGTGCCTGGACACCGCCGCCGCCATGCCGCAACTGATGCCAAAGACGAAGAGAAGATAGGCATTCGGGTACTCACCGAGGAACGCGAGGCCACCCTTGCCGTCGGGATGCGTCGACACCAGTCGTAATTTGATACGGGCGACGCTTCGCAGCAGTTCGGCCCAAACCAAATGCCGCCAGATGCCGCGGGTGAACAGAAAGATGAACAAGGGAATGCTGACGAGGGCGCACCACCATCCGGCAATGGTCAACCGTGGGCCTTCGGCAGTCACCGTGGCAGCCCAACTGGTAGCCGGAAGCTGGTTGAAGGTGGCAAAGGCAAGCGCTGCCGAGATGGCGGCGAGCACGAGGCAGCCGAGTTCCGCGAATGCCGAGTCCCGTCGGCGCAGCGCCTTGCGTAAGGCGACACCAGCCTGGTCTTGCGATTCTGGCGGGATCATGGGCGCGCGCAGGAACTGGCCGAGCTTTCGTCGCAGGCCGGTTTCGACAGCCTGCTCGGCTGCCACGAAAGCGGCGATGCCGACAAGGAAACGCGACCATGGTCCCGGGTCGGAAAGATAGGCCCAAAAAGTGGGTGAATCCGAGCCCAGGGTCGGTAGCGTCAGCAGCAGCGGAACAACCCAGGCAATGGTGACGAAGAGCAAGATGCGACGGCCCGTACATAGGCTCTTTTCATGAAGCAGATTGAGCCGTCGCTGAAGCTCGAAGAACGGACCGCCGTGCGCCGCAAGAAACTCCAGGCGATCGGAGCCGTCGGCATTTCCTTCTCCCAGGGTAGAAGGCGCGGGGTCCGTCTTCTCCATTCTCAGTCCTCGGTCACGGACCATCGGTCGCCTGGATTGAATTGCTTCATGGCGCGCGCGATCTTGTCTGTGTCCGCGCCGAGATCGGCCTGGTAGACGATGCCATTGCGGTTCACCACGAAGGTGTTTACCCCCGTTTCGCCATACTTGGCCGGCCATGCAACCAGGGCGAAACCGGCGATCATGTGACCGTTGATCACATAGTCATAGGCGCCGCCGGCGATATTGCCGCCCTGCCGGGTCAAGATCTTGTAGCGATAGCCGAAATATCCGTCGTTCTTCGCCTTGTCGAATTGGACGTAGTCGAGATAGGGCGCCGCCGGGCTTTCACCCAAACTGTCGCTCTTGGGCCAGTAGAGACCATCGGCACGACCGGGGCTGCTGACGAGCTTCTGCGCATATTCGAGTACACCATCTCCGTTGTGGTCGGCGCTCGCGTATTCCTCCTGGGCATCGACATATCCCCGGACGGTTTCGATCGTCTGGATCTCATTCTCACCGATGCGACGATTGATGATCTCCTCGATGCCCACCACCGGGTCGAAGGCGAACTTGCCGGTCGCGGCCTTGACGATCGGGAAGGGGAAGGGCCACATCACTTCGCCGACGTCGATGATGTTATGGCCGTTGGTCTCCTCGAGGGCGATGCGTTTTCCGATCCCGTCCTTGATGGCAGCCAGCGTTTCAGAGACGCCGTCGGTCATTTTGAGGTGAGCCGCGTCCACGCCCAGGATGGCGGCCAGCTTGTCGAGGTCGGAGGCGTTCACCGCATCCTTGAACGCGGACATGGCTGCGTCCGCGTTGTCATACTCGATCGGCGGCTGTTTTGCGACCAGATCGACAAGATCCTTCGTCGCGGCATGCGCGCCCGCAGTCGATAGCAGGACCGCCAAGGCGGCTGTGGCAAGCAAACGAAATCCAATGCGACTGTTATGAACACTCATGGCAGTAACTCCGTTTGATCGATTTAGCGATGACGTCCACCGTGGGGTCTGCGAGCGTGGCCACCGCCACCTCCGTGGCCACCACCACCGCTGAAATGAGGCCCTCCGCCGCCAGCGCCACCTCCGCCATGATGGGAGAACTCCGGACGGTTGGCATGGTGCCCGCCGCCCATCGCCTGCCCGCCGCGCTGCGAGTGAAGATTTGCGGCACCGCGGGGTCGGACTTCGCCAAGCCCCGAGGGCCGGTTCGGACGGACGTCGCGCTTGCCGGCCATGGCGTGATGGCCGATATCGCGATTGCCGATTTCGCCGCGCCGGTCGCCGGATGGGCCGTTGCCCACACGATCACGGAGTTCGCCGCCGCCGCCGGCACCGGGGCGATTGCCGCCAGCGATCTTGTTGGTCCTGACGTCCTTGATCGCCGCCGGCGTCACTCTGGCGTGGTCGGCTTTTGCTGCGTTCGCCTTGACGGACTTCGCCCTGGCGCGAATATCGTTGTTGCCGCCCGCTTCCAACCGGTTGCGGATATTGGTCTTGTCGATGTTCGCAAACTGACTGTGGTCGAACTTGATCTTGCTGCGATCAACGTTTTTCCAGTCGACATCGTTGAAATTGACCTTCCCGTTTCGATCGAAATTGTTGAAGCAGTGATCGCAGTCGATATCGATGTCGTTCCCATCAAAATGGCCGCCCCAGACACCCCACCTGTCCCAGTCGACAACGGCGCCGAAAACCGCCCCTGTGACGAAGCCGGCGAAGTAGGTGGCGGTGGGGTAATAATAGTTCGGGTAGGGATCCGGATAGTAGCCGATCGGCGCCGGGGCGTAGCCGTCGTCATAGAGCATCTGAGGTTCGTACTGCGGTACGTATATTTTCTCGGGATTGGCGGCCTGGATGACCACGTTGTCGTTCTGCTGGACGACCTTCACCTTGTCGTCCGACTTGATGATCCCATCAGCGACCGCCTTGTCACGCAGCGTCTGAATGGCGATTAAGAGATCCTTTTGCTGGTCGGCGACGGCATCGCCGAGGTCCTGTGTCCAATCGAGATCGCCGCTCATCATCTTGACGATATCGGGATAGTTGAGCAACGACACGACACTGCCGTCCCAATCGTCCTTTGGCTTCAGCGAGGAATTCCCTTTTGCCTGATCCAGAAACCGTGCGGCTTCGACGATCTGCAGCGGATAGAGCGAAGCCGCGGTTATCAGCGCGACCAGCTCATCGGGGTAGAGCGCAATGCGCGCGACGAGCACCTGCATGTCCTCATCGCTCAATTCGGTTGAGTCCGCGGTCCCTGTCGTTGCGGATGCTTGTGGAGTGGCTGTCTGTTCCTGGGCGTGGGCCAGGCCTGCGCCTAAGCCGATGAACGTCGCCGCCGCGAGAAGGATCGCTGAGCGTCTTGCGTAGGCGTTTAAGAAGCGAAATGCCATCGACACGTCTCCTACAAGAGTTGCCGGGCTGCTTCACCGGGTGGGCAAGCCGTCGGGCAAACCATCTAACTTCAGGGAGGCAGCCGAACAGAATTCGTGCAGCTGCAAAAGTACTTTACGGTAAATTTGAACGTAACAAGGAGGTCGAGCAACGTTCGATCACAGGTCAAGCAACGCGATTTACTGAACTGGCGCGGGAGGCGGGGCCGATCCGCCAAGTCCTTGCCTGGTCCACTCGTAGACCCGAACGTCAGTTCGGAAACTGCCGAGGCGAGCCGTGGCCAGATCGAGGATATCGATCACGACAGCCGTCCAGACCAGAGTCAGAAGGAGGACAAGGAAGCGCACGGGCCGCCCCCTGAGCCCGAACTGGTATCCGAGGGATGCCATGCTCAACAGCATGACGCCAACGAGCAGCCAGAAAATCTGCGCGGGCAGACGGGTATCGAGCGCAAACCTTTCGGAGGTGCTGGCATCAAAGGTTTCGTTGACTGCACTCATCAGAGCGGCCGCCACAGCGTCCGGGCGCTGGCGAATGATCGCAGTGACGCGGTTCCAGATCTGCTGCTGCAGTGCGGAGGTTTGCTGGTTCGCCGTCTCGAGCGCCTGCGGGTCGCGCCCAGCACGAACGAACCCTTCGCGCACGTCCAGATATTCGACGAGCAGCTTCGCGACATCCTGGGCCTCGGGTGAGCCGACGGCTTGTGCGCGTAGTGAAGCCGTGCCGATGGCGTTTGCCTCGGCAAGCGCGTCCTGACGCCGCTCGTTGAAGCGGGCACTGGAGTAGGACAGCGTCAATGCCAGCACGAAGGCCAGGAGCCCAAGCATGCCGCCGACGACCACACCGACGTTTTCCGGTTGGGCGGTGCCTTGCGACCTGGCGCGGCTGCCAACCCGGTAGCCAACTTCATGGCCCGCCATTTGAAGGCAAAGCAGGACGAAACCTATTCCCCAGATGCTGATCTCGGCGATCGCGATGATGAAGTTCATGCAAGCCTCGTCACATTTGGCCCAGGGGCGCTACGTCGAGAAAGAGAAGCGATCTAGCTGTCACGCGACTTCCGTGCAGACGAGATTGCTAAACGCGCCGACGGGGTTGAGGAGGTCATCACGTGCTCCAATGTTCAGGTTTCGGCTTAGGTCGGGGCGGAGCCTAGACGCGGAGTGAATATTGGGAAGTACGTTACGGTAAACGCTGGCGTTACGGAGCGTGAAGACACAATCCGCTTTTCCTCCCGGCAAGTCATTGAGCCCGAGGCACTCCGGAGTTCAATCGGGGCACATGGCCTCATCTCTCCTCGCCCAGATATCGGAACAGTGTCTGCTTCCATTTGTCGTCGTGGATCGTCTCCAGAATGGCGATGTCGACGGCTTCGCGATATCGGCTCCGCGTGGGTACTGCCATGCCGTAATTCTGCGGATCAAACACCGTGTCGAGTACCCGTACACTTGAAGAGAAATGCTGTTCCGCAGTCCAGGCGAGCAACGGTTTGTCATAAATAAAGGCGTCGATTTTCCCGGCCACCAAGGCCTGGAAGCCATCTTGTACGTTGTTGAAATCCTGGTGCCTGATCCGCTCGCCATCAAGGAACCCCACCGTCGCCGATCCAGCGACGGCGCCCGCGCGCACGGTCGGCAAGTCCTCGAGGCCGTTGACGATGCCGCGCATCTGACGGGTCGTCAGAGCGGATGTTACGCTGGCCGTAAAAACCGCAATGGTGATGATCGAAACCACCATCCAGATGATGGCAAGAATCCTTCCAGCGAGTGTCTTCGGACCACGATGACCGGTGCTGGCCTGCGTCATGGCTTCCGCCGACCACCAGATGCTGGCACCTAGTCCTTTTGCCGCTCCGCCGCCGAAATCCTCGTTGTGGCGGTGCTCGAACAGCCAGATCAACGCGCCTACCGCAAGTGAGATGCCAATAAGCGCGCCGGCAGCCTGCATAAAGCCAAACGATATCATCGTACGGAGAATCTCGTGCCAGACCGAAACGCTGTTCGTCGGTACCGCTATGCCAAGACCCGTGTCGTAGAAAGGTTGTGAGAAGTCGAGGCTGCGCTCTCGCTCAGCCGTGATGGTGATAGCCGCCACAGATAGATCGCAATCGCCACGTGCGGTCATGTCAATAAGCTGCTGTACCGACGGTTCTTCCACGAAGCGAAACTTGACTACGAGTTTGCCGGCGATTTCGCGCCAGAGATCGATCGAAATGCCAGTCCAATTCCCGTCGGCGTCCTTCATCGCGAAGGGTGGGGCTTCCTTGGTGCAGACCACAAGCTCCCGATCAGGGAAGCCTGCCATCGCCGGCGGTAGATGTTGCCCGACCGCATGGTCTAAGGACGCGGCCAGCGTAAAGCAGACGCCCAGAGAGTAGAACGCCATGCGGATAGAACGCATTCCGATCATAGCAGCCACGAAGCCGGACCGTCCAAACGCATTGACTTTTTCCATCATCCTCAACCAACACGGCAGGGTTGGCTTCCAGGACTCCTGAGATGGAGCGCTCGCCGGATTAGGGAAGACCGCACCGGCGTTTGAACAATGTCAGCCGGAAGACCGAGCATGTCTGGTTTGCGCAAGCACGTTCAGGACGACAAACGGAATATTTGATGCACGGGGATCATCTGCGAAACAGCAAGTCAGTCCTACGCGAAAGCTCAGTCTTCGGGCCGGTTTTCGGCGCGCCTGCCGAGCAACACGCACCTGCGACGATGTTAACTTGCTGTTCGTTCAGCGAGAATGCCCACGGGTCGGATGTGCGCAGGAAACGAACGGAAAGTCGAGCTGACATCGGCTCGATCGTTCGGACCGGCGAAGGAGCAGAGGTAGTTGGCGAGTAGGCCATAGGTCCAAGGGCCGTCGTGCTTCAGCACGACACCGGTGGGGCGACACCCCGTTTGTTGGGGTCATGCTGATCGTCCGTGCCTGTCGGGATGAGGAACGCCTGGCCAAAGCCCAGACGACCGCTGCCCGCCCCGGCTGCTTCGGCTCACGTATGCAACGAATGTTACAGTAACGTACTTCTCAAGTTTTCCGTTTCGCGCATCATACGGTCCACCTTATGGGGGAGGCGTGGTTGATCCGATGGGCGATACCCGAGGCTTCGCGAGAAACGGTTCGAAGGAGGCGCAGCGTGGCCTCTGGCGACTGCTGCTGAAGCTGCCTTCCATTCGCGGTCGCCTGCAGATCATTGCCGCCCGGTCGAGCCACCTCAACGAACTCTTCGAAGCCTATGAAGAGGCGAACGTAGCTTTGGGGCGCTTTCAGAAAGAGCGAGATCGGGAGAGCTGCCCGCTGATCGAAGAGTATGAGGCGCTGTGCGCCGAGATCGAAAGCGACGTGCTCAGGCTCGTCCTTGAAGACAAGGATTCCCTCTAGCCGTCCTCCTTTCACTGACTGTTGAGCACCTCCTTTGAATTACATTAGAGATTTCGGTTGCAACTTTATGTCATCGAGTCAATAAAACCCCTGCGCAGATTTCAGCTTGGACGATTGCTCTGGGGACGACCATGAGTGCTGGAGTTCATGACAGACGCGAACAGGATCTGGACTGCGAACAGGCGCGGAGCGCCCTTGATCGGCTTCTCGCCGACCCAAGACTACGAGTTCCAGAGCGCCAGAAATCCATCCTCCTCTATCTGGTCGAACGACATTTCGAGCATGAAAGTGTGAAGGCCTATGCGATTGCGATTGACGTCCTGGGGCGGCCGAGCAATTTCGACCCCGGCACCGATCCGATTGTCCGCATTGAAATGAGCCGCCTTCGCTCCTCGCTTGAGGCTTACTATCTGGCGTTTGGCGATGAGCACGACGTCTGGATCAGCATCAAGAAGGGGAAGTATGTCGTCTGCTTCACCGAGAGGGCAGTGGCTTCAACGGCGCATGTCGCAGATGTCGAGGCATATCACGAGCCGGATCATTTCGCCCAAAATCGTGCGTTTCCCGCACCGGTAGAGAAGCCATATCAGAAACGGGCGAGGCGACTTGCGCTGCCCTCGATTGTGGCCGTGGCGGCAATCGCGCTGGGCGCTTACGCCTACACCTCTAGGCCGACCATATCCGAAAAACCCACTGTTTACGTATCTGTCGAGGCTGCCAGCCCTGACCGTACCGCAGAGGCAAATCAGATGCGAGACAGCCTGCTGACGGCCCTGACGCAGTTCCAGACGCTGAATGTCGCGCAGCCGGCCTATGCCTCCGTGCGGTCCAACGGGTCTGATCGACGCTATGAGATCCAACTCAAATATTATGGCGACGGCGATGATCGAAGCGTGTGGTGGCAGGTCGTCGAAAACGTCACAGGCCGGCTGCTGACGTCCGGCCTTGAACGTGTCGACACGACAGGAAAGAATGACACCGCTGTACAGGATGAGATCGTCAAGACGCTGGCGCAGCGGATCGCGGCAAATCGAGGCATCATCAATAGTATCGAACTGCAAGCCGATGGTTCGTCCCTCGGCAACGGATGCGTGATAAGGGCCGAGTACGCGCTCGATATTAGGGGCGATCTTGGCGCAGCGACGGAGTGCCTGCAACAGACCCTTCGGCTGAGGCCCGACGATTCCGATGCCAGTGCATTGCTGGCGCGGGTCCTCGTCACCCCGCAGGGAAGGGCGACAGCGCCCGAAATCGCTGATCGCGCGCTCGGTCTCGCAACGAAAGCAGCAGGCACCGCGCCGATGTCCGACCGAGCGCAAATGGCAGTGATGGCGGCGCAGGCCGCAAAAGGCAGGCCGGAGGCCGCGATCGAAGCCGGCAACCGGGCGATTTCTCTCAACCCGAACAATCCGGATGCGGCGGCCGCGTTGGGCGGCGTGCTCTATTTCGCCGGATACAGGCAAGCGGGCGTATCAATGGCGCTGGACGCCAGCAAGGAAACACCCGTGGTGCCCCGATGCGCGATGGTTGTACTGGCGCTGGATGCATTTCGCAACGCCCGATACTCGGAAGCCCTGCTGTGGGCCGAGCAGATAAATGGCAGCAGCCCTCTCACGAACGTGATCCGTTCGGCATCGCTCGGAGAGCTCGGCTCGGACCAGGCGAAGGCGAGTGTCGACAACGCAGGCGTTAGCGGCTCTATGTTCCGAATGACAATGGACGCAACCGGTTTGCAATCCGACCTGGCTTCAATGCTCGAGCGGGGCCTGATAAAGGCCGGTGCTGATTTCGAACCCGTAGGGAGCATTCGCATTGACTGAAGGAAGTGGTCAGCAGCACTTCAATAGACGTCGCTGTCAGTACCCGCGTCGCTGACCTTGGACGAAGCGGGAATCTTAGCTGTTGCCTAGGGCTGCCAATCTCGGGTGTCATCGCCGCACTGCTTCTCTCTGTCGGTCATAGCGCGATATGCATGACAGCCGGAAGTGAACTTGGGGTGGCCGGTTTCCCGCGTCACAACGTAGCAACCGAAGAAAACGCCGTTGTGTTCGAAAACTGGACTACGAGCCAGAGTGAGCCCTTTATCAGATGCGTGCCAGCTTCGATGGTTGGCGACAGTTCGCATCCTTTCAAGGCTGCGTCCACCACCTTTCGCGCCAGACTGTCTGGCATCTGGGTGAGGTGGTGATTTCGATCGCCGGCTGAAACCACTGCTTTGGCATGCTGTAATCAAGGCGGCCATGATCTCTCGAGGCTGCCCGCGACAAAGACCGCTCAAGGTTCGACAACGTGACAACTCCATTTACGCTCCTGCCACACCGGAGTTGGCAGGAGCGTAGATCCCAAAGCAGACGTGCTCGAGCTATGCCAGCAGAGTCTTGTTTTGTGTTTGCTCGAAAAGTCGGCGCGCTGAAGCCAGGCAGTCTACGTAGGCGGACAAATCCTCGTAGACGGCATCAGCCGGCACGTCACGACGCAGCAGGAGCCCGCCACTGACATCGATGGCACCGTCAATCATCAGATTGTCGACCATCATGTGGTTTTCGACCATCATTCCATCGGGGCCCCTGACATAGCCATCTGACTGCCGCTCGCAGCGGCCGCCATAGTAGTCTTCCGTCAATCGCTCGAAATAGCCGCGCACGACGTTGGTGTAGCCAAACACCGGCTTGCCCAGCGCACGCATGAAACCGACCTCGAAGGCGGTGCCCACATCGGCTGCGATGCCGCGAAACGGCGTCAGATTGGCGATGGCGACATCGGAATCGCGCATCATCCGCTCGTTGGCGGCGCTGATGCGGCAGCCGAACTCGAACGGAGTAAGCCCCGTGGGATCGAGTTCCGTCTCCGCCATGACACTTGGTGCGAAACCGTAGTCGAGCGCCAGTTCGCCCTTGCGTCGCATCAGTTCCTCGCCGTTGCGGAAGAAGACTTCCGGCCCGGCGATGTAAAGCTTCGGTCTGATCGTCACGACAACCGCCCTTCTGCCAATGCCTTCATGATCCAGTCGCGATAGCGCTGATCCTTGTCTTCGATTTCCGGGATGATCTTCGAGGCTTCCGACATGAAGAAGTAGTAGTCGCGGCCCATCGCCTGTCCGCGCTGCGTGTGCATATCGAGCGCCACGTCAGGTATCTCAGGGAGAAGATCACCCAGGCCGACAGCATGCTTGGCCCAGTTCACCATGTCATCGCTCGTGCGGTCCTTCTTGCTGGAGCAGAGCAGACGCACGGCGTGCGCCGCAAACAGGAAGCGATCGCCGGCAGGCCGCGGGTAGCGCTGGTGCTGCTGGTAGAGCGTTTCCACCAGGATCGGCGCCTGCACATTACCGAAGCCGATGTCTTCGACCGCGATTACGCAAAGGCGCGACCACATCATTTCTTCCATTTCCGGACTTGTGAGAAACATTTCCCACGCGAGCAGGAGAACATTGTCCGTGAGACCGCGGCGGATGCACTTCTGAAAGGCCGAAATGACCTCGTCGGCAGCAAAGCCGTGTTCTGTTGTCGTGCGCTGCCAGGGATCCGGCGGTTGTTGTACTTTTACCAAGTCAGAACTCCTTCATTGAGATCATTGAATGGTTATTTCCAGCGACGCGCCACGGCGCGTTCGGCGGCGAGCGCCAAGCCGAAACAGGTCACGGAGATGATGGTCGCGATGATCGAGGTGCCGAAGGCGCGGTCCATGGCGAACCGGCTCGACGCCTCGCGGAACAGGAAGCCAAGTCCGGATGTTCCCATCAGGAGTTCGGCAAGGATCGCGGCCAGCACCGCTTCCGGGGCGATCAATCGGATGGCGATCATGATGTTGGGCACGGCCGATGGCAGCACCAGCCGCAGGAACGTCTGCCATCGGCTCGCGCCCATCACCCGAAACAGGTCGGAACTACCCGCCGGCAGTGACTGAAGACCGGACCCCGCGAAGATGAATGTGGGAAAGAAGGCCGATATTGCGACGATAGCGATGACGGTGCTGATGTCGTAACCCAAAAGCCGCGCAATGATGGGAATGAGAGCAACAACAGGAATGGACGAGAAGACGAGACCCAGCGGCGTAAGCAGCCCATTCAGGATGCGCGACGCCCAGGCCGCTATCGCGATAAGCACGCCGGCGACAAAGCCCGCAATGAGGCCAGCCACCGCGACAAGAAATGTCTCCGCGCCATTTCTGACATAGAGGCCGGGATTGAAGAAGATGTCGGCTGCCACAGCCACGGGGCCTGGGACCACGACAGCGTTCAACTCTCCGAGCGACACCCAAAGCTGCCACGCCAGGATGAGGGCTATTGCACCCCAGTATTTGGAGAGAAATATCGAAATTCGGGTGCCACCTGTCTGTTTCGGGTCGTTCATCTGAAACGCTCCTCCACGAACCGTTCGGCAACTCCCATCAATGCGAACAGGATGAGCGAGGTCGCGGTGGTGATGAGAACCGCGCTCCAGAGCAGCGGTATCTGGAAATTCTGCATTCCGCTGACCATCAGCAGGCCGAGACCCCGCGAGGCACCAAACCACTCGCCGACAATCTCGCCCATGAACGCAACAGGGATGGCAAGCTTCAATCCCGAGATCAGGGAGGGCAGCGCCGAAGGAAGATAGAGCCGCAACACCGTGGCGAAAGGACCAGCGCCGAGTGTCTGGAACAGGCTGCGATGAGCCTCCGAGGTGGCACCGAATCCCGACGTTGCCGCGATATAGATCAAGTAGAAGACGCCAAGCGCACACAGTGCCACAGGCGTCGCGTCTCTTGAGGACAGGGTCATGAACACGGGAGCGAGTGCAATTGGCGGTACCGCGTGGATCAGCGCAACCAGACGATCAAGACCTGGCTTTACCGAGGCCAGAATGAGGCTCACTGCCGCAAGGATCAAACCGATCAGCACACCGAGACTATAACCGATCGCGACCGACGAGAAGCTTGCCGTGGTCGCTCGCAGCAGGAGCGGCCTGCGGGCCGGATCGGCGATGAAGGACAACACCGACGTCAGCGTCGGCCAGGTCATACCCGCCAGCTTGTATGTCCCGATCAGTTGCCAAAGGCCGAAAAACAGGAGGATACCGATCAGGCCCAGCAGAAAGCGCGTGGGGGATTGATTGCGACTGGCTGTCATTGGCTGCCGGACCCCGACGGTTCCAGCGCGAGCGTCAGCTCATCAGTCAGCGCATGAAAGGCGGGATCACGCATCACGGATGGTAGACGTGGGCGGGCGAATGGAACCGTGATATCGCGAATGATGCGGCCTGGGCGCCCGCTCATCACAATGATGCGGTCGGCAAGAAAAAGGGCTTCGTCGACCGAATGTGTCACCAGCAAGGTGGTAATGCCTTCGGCCTGCCAGATGCTCTGCAGCTCGATATTCATCTGTCGGCGCGTCACTGCATCCAATGCGCCAAAAGGTTCGTCGAGCAGCAGGACATCGGGATGAAGCGCCAGAGCGCGAGCAATGGAGGCGCGCTGGCGCATGCCGCCCGAAAGCTCACGTGTGCGGGCTTTCTCGAAGCCACCAAGGCCGACCAGTGACAGCAGATTTGCAATTCGTGTCCGGTCGGCCGGCTTTCCCGCGACCTGGAAAGGCAAGGCGATATTCTCGAAAATGTTCAGCCACGGCAGCAGCGCATGATCCTGAAACGCAACACCCAATCTATGGGCACTGCTGAGCTCCTTTGGCGATGCGCCATTGATGGTCACGCGACCTTTCGACGGCGCATCAAGGGCAGCCACCAGCCTCAGGATCGTGCTTTTGCCGCAGCCGGAAGGGCCAAGCACCGCCACGAACTCGCCTTTGGCGATGCTGAGATCAATCGTATCAAGCGCGCGTAGCGGCTGTCCGCTATCAAGGCTGAATGTCTTGTCGACATGGTCCAGGCGGATTGCAGGGTTATGCATTCGTCAATTCTTCGTTTCATGATGGGGGCGTGAGCACGGCCTGCCGGCGGCACTCTCGCCTTCCAAGAGGAGATCAATCAGAGAGCGGCAATCGCGTCCTGAAGCGGTCCGAGATCCACGATTTTTTCGGTCGGAGGGATTGTTTGGTGGCCCGCTGCCTGAGCAATCTTGGCAATCGTTGTCTGCACCACGGCCGGGTCGAACCAGAATGGTCCAGGTGTGCCCGGTGCCTGGATCAATGGTGTGCCGAGTTCGTTCTGCCTGATCTGTTGGGCAAGTTCGAGCCCGTAGTCCGACCCGTACTTATTGACGATCGCCTCGGCTGCGACCTTCGGGTCCTTGGCGTTCTCTTTCCAGCCGCGAATCAAGGCCTTGAGGTAGCCGACGACGAGCGGCCGGTTCTCGGCGACGTAGGACTTCTTGGCAACGATGATGCCGGCCGGCGTCGAATAGCCGAGCTTGTCCATCAGTGTGACGTGGAAGTCGGTCCCCTCTTTCATGCCCATGTTTTCGAGCGTGATCGGCTGGTTGGTCGCGAATGCGAAGTAGGCGTCACCATCGCCTGCCAGCAGCGGTTCGGGCGAAAAGCCGGTGGGCACGAGCGTATACTCGAGCGGGAGACCTGCTTTCGTCAGGATGTAATCGACAGTGTTCTTATCCGCCGGCATCTGGCTGAGGATACGGGCGCCGACGAGATCCTTCGGTTCGAGGATCGGTCGCTTGGCGAGCGACAGGATCGCGGCCGGGCTCGTTGGGTAGGAGGCGCCAAGAATGACGAAGTCGTTGCCCTTTTCGACCGTCTCCAGAAACGGGATCCAATCCGAGCCTGCGTAATCCGCCTTGCCCGCGGCAAGCTGCACCAGGACGCCGGGAGCATTCGGGCCGCCAGGCGTATATTTGATGTCGATCCCTTCTTGGGCGAAGTAACCGTTCTCCATGGCAATCCACAGGCCGGCATATTCGGCATTGGGGATCCATCCCAAGGCGGTGGTGACAGGCTTTAGGTCAGCTGCAAGCGATGGACCGGCAAAAGCCAAGCTGAATGCTGCGCCTGCAGCACCCTTCAGAACCTGGCGCCGACTTGGAGACAAAGTGGCGGATAACGGCATATTTCGATAGCTCCGAAGCTGCGTTGAGGGCAAGCTTCCTCCCCGAGAGAGAGCGGATTATTATTTTTATTACATTCAACGTAAAACGATGTAATAAATATTTCAAGAGCCGCGGGAACGAAATTTTGGAGACGAATGGCGGACGCATGACAGGCGGACTTCCCTCGCAGACTTTGGTCGCGGAGCGCATTGAAAAACACTATCCGGAACTGTCCAGTGCGCTGCGGCAGTTCGCGGATTTCGTGCTGGCGGAACCGCTTCGCCTTGCGCGCATGAGTATTCACGATGCCGTCGCAACCGTCGGCGTATCGGTCGCGACGGCGAACCGCTTTGCAACAGCCATAGGCTTCTCCGGCTATGCTGAGTTTCGTGCCGAACTGATCCGGGGATTCGAGACCCTCTTTGCTCCGGTCGAGCGCCTGAAGCAGAAGGTTGCCGAAGGCAATCCGACCTATGAAGTGATGGTTGCCTCGATGCGCGAGGACATCGCCAATCTCGAGGCTACGATCCGCAATCTGACAAGCACGCGCGCCGAAGAAGCCGTGGACATGATCTGCAAGGCAAAGCGGATATTCGTGGCGGGATTCGAGAACGCCGCGCATCTGTCGGGCATCCTGGCATGTGGATTGGAACTGACCGGAGCGAATGTTCGTGTGATCGAAAACGGCGGAGGGGCGGTGGGTGCAGCCCGGCAATTGTTCAAGTTCGGGCCCGACGACCTGGTGATCGCGATCGCCTTTTCGCTCTACATGCGCGATACCGTCGTTGTCGCGCGTCATGCAAAGCGCCATGGCATTCCATTGCTTGCCATCACCGACACGCTGAAATCTCCGCTTGCGAAGGTTGCCGACGTTTCGCTTTTTGTCGAAGCCTACCACGAATACAATCCGCCATCCGACACTGCGATCCTGGGGCTTATCGAGGCGCTGATTGCCGGCGTGGCGAGCAAGACGCCCGATGCGGCTGAGATCGCAGAGCGTTTCGCGGCCTATTCATATCCATGGATGCTGAGTGCCGATGCAGACTGGTCCTCGTCGAAATAATCCGATTGACAACCAGTTGGCGGCGGGTTTCCAGCTCAGGCGCGAACTGGCGCCGCTTAGTTTCCCATCAAATGCAAGAACGGTTGCGGATGGCTGATCTGCACGATGACGTAGAGATGCACAGAGTAGCCGCTTCAGCTTTGCTTTAATGCACGAGATAACCCAGATCGATATGTTCGCTTCATTCGTCGAACAGGGCGGCCCCATAGTCGGTGGCGCCATGTAAGATATGGATGATGACCACCGTTCCGGTTTCGACGCGGTAGGAGATCAGATAGTTGCCATAAACGCGACGACGAATACCATGGTGCTCGTAGCGGGGGACGAGGGCGAAGCCGTTCGGACTATCGACCAGTTCCTCACGCTTGCTCTGCAACTCCCGAATTAACAATATCGCGCGCAGTGGATTATGCTCAGCGATATAATCGGCGATCTGCTCAAGGTCGTTTTCCGCCTCGCTGGAGAACTCAAGGATCATGCTTATTTTTCGGCCTTGTCAGCCATCGCACGATATTTGGCGTCGAGACGGTCGAAGACATTGCTCGCCGGTTTCGTTCGGCCGGCCTCCGCATCGGCAATGCCGCGCCTGATGGAAGCATTCAGCGCGGTGAGACGGGTCTCGCGATCCTGGACCAGTCGCACACCTTCACGCAGGACCTCGCTTTTCGAACCATAGCGACCGGTATCGACGAGTTGCTGGATATAGCTTTCGAGCTGTTTTCCCAAATCGGCACTGATCATGCGGTCCTCCATCTAATGTGATGGAGAAAAGATCGGCCCTTTATCAACTATTATCAAGAATGTTGATCCGGTCTCCCGAAACGTTTTACGCGATCGAGTGACCGCGCGCGCCTATCAACAACACCCATGCCTCGTTGAGTTTCAGATCAGGTGGGGAAATACGACCGATCAGCCTTCCGACGCAATTTCGCAGGGGCACGCCGAACTGTTAGGTCGACGGCTCGGCACGACAAGAGGCGATCCAGTGACCGGATCTGGGAAGACTACGCTATCCAGATCGAAGACGGATTTGATCATTTCCGGCGTCACGATTGCTGCGGGAGCGCCTTCCGCGACGATCGTCCCCTCCCTCATTGCGACGAGATGTGAGGCGTAGCGGGAGGCCTGGTTGAGATCGTGAAGCACGGCAACAATCGTCCGGCCTTTCCGGTTCAGCGCCTCGAAGAGATCGAGAAGCTCGATCTGGTGGGCGATATCCAGGAATGTCGTGGGTTCATCGAGAAGGAGCAGCGATGTTTCCTGTGCGAGTGCCATTGCGACCCAAGCCCGTTGGCGCTGACCTCCCGAAAGTGTATCGACCGGTTGATTGGCAAGGCCCGCAATGTCGGTATCCGTCATGGCGGCATGTACGGCCTCTTCGTCCGCCGCCGACCATTGCCGGAGAAAGGATTGATGCGGATAACGGCCTCGCCCGACGAGTTCGGAAACGGTGATGCCATCAGGGGCGGCAAAGGATTGCGGCAGCAGCCCGAGGCGACGGGCGACGCTCTTTGTCGGCAGGCGAGCGATGTCCTGTCCATCGAGAAGAACGCTGCCCTCGGCAGGCACAAGCAGACGTGCGAGCGCGCGCAGCAGGGTGGACTTTCCGCAGGCATTCGGGCCGATGATCACCGTGAACGAACCCGGCTGCACGGCAAGCGACAGATCACGACAGATCGTTTTTTCCTTGTAGCCGAGGGTTATGGATTGCGCGGCAAGATGCGGTGCTTGTTCTATCGTCATCGCCGTCCCTCGCGGATGAGAAGCCATAGGAAATAGAAGCCGCCGACACTCACCGTCATGACCCCGACGGGGAGTTGGAGTCCAAAGGCGTGCTGTGCCGCGGCATCCGCGGCGGTGAGGAGCACCGCGCCCATCAGTCCCGAGAGCAGCAGCGACGTGCCGGAAGATAGTGCAAGGCGGTGGGCGATCTGCGGGGCAGCCAGCGCAACAAACGAGATCGGCCCTGCGACCGCGGTCACGATGGCGGTGAGCGCGACGCCGCACAAGGTGAGCCCAAGGCGGCTTTTCGTGGTTGCAATGCCGGAGGCAAGCGCGACATCCTCACCCAGTTCCATTTGTCGCATAGGCCGGGCCAGCGCGATGATGGGTATTGCCAATAACGCCAGAAGAATGGCTGCGGGTACAAGCTGCTCGAAGCCCAGACCGTTCAGGGATCCTGCGGACCACAATGCGGCTCCCATGGCGACATCGAGATCGGCCCTGCGGATCATCCATGCGTTCAAAGCGGAGAGCATGGCGGACGTGCCTATCCCGATCACGATCAGGCGGAAACCGTGATTGCCGCCGGCTCCGGCAAAGACATAGACGAGCGTTGCAGTGGCTAACCCGCCAGCAATGGCTCCTGCCGCAGTCAGGTAATAGCCGCCTGCAAACAGCAGGATGACCAATAGCGCACCGGTATAAGCACCGGCTGCAAAGCCCATGATATCGGGCGAGCCGAGCGGGTTACGCGTCAAGGATTGAAAGATCGCACCGCTCAAACCGAGAGCCGCGCCGAGAAGACCAGCGAGCAGGAGGCGAGGCAAGCGCCACTCGACGACGATCATTCTGGTCCTCTCCGCACCGCGCCCGGACAGGGCGTCCACAACATCCATCATGCCGACGTTGAATCGGCCTGCGGTCAAAGTGAAAAGACCAACAGCGATGAGCACGAAAAGAAGGCCGAGCGAAGCCCAAACTGTTCGTGCCGGGGTACGGAAGGAAAGCCGGGAACCGGCATTTGAACCTCGTCTTGGCAGGCGGCAGGTCAGCGTTTTCAAAGCGCGGTCGTCCTTGCGCTGCGGGCAAGCGCGATGAGAACCGGTGCGCCAAGGAATGCCACCACGATCCCGGCTTCCAGCTCATCGGGAAAAATGACGAGCCTGCCGGCAATATCGGAGGCGAGCAGGAGCATGGCCGAACCGAGCATAGTGAGTGGAACGATCCGTCTCTGGTCTGGCCCCGCCAGCCAGCGCACCGCATGGGGAACCATGAGACCGATAAAGGTGATGGGGCCGACGGCCGCGGTTGCCGCACCGGCAAGCAAGGTCACGGCGACCACCACGGCAACGCGCAGTCTGATCAGATTTAGCCCCAGAGCTCGGGCGGCATCGTCGCCGAGGATGGCGGCGTTCAGCGCAGGTGTGACGGCGAGCGCAAGGCCAAGGCCGAGTACGATGAACGGCGCAACGGTGACGGCAACATTCATGTTGCGTCCGCCGACCGTTCCAACCTGCCAATGACGCATGCTGTCGAAGGCTTGCGGATCGAGCAGGATTATCGAGGAGCCGATACCACCCAGTACGGCCGACAGGGCGACACCTGTGAGGAGCAGGCGAACCGGGGTCGCGCCGCCGGCGGACGTGCCGATCACATAGACGACTAATCCGGCGATGGCCGCTCCGGTGAGCGCGAACCAGACAAAGGCTTCGATCGATGCTAGCGAAAATATACCGACGGCCAGAATGACCGCGAAAGCTGCGCCAGCATTGACGCCGAGAATGCCGGGATCGGCAAGTGGGTTGCGGGTTACCGCCTGGATCAGAGCGCCGGCGGTCCCGAAGGCCGCGCCACACAGGATACAAAGGACCGTTCGCGGCAAACGATAATCGCGCACGATGATCTGTTCGGTCACATCGGGATCATAGTGCAGGAGGGCGGCGTTGAGTACGGGAAGCGAGACAGGCCGCGCGCCCAGCATCAGGCTTGCGATCGAGAGCAGCAGGAGCAGCAGGGCAAGGACGGCCACCGCTGGAAGCAGTGTCCGCGCAGGACGAGCGGCCAACCGGCTGGACGGAGCGCTCATGATCATGATCGGGCCTGCCCGTGGATCCAGTAACCGATCGAGGTCAGCCGCTCCCGCGGGAGTCCCAGCGTGTCACGAAAATGCCGACGGCAGGCGGCAACTTCGCTGGCCTCGCCGGCAACCCAGACGTAGCCGGGCCCCTGTGGGAGTTCCAGTTCCACGGCGATCTCGGAGAGCCTGCTCGCTCGCCCGTCATGGTTGAAGCTTGGATGCCAATGGCAATGATATCCATCGGCTGAAAAATCCTGGCGATCTTCGATGCTGTTGATCTCGACATGTGCGATGACTGGGACCGCGGATGGGCGCTCTTCGATGATGCGCCCAACGGCCGGCAACCCCGTCGCGTCGGCGAGTAGAACGACCCAACAGGAATCGGCCGGCGGGACGTAGCGGAAGCGCGGCTTGAGTACACCCAGCCGATCTCCGGGTTCGGCAAGGCGTGCCCATGTGGAGGCGATACCGCCCTCGTGGGACACAAAGTCGACTGTCATCCTACCTGCTGCGCCGTCCCAATGGCGGACGGTGTAATAGCGGCCCGGCGCATCGGCGAGCGGCGCATCTCCTTGCGGAAAACTAAGCCATGCGAATTCATCCAGCCCGCCGCAACTCGCGAAGCTGCGCAGACCATCTCCACCGAGCACCACGCGGATCATGGATGGGCTAATGTGTCTCTTCGAATGAACGGTGGCGACGTGAAATTCCGGCTCTTCGACCATGTCATTGCCCTTTCGTGGCCGCAGCGGCAATACGCTCGACAAAGTTCGGGAAGGCATAAGGAATGGACAAAACACTGACGGCGGATGTTGCCCAGACGGAAACGGGATCATCGAGCGCGATGTAGGCGCCTCGCCGCACAGGCCCGAAAGCCTTGAACAGCGGCTGGCCTTCCGCGTCAGCGCGCGCACCGGGGCCATACCAGACGATCAACACATCGGCGTCGATGCGATCGAGTTCCTCCAGGCTCACGCCGGTACCGTTGGCATCGGGCTCTGTTGCCATCAAAGCCTCAATGCCCGGTGCCAGTCGAAGTCCCATGGCGACAAGTTCGCGGACACGCGGATCGCGGGCGAAATAGACGCCGAGCGTGCCTTCACCCGGGAAATAGCTGCCAAAGATGAAGGTCTTGCCTTTCAGGTCAGGGTGGGTTGCGGCAAGGTCACGAAGTTGTTTTTCCGTGCCTTCAATCAGATCGCGGGCTTTTTGCGGTTCGCCCAGCGCCAGTCCCGTCATGACCATCTGCTCGCGCCAGTCTGCTTTCCATGGAGCCGAAGCGTAGACAACGGTTGGCGCAATACTGGACAGCCGCTGCCATTCGATTTCGTTGATACCGGTCTTGATGGCCAGGATCACATCCGGTTCGAGCGCGGCGATCGCTTCGTAGTCAAGTATGCCCGATTGCAGAAGCTCGGGTGTCTGGCCCCTGAGATAGGCTTCGTTCCAGGGAAGGATACCACGCTCGAACAGGCCGTATCGGTGCATGCCGACAGGCACACGACCAAGCGCCAGCACGGCATCCTCGCCATTCCAGCCAAGGGTGACGATACGTTTTGGCTCCGCGTTAATTCGGGTCGTTCCAAGCGCGTGGTGGATGTCGATCGGAAACGGTTTCTCTCCCGTTGCGAAAACGAGAGAGGGGGTTCCTGTCGAAAGCAATCCCGAATAGCCTATCAGTGCCGTCAGAAATTGCCGCCTGCTTGGGTCGTGTCGTAGGGTCATGGCAACAAAAGGCCGGCTACCGAATTTTAGCGGTAGCCGGCATCTTCCTCAGAACTTGTAACTAAGTGACAGCGTCGCATTCAACGGATCGCCATATACGTTGCTGTAGATGTTGGTGCTGGCGTAGTACTTCTTGTCGAAGAGGTTGTGGATGTTGAGTTTTGCGGCCACGTTCTCGGTGAAGTCGTACTTGGCCATCAGGTCGACCACGAAGAAGGCATCCTGCTTCGTCGTCACGCCATCCGGAAACGTGCCGTTCTTCTGGGTGAAGCTGCTGGAGCTTTCCCAGCGGACACCACCGCCGACGGTGAGCTTTTCCCATTCGCCCGACAGGCGATAGGAGGTGAAGAGCTTCATCGAATTCTGGGGAACGCCAACGCTGATATTGAAGCCATCCGGCAGGTGAGTGCTGGCATGGGTGAAGCTCGCCTGTACCTGCCAGTCGGGCAGGATCTCGCCGGAGAGTTCGAGTTCGATGCCACGAATGACAGCGCCATTCGCTGCGACATAAGCGTCATCACCGGTGGGAGTGAGATTGCCGTCGGCGACAGCGTAGTTGTCCTGTTTGGTACGGAAAAGAGCGACGCTGGCGTTCAATCGTTCGTCGAACAGTGCGGCCTTCATGCCGATTTCATAGGTATCGCCAGTGACCGGCTGCAGCGTTTGCCCGCTTACGTCCATCACGGACTGCGGCTGGAAGATGCTGGTGTAGCTGGCGTAGGCCGAGAGGCTGTCTGTAAGATCGTAGACAACGCCGGCATAGGGAACCCAGACGCCGCTCTCCTTGATGGCATCCGGGTAGGGGCCCCAGGCGATATAGTCGTAGGTCGAGTCCTGATCGTACCAATTGATGCGTGAACCGAGGATAACGGAGAGATCGTCTGTCGGCTTGAGACGAGCGGCGCCGTAAGCAGAGTATTGCGTCAGCGTATAGTAGCGCGTGCCGGTCGTCGTCCATTCCGGCTCAGGGAAGTCGCCGTTCCAGTTAAAGATATTCGGGATCGAGGCGTCGAAACCGGGCACTGTCCAAAGCGGATACATGGCATAATCGGCGCGCGTGCGGGATGCATTCACACCGAAGACGAGATCGTGTTCGCGGCCAAACATTTCCACGGGACCTTCGACTCTGCCATCGAAACTCGCCTGCTTCGTTGGGATAGGCCATTTGGCAACCCAAAGGCTCGATCCCGCGCCGGTATCCTTGTCCGCGTAGCCGTTGCGGCTGAACCAGCCATAGGTACGGTCGTTGTTTTCATAGATGTAGGTGCCGGTTGCGGTGAGCTTCCAGTCGTTTTCAAACTCGTGCTCGAACTCGACGAACCCGCTGTAGCGCGTGCGGTCCTGGCGGCTCCAGTTCGCGGCCGAGTTGAAGGACCGGTCGAATACTGCGGGCGTGCCGTCAGAAAAATAGGCCGGTGCGCCGAAGTAGCCGCAAGCCCTGCATTCCTTGTTCTGGTATTCGCCGCCAAAGGTCAGCATCGAACGGTCATCAATATCGGCTTCCAGAACACCGTATAGTGCCTGCGATTTCTGCGTCAGCCGGTCGATGTAGCTATTGCCCTCTTGAAATGCGCCGACGCCGCGACCCCTAAGGCCGCCATCTTCCGAGATCGGGCCGCTAACATCGAAGGTTCCGCGGTGGGTGTTCCAGGACCCGATTGTGCCTTCGACGGACGCTTGAAAATCGGATGTCGGGCGTTTGCGTATCAGATCTACGGTCGCCGAAGGGCTGCCGGCACCGCTGAGCAAGCCGTTTGCGCCGCGGACGATCTCGATATGGTCATAGATCTCGGTGTCGAGACTGAGCGAATTGAGGTTTTTGTTGACGTTGACGCCATCGACCTGAAAGTTCTCGATCTCAAGGCCACGGGCAAACAGGCCCTTGTCATTGTCGTCGGCGATGCCCTTCTTCTTGAAGATGACACCAGGGCTGTTCACGACCACGTCTTCGACGCTGCGCAGGTCCTGGTCCTCAATCCTCTGACGGGTAATAACCGAAACGGATTGCGGGGTCTCGCGAATGGAAAGCGGCAGGCCGGTTGCGGTTGCCATTTGGCCTGTTGTGTAGGACCCGGTCCCTTCGGTTGTCCCGGGATCGCCGGCAATCACGAGCGTTTCGAGAGCGGTTGCGCCATCCGTATTGATGCGGCCTGCGTCCGTCTGGCGTGGATCGAAGACTGTTACCGCGTTGTCGCCGGTAAAACTGTAGGAAAGTCCGCTACCGGACAGGATCTGCTTCAAGGCATCGGTACGGGTGTAGGGCCCGACGGCGGCACTGGAGGTTTTGCCCTGCGTAATGGAGGCAGGATAGGCGATCTTCAATCCGCTGGTGCGCGCGAAACTGGCGAGCGCGCTGCTCAAGGGCTGTGCTGGAATATTATAGGATCCCGGCTGTGTCCTGCCCGTGGTGGATTGTTGTGCCAAGGCCGGCTGGCTCGACAATAGTGAAAGCGCGGCCACCGAGGCGACGAGCGCAGTTGCAAGCAATTTGTTTCGTCCCGAAAATCTCAACACAATACCCCTTCATGCGGATCGACGACGAAACCCCCGTTCGTCCCGTCATGTGTTGAGACCCGAAAGCTGAGTAAAATCCTCAATGATTAGGTGGAAAAATTTTCGCCTTTTGTTAGGTCGCTGAAATCACTGTAAAATAATTCGAGACATGGCGTACCCTGAGGGGCAATCCGCCCTGCAGCGCGTCGAGGGACCCGTTTGCGTCACGCAGATCGAGCACTGCATTGATTTTCAGTTGCTTGAGCTTCGCATCGGTGATCACGATGAAGCCCCGGTGCCATGCCGAAAGGGCGGCAACGACTTCCTCCAGCGAGCGCCTCTCGGCGATATATTGCCCATCACGCCAGGCAGCGAACGTCGAAACATCCGATTTGGTCGCCTGTCCGATATGGCCTTGCCTGTCGACGCGCAGGATCTCTCCCTCCTGCACATCCAAAGTCTCGCCAAGACTGCTACGAACCCTGACGCTGTGGTGTGTGACAGAAAGCTCGGCTCTTGCTTCGGGCAGATCCCTCGCAATGTCGAAGGCCGTGCCTAGCGCACGGAAGGACGTATCGTCGACCATGACCTCGAAGGGGCGGGCAGCATTCGACGTCACTTCGAAATAGGCCTGTCCGGCCAGCAGCCGCACGCGTCTCATTTGCTCGGTGAAATCGACATCAAGGGCGGAGCGGGCGTTCATATAGACACGCGAACCATCCGGAAGCGTAATCAGTTCCGGGCTGGCCGTTTCCGTGGTGTAGTCCGCGGTCAGGCGGCCAAGCACCCCCGAGCTCCAGAGAGCTCCCGAAGTGCCTATAGCCCCGAGACACAGCAGCAGGGAAAGTGCGCCGCGACGGCTAATCCCGGACGCCGGCGGCGGTGCGGCCAAAACCCGCCCGCTGTTGCGATCAACGAAGAGCTTGCCCATCACTGACCAGAGTTGCTCTGCCTCGCGGGCAGCATCGGCATGCGCAGTGCTTTCCTGCTGCCACGCCTCGTATTCTGTAACATCGCCATCACGAGCTGTGCCGGAATGCAGCCGAACGATCCAATGGAGGGCCTGTTCGGCAAGATCCGGTTTCTCGTTCTGCGACTCGGTCATCATTGTGTCCAGGTTTGGAGTGCCGTTCATCTGGTTAGACCGGAAAAGCGAGGAAAATCCACAATACGCGCCATCTCAAAATTCCTCGTCGCGGCGCAGGAACTCACGGCAGTGCAGCAGGGCGCGCACGATATGCTTTTCCACCATGCTGACGGAGACGCCGAGAGTAGCAGCGATTTCCGGATGGCTGTAGCCCTGCAGCTTGTTCATGACGAATGCCTGCCGGCAGGATGCGGGGAGCGCATTGAGATAGACGGCGAGCTTGGCGAGATCGCGCTGCATGTCCATGCGCTCGGCCGAATTGTCCGCAAGACTGGCCTCGTCGAGGCTCTCGAAATCCACTCGACGCTGCCATTCGCGCCGCTGGCGATCGGTAAAGTCGATCGCTGCATGACGTGTCGCCGTGAACAGATAGCTCCTTGGATGTTCGACGGGTGTCGTCGATTGGCGCCCTGCGAGCTTCAGATAGGCATCCTGAACCACTTCCTCGCCGCTGTCCCTATTGCCGACAAGTCGTGAGGCAAAGCGCACGGCATCACGATGATGGAGCTTAAATAGCTGATAGAGCCATGCGTTGAATGTTCGTGCCATCGGTTCGCGTATCTATGGGGACAAAACCTAACGGGAACCGCTGGCCAGCTTTCGTGCTGGCTCACATATAAAACAGGACAAAAACAGTCAAGTATCATAAGCTTGTGGCCGAAAAATTGGGAGGATCTACCATGTGGCTGACCCGACCGGCCAGGGTTTCGAATGGGCGGCCCGGACGATTTACCCCAACTACGCCACGTTAGTCGCGGTCCACTATTACTCACAAAATGAAAGGCTTAGCCACTGTTGGATCTGACGGCTCGATCTGGTTTAAGAGCAGCGGCTAACAAACAGCCGCGGTGGAAGCATCACATCACGCTAGACTTCTGGGCGTCGACCGCAGCATCCCGGTGACTTCCATCAGTCGCCTTCGCAGTCGCGTTGAGCTTAGCCTCAAGCATTGCGGTACCGTGGACGCTCTAGCTCATCGGGATCGCCGCTATCAATATCCTGGTCTTTCATTTCGGGATCTATCGCAGCGTCTCCCATTGGAATGTCGACGTCAGCAATTTGGCGCGGTGTATCCGCAACAAATCCGGCCGGAACGTGATTGATCCTCAAGTTATGCCACCCCCGGGAGTAGCGTTACGCGCTCATCCGAGCAGCGCAAAGCAAGAATAGATCACGTAAAGGTAGGACCCACGGGTGGGGCAAAGCCTGAGGGAGCATAGAATTTAGCATCTTGAAGATGCCGACATTCTCGCCGCCGTCGAGCGCGGCAAAAATTCCCGGGTTGATGGTGACCGTTATTGCCTATGTCTTGCTGCTCGTCAGCGTCTAGCCCGCAGACGGGTTTCCAGCCAGCCACTGTAGCGTGACGCGCTAAAGCTAATGGCGAAGTACACGCAAGCCGCAAAAATGAAGGTCTCGGTATAAAAGCCGAGCCAGTTCGGGTCGGCCGCCGCCGTCTTTGCTGCATTCAACAGGTCGGAGATGCCTATGACCGCAAGCAACGATGTATTCAGCAGGATGCCGATCGACAGATTGACAATGGCGGGAATGACGGCCCGCAGCGCCTGCGGGAGCACGACCAGCTGGGCGGTACGCCAATAGCCGAGCCCGAGCGAGTACGCAGCTTCTGTCTGACCTGCCGGAATGGATTGAAGACCGGCGCGAATGACTTCTGCGAGATAGGCCGAGACAAAGAGGGTGATGCCGACTTGCGCTCGCAGCAACTTGTCCAGCAGCGCATCCGCCGGCAGGGCCATCGGGACGATCAGCATGGCCACATAGAGGACCGCGATGAGGGGAACCCCACGCAGGCATTCGATGAAGCCGACTGCGAGGAGGCGCAGGATCGCCATGTTGGACCGGCGTGCGAGTGCCAGCAAAAGCGCGATGGGAAATGCCGCGGCAAGACCGACCAGCGATACGAGGATGGTGATCGGGAGCCCGCCCCATTGGTTGGTAGGAACCGCTGGCCCGACCAGCTGCCCGGCCATCACCAGCCAGGCGAGGGGAATTGCGAGAAACCATAGCAAGATGAGCCGGTTGCTCCAGAACCGCGGCTTGGCCGACACGAAAAGTAGCAGCACGATCCCGAGGATGACGAGAGCAGGGCGCCACTGCAGATCGGGCGGATAAAAGCCAAAGACTATGAAACGGAACTTGACGCCGACAAAGGCCCAGCAAGCGCCCGCTCCGTCTGCGGCGCAGTCCTGCGCCAGACCTCGCCAGACAGCATCTGTGATGGCCCAGCGCCAGAGCGGCACCAGAAGCCACATGACAACCGCAAGGCACAACAGGGTGATGACGCCGTTGGATTTGCTGTCGAAGAGGCCAGTTGGTATAGCGGGGCGGCGGACCTTCGGGAGGCTGATCTGGAGTTCGCTCATTTCCGCCGGGCGTCCTTCCGCGTGATGCGACGGTTGTAGATATTCATCAGCAAGGAGACGCCCAGATTGAGCGCCAGATAAGCGATCGCGATGATTGCAATCGCTTCCAGGACCTGCCCGGTGGTATTGGCGGTCGTATTGGCAACGCTGACGAGGTCAGGAAAGCCAATCGCAACCGCAAGGCTCGAGTTCTTCGTCAGGTCGAGATAACTCGATGTCATGAGTGGTGTGATGACCCGCAGCGCTTGCGGCAACACGATCAACCGCATGATATGGCCTGGCCGCAATCCCAGCGCTCGCGCCGCCTCCCATTGACCGCTTCCGACCGACTGGATGCCGCTTCGCACGATTTCGGCGATGGTGGCGGCTGCGTTGAACACCAGACCTGTCAGAAGCCCGGCAAATTCCGGCGTCAGCGACAGGCCGCCGCTGATGTTGAAGCCGCCCCGCGCAGGCAGTTCGCTGGAGACGGAAACACCTGCCGCCCAGCAGACGGCCACAAAGACCGCGACGGAGATCATAACGATGCGGGTTGCGTAAAAGCGGTGCCCAACGAGTAGACGTCGCATCGAAAAGATGGTGATGCCGGTGGCAGCCAAGGCGAGCGGCAACCAGACGAATGGAGATGGTCCTTCGATGATGAACCGCGGAATGAAGACACCGCGGTTGGTCAGGAAGATGCTCTGCGAAACCTCGATTGCCCGCCGCGGGGACGGCAGGCTGTGGAAGATCGCACTCCAAAGAAAAAGCTGCAACAGAAGCGGCGTGTTACGAAATACCTCAACGTAGGCGCGCACGAGGGATGACAGCACAAGATTGCCGGAGAGGCGGGCGATGCCGAGCACGACACCGAAGGCGGTTGCGATCAGGCAGCCGAAGAAAGCGACATTGATGGTATTGAGCAATCCCACCACCAGTGCGCGGCCGTAGGTGTCCGAGGAGGAATAGCTGATCAGGCTCTCGCCGATCTCGAAATTGGCGCGCTGGCCGAGGAAGGCAAAGCCGGGCTTGAGCCCCAGCCTTTGCATCGTTTCAACGACATTGCTGCCGAGATAGAAAATGCCCGCGATGATGAGGATCAGGATCATCGCTTGTGTGAGCGGCGAGGGGCCCACCCACGCCCGGATGGAGGCCAAGAAACCGGGCTTCGACAAGCCCGGTTCGGATCGATGACGTGATGTCAAGCGCAACAGCACTGGCTCACCGGAACGGAGGCGAATAGATCAGGCCGCCCTTGGTCCAGAGTTGGTTCAGGCCGCGATCGAAATTGAGCGGTGTGCCCTTGCCGACGTTGCGCTCGAAGATTTCGCCGTAATTGCCGACAGCCTTGATGATGTTGTAGGCAAACTTCGGATCCAGGCCGATCGCTTCACCAAGCGACGTGTCGACCCCGAGGAAGCGCTTGATTGCCGGATCCTCGCTGGTCAGGAAGGTATCGACATTGTCCTTGGTGATACCGAATTCCTCAGCCTGAATGGTGGCGAACACCGTCCAGTTGACAATCTCGAGCCACTGATCATCTCCAGCGCGGACGGCGGGGGCGAGAGGCTCCTTCGACAGACGCTCCGGCAGCAGGATATAGTCATCCGGCGCCTTGAGCTGCGTGCGCTTGGCGGCGAGATCGGTCGAATCCTGCGTCAGGGCATCGACGCGGCCGCTATCAAGTGCCTTGGTGAACTCGCTCGTTTCCTCGATGGTCACGGGCGTGAACTTCTTTCCGGTCTTGCGGAAGAAATCGGCAATATTCAGCTCGCCTGTCGTTCCGCTCTGCACGCCGATCGTTGCACCGTCGAGATCCTCGCCCTTGGTGACGCCAAGGTCCTTGCGAACGAGGAGGCCCTGGCCGTCATAGAAGACGACGGGACCAAAATGGAAGCCGAGCTTGAAGGCGCGAGTGATGGTTTCGGTTACGCCCGAAAGCAGGATATCGAACTCGCCCGCCTGCAATGCCGGCAGACGCTGCTGCGGCGAGGAATTCGTGAACTCGACCTTGTCAGGATTGTTAAAGACCGTGACCGCGAGCGCACGACCGAAATCGACGAAAAAGCCCTGCCAGCGGCCGTTGCTGTCCGGTGTGAAGAAGCCGGGCGTCGTTCCGACGCCGACCTTGATCACGCCACGTTCCTTGATCTTGTCTAGCGTCTGGCCTGCCTCGGCTGCGATAGGCAGCAAGGCTGCGGCGGTGACGATGGCGGCCCCGGCCACACCCTTCAAATGCCGCTGGATGGCGGAAATTGCTTGCATGAAATACTCCTAAAAATGATGTCCCCAACCGCAGGCGGATCGGACTTGGGAGGATCAGAACCCGCCTGCGCCATCCAGAATAAGGAGAAATAGTCTATAAAATAGATAGATTATTATAAAGCGCTGCCTGTTTGTGAAACGGTTTGCTCATTTTTCAGGCGTTCCGATAGGGGCGGGATGCCGGGCATCCCACCCCTGATCTCAGGCGAGTTCGAGTGCCTGCGCAATATCGGCAATGATATCGTCGGCATGTTCTATGCCGATCGACAGGCGAACGTAGCCGGGCGTAACCCCTGCGGCCAACTGATCCTCTGGTGTAAGCTGCGAATGCGTGGTGGTCGACGGATGGATCGCCAGTGAGCGAGCATCACCGATGTTGGCAACGTGATAGAGAAGCTGAAGCGAGTCGATGAAGCGGCGACCGGCATCCCGGCCAGCTTTCAATTCAAAGCCGACGAGTGCTCCGAACGAGCCATTCCGAAGGTATTTGCTGGCCCGTTCAGCGGCAACGCCTGTTTGAAACTTCGGGAAGATGACCTTCGAAACCTTCGGGTGCGTCTTCAGGAATTCGGCGATCTTGATGGCGTTCTCATTGTGCTGGCGCAACCGCAGCGGCAGGGTTTCCAACCCCTGGATAAACAGGAAGGCATTCTGCGGACTGACGGGTGCCCCGATATCGCGCAGCAGCACGGCGCGGATGCGCAGGATATATGGATGAAAATCGATCAGCGCTGCTTTTTCGATCCAGCTCTTGTTTTGGTAGCTCGGGTCGGGCTCATGCAGGGTCGGCAGCCGTTCCGCTTGCTCGCTCCAGGGGAAGTTACCGCCATCGACGATCGCGCCGCCGATCGCCGTCCCATGTCCGCCGATATACTTTGTCGTCGAATAGACGACGACTGCCGCACCATGGTCGAGTGGCCGGATAGTCTGCGGTGCGGCCGTATTGTCGACGATGAGGGGAATGCCGAAGCGACGGCCGATGTCTGCAACTTCGGCAATCGGGAAGACCTCGAGTTTGGGGTTCGGCAGCGATTCGGCGTAGTAGGCGCGGGTTCTGCCGTCGGTTGCCCGGGCAAAGGCCTCCGGATCGGCGGCATCGACGAAACGCGTTTCGATCCCGAAGCTCTTCAGCGTCGCCGCGAACAACGCCCATGTACCGCCATAAAGTCCTGCGGCGCTGACGATATTGTCGCCGGCGCGCGCAAGATTGAGCACCGCGAAGGCGGACGCCGCCTGCCCGGAGCCGAGCGCGAGCGCTGCCGCCCCGCCTTCGAGTTCCGCCAGTCGCTGCTCGAATGCGTCCTGCGTTGGATTCGACACACGCGTGTAGAGATGGCCGGCGGCCTCAAGCGCAAAAAGCTTGTCCGCACCTTCCGTGCCAGGCAGTTGAAACGATGTCGTCTGGTAGATCGGAACAGCGATCGCGCCGGTGGTCGGATCGAAGCGGAAACTGCCGCCATGAAGGGCGATTGTCTCCGGGTGCCGGCGCAGGCTGCGAGGGCCGGACGCTCCGGCAGGCGACGCCACAACTTCGGGAGCCGGGGTAGTCGGGGTGCGAATCGTCATGCTGGTTGCCTTTCTCTGTTTCGTTGCTGCCGATTGGACACAAAAACCCGTCGGCCGACTGAGTGCCGCGGGGTGGATCGATTTCACTGAGACGCTACCGCTCAGGCGGCCGTCGTTTCCCTTTCCTGTTCCTCGAGCAGGTCGGCGTGATGTTCGCGCGCGACATCCGGATGGGAGCGCAGCCGCGACTTCAGCACGTTGCGTCCAACCTCGCGAAACAACGGGTTGAGCGGATCCTGGGTGACGCCGCGCACTTCCGCCGCCAGGGCTGGGGGCAAATCGAGCACCGGAATGCTGGCTGCCAGATTGGCACCAAGGAAAAACGGGATCGAGAGACGATCGCCGCCAGCCGCCGGCGTGACGACGCGATGGATATTTGCCTTCAGATATCCATTGGAGGCGAGCTCGAGCAACTCCCCAACGTTGATGACGAAGGTGCCGCGGATCGGCGGTGCGTCGATCCATCCGCCCTCGCCGTCGTCCACCTGCAGGCCGCCGACGACATCCTGAAGCAGAATGGTGACAAAGCCACCGTCCTTGTGCGCACCGACGCCCTGATCGCTTTCGGTCTGGTCGCGGCCGGGATAGCGCACGATCTTCAGAAGCTGGTTCGGACCATTGCTATAGATCGGCGCAAAAACGTCGGGCTTCTGGCCGAGCGCTTCGGAAAAGGCCTGCAGCACCTTCAGACCGACAGCGGTGACGTCGTCGATCCATTTGAGCACCGAGGGGCGCAATTCCGGCAGTGCCGAGGGAAATTGGTTCGGGCCGATCAGGCGCTGCCAGGCCGGATCGCGTTTCCCGATTGCCAGCTTTTCGCGCTCCGGTCCGAAGTCGACCTGCTCGCGCCAATCCTGCGTGCCCCGGGTATATTCGAGACCGGCGCGATTATAGCCGCGAAAATGCGGCGACTTGCGCATTTCGATCTCCAGCTTTTTCTCTTCTGGAAGCGAGAAGAAGCGTCTGGCCAGCGCCGTCAGGTCGTCGATCTCCCCTTGAGGAATTCCATGCCCAGTCAGATAGAAGAAGCCGAGTGTTCGGGTGACATCGCGCAATTCAGCCAGTGCCTCATCCCGTTCCGGATGATCCGTTGCGAAGCGCTTGAGGTCCAGTATCGGAAGTGTCTTCGGCGTAGCCGTCATGTTTCTATCCTTCTTTTGTATTCAGGCCGGGCGGCGCGATGAGCGGAGGACAAGTCCAAGGCTCGAGGTTGCGATCCCTGCCCAGAAAACCACCGAGGAATATTTGCTTATGCCGAGCCAGTGGTTCGTCTTGCATAGCGCCTGCGCCAGGGTGCAAAGGTCGGTGGCGCTGCCGATGCAGGTCGCGGCTTGGCTGTAGCTGATGTAGTCGTTGGCGATGACCTCGCGGAACACCAGCCACCACCATGCAAGGCCTAGGATCAGGATGACGGCGCCGAGCGCGGTCACAAAGGCGGAGAGGCGGGGATCAGACGTCATGAGATACCCCAAGCTTTTCAAGGAGGGTCTGGCGCAGGGCGATCAGCGCTGGATCATCCCGGCGGCGGGGATGCGGCTTGTCCACCCTGACGTCGGCAATGATGCTCGCCGGTCGGTCGCCAAAGACGATGACGCGATCGGCCAACAGGAGGGCCTCCTCCACGTCGTGGGTCACGAGAAGTGCGGTAAAGCCCGATCTTTGCCACAGCTGAAGCAGTTCGTTCTGCATCTTCAGTCGGGTAAGAGAGTCCAGCTTGCCGAAAGGTTCGTCGAGCAGCAGCAATTTCGGGTCGTTGACCAGCGCACGCGCGATCGCGACGCGCTGCGCCATGCCGCCGGACAGCTGATGCGGATAGGCCTCAGAGAAGGCATCCAGCTTTACGAGCTTCAGTATGTCGTCGACGCGATATTCGTGATCCTTCAGGATGCCGCGCGCATCGAGACCCGTCGCCACATTTCGCCAGACCGTCAGCCAGGGAAAAAGGGTGGCGTCCTGGAACACCAGGATACGGGAGGGATCGGGATGGGTGATCTCGCTATCGTCCTCGAGCAAACGGCCTTTCGTCGGCGCTTCAAGTCCAGCCGCCAGCCGCAGCAAGGTCGACTTCCCGCAGCCAGACGGGCCAAGCAGCGCGACGAATTCGCCCGCTTCGATATTGATCGTGATGTTCGAGAGAACCGGCAGGCGTGTCTCTCCGAGGTCGAATTCGTGGCTGACATTGTCGATGTCGAGACGAACGCTCTGCGTGGCAGGCACCTCTTGTCGGAAGGCGACAGTCATCAGAGAATTCCTTTCTGCCAGCCGAGCAGTCGTTCGCGAACGATGAACAGCAGCCGCACCAGTCCGGCGCAGATAAGCGCCATGACAATGAGGGCGGCATAAACGTTGGCATAGGCCGAATAGGCAGTGTTGAACTGAAGATACCAACCGAGCCCATACTTGGCGCCCAGCATCTCGGCGACGACGAGCACGGCGAATGAATAATAGAGCCCCATGAACAGGCCGACGAAGACGTTCGGCAAGGACGCCGGGATCGCCACCTTGAACACCAGGTAGCGGTTGTTCGCACCAAGCGTGCGGGCAACGTCATAAAGCGACCGGTTGACCTGTCCGACGCCCGCAGCCGTCAGGATCGCGACGGGAATTCCCGAAGCGAGTGCCACGAGAAAGATGCTGGCCTGGAAGGTCGAGGGGAAGATGAAGAAGGTGCAGGGGATCCATGCGCTGGCAGGCACCGGCCCGATCAGCTTCAGCACTGGCATTCCCCAATAGGCGAATCGCTTGGACCAGCCGAGTGCAACCCCGGCCACGAAGCCGGTGGCAACGCCGGAGGCAAAACCCAGTATCCAGAGCCGTCCGGTGTAGGCAATGCAGATCAGTAGCCGGCTCCAGTCGGTCAGGTAGACATGCAGAAGCCCCTGAGGTGGTGAGAAAAACGGCTTGGGGAGCCAGCCCAGCTTGGCGGTGACCAGTTCCCAGGCCGCCAACCATATTCCGATAACGATGAACCACGGTCCGTAATAGGTAAGCGTTCGTGTCGAATCCGCCGCATGCGGCACGACGAGTGCAAGCAGCAGGAACAAGCCGCCGCCCGCTGCCGCGAGGATCGCGAACGCTTCCGTATCACCCCAGACGATGGCATCGGGCAGGAACCAAGTGATCGCTGCAGCCGAGAACCAGGTGACGGCGGCAAGCAGGCCGTCCCGCCAAAAGAAGCTGGACAGACCGGCATGCCGCTCACCCAGCGCCGCCGCATTGTTGTGGACGACATCCGTCATCGGTCAGGCCTCACGCAAAGATATCGAGCGTGACGCGGTTGGCGATTTCATCGGGGTCGGTGCTCTGATCGATGACGCCGGTGAGCTTCAGGTTCGCATAGCCCTCGCGAACCTCCGCAACCAGATCCTTGCCGAACCAGTTCTTGTGATAGGTGAGCGACGCCAGGACCTCAGTCAGATCCTCGAGCGGCAGTCCGGGCTTCAGCGTGTCGAAATACCACTTCGCGACTTCGTCAGGATGCTCGGCCGTGTACTGGTGAATTTCGAGGTTGGCGGCGGCCACGCGGCGGATGACGTCCTTGTTGCTCTCATAGTAATCGCCGTTGACGCCGAGCACGCAGCAGACGCGGTCCTCGAAGATGCCCGTCTGGGTATCGTAGATCTTCAGGAAATCGTGCTGCTTTTCGTAGGAATAGGCCCAGGGATCCATATGAGCGACCGCATCCGCTTCGCCACGCTCGACGCCTTCGGCGACGAGATCGAAGGGGAAGACCTTCCATGTCACATCGTGCTCGGGGTCGATGCCGGCTTTTGCCAGCGCCACGGAAAATGCGACGCGTGAGGGCGAACCGGCGTCGAAGGTGCCGATCGTCTTGCCCTTGAGATCGGCAAGCGACTTGATGCCGGAGTCCTTCTTGACCAGCAGGCGCTGGCAACCGCCATGCGAACCGTGGAAGAGCTTGACGTCGAAGCCCTGTTCGATCGGCTTCAGCCAATCATAAAGCAGGCCCGGGCCGGCTTCCGCCTTGTGGGTCGCGAGCGACTGGATCAGCGTTTGACCGCTGGCGCCCTGGTAGAACAGTTCGACGTCGAGGCCGTGCTTGGTGTAGATGCCCTTGGAGAGGCCGAAACCAACCGGCGAATGGCAGGCCGCCACTTCCGTCCATTCGAGCTTGATCTTGTCGAGGTTGCCGGCAATGGCGTATCCGCCTCGACCGGCGAAGGCGCCGATCGAGGCGACCGCACCGACCGTCCCCACGGCCTTCAGCACGGTGCGGCGAGATAAAAGATTTGTCTCAGGAATGATATCGCTCATTGTCAGGCCCCCTATGAAGATGACAGAGGCTATCAAATTCCGGTATTGTCTACAGAATTTATAGACTATTTAGGCGATGATCACTGAAATTTCTTTACGCAATTCGGCGGCAAGGCGCAGGGATCGCTCTAATCATCCGCCATACTAAGCACCCCAGTACTCTGAGATCTGCGGTTCCGGCCAGGCGGCCATTGTCCATCATTGCCGTCAGTTTTACGAGGAACGGATTCGCGTCGAGGACCGCCTTACCAAATCGGGAATAAGAGATTGGCCGTCCAGCCGCGTCCGAAAAAATCAAGTTGCCTCGGGAAACGGCGGCGCTGGCGATCTCGAGGAACCGTTCGGGATCTTCGAGCACCGCCGCGACGATCGCGCCCATCTCTTCGAGATCATCTATTAATGGGTCATGAAGAAATCGAAGTGACCCGTCTGATGGGCAGGAAGATTTTAGCTGCCGACAGGCAGAGGATGAGTTTGCGCTCAGGCGTAAAGCCGATCCGCGGGACAAGCCCAAACTGTTGGCCTGCGAGAAGTGGCTGCGTCATCTTCATGTCGATCAGGTGAAGGCTCGGAGTTTCTGTTGATTTTCCGTTCGTATGCTACTGGTCGAAGGTTCGAATTGGTTGGACACTACGACACTGATTTTCTTTCGGCGTGACGCTCAACCGCTGGTGCATGGAGACGGCGCGGCGCGGCCGACGCCCCACGATAATCGTCCCTGCACGATGGCCAGCGTCCACCTGCCGTTCGAATAAGTCGTTTCTTCTGTCCCCACGGCGGGCAGATCAAGCGCAGGCGCTCCGTTGACGGATACCGAAGCGCGGTCGCCGAACAGGCGCACAGCCAAATGCGTGCCGTCCTGACACGTGTAGTCGCTAACGGGGTGAGGGTTGCCCACGCCAATCGACGTGCTGGGCTCTGCATGCCCAGTGCATGCAAGCAGCAGGAGGCTAATTACCGCGATCGATAGTTTTCTCAACATTATCGCACTCCAAATTGGGGCATTGGCAAGAAGGCAAGGGCCGGCGTGTCGCACGCCGCCGAACTGACAGCGGCTTGCGGGTTGTCGCCTGTACGTGCTGACTATTCCTGATAGGTGTCCTCGCCGTTCGGAACCGGCTTATCGAACAGAATAAACGCCAAGTTGTCGCCGGGTTCGGACATCACGTCGGTGCGCAGGCCCGAAATCTCGCCGGTCACGCTGCTCGTATATTCCGCGACCACTTCACCGAAGCTGTTGCGTTGGATGGCGATCTTCTGGCCGGCCTCGACCTTGTCGTTGAGCTCGACCAGATGCTCAAGGAACCCGCCCTCGGTTGCGACAATCGGGACTGCGCCACGACCGATAAAGACGCGCACTTCCTTGCCTGTGCGTCCCATTGGACCGACAATGATCCCGTGCTGCTTGAGCACGTTCATTGTCCCCTCTACGAACTGCGCGATCATCGGAAGGTCCAAAGCGCGCGCGGCGCCGACCTCCGGGCAGATCGCCGGAACGCCCGCCGCAAGAAGCGCGTTATGCAGGGTTGTGGGAAAGGCATGTTGCGGCATATCGAGGATCTGGCTTACCGGATAGAGATCGGCCATCGCCTTAACCTCTGGCACATCCATGTCGGCAATATTAAATGCACTGACCTCGAAGCCTGTCGTCCCGGTATGGAAGTCGATCGCGGCGTCCGCGTTCGGCCGCAGGAGCCGGTTGAATACCAGTGCGGCGTGCCGGTCGGGCGCAGTGCCGCTCTCGTTCCCCGGCCACACCCTGTTCATATCGATCAGATCTATGCTCCTGCTCGAGTTCGGCCATTTGCGCTGGATGGCCAACATGGCCGGGCGCGAAATATCGGTGACTGCCATCACCGTCCCCGACATCTGTGCCGGATTGAGTTGGTTCATCACGGTCATGACCGTATGGACCGAACTCATTTCGTCGCCGTGCACGCCGCTGGTTAGGACGACGCGTTTTCCCGGATTTGCGCCTCTGGCGGCGATTACGGACACGTACCAGTGCTCTCCGGTACGCATTTGCACGCCCTGAAAGTACAGCTGGTGCCTCCGGCCGGGCTCCAAGTCGTTGACGTCGAGCGCGCTGACGACTTTCTTTCCCTGGATTGTTTCTCCGGTATATACCGTTCCCTTTCCGGACGCGGCCTCGGTGGAGGACGAGGTTTGCGCAGCCACTGGGATGGTGTTGGCCGAAAGCGCCGTTGCTGCCCCGACCGTAGTTATAGAGGCCTTGATCAGATCGCGACGCTTGATGCCTTTTTGGGGTTTATCTGCCATGCACGGAGCCCTTCTCGTTGTAAGGATGACTTTCGTCGGTACGCGGTGCCGACGGCAAGACCCTGCCCGACTTCAAAATTACGAAGAGGCGGCGGAACTGCTGACTTTCTCCGCGGATCAGCAATGGAAGAGGGTAGGGGAAAATTCGTCGTCCCTTCTTCCGGCGGATTGGCAGGTTGTATAACAGGAAACGCAGGCACTGCGTGGAATTCCTATTGAAGACGTCACGATACGGACAAAGCAGCGCGCCGATCGCTATAGAGCTACCGGTAGGGGCCTTCTCGCCCATCTCGTGCCGATCGTCGCGCTGGATGATGAAGGTCGCGCCCGGTACGCGATTGCCGAGCGGGACGCACCCGGATTGACCGTCATCGACGACTGGTCATCATTGGGCCAGCGTACAACGCTGTCGGGCACGGTAATCCTGAACAACGTCAAGGTGCCGAAGACGCACCTCGTTCCTGGCTATAAGGGGTTATGCGGAAACGACGGCCGACGGGGCGATCTTCCAGATCATCCAGGTCGCGGTCGATACGGGTTTTGCCCAGGCGGCGATCGACGAGACCGTTTCCTTCGTGCGCACCAAGAGCCGCGCCTGGGTGGACAGCGGCGTCGACAACGCCTGGGACGATCCCTACACGATCCAGGCCGTCGGTGACCTGACGCTCCCGTCTGCACGCCGCGCAAGCTTTGCTTGAAAAACCCGGCTACGCCATCGACAGCGCCATCCAGAACCCGAGTGCTGAAACGGTCGCGTAGGCGCGTGGCAGAATCGCGTGGAACTTCGGGCGTTTGAAAAGGCGTTCTTGGCAGACGTTTAACACCACATCCTGAAGCAGTTTTACATGTTCAGCGAGCCATCGCGCTGACCAAGCCCATGAGGTAGCGGAGGTGCAATTGGCTGAAGTTTTCGGTCCTCGCTTGTGCAGCAGGACTATAATCCAATACGCGGCTTGCCGTCGTGACGACTGGCCACTGCAGTTGCCACCTCGATGAAATCCCGCACCAGAGGCGTGATCTGTCCCATGTAGCCGATAGCGATTGTACAGTCGTCCATGTCCGAAATGGTCCGGAAGGTGACGCCCGGGCGCGCATAAAAGCGAGCGGTGCTCTCCGCCGTGATGCTTATGCCTTTTCGCAAGGCTACCGCCTGGAGTTCGGAATCAACCGTCGCCGCTTCGAACACAACGCGGGCCCGCTCGCCTTGGCGATACTGGTTGGCCAGCCAGTAGTCGCGCCAAACGCCCGAGCCCGGTGCAGCGATGAATGGCTCGTCCAACAGGTCTTCGACCTTCACGGTTTCGTTGGCACTCAGCGGATGTCCATTGTGCATGCACGCGACGCACTTTTCTCGCGCGATTTCCACGATTTGAATTCCGGGAGTATCGACCGGGGGCCGAAAAATGCTGCAGTCCACCGTCCCGCTAGCCAGTCCGCCGTCCGGGTTGTGAAAGTCATATTCGATGAATTCAAGCTGTGCGTGAGGGCGCCGCCTTTCGAACTCCTCGGTTATATCGGGGATGAAGTCGACAGCGGTGCCGATCAGATAGCCGACGCGAAGGGAATTTCGAGCAGACAGCTGGAGTGATTTCGCCTCCCTGTAGAAGAGATCCAGCGCCCGATCGAGCTTTTGCACGTAGGCGTAGAGTGCCTCGCCGTTCTCCGTCAGGGTCACACTTCGTGTCGTTCGCTGGAAGACATCGAATCCCAGAGTGGCCTCTAGCTGAATGATGGTTTGCGAGAGGGCAGGCTGAGAAACGGCCAGCTTTTCCGCCGCGCGCGCAAAGCTCTTCTCCCTTGCAACAGCAAGCAGACAGCGAATGTGGCGGAGCTGGATATTCATAAGTGACATGAATTAATCCTTTCGCCAATCGTCCTTGTTGTCAACGCCCCGCTGCTGCTTAATCGGCCTACTCGAACGACGAGAGGGAAATCGATGAGTGTCATGCAAAGCGCTGTAAAAACAGATGAATATCGGGTCGAGGAGGGGAAGCGCTCCCTCATTCACGATCCTGTCGAGGGTGACAATACGAAGATTACGCTTGTGCGCGCACGAGGATCCTACGTCTGGGATGACAAGGGCAATCGCTATCTGGATTGCACTTCCCAGGCATGGTCAAACAATCTCGGCGCCAACGACCCTCGTGTCGTCGAGGCTGCCATCGCGCAACTCCGGGAGATTACTCATGCCCGGCCGAACTTCAACACGAACGCGTTGCTGACACTGACCTCAAAACTACGCAACATCACCCCTGGTGACCTGAACCGTATCGGTTACGCGCTGCATGGCAGCCTAGCGGTCGAGATGGCGATCAAGCTCGCCTACAAGAACCGTCCTGGTGCTCAAAACATCATCGTGCTGCAAGATGCCTATCATGGCCGCTCGATCACGACCATGGCAGCCAGCTGGCCCCATCCGAACAATCCGTTTCTGGCGATCCAGCCGCGGTTCACCCGCGTGCCACATCCAGATCCCTATCGTCCACGTCTTGGCTTTGATATTGAGACTGACGTGCAGCTCTGCCTGCAACTGCTGGAAGATACGATAGACCGCGGCGTGGATGGTGGTGTTGCTGCGATCATGCTGGAGCCGATCATGGGCAATGGCGGTCACATCGTTCTGCCGCTCTCCTACCTCAAGGGTATCAGGGAGATCTGCGATCGGCGCGGTATCATTTTGATCTGGGACGAGATCCAGAGCTGCTTTGGTCGAACCGGGAAAATGTTTGCCGCTGACCTCTACGGTATCGTTCCAGACATCATGACCTTTGGCAAAGGTATCGGCGGGGGGTTCCCGCTGGCAGGCATCTTCGCGAGCGAAAAGCTGCAGAAGTTCGACTCCGGCGAGGATGCCTTGACGTTCGGTTCCTTCCCCGTTGCGATGGCTGCAGCCGTTGCCACCGTAGACGCGATTATCGAGGACAATCTCTGCGCGAAGGCCCGGCAGCTCGGCGAGTACGCCACGAAGCGCCTCAACGAGATCGCAACGCGTCGCAAACTGCTCGGGCATGTCCGCGGACCGGGGCTGTTTGTCTCAATTGAACTCGTCAAAGACCGTAAGAGCAAGGAGCCTGCCCGCCAGGCGGCAGCTGAGGTCTATCGACGCGGCGTCGACCGCGGTGTGCTATTTGGCGAAAGCCGCTATGCAGGTTTGGGCAATCTCATAAAGATCAAGCCTCCGCTAGACTGCTCCATGGAGGATATGGCGCACGCGTTGGATGTGCTCGATGAGGTGCTGGGTTCGATCGAGGCGGATGGCATCGCCTGAGGTTCAGGGCCACGTGCTTAGGCTTCCGGCGACCACCGCCGGAAGCATTTGAATTTAAAAGACGTGCTCAAGCACGCGAAAGACACAAAACAAGACCGACAAAGGGGACCATAACAATGTTTGACAGAAAAATGACTCGCAGATCCGTTCTGGCTGCCGGCACAACGGCAGCACTTGCGATACCATTCGTGCGCCCATCCTGGGCTGCTCCTGAAAAGATACGCGCGCTGATGTGGGAGGCCTATCTGCTTCCCGATCGGGTCACAGCGTTTGAAGATACCCACAAGGTGAAATTCGTCCCGAGCTTCTTCGACGGCAATTCGGAAGCATACAACAAGCTGCGTGTCGGTGGGTCGAAGGAGTTCGATCTTGTGCAGGCCGACGGGTTCTGGCCGCAACTCTATTACCGGGAGAAGCTGCTACGCGATGTGGATTATTCAAAGGTTCCGAACGCGGCCGGCTATTTGCCTGAGTTCGCAGCCGGGACCTTCAAGGTTCTGTCTGACCCGGGCACGGGCAAGAAGATCGGCTTTCCCTTTTGCTGGGGCGCCTATGGAATAACCTATGATGCAGCCAAGGTTGCGCCCGACGAGACCGAGACACTGACATGCATGTTCAATTCGCAGTTTTCCGGCATGCTTTCCACGAGCTCCCGCTTCGAGGAGAATATTGCGCTTGCCGCCCTGCTCGTGACCGACCGGATGGGCAGTCGAGCACAGCCGCGTCCCGATGGTAAGCCGTTCAACCCCTATGTCCTCACCGACGAGGAACTGACAGAGGCGGAAAAGCTCCTGATCCAGCAGAAGGGGCTGTTGCTAACACGTTATCAGGACAATCCGACACTGTTCCAGCTTCTGCAGAGCGGTGCGGTCGTCGCCGCGACGGAATTCGCGCAGGTCTTCCGTCAGTTGTTGACGGCTGAAGCGCAGGGTGCTGCTCCGGTTGATTTCCGTCATTCCCTGAAGATGAAGGAAGGTGGCCTCGGATGGGTCGATACCTGGCTGGTCACCTCAGGTGTTGAAGACGGCAAGAAGTTTGACCTCTGCAACAGCTTCATCGACATGATGATCTCTCCGGAGGTGATGAAGAAGATTGGCGAGGTGGCGGGTTGCTCGACCACGGTTGACCTTCGCGCGATCTCGAGCGAGTCGGAGCGAAAACTCTTCCTGATGGACCGCTCGAACGAAATAGCCGGCCTGTTCATGTTTGATCAGCCGTCGTCCCCTGAAAAGTGGGAACGCGTCTGGTCCAACGTACAGGCAGCTTGATCGATTGTTCGTCCTCTAAGGGTAGGGGCGGCGCGAGGCACTCACGTGCCTCAACCGCCCATTAAACGGGTTTGTCTCATGAGCCATAATGGTTCTTATATTCGTATCGATAACGTTTCGCGGCGTTACAATACATTCAAGGCGCTCGACAGTGTGAGCGTCGACATTGCCAAGGAGGAGTTCATTGCGATCCTTGGCCCGAGCGGTTCAGGCAAAAGCACGCTGCTGCGTCTGATCGCTGGACTAGACCGTCCAACCGAAGGCCGTATTCATTTCGAGGGAAAGGACGTAACGGAACTTGCCCCCCACAAGCGCGGTATCGGCATGGTGTTTCAGGAGTTCCTTCTCTTTCCGCACCGAACCGTGCGCGAGAACCTCGCCTTTCCCCTCAGAATGCGCAAGGAGCCCAAAGCGGTCATCGAGGAACGGGTCGAGTGGGTGGCGGGCGTTCTCTCGCTGACCACGATGCTCGACCGCTATCCGAGCCAGCTCTCAGGCGGACAGCAACAACGCGTCGCGCTGGGGCGTGGTCTGGTGGCGAAACCGACCTTGTTATTGCTTGATGAACCGCTGGCCAATCTCGACCGGGAGCTTCGCCAGGAAATGGAGATCGAGATCCGGCGCTACCAGAAGCAGCTCGGCATCCCTTTCATTTATGTCACGCATAATCAGGAAGAGGCACTCTCGATGAGCGACCGGATTGCCGTGATAAACAACGGTCGGCTCGAAGCGCTTGGTGAGCGACAGGCGATCTATGATCGTCCCCAAACGCCATTCGTGGCCCGCTTCGTCGGCAAGTCCAGCAAGTTCCAGGGGATCGTCGGGTCCAGCGGCGACACGGTGCGACTTGCCCGCTATGACCACGAATTCACGCTTCCCGCAGGCAATGGATTGAAGGCGAAAGACGCGGTCGACATCTTCGTCAAGAACGAGCGCTTTGATCTCACACGCAAGGCCGATGGTGGCGAAGGTATCGCCTGCAGGGTTATGGATGTCGTCTTGCGCGGGCCCTTCCTCGAATACGTGCTGGAGACGGACAGGGGCGACACCGTGATTGCGGTTAAGCCAAAGCGCAATGATCCGTTGCCAACTCAGGAGCGCGTGCTGCTATCCTGGAGCCCGGCTGATTGCCATGTCTTCAAGGCGGGGAATTGATGATGCGCTCAGATCTCCAACGCCGTCTCATTCTGGATGTGCCGACAGGCTTCCTACTGCTCTTTTTCGTCATGCCGTTGACGGCACTTGTTGTCCTGAGCTTCTGGCAGACCGAGAACTACAAGATCGTCCACGAATGGACACTGATGAACTATGGCACGCTTTCGACAGAAGGCGCTTACATCACTTTCTTCCTCAGGTCGCTTGCGATGGCGATTGGCGTCTCGGTAACGCTTGTCGCCATGTCCTGGCCGATCGCCTACTTCATCGTCCGCTATGGCGGGCGTTATCGCATCATCTTTTCACTGCTCCTCGTCATCCCGTTCCTCTCCGGCGAAGTCCTGCGTCTGATTGCGCTTCAAGGCATGTTGGGACCAACTGGGCTGGTCAATGGTGCCTTGCTGCGGATGGGAGCCGCGCCGCTCAGGATGATCATGTATTCCAACACAGCATCGTTCATCGCCTTCATCTATCTCTACCTGCCGCTGGTGGTCACGACGGTATATCTGTCGCTAATCAACTTCGACTTCCGGCTTGCCCATGCTGCAAGCGCCTGCGGCGCAAACCGGTTCCGCATCTTCGCCGAAGTGGTTTGGCCACTCAATCTTTCGGGTACGATCGTCGGCTTCATGCTTGCTTTCATCCCGACGCTTTCCGCTTCCCTTGTTCCCCGTTTCCTCGGAGGTCCGAATGGCACGCTTTACGGCATGTCCATGGCGCAGCAATTTGGCGAGTCGGGCACCTGGGCGCTGGGAGCTGCCATGGGTGTTGTGCTCTTCCTGTTTTCTGCAATCGCGCTCGCGATTTTGAGCTTTGGGGTAGATCTCCGCCGCACAGGCTTTACAGGATTGGGGAGGCAGTAGGATGCGACCGCATTTTTCCGACGCAATCATCAAATGGATGTTGGCGACATTCCTCATCGTCGTCTTCGCCTTCCTTTACATGCCGATCGTGCACATCCTCTTCGCCTCGCTTTCGACGCGGCCCAACTTCCCGTATCCACCGGAATTCAACGTGGCGAGCTACGTTCGCCTATCGACGAACACGGTCTATCAGAGCGCCTTCGCCAACAGCTTGATCCTCGCTTCCTGTACGGCTGTGCTTTCGACCGTGCTTGGATTTCTTGCAACCATTGGAGTGCTACGGTTCGGCGGCAGGCGAGCCCTGGTCTACGCGATCTTTTTCGCAGCGCCGCTTTTTGTCTCGGAGATCCTGCTCGGCATCTCGAGCATGGCCCTCTACTATCTCCTGTTCGAATTGCAGGGGAACATGCTGACTGCCATTGTCGCCAACACGGTACACTGCTTCAGCTTCTGCTTCCTGATCATGGCGGCGATGCTCTACAAATATGATTGGCGCATGAATGAGGCTGCCATTGTCTGTGGTGCCACGCCTTTGCGGTCGTTTGTAGAAGTCATGCTCCCGATAACTTGGCCGGGCATCATGGGCAGCTTGATCACGGCCTTCGTGCTCTCGCTCAATGGTCTCGACGTATCCTTTTATCTCCTGGGCGCGACGCCAACCATGCCATCGGTTGCCTGGGGCGCACTTCGATACGGGGTCAAACCGGAGCTTTACGCTCTCTCCACCCTCATAAACCTCATCGTATTCCTGTTGATCATCGGCTTGCTGATATCAATCAAGGTGAAAAGGAAGGCATGATAGCTGGAAGGAAAATGGCAAGTCGATAAGGTCTGTTCCCATCGCAGGCTCGTGAACCCGCTCCGGCTGTTCGAGAGAAAGCATGCTCAACTGCGGTCCTACGCCAGCGGGGCAAGGATCGCTCCAATCGCAACGAAACCGCCGCCGATCGACGAGTTCGGTGGCGCCCGCTGCGTAACCAGCAGACCATCGCCTGTCAGCAGCAGAGGCAGGTATCCTCGACGGCCTTCTCGCCTCGTGCCTTCCCCTTGGGTACTGATCCGGTGCCCATTTGCACTGATCGTGCAATTATCGCAGGATCCGCCGCCGCTGATCGACTCCACGGCGGCGGTGGCATTGTACATCGGACAGCTCCAATTGACTGACTAGCCTCGGTCCGCTCTCGCCGCCCAATGCGCCGAGGGCCACCACGGCAAAGACAAGAATTAGTGCCGTGCCACAAAGGGCCGACGGGCGGTCCCCCAGCTACCTCTAATTTCCCACCTACGCTGATCTCTGACGACGTCATCCAACTTCTCAGATGCTTAGAGAAGCGGATGTTGACCTAGAATATAGCTCTTAATTCAATAGTAACTAATAAAGTGAACTTCCGATCAATGCCTCGATACATTGAAATTATTCTCGCTCCCTGCGATGTTTTCCGGTAATATAGCTCCAAAGGCGACAGGCGTTCGAAAGAACTCATGAATTAGCGCCGTGGCGCTCGGTACGATTCAAATTTCCCCATGACATGTCTTCCGCCACCGCAAGGTGGTGTCGCTACCGCATGTGTGGCCGCTGTTTTGCACGTCAACGGTCCAGCAGGTCCTGAAGCAACGGGAGAAAGAAGATGGATTTCATTGAACAATGGTTCGGGATTTCCCCAGACGGTGGTGACGGCACGATTGAACTCCTCTTTTTCGCGATCGTCATGGTCCTCCTTACTGTCGTCGTTTGGCGTCGCTGGATAGCGCGTCGCTATTCCCGCAAGTTCTGAGGGTCACAATGGCCGTCGGGTCTGGCGGAGCGGGACATGGCATCACAACGATGCTTCGTTCTTGGGCAACCGTCGGCGAGGCAAGTTGCGACGGCGGTGTATGGACGCGCTATTCTTGCGTGGAGGCACACATATGACCACGGATGTTGTCACAATTTATGAGGACACGGTTTTTGGGGGACGAAGCAAAGCGCTCGCTCCGGGTGGCTACCGCTTTTTCACGCCCGACGATTTCAATGACGTCGTGTCTTCCATCAGGATTCCAGCAGGGCTCGGGGCCCAACTCTTCGAGCATGCGGATGATGGCGGCGGCTACGGCATTTCCATCGACTTGCTGGAGGATTGTCCGGATCTGTCGGTGTATGGCTTCGATGACAAGATCTCTTACGTGAACGTGTTTTCGATCGTTGACCGTCCGGGTTTTGTCTGGGCACGGAGCCGCATGGAAAACGGCCAGTTCATCCCGGGCCACTGGGAGCGCCAACGAGCCAATGGAGCCCTGCCAGACAACTCCACGGCGGTGGTGTCGCCACCCTATGCGCCACATCCCTCCACCGCGGCAACGGTGATGCATGTTGACGGCGCCCAAACAATCATCACGTTTCTGGGCGGCCAGAACAGCTCGGACGCAGCAATGTGGGAACATGCGGTTGCCGACCAGATGGGGATCATCGGCAGCGACTTCAGAGGTCCCGAAGAGATCGGCTCGGCCGCTTTCGAACGGGCATCAAACAATATAGCAATTCCGGACAACTTGAACTTCTGGTATCCGCAGAAGCAGCCGCGTGACCACCGATCCGTCGTCTATTTCAAGCGGACGCTGGTCGGCAAAGTGAACAGTGTCCATATCGCAGATATTAACGGTACCTACGAAGACCATGACGTCAACATAGATGTCATTCCCAATGAAAAGTACCAGTACCTTATCACCGATGGGCATCCGCGCGAGTACACCGACATCATGAGCGCTCAGTGGAATCTGAGTCTTCACCAGTTGGGCAAGCCCAATTGCGACGACAGCGAGAGTGTCGCCGAGGCCGCCCTCGTCGAAGCGGAAATACAGCCTGACGGCGATGTTCACTCCGGAACGGCGCAGACATTGAATGACTTGATTCTGGCACGGGGGCCTCAGGATATCTGCATCTACGGTGTCTGGATCTACGATAAAGGGCACTGCTGCCATTCGGAAATCCATCCCGCCGAGCAAATCTGGTGGCGGGATAATGTCGGGGTCAATCAACACAAGTATACGCTCAACGTGTTCTGCGATGCCTCCAAACGCTTCTGGTGGCGCGACCAGATGGACGACGGCACCAAACTCAAGCCTTGGGGTGCGCCTCCGATTACCGGCACGTTTGCGATCGCGTTCGAGGCTGAATTGGGAAAACCCGCCATCACATTCGAGGTATCCAACATTAATGACTACAACGTCGCGGCCATTCCCAATGGCAACCAAGTCTACAACCTCGTCTACCAGAACAACATTCTCGTCTCGTTCATTCCACACAACGACGCGTTCAAGGTAACTTATGAGAACGTTGGATTGACCCGCGACAATAAGGTCAGGGGATTCCTCGTCATCCAGACAACGGTCGGAACTGTAACCCAGACGACAAACCGGCTGCTCATTCCCAATTCCAATCCGCGATTAGCGCCGATCATTGCGGATATTCCGCCGGGCACCGACGTCAATACGATAGACCAGCGGTTCGAACGTGAAGCCTTCAAGAAAGTTGAAGGGCGCTATATGTTCAGCGTGATGCAGACTGATCCGCTGCCGAACCTTGTACATGGTGTGTGGAATTCCGATTTCCTGCGACACCGGCTGCACGTCGCATCGACTCCTTGAGCCATAGCCGCTTTAGCTTTAAGGCAAGAGCGTATGTCCGTCTTCGTGGCTGAGGTGGCTCGCCCTACCGGTCTTCCGAGGGTTGATCGGATGGGCCGAGCCGATCCTCGTCACAGGGGGACGAGCCATGGCAGATTATAGAGAAGTGTTCGTTGGAATCGATGTTGCCAAGCGGAAGAATGCGATCGCTGTCGCCGAATTCGGCCGGGAGGAAGAAATTCGCTTCTGGGGCGAGGTTGATGCATCGGGTGCAAGCATGCGCCGCATCATCCAGCGGATAGCTGCAAAGTTTGACTGCGTTCATTTCTGCTACGAGGCGGGCCCGACCGGATATCGTAAGAGCCTCGGCCTGAGCATTTAAAACAGTCCAAGTTTTTATCCGCACCCCCTTATGCGCCTAACCGGCTCAGTTCTGCGTGGAAACCAACATATCGCGCGACAAAGCGAAAAAGACTCCCATTGGTCGTCAATCACCCTTTGCGGCATCCCGCCATGCCCGCTCAAACGGTAGACGCCAAGCGTGGGGCGCAATAAGTTGGTGAATGGACTTCGGCCCCCAGCCGGCCTGATCGTAGAGGCGCACCGGTGGCGGGTTGTCGAGAAGAGGCTGGGACACCTCCCAGAGGCGCTCGATGCCCTCGGCTGTCGTGAACAGCGTATGGTCGCCGCGCATGGCATCGAGGATCAGACGCTCATAGGCCTCCAGAACTTCGCCGATAAGGCCGGTTTCACTCATGGCGAACTGCAGTGAAAGCTTGTCGAGCCGGAAGCCCGGGCCTGGTCGCTTTCCATAGAAGGAAAGCGAGACCTTGGACGCATCAGCGAGATCGAACGTCAGGTGATCAGGCCCCTGGGCCCCCACGCCGGAGCCTGGGGGAAACATCGATTTCGGCGGCTCACGGAATGCTATTGAGATAATGCGCTGCCCCTCGGCCATGCGCTTGCCAGTGCGCAGGAAGAAAGGCACGCCGGCCCAGCGCCAATTGTCGATGGCGCATTTGAGGGCGATAAAAGTATCTGTGTCGCTTTCGGGATCGACGCCAGGCTCATTGCGGTAGCCGATATATTGACCGCGCACGACGTCACGCGGCTCGATCGGTAACATCGAGCGGAACACTTTGTTCTTTTCTTCCGAGATTGGCGCAGGTTCGAGAGCCGTCGGCGGTTCCATCGCCATAAACGCGAGGATCTGAAAGAGGTGGGTCACCACCATATCACGATAGGCGCCGGTGGTTTCGTAAAAGGCGGCACGAGTAGAAAGGCCGAGCGTTTCCGGGACGTCGATCTGCACATGGTCGATGAAATTGCGGTTCCAGATCGGTTCGAACAGGCCGTTGGCAAATCGGAAGGCCAGGATGTTTTGCGCCGGCTCCTTGCCGAGAAAGTGATCAATGCGAAAAATCTGCTTTTCGTCGAATACCTCGTGCAGCTTCTTATTCAGCTCAACAGCGCTCGCAAGGTCCGTGCCGAAGGGCTTCTCCATGATGATCCGCGAGCGCTCCGTCAGGCCGGCCTGAGCAAGGAGTTGTACGGCTGGAAGGGCGGCGCTTGGTGGCACGGATAAGTAGTGCACGCGCCGTGTCTCCGGTCCCAGCGCCTTTTCAGCTCTGTCGACTGCTTCCTTCAGCGCTCCGGCACCGGCAGCGAGTGGGACGTAGTCAAGCGAGGCCGCGAACGCTTGCCATTCGGGCTCCGAGAACTTGCGCGTCAAGAACTTGTCGAGCGAGTCTCGGGCTATGGAGCGGAAGCCATCAGCATCGATATCGTCGAGTGAGACGCCTATGATGCGGCAGCCCGGGATAAACCCCGCTTTGGTAAGGTGGAACAATCCCGTCAGAAGCTTGCGTCGTGAAAGGTCGCCCGTTGCGCCGACGAGCACGACGACCTGTGGATAGCCGGGACCGACCCGAGTTGAATTCTTGCGCAATCCGCCCATCCTGAAATCTTGCGTTGTGTCTCGGGGATGGGCTAGCGCGTGCCATCGCGAAGCGGCTATGCTCGATCGCGAAGTCACGATCTGGAAGCTTATCCCTCTGGGGTTAATAGAGGCATGGATTGCTCGGCTGAGCAAGAGAAAGCGAGACCCTTCCGCTGTCGTGGGGCCGCGGAGCCCCCGATCCATAAAGGCCGTTCAGGATCGGCGGTAAAGTCCGGCGGTCTTTCTCGTGTGACCCGCTGCCATGTGGCGCTAGTTAAGCAAGAAATGATGCCGGGAGGCGGCGGCACGAACGTCCGGCCAACGATGGTTACCTCTCCAATCTCTGAACCGTAATCCGTGTTTGCAGCCAAAAAACTACGCTGCCTCGCCAAACACATGCTCCGAGTTCCAACCGGCAATAAACAACGACAGCTCGCCCGCAGCAACCGGCTTGCTGAAATAGAACCCCTGGACCTCGTGGCAACCCTGTTGCCGCAGGAAGGCTGCCTGCTCGATAGTTTCGACACCTTCGGCAGTGGTTACCATGTTCAGGCTCTGCCCAAGACCAATGACGGATTTGACAATCGCTGCCGATTTTTCCGTGTTGCTCAAGTCACCAATGAAGGATTTGTCGATTTTGATCTTATCAAAGGGGAACGAGTTCAGATATCCGAGCGACGAGTATCCGGTTCCGAAATCGTCCATGGCGACTTTCACTCCTAGCGATTTCAGACCGCTGAGAATCTCCAGGGCCGCAGTCGCGTCGTTGATCAGAACGCTTTCGGTGATCTCCAATTCAAGACGCGCTGGGTCGAGCCCTGTCCTCGCAAGGATTTGACGAACTGTCTCGACGAGTTCCCGATTTCGAAACTGAACGGGAGAAAGGTTGACGGCCACCCGGAGCCGCTCCCATTCTAGCGCCTGAGAGCACGCTGTTTCGAGGACCCACTCACCGATTGCGACAATCTGGCCAGTCTCCTCGGCCAATGGGATGAAATCCGCGGGAGAAACCAAGCCCCGCACTGGATGGCGCCACCTGACAAGAGCCTCGACAGCCGCGATATTTCGCGTATCCAGCTCGATGAGCGGCTGGTAGTGCAGTTCGAGCTCCCCTTTCAGAACCGCTTGACGCAGATCGTACTCCAGCACTCGGCGTTCCTGAAGCTCGGCGTCCATCTGAGCTTCAAAAATCCGGTAAGTTGCTCGCCCCCCTTGCTTCGCGCGATAAAGTGCGATGTCCGAGCTCTTCAGCAGCCGCTCCGGGTCACTTTCGGTGTTGGCCAAGGCGATGCCGATGCTGACGCCGATGTGGAGGTTTTGACCGTCAACTATGAACGGCGTGCGAACGCTTTCGATTATCTTTTGACTGAGTTCTTCGGCGTCACGCGGTTGGTTTGTGCCGATCTGAATAACAGCAAACTCATCCCCACCCAGGCGAGCAACCGTGTCGTTGTAGTTGACGCACTTCATCAGGCGTTCGCTGACTTGTTGTAGCAACTGGTCTCCAGCTGCGTGCCCCAGGCTGTCGTTGACCTCTTTGAAGTTGTCGAGATCAAGGCAGATCACCGAGACTGCCGACGATGGTATTGCACTTGCCAAAGCAAGATCTAGCCGCTCGCGGAACAATACCCGGTTTGGGAGACCGGTAAGCGCATCATGATGAGCAAGATGAGTCACACGCGTCGCGGATGCCTCAAGAGCGATAGTCGACCTGCGGGCGTTCCTAACAACAAGAACTGAAAACGCAGCCAGAATAATGAGTGCGAATGCAAGCGGGGGAACGATAAAGTTTAGAAGTTGATCGCCGGGCTTCGGAGGTGACCAGGATATCGCCCCCAGATACATCCGGTTCTGAGTCATCAACGGAATGGACGCTTCCTTTCCGGGCTGACTATCAAGGGTAATGTTGAGATCGGTCAGCAGATAGTCGTGCCCCATCTGATCCAGAAACTTCTGATCCAGCCGCTTGGCGAAAACAAGCATTGTCAGCTCACTCGCCTTTACCGTCGCGCGATCGACTGATGGTGGAACAATGCCATTTGCGGCGACCACGTAGATATCATCGCCAGACTTGATCAGACTGGTCGTCGGATTGGGTTGTATGGACGCCACATGCAGGAGGTCGCGCAGGCCACGTGGCATCAGGGCCAAGGCATCGACCTTGGTCGGAACACCGTCGATTAGACTGTAGATGGTTCTGTCGCTCGGACCGACCACGAAGACCATCTCATAACCAAGATCGTTGTAAATATTTGCCGCGATGTTTCCATCTGTAACTGCCCAGCCCAGATCGATGCCCCCGTTGAGGTGTTCATAAACGTCCGGCCGGATTGTATAATCTCTCAGATTGCGGCCAACCTCGCGTGCCTTCACTTGGAGTGCAGTTGTCGCGAGCCTCGTCGAGGCTTCGATCTCCAACTGGTTCTGTTGCCGAGCAGATAGAGAAAGGAACCCGATAACAACGGCGATCATGACCAGCATGAGACCAGCCATCGGATATACGATGCGCCTTGTGAACTGCTGACTGGAGAAACGAGCCGAACTGGACGTAAAACTGCGCATATCATCCTCGCTAAGGTTGCGGGAAAGCTACAGTTGCAACAACAAACGACAGGTTAAATCTAACTGCGCTGTTTAAATACAGTTAATAGAAATGTTAAAACTTGTAGCTATATTTCGGACTGGCCTCCCTCCTGAAACGGCACGGTCGACATCGAGCAGTCTGACCCCGTTCCCGACGAATTCGCATCTTGCTGCCGAGCCCTACAGTCAGCTTGACGCCCGTCAGAGCTTCTTTACCGCCTAGTCTACCAGTCCCGGCATGGCGTTAAGTATGGAGAACGTCGGCGCCAAGTATCGGGAGGCCTACAAGGACGCGGACGGCGAGTATCTTTCGGGCGACGTGTCATATCGCCTCCATCTGCAGAAGGACATTCCTGCTCATATCTTGTCGGTGACGGTCTACGATCCCATCACGAGCGCGGGCCTCGACAATGGCCAGCCGTTCCCGTCGTTGAACACCATGGACAAGCCCGTGCAGAATGCGGACGGCACCACGGATATCTACGTCGGGCCGAAATCACCCGGCGCGGACAAGAACTGGCTGGCGACGATCCGGGAAAGGGCTTCTTCGCCAGCCTGCGCCTTTACGGCCTGCTTCGGCATTCTTCGAGAAGACCTGGAAACCCGACGACATCGTCAAGATCAAGTGAGGTAACGTCGTGAGATCGATATTTCTTCTTGTAGCGGGGATGGTCGCCTTTGGCGCGGCGGAGGCGGTTTCGAGATGATGACGCCGATCCCTCCGGAGATCACCACGCCAGATCGCCTCGATACCCGTATTGGCAATCTCGATTTCAACGATGGCGTGGGCCACGGCAGAAACCGCGCAGAAGGTCTGGGACCAGCTTGATTTCAGCGGTGGAATCGAGGCGTTTCTCAATGGCATCCCCGGTGCCTCGATGGAACCTGTTTAGGCCTTCTTCCGCATCATTAACATCAAAAACGGCGCGCCGATCATTGCTGAAACGAGGCCAGCCGGGATCTGATAGGGAGACACGATCGTGCGCCCCAGGAAATCGGCTGCCACCATGAGCGCTCCGCCGATCAGCGCCGCACCAACCATCTGCGGCAATGCGCGTGTCAAGCCTGCTTCCCGTGCCAGATGCGGTCCCATCAGGCCAACGAATGAAAGCGGACCGACAGTGAGCGTCGCCGCGCCGGTCAGCAGACCCGCCAATCCAAAGAGAATCAGCCTTGATTTAGCCAATGATACGCCGACAGCGGATGTCGGTGACGGCCCGAGTGGGAGGATATCGAGCCAGCGTCGGGTGGCAAAGGCAATGGCCATCAAGACTGTACCGATAGCTACTTCCATCAAGGCAGTCGGCCCGTCGACGAGATAGGTTGAGCCGCTCATCCAGCGCATGAGCAGAGCTGCCCTCGGATCTCCCGTGGAACTCAGCACACCGACGACTGCGTCGACCATCGCGCTCAGCGCAATGCCGGCAAGCAAGACGCGCTCGGGAGAAAAGCCGGATCGCCGCGAGCTTAGGAAAATGACGACAAGCACACCGACTGCACCGGTAACGGCAAAGCTAAACTGACCGAAGAAACCCGGCGCAATCGCAAACAAACCGATAGCGACACCGAATGTCGATCCCGCACTGATGCCGAGGACTTCGGGGCTCGACATCTCGTTTCCGGTGAGCCGCTGGAGGATCGAACCCGCGACCGCAAGCATTGCACCTGAGGCCAAGGCGGCAAAAATCTTCGGCGCACGAATGGCGAGGATGTCTAATGACATATCACCGGAGAGAATCGAAAGGCTGCCATCGATGCCGCGTCCGACGAAAATGCTGATCCCTACGGACAGAAGAAGTCCGACTGCGACGAAGGCGATCGATCTCGCGGCGCCCGATCGTCGTGGCCCATGCCAGACTGATGATTGTTGTATCCGATGACGGATTTTCAGTCGGGGCAGCAGCGCCAGCAGGAGGGGTGATCCGAAGATCGCGGTCACTGCCCCGGTTGGCAGGAAATCCCCAAGTCCACCAGCGACCAGTTGGAGCACAGCATCGGCGCAGAATAGAAGGCTGCCTCCGATGAGGGGAGACCAAAAGATCAGTTGTCCGGGACGCCGCGCACCCGACAGTCGCGATAGCGTTGGCGCGACAAGGCCGATAAAGCTGATGACCCCGATGGCGCTCGTGACGAAGGCAGAAAGGGCCACGGCGCAGGCGATGGCAATGAAACGCAGCCGACCCACTCTGACGCCAAGTGACGCAGAACTGTTGTCACCGAGATCGAGGAGAGACAACGGCCTTACGATCAAGGCGCAAACGACCGTCACCGCTGCCATTTTCCAGAGCAACGACAGAGGTATGACCCAGCTCTGCTGCGACAGGGACCCGCTTCCCCAGATGAACAGGCTCGCGAGATAGCGCTGGTTGAGATAGGTCAGGATGGCGGAGAGGCCGCCGCACCATAGGCTGAGCACCAGTCCGGATAGCACCAGCGAATAGGGCGAAAACCCACGCCGCGCACCAAGGCTGAGAACAATCGCCGCGGCAGCCGCGCTCCCCGCCAGGGCAACGAGATCGCGACCGGTTCCAAGCAGTCCAGGAAGAAAGAGTGACGCCACCACCAAGGCGAGGTTTGCGCCCGCTGACACGCCGAGCGTCGTCGGATCGGCAAGCGGATTGCGCAAGACCTGTTGGAACAGAGCACCCGCCAAGGCAAGCGCTGCGCCTGCGAGGATCGCTGTCGCCAGCCGCGGCAGCGTCGAATAGTAGAGTACCAGCCGTGTTGCATCGTAGCCTGCCTCTGAAGGGAACCTCAACGAGGGAGTGACAAGCAACAGCGATGCGCCGCCTCCGACGATGAGAAACATGGCGACGACCAGCGCCGGCCCGAGGACGTCTCGGCGAGAGATGATCATGCGTCGCGCTCCAGGAGATCAGTCAGAAGACCCGCAAACCGGATGGCCTCGTTCACCATTCCGAACATCAGGGCTGCGGGCAGGATCGATAAGTGTCCAGGGCGTGAAAACGGGAGCCTGTTCCAGAGAGGGCTTTCAGCAAGCTTGGGAAGAACGTCTGGCGGAACGGGATCGAAAGCCACCAGGCGCGCATTCGGGTCCGTGATCTTGGACAGATCTTCGATACCAATGGTTTCGAAACCCCAATAATTCGATTCCCTCGTCCATGCGTTGTTGACGCCAAGCCGCTCGAACACACCATGAAACAGGCCGGGATTCGAATAGATGCGGACGTGGCGTGCATCCATGAAGTTCACCAAGGCGATCGGCGGTATGTCTTTTCCCGCCAGTCGCTGGCGGCAACCATCAAAGAAGGCTTCGGATTGCTGCAGGAATTCCTCGGCTTCCTTCTCCCGTCCTATTTCTACCGATAGCTTGCGTGTTGCAGCGATTGCCGACTGAAGAAGAGGTCCACTGTCGGGCGTGAATACCTCCAGACGGACAATCCTGCCATAGGGCTTCAGCCTGGGCAGCAGCTCGTCGAGATAGGGCGTCGTCAAAATGATGTCGGGTTTCAGCTGGAGCAGGACTTCGAAGTTCACCTCGAAGGAACTGCCGATATCGACGACGGTATCGGGCATTGCCGGCTCGACCACCCACCGACCCCAGTCCGCGAGATCGGAAATGCCGACGGGCGGCAATCCGAGGGAAAGAAGCGTGGATGACAGGCCATAGTCTAGGCTGACGATTCGTTGGCCAGGCGCCTGAGCGAATAGCGGCGTGGGGATAACCGCCATTGCCGTCGCATACTGCAGAAAGGCCCTTCGCGAGACGAACATTGGCTCTCTCGGCTTAGCAGGCATAGGCGAGGGGGTGGTTCAAATTGGGCGCGGAGATAACGTTCATGTCGATCCCATAAATGTCGTGCAAAGTGTCAGGCACGAGTATTGTGGCCGGCGTGCCGCTGGCAACGACCTGACCGCGGTTCAGTGCGTGGATCCGATCGCAGAAGCGTGCCGCCATGTTGATATCGTGAAGGACGATCACCACGCTCCTGCCGCCTTCATGTGCCAACCGACGAACGAGGGAAAGCACCTCAATCTGGTGGGCGACATCGAGTGCGGCGGTGGGTTCGTCGAGTAACAGACAGCGGGCATCCTGAGCGACCAGCATCGCAATCCAGGCGCGTTGCCGCTCGCCGCCGGACAGCGTACCAACCACGCGATCCGCGAGCATTTCTATGTGTGTTGCCGCAAGGGCTGCATCGACCTTGTGCCTGTCGGTCTCGGAAAAACGACCGAGCGCGCCATGCCATGGATAGCGCCCGCAACCGACAAGTTCGCGAACCGTCATCTCCAGGCCCGTGCCGAGATCTTGTGGCAAATAGGCGACCGCTCGCGCGAAGTCGCGGTCGCCATAATCTCTGAGTTCACGGTCGCCGCAGACGACGGCTCCTGATGTGGGCGAGAGTTGGCGCGCAAGGATCTTTAACAGACTCGACTTGCCCGATCCGTTGTGGCCAACCAGGGCCACCACTTCGCCTGCCGGGAATTCGAGACTGACATTGGACAGGATCGTGTTGCCCTGGATCGAAAGCCCAACGCTGCTGACTTCAAAGGCTTTTGTCGCTTCGGACATCTCTTGCTCGGGCTTTGGCGCGGTCAAAGTGTTTCCTTTAGATTTGGACGTCGGCTATCGGGTCCGGAGGTGGTCAGCGGCCCGCGCCAGCCGTTTCAAACGCAATACCCACGGCGCGATTGACGGCTGGTCCGAGCACGGACATGTGAGTCTGTCCTGCAAAGAGCTCGAATTGCGTGCGAATGCCGGTCGCAGGATCATGCAGCCGATCTGCCATTTCCTGCGCCAATGCAACGGTGCGTTCGATCTTCCTTTTCTCGCTACGGGATGCAGCATCCTCGTTGCGATATTGGAAGGGAGCAAGCTCGTCGCCTTCATACTCGCCGGCTGACAGATGAAGAAAGACCGCGGAGCCAGTAATCGGTTGCCGGCGCGCCTCATTGTTCAGGATTTCGCTTTCCTCCCAGTAGATTGTCGGACTGGCGGCAATCCAGTTGGTGAAAAGCGCCGGGCGTTCGAAGAGAGCATAAAGCGTAAAAAGCCCGCCGAAAGAATGCCCGAACAGCGATCGGCGCGTTGGATCGATCCGCGTCATTGCGTCAAGCCGTGGAAAGAGCCGGTACTCGATAAAGTCGACGAGTTGGCCGGTCCCGCCGATGCGAACTGGAGGCCCGCCCTCGAAATAGGGCGGATAGGATTTGATCGGCGGCGGTCCAAGGTCCCAAGCCCTGCGGAAGGCATCATAGGGTTCGTCGGTGGGATAACCGATCGCGGCAACGACACCCCAGTCGACGTTGGTTCCAGTCGGATAGGGTGCTTGTGTCACGGTGCTGGCAAAAGCAAAAGGGAATGTCGCATTGCCGTCGGTCGTGACCAAAAGAGGCCAGCCGCCGGCGGGCGGCTCTCCTTTTGGTATGAAGAGCAGGATGCGATAGGGCTCACCTCCATCCATCGGTTCCAGTTCAAATTGAACTGTTCCCGGCAAGGCGCAAGCTTCTTCAGTCGTGTTCATCGCTTTTCGCCCCATCGATCGGCAAGTGGCTGCAAGGCTCGTTACCACTTGTACTTCAGCGCGCCCATGACCGTGCGACCCTGGCCGGTATAGCAATAGCCATCGGTGCAGACCTGCTCGCGCCGGTCCGCGAGGTTGGTCGCGCTTACCGAAAGCGACAGCCCCTTAAGATCGGGGGACTGGACGCCAAAATCATAGGACACGACCGCATCGAAGTAGGCGGCGCCGGGGTTCCTTGCGGTGTTCGCATCGCTGGTGAAGGAGTTGCTCATCGCGCGAATGCCGCCACCGAAGCTGAGCCCAGGTATGGCAGAGGTCTCCGGCATCTCATAGTTCACCCACAACGAGGCGACATGGCGTGGTACCGTCGAGGGCGCATTTCCGATCAATGTCGGGTCGTTATTGCCGGTGATTTCGGCATGGGCATAGGTGTAGGCGGCAATCAGGCTGATGCCGTTGTCGAACTGGGTGCGTCCTTCAAGCTCGAATCCCGTGTAGGTGTTCTCCCCTGAATTCTCGGAAAACAGGAAGCTTGAGTCATATTGGGGCTTGCCCGTTTCGACCAACCGATAGACGGCACCGGTTAGAGAATAGTTCTCACCTTCGGGCTGGTACTTCACGCCAGCTTCGATCTGGCGTCCTTTGGTCGGATCCAGAACCGAACCGTTTTCTGCAAGCGCAGTCGATGGGACGAACGAAGTACCGTAGCTGACATAAGGTGCGATGCCGTTGTCGAACAGATAGAGCAGCCCCACTTGGCCGGAAAGGACGCCATCATCCTTCACGCTGGTCGAGCCGCCGGTACCCTTTGCGGTGGATTCCTGGTGTGCCCAGTCATAGCGAAGGCCGGCAACGGCGCGCCAATTGCCAAGTTCCATCTGATCCTGGGCATAGATGCCGGTCTGGTTAAGACTGCTGCCCGTGAAGTAGGTGAGCGCGGGAACCGGAACGCTGGCGCCGGGCGTATTGGCCGCGACGCTGCTGCTACCCATGGCGAAGTCGGACGAGACCCAGGTGTAGTCAAGGCCCGTGAGCACCGTGTGGGAGACGTCGCCGGTATCGAACTCACCCTCGAGCTGGTTGTCGATCTGATAGCTGCGCATGTCCTCCGTCACTGCCGTGGTCGGCCAGCTGCCGTCTGCGTTGACGTTGACGCGGTCGAGGTAATGCGCCTTCAGATCCGATTCGCCTGCGCGGGCATTCTGGCGGAAGGTCAGGCCGTTGTCGAACTTGTGCTCCAGCTGATAGCCGAGCTGATATTGCTCGACTTTCTGGCTGTTGAAGTCCGGGTCGGTGTAGAGGAAGACGTCATCGCCCTGCAGGTAGCTCCAGGCGCTTGCAGCTGTCTCGCTCTTCTGCGCCAATCCATAGACGGTGAAGGTTGTGTTCTCGTCCGGCTTCCAGGTGGCGGACGGCTGCAGGAGATAGCGGTCGTCGGCGATGTCGTAGCTTCCTTCGCCTTCACGGGCCAACCCGACCAGACGATAGTTGATCTCGTCGTTGATCGGCCCGCCAAAATCGAAAGCAGCCTGCTTGCGGCCAATGGTGCCGTATTGCAGTTCGACCTCGTGATGTTCTTCCTCGAGCGGCATCTTTGAGATGCGGTTCACAATACCGGCGGCGCTCGCCGCACCGTACATCACCGATACCGGACCCTTCAGGACTTCGATGCGATCCAGCGTGTAGACTTCCGTCATGAACGAGCCGTAGTTCATGATCGGCTGGCGCAGACCATCGCGGAAGTCGCCGGTGGTCGTTGTCTCGATACCTCGGATGTAGATCTGGTCGAATCTCGGGTCGTAACCGAAGGCGCCGGTGGTGACGCCCGAGGCGTAGCGGGCCGCCTGGATCATGTCGGTGACGGCGCGCTCGTCCATTTCCGCGCGGGTAACAACAGATATGGCGCGCGGAATCTCGACCAGAGGCGTATCAGTCTTTGTGGCCGATACCGTGAGTCGGGGAACGACCGTTGCGTTGTCCTCGCTGATCGACTGGGGATTCGAGTTTTCGCTGCTGACGGTGATTTTCTCCAGTTCCGTGCTGTTGCTGTCCTGAGCAACGGCTGTGCCCGCGTTCAGTACGGTTGCAGCGACGGATGCAACGAGCATCGTGGAGTTTAGAAGGCCGCAATGCTTGCGAGCGTGTTTGAAAGAAAATGACATTGCGTACCCTTCCCCGGCAAGCAGAGGCGCCGGCTGTTCGCTGACGCAAGACTAAAGATTTCAGGGCAGCACGTTGCGCTGCCGAAAGGCATGTCGCCTTCGGGCGCATCAATAAAAACATTACTAAATGAGTCAAGATATTGCGCTTGCCATTGCGACATTCCTCGCTTTTGTCGCTCAAATGTCACAACCTGGTTGCGACGGGCTGGTCGGTGCTCATGGCCTCCAGACGCCTCGACTACGCGGTCTCGCGGGATTTGGAAGGCTAGAGTTACCTAGCGATCTAAGGTTCATATCCCATCAAGACTGGCTGCTGTCGTTGGCCAGACACCGGCAAACCAATCGATCGACGAGCTTGCGAGGGCAGAAAAGGCGGATCAAAATCCTCTGGTGGGACCGATTTTCGGGGTAACCAACTGACCGCCCCATAGCCCGTTACTAATCGCTGCGTCCCAGGTTTCTCAATCGGTCGAATAGAACGGCCAGAACAATCGCCGCGCCGATGAAGGTGCCTTGCCAGAAGGCGTTAATGCCGAGCAGGCCAAGGCTGTTGCGGATGACCTCGATCAAGGCGGCACCAACGATGGCACCAAACGCGGTGCCGACGCCGCCGGCCAGATTGGCGCCACCGATGACAGCTGCGGCGATAACCTGGAGCTCCATGCCGGCCCCAATGTTCGTGGTCACGGCGCCGAGCCAGCCGGTCTGGATGATGCCGGCCACGCCCGCCGAAAGCGCCGAGACCATGTAGACCACGACCTTGATCTTCCTGACGGGGACGCCCGTCAGCGTCGCGGCGTGCTCGTTTCCACCGATGGCGAAGACGTAGCGTCCAAATCGCGTCCAGCGCAGCACAAAGCCGGTCAACAGTGCCAGCGCAGCCATATACAGCACCGGATTGGCGATGCCGAAAAGCCATGCTCCGCCGCCGAGCGCCAGCAGCTTGTCGTGATCCGGTCCAAACTGGAAGACAACGGTGTTGTTCGAGGCGACCATCGCGAGGCTGCGGGCAATGGAGAGCATGCCGAGTGTGACAACGAAGGGCGGGAACCCGAGGTAGGCAATCAAAATACCGTTGAAAGCGCCCACGACCAAGGCTGTGCCGATCGATGCGGCAATGCCCGTTCCGATGCCGTATCCGGCATGCATGGTCACCGCCAGCACCATGCTGCAGAGGCAAAGCACCGAACCGACCGACAGGTCGATGCCTCCGGTGATGATGACCAGCGTCATGCCGAGGGCGATGATTGCGATGAAGGTGACGTTGCGGGTGATATTGTAAAGGTTGGTTGGGGTGGCGAAGGAACTGGTGGCGAAGGACAGGAATATGCAGGCGAGGATGACCGCAATGAGGACCCAGAAGGTCTGGCTCGCAAATACGGACGAGAACCAGCTGCGTTGCTTCTGTGCTATCGTCTGATCGAGGGTTATTGCCATGGTCGACCTTCGCTCACGTTTGGTCCCGGGTTTCTCAGACCTGTTCGATTGCGCCTGTTATGAGGCCCGTGACTTCCTCCGGCGAACTCGCGGCGATCTGCTTGTCGGCAACCTTGCGCCCGCGCCGCATGACGACTACGCGGTCAGCAACCGAGAACACATCAGGCATGCGGTGACTGATCAGAATGACGGCGATGCCGCGATCACGCAGTTGACGGATAAGGGCGAGAACCTCAGCAACCTGACGAACGGAAATGGCGGCTGTCGGCTCGTCCATGAGGACCAGCTTTGCCTCGGCCAGCATGGTGCGGGCGATTGCGACAGCCTGCCGCTGGCCGCCCGACATCTGTTTCACCAGATCGCGTGGCCGCGTCTCGGATTTCAGCTCCTTGAAGATCTCGCCCGCGCGTTTGTACATCGTCTTGTAGTCGAGAATGCGTAACGGGCCGAAACCGCGGCGGATCTCGCGGCCAAGGAATACATTGGCGGCAGCCGTAAGATTGTTGCAGAGAGCCAGGTCCTGGTGGACGATCTCGATGCCCCGCTGCCGGGCGTCCACCGGCCGGTGCATAACGAGGTCCTCACCGTCTAGCCGCATCGTTCCGTGGCTTGGGCGGAAGTTCCCTGCGATCATTTTAACGAGCGTCGATTTGCCGGCGCCGTTGTCGCCCATCAATCCGACGACCTCTCCCGGTTCAAGCGAAAACGAAACGTCATTGACCGCCTGTATGGCGCCGAAATGTTTAGAGATGTTGGCGAGCTCGAGAACTGCCACCAGGCGTCTAGCCTCCCAAAGCGGGCGACCCGTGTGAGCCGCTATTTCGCTCGCCAGTTTCCTCCCCGCGAGCGCTTCCGACATTTACCCAGAACCGTGTGAAACCGTCAATCTGATGTCTCTAATTTAGTGCGTGCGCTACAATTATTGGTTTTGTAGTACAATTTCATTGACGTGCAAAAGTGTCTGTATATTAGCTGTTCATGGAGGAGAGCATGCTGATCCTTGTCACGGGTGCAACGGGCAAGGTCGGGCAGCACTTTATTGCTAGGCTGCTCGACGATCCGCGATTTTCGAAGGCGCGCATTCGCGCGCTTTGTCATAATCGCTTGTGCTTAGAAACCGAGCGCGTCGAAGCCGTACGCGGCTCGATCAGCGATCGCGAAGCGGTGACAAAGGCGCTTGCTGGCGTCACGCATGTCGTGCATCTCGCGACATGCAAGGAAATACCTCAAGATGTCATGGACGTTACCGTCAAGGGATTGTTCTGGCTTCTCGAAGGCTTCAGGACGAGCGCCACCGCGCGACAGTTCATTCTCATCGGCGGCGATGCCGGGATCGGGCATTTTTTCTATCGTCATGAAGCGCCGATCACTGAGGCGACGCCTCACCAGGCATATCCAGGCTGCTATGCGCTGTCGAAGGTGCTGGAAGAGGTAATGCTGGAGCAGTTCCAGATTCAGTATGGCATCAATGGCTGCTGCCTGCGTGCACCCTGGATTATGGAGAAGGACGATTTCAGGTTCACCTTGTCGTTCGGTAACGATGTTTTCGGCGGCCCTGACTGGAAGACGCTCGTTCCGCAGGCGGACGCGGCGCGCTATGCGCGGGATGGGACGATCCCGTTGTTGCGTGACGCCGACGAGAGACCGCTCAAACGCAATATTGTTCACGTCGACGACCTCGTGTCCGCGATCCTGGCCGCGCTCGACAATCCGCGTGCCGAGGGCCAGTTGTTCAACATCTGCATGGACCGCCCTGTCGACTACGGCGAGGTTGCCGCTTACCTGGCGCACACGCGCGGCCTGGCGTCGGTCGACATCCCGAGCCTGTTTCATTCGAATTGGATGGACAACAGCAAGGCGAAGTACCTGCTTGGGTGGCGGCCCGTCTACGATCTGGAAATGCTAATCGACTCGGCCTGGGGGTATATGCGTTCGGAGGAGGATCCTCGCATCGTCTGGTATCCGGGTTGATCATGTGGCGGGCGATGGCGTCCGTCAATTTTCAATGGGAGGAAGCTATGAGGAAAGCATTATTGCTTACCGTTGCGGTGCTGGCGCTGACGGCCGGACAAGCGCTGGCGGCCAAGAAACAGTTGGTCATCGTCGTGAAAGGTCTCGACAACCCGTTCTTCGAGGCGATCAACCAGGGTTGCCAGAAGTGGAACAAGGAGAATCCTGATTCCGAATTCGAGTGCTTCTACACGGGTCCGGCATCGACTTCCGATGAAGCCGGCGAAGCGCAAATCGTTCAGGACGTGCTGGGCAAGGCGGAAACGGCGGCGATCGCCATTTCTCCCTCGAATGCCAAGTTGATCGCTCAGACGCTCAAGACGGCAAGCCCGAAGGTACCTGTCATGACGCTCGACGCCGACCTTGCGGCAGAAGACTCTGCACTGCGCAAGACCTATCTCGGCACCGACAACTATCTGATGGGCGCGCGCATCGGTGAGTACATCAAGAAAGCGAAGCCGAAGGGTGGCAAGATATGCACGATCGAAGGCAACCCTGGCGCCGACAACATTTTGCGTCGTGCTCAGGGGATGCGTGACACCCTGACCGGTCAGAAAGGCCTGACCGAGCTCAAAGGCGAGGGCGGGTGGACGGAAGTTGCCGGTTGCCCGGTCTTCACTAATGACGACGGCGCCAAGGGTGTTCAGGCGATGACTGACATTCTCGCGGCCAACAAGGATCTCGATGCTTTCGGGATTATGGGCGGTTGGCCGCTGTTTGGTGCGCCGCAGCCCTATCGCGATCTGTTCAAGCCGATAGCCGACAAGATCGCCAAGAACGAGTTCGTGATCGGTGCTGCCGACACGATCGGCGATGAAGTCGCGATTGCCAGGGAAGGTCTCGTAACCGCACTTGTCGGGCAGCGGCCGTTCGAAATGGGCTACAAGGCGCCATCAGTGATGATGGATCTGATCGCCGACAAGCCAGTCGACGACCCTGTTTTCACAGGGCTCGACGAGTGCACTAAGGATACCGTCGACACCTGCATCCAGAAATAGTCGAGACGACGGGAACGGTGCACGAAACGTCCGCCGTTTCCAGTCCCACTAGGGCCAAATTCTGGGCACTGAATACCAGCGAACCAGTTGCCAATCACCTGCCCTTGAATGGCGGCAACAATGGCAATAGAGCAATTCGAAGCTTTTGCTGTCGCACTTCAAGCGTCCGAACAAGCGCACTCCTCTAGGGTTGGCGCTCCTGCTCTGCGCGATAGGCACTCACCATGCGGGCAAGCTTTTGCTCGTGAAACGGTTTTTCCGATTGGATGAACGCGATCATTTCTTCGACGTCATTGCCGCCACCTGGCGCATCTCCCAATGGCATGCGGTGCCTCCGGCGCAGCTTCTGCGACCAGTAGCGGATTTCGCGTTCGGCCGGGGGATACCATGTGCCTAGACGATAGAGGCGATTTTCGGTCCTCGCCCACGTAGGGGGATTGCTCGTATCCATCGCAACCAGCGCGGAGGTATGGCCGTGATCGCCGTCCTCGATTTCGGGGTGGCCAATGAACCAACCGTACAACCACGGCTTACTGTCGGAAGGTTGCTCTAGCAGCCATCCTTCCAAGATCGGGGCACCCACCAGTTCCACCTCGGATGGAGTTTCCGTCATTTCCGTAATCCGCCCGTATCGATTGTTCATTTTGTGGCCCCGGCACGGTCAGCCAGCCAGCGGACAAAGATAGCCCAAACTGGCTCGATGACGACGCCACGCAACCGACGCTCGGGGCAGCACCGGCAGCTATGGTTTCGGTCCTTCTAGCCCGAGACGTGAGGATGGTCGACAGCAATACGTTGGGCGTCAGCTCGCCTATGCTTACCGCCGGCAAGAAGGTCGCCTTCATGGCTTGGTGGCTAATCTGGCCACCGTCGGCTCAGTTCATCGTTCAAGGTTGGTTGTAGTCGTTGCTCAGACTTAATGCCGCTCACTGCCAATTGGATCGCACCAATCATGGCTCCCACCCCGCGACGGTTAGGGCTGACCGGCGGTTACGCGCCCTCATGTGGGAGAGGAACACCTCGCATCGCCCTGAAAGCAGCCACGCCGGAGGTCATCGTTACGTCGGCACGTGCTATTGCTCGTCCAATGTGCAAATGGTGGCAACAGATTCAAGATCGGACATCAATCACCGTCATTGCACAACACCGGCCTTTCGCAACCCCTCCATGACACGATCGAAATCGGCGGGGTCCTTGAAGGGGAGGACTTTGCGACGGTATTCCAAGGAGTAGTCGGGATTGACGCGCAGCACCTCCTGCCATGTCGCGCGGGCCGCTTCGAAAAGGCCGAGGTGTCCGTAACAGGCGGCCAGAAGCGCGCGCGAGACATCGGTGACGGGGTTGCGACTCACGCGCTGCAGCAACAGTTCGACGGCCTCTTCGTACCTTGCCAGTTGAAACAGAGCCCAGGCCTGAAAGTGAAGAACGACATCCGGAAAGTACGGGTTCAGAACCCTCGCCCGATCGAAATAGGCGAGTGCCTCCTCGGCCCTGCCTGAATAGATAAGTGCCTCGCCAAGGCTGACCTGCCCTTCGGCGAAGTTCGGATTGAGGACGATCGCACGCTCGGCCTCACTGATGGCGCCATCGTGATGTCGCAAGTACAGGTTGACTACACTCAGCGACCAGTGCGCCACGGGATCGTTGTCATCCCGCGCGACCGCCAGCGTCGCAGCCTCCTCGGCTTGCTCCATCGAGCGCTGCGGCAACGCGCTCCACCGATTCAAGTAGTCGAGCCCGTGGGTGAGGGCGAGGAAGGCGTGCGCCGAGGCGAAGTTCGGTTCCAGTTCGACGGCACGTTGCAAAAGGTCGCGGGCGTCGCTGTTCGTTTGCTTCGTCAGCCGATGCCACAGCTCCCGCCCACGCAAGAAGCAGTCGTACGCCTCGGGGTGCCGGGTCTGCCCCGGCGTGAGTTTTTGCCGGTCACCCTCTGTCAGGTTGACCGCGAGCGCTCCGACGATCTGCTGCGTGACATCGTCCTGAACCGCGAATATGTCGGTAAGGTCGCGATCGAATCGTTCCGCCCATAAGTGCCCGCCGGTGATCGCGTCGATGAGTTGCGCGGTGATGCGGACCTTGTTCCCCGATTTGCGTACGCTGCCCTCCAGTACATGTCGCACGCCGAGCTTCGTGGCCACCTCCTGCACCTGGACGTTTTTGCCCTTGAAAGTGAACGACGAATTGCGAGCGATGACAAAGAGCTGCGACAGCTTTGATAGCGCCGTGATGATGTCTTCCGAGATGCCGTCGGCGAAGTATTCCTGTTCAGCGTCACCGCTCATATTGGCGAAGGGCAACACGGCGATCGAGAGCTTGGGCGACGCTGGCGTGGCCGGTTGGCCCGTCGTGATTTCCGAGGCCGCAGCTGATTTGGTCCCTGCGCTGCCAACTTGCAGCGAATACACCCGGATCGGCTCGGCAATGTTCTTGAGCTGTTTGCTGCCGAGGTCGCTGACCGAGAGGTCGAGCCTCGCCTTGACCTGGCGATAGGCATCCTCGGACAGGCAGATCGCTCCCGCCGCGGCGACGCCCTCCAATCGCGAGGCGATGTTGACGCCGTCGCCCATCAGATCGCCGTCGCTTTCCTCGACGACGTCGCCCAAATGAATACCGATCCGGAACTCAATGCGACGGTCCTGCGCGACCCCCTGATTGCGCTCCACCATAGCGTTCTGCACTTCAATGGCACAGCGCACAGCGTCCACCACGCTGCGGAATTCTACCAGCGCACCATCGCCGGTGCGCTTCACTACCCGGCCATTGTGCACGGCAATCGTCGGATCGATGAGATCGCTGCGCAGCGTGCGCAACCTCGCCAGGGTGAGTTCTTCGTCGGCGCCGGCAAGCCGACTGTACCCAACCACGTCCGCGGCCAGGATTGCAGCCAGCTTTCGGTTCTCGCTCATGGCGCTGTCTCCTAACTTCAGGATAACAGGGAGACAGAGGGCAAGAAAGAAGTTTCAGCCGCTCCTCAGAGCAACCCTGGTTGAGCTCGAGTTGACCATGGCTCATGGGGACGCAGCAGATGTTGTAGCCCTACGCAATGACTGCTCTGAGATGTTCCGGCCGTCCAACGCGGCCGCCGATGTCCACGCCTAATCGAGTCTCCTTTTGAAAATCCGCGCCTGAAATTACCGGTCCGCCTCCGGCCTCAAATCGGTCATCCCAACCAGGCAAAGCCGACGTCCGTGATCAAGAGAAGTCATGGGATATCTTCGGTCTACGCCTTGGATGGCGAACGCTGGCGACCGGTGCGCGAAGCGTTCGCATCGCACCAGCCAGCGAACGGCCAAGAGGACCAAACGGTCGAACGTACGATCGCCAAGCCATTTGCGGGTATTGATCATCATGCTGGCAAACTTCCCAGCCACGTAGCGGCTCCTGGGACGACGTGCCCTCACGGCCTTGGAAACCACGTCCGCGATTACCTGCGGCGACGAGCCGCCGCCGGCCTTTTAACTGTCCGAAGTCGCTGGAGACGTTCTTCGCCATCCGGCTGTAGGCAGTGCTCCCTGAGAACGTTATCATCGGGCCTTCGAAAACGCTGCCGAACGCGGTCTGGATAAGGACCGGCTCCACCACCACGACATTGATGCCAAACTGGTGCAGCTCCAGGCGAAGGAAGGCAGTCCGACACTCCCAGCGCATGTTTGGATGCATGATACCAAGCATGGCGGGTAGATTTTGCCGCCCATCGACGTGATATTGATGATCGTTTTGTAAGGGACCAATTCCTGGATCAAAGCGGCGGCACCGAAGAGGTTCACCTCGAACTGAGATCGGCACTCCGCGAACAATATTCAACGCCTAAGGAGAGGAAAGCCGGGTAGCTGAAGGCGGTTTTTGGTTGGGAGGCGATTGCCGTGTCGGCCTCTTGGCGCTCGATCATGCACGGTGGCGATCAATGTAGAGTTAGAGGTTCCTCCTCTACGCACTCAAAATCCACGTTTACATGCGTGGGCGAATGCACTTGTTCGAGCCGCTCGGAGACGCTGGCGACGTAGCTAATCCCTTGTTCCAACAGAATTTCGACCGCTTTGATTGTCTCGGCCGCCACTCCCGTTCCACAGCCTCGGATCGAGAGTGCCAGATAGGTGGCGTTTTGTGCCGACTGATAATCGCCGTGCACATCGGCCTCCTCGGCGACGTTTTCCAAGGCTTGTGCGACTAGCAGCATCATGTCCGATCGCTGGGCCGGCGTCATCTCGTTCAATGTTCTTGCGGTCATCGTTGCCATCCATGGTCCCGCCACAACGATGCTGTCAGCGTCGCTGGCGAGTTCTTTGTTATTGTGGAGACATTCAGGGACAGTGACTTGTCCGTGGTCATCAGATGGCAATCGAAAGTGGCGGCGACAAGGCCACACCTATGCTGGTAATACAACACAGTCCTGCGTCGAATGGGCAGCGCCGCTATCTCTGGGGATCGTAGAAAAGGTCTCTAAATCTCGCCTTCGAGAGACCTCAGTGAACGACTGTAGCGATGTGTTCGTCCGTTGGTGCTGGGACTTTATGTATTTCCGTCACAGACCAGGCAGTAACCGAAGCGGTGACGGCAATGTACATGAAAACCCCCTTGAACGGACGGGCAGTCAAGACGGAGTCCCTTGTCGCTTCCAACGACTTCAACTTCTTGGTCATTGTGCTCCTTTGTGTCTGGACGCGGCGATATAGACGATTAGCGCAATCTAAAGAACGGCAGGAATCGATTACCTGCCCTGCGGCTGGCGAGTACAGGCCAATAGTCGTGCTTCGGATGACGCCGTACGCCGATAGCGTACCCACCGGGAATGCCAAGGCTGCTGCGATCCGCGGAACAGATTTCCCGAATTCCGGACAAAGCCGTCTTGCCGGGCTGGAGCTACGCGCGTCACCGCTTGCGAGCCCGCGGTGGCGCGACGGACTGCCGTTTGACAAGTGAACATTCGAGCTTGGTGATTGGATAGCGCCGTTTCTCAGGAAGGCGTTCGGGATGGAGATGTTCGATCGCCCATTGTCCCATGGCGAGGTGCGGGAGGACCGACGTTGTCAGCGGGGGGACCAGGTGTCGCGAGATTTCTTCGTCGTCATAGCCCATGACCGACATGTCCTCGGGGATATGAAGGCCCGCATCCTTCAGGGCTTCGTAGCACCCCACTGCCGTGCGGTCGTTCTGGCAGAAAATTGCCGTCGGAGGCTCGCTCAACGCAAGGAGTTTCTTGGTGGCGGCGTAGCCTGCACTTGCGGACCAGTCTCCTTCGACGACCAGTTCCGGATCGAATGGAATATCCGCCGTCGCGAGCGCGCGTCGGTATCCGGTAAGCCGATCCTGCGCAGCCTGCATCCAGATCTCGCCTGTTATGGTCGCGACCCGACGATGCTTGTGCGCGATCAGGTGCCGGGTAGCGTTCTGACCACCAGCAATCTCACTGGGCACGACTGCGGGAAATGCGTAGTCCGCCGTGTAGCAATTGAGGAGGACCGTAGGGATGTTGAGCTCATAGATATAGGAAGGGAGTTCCACTTCCCGGGTATAGATGGTCATGTAAATGAGCGCCGATATGCCGCCGTTCGTTAATGCCCTAATGGCTCTTGGCTCCATGAAGGGATCACTCAAGGTCTGCGTAACAAGCAACACATTGCCAGTCTTCCAGGATGCCTGTCGTGCGCCTTCGATGGCAACGACGGCTTCGGGGCTGGTGGCCAGTTGGTCGACGGCGAATCCAATGATGTTGTCCGATCCGGAATAGGTCGGCCCCATCGTATAGGTCGTTCCCACATAGCCGAGGGTACGTGCCGCATCGATTACCCGGTCGCGGGTCTGCTGAGAAATGCGGGTGCCGGGCGTATTGTTAAGAACGAAGGAGACCGCAGCCTGCGAGCAACCCGCCGCAGTGGCAATGTCCATCATCGTCACGCGCTCCCCAAGCCGAGGCTTTTTCTGCTTGCGCTCGTTCTTTTGCCCGGCAGGGTCGATCAGTTCTGACGTCTTGGTTTTTATCATCTGACGACTCTGTTTAGGCTGGCTGGCAGAGCGACCGCCGGGCTTGGTTGGTAATTAATATTATCAGTGCATTCCTGCCGGGACGAAGATCGTAACCTAACTTAGGTACTGAAATAAAGCAGAGTTTTAAATACTGTTGAATAGCTCCTCACACGACTGATGAAATTATTTTCACTAGAATTGATAATACTATTTACTAATTGGAATTCTTCTATACCGTTGCGGGGCGATCGGAGCTTATGCGACCTTGTCGCCTGGCGAAGGCCCTTGGAGGGGGCCCAAGCATCTGGCCGACCGCAAGGCGATCGGGCCCTCGCAATTGCGGCCCTGGGAGGAATATGATGAAGCAGCTGAAACGCAATGCCGCCTTGTTCTTCGCCGGCTTGATGCTGAGCGCCGCGCCGATCGCGGTATCTCATGCCGCCGACAAGCCAACCCTCGCGTTCGTCGTCAATGGAGCGTCGGACTTCTGGAAAGCCGCCGAGGCGGGCGTGAAGAAGGCACAGGCCGAACTGCCCGACTATAACATGGAACTGAAATATCCCGAGCAGGCATCCGTCGCCGTCCAGCAGCGACTGATGGAAGATTTGGTCAGTGCCGGTGTCAAGGGCGTCATGGTTTCGGCCGTCGACCCGAAAACTCAGACGGACGGATTGAACAAGATCGGCTCGCAGACCGCTCTTTTTACCACCGATAGCGATGCGCCGCAGACCAACCGCGTGGCGTATATCGGTTCATCGAATATCGATGCCGGCAAGCAAGCTGCCGAAATAGCCAAGAAAGCAATGCCCGACGGCGGCAAATGCATCGGCTTTGTCGGCCTTCCCGGTGCTGACAATGCCAAGGAGCGAATCCAGGGCATGAAGGATGGCCTGAAAGGCACAAAGATCGAACTGACGGATGTCCGCGGTGATGATATCGACCAGACGCGCGCCAAGAAGAACGTCGAAGATGCGCTTGTCGCAAGCCCCGACGTCACCTGCATGGTCGGCTTCTATTCATACAATACGCCGCGGATCTACGAGGCGCTGCGTGACGCCGGCAAGCTCGGCCAAATCACCGTCGTCGGCTTCGATGACGATCCGATCACACTTGGAGGCGTCAAGGAAGGTACCATTGCGGCAACCGTCGTACAGCAGCCGTTCGAATGGGCCTACCAAGGAATGAAGCTGATGGCGTCCTACCTGAAGGGCGACAAGTCCGGGGTTCCTGCCAATGGCTTGATCATCATTCCAACCGTGATCATCGGCAAGGATGATGTTGACAAGTACGCAGCCAACCTGAAGGCCATGGCCGGAAAGTAATCGCCATCGCGGCGGCGGTATTTGCCGTCGCCGCGATGAGTGCCTTCATTCCGATAGCATCTGTAGCCATGGATAGACGATGAACCAGAGTTCGGACATTGCGTCATCGAATGCGCACGCCAAGCCCTTCCTTTCGCTCTCGGATGTTGGCAAAACCTATCCGGGCGTCGTTGCGCTGGACGGTCTTTCGATCGACATTGTGCCCGGTGAGGTGATCGGCCTAGTCGGCGAGAATGGTGCTGGAAAGTCGACACTGATGAAGATCCTCGGCGGCGTGATCGCTCCAGACCGGGGAACGATTGTGCTCGATGGTTCAGAGCTGCGTTCTCTCACGGTTGAAACAAGCATCTCGTCCGGCATCGCGTTCGTCCACCAGGAACTCAATCTGTTTGAAAACCTCGACGTGGCTGCAAACATTTTCCTGGGTCGAGAACCGCTCAAAGCGGGCCCTCTGAAGCTTGTTGATCGCGAACGGCTAAGAGACATGGTGGAGCCACTTCTCAAGCGCGTGGGGGCTCACTTTTCGCCTGACACGGCTGTTGCAACACTTTCGCTTGCCGAGCAGCAGATGGTGGAAATTGCCAAGGCACTATCCATCAACGCGCGACTGGTCATCTTTGACGAGCCCACGTCAAGTCTTCCCTTGGCAGAGACCGAACGGCTTTTAAGCATTATCAGATCGCTCAGGGCAGATGGCATAAGCGTCATTTTCATCTCGCATCGACTGCACGAGGTCGAGCGCGTCGCGGATCGAGTGATCGTATTAAGGGATGGAGCCGTCGCGGGCGCGTTGGCCAGGCAGGACGTCGACCACGACCAGATGGTCAAACTCATGATCGGCCGGACGCTTGCTGCCGCCCGCGTCGCCAAACCAAACCGTTCGCCAGGCGCGGTAGCATTGAAAGCGAGCGCCGTTCGAACGGGGGCCTATCCGAGCCGGCCCGTTGATCTCGAAATCAGATACGGCGAAATCCTCGGCCTAGCTGGCCTTGTCGGATCAGGCCGCAGCGAGCTTGCAAGGGTGCTCTTCGGAGTGGATCGGAGCTACGGCGGAACTATCTTGCAGGACGGCCGGGAAATTTCGATTCGTTGCGCGCGCGATGCCGTCGCTCATGGAATATTTCTCGCGCCCGAGGATCGCAAGCGCAGCGGCATTCTTCTTGATTTTCCGATCGCCCAAAACATAACACTTGCCAATCTTCGCAAATACGCCAGCCGCTTCCTGCTCTCGTCCGATGAAGAAGCGGCGGTAGCGGAACAGCAGCGGGTTCGTTTGGTCATCAAGGCGCCTTCCGTATCGACCCGTACCGGCACATTGTCGGGCGGCAACCAGCAAAAGGTGGTGCTTGCCAAATGGTTGTCGATGCACCCGAAAGTGATGATTTTCGACGAGCCGACACGTGGTATCGATATCGGCGCGAAGAATGAAATCTACGGACTCATGCGCGCTCTCGCCGATGCCGGCGTCGCCGTCCTCATGATCTCCAGTGACATGGAAGAGGTGATGGGGGTTTCTGATCGAATAGCCGTCATGCACGAAGGCCAGATCGCAGGAATGCTTGAGGAACCCGAGTTCAGTCAGGAAAGCGTCCTGTTACTGGCTGTCGGCAAAAGTCTGAAATAGTCGCGATGGCAAATAAATGTCTTTAGGGGAGTGGGTCGCGAATGACGAAGAAAGATTTTGGACTGCTGCTGCTGATCGTCGTCGTTGGCATCGTGGTGGCAATCATCAATCCGCGCTTTCTCCTGCCGATCAATCTGGCGAACACCGCCAACTTGATTGGGCTGTTCGGCATCCTGTCGATTGGCCAGGCCTTCGTCATCATAACCGGCGGGATAGAACTCTCCGTTGGCTCGCTCGTCGCACTCCTCGGAGTGTTGTTCGTCGATTTCATCGCAGTTCAGGAAATGTCCTGGATGCTGGCCCTTCCTCTGATCCTGCTGTTGGGAGCAATCATCGGGACTGTTCATGGCTGGCTGATTACACGACTTAACCTCCAGCCTTTCGTCGTCACTCTCTGCGGCCTGCTGATATACCGCGGAGCAGCGCGGTTTTATACCGCCGACGGGACCGCAGGCTTTGCTTTTGGTCAGAATTTCCCCGATCTGGAGTTTCTCACTGCGGGACGGTTCTATGGCATCCCCAACACATTCATCGCGCTTGTCGTTATCGCAGCGATTATGTGGGTGGTCTTGCATCGCTCCGTCTTCGGACGATATCTCTACGCGATCGGCAAGAACGAGGAAGCGGCCCGCTATTCCGGGATTCGCACCGATCGCATGATCATCTCGGCCTATGTTATCTGCGGATTTCTTACAGCACTGTCAGCGATCTATTTCGCAATGTACACGCGCTCGATCTCGCCGGCGAGCCACGGGCAGTTCTACGAGCTCTACGCGATCGCGGCAGCTGTGCTTGGCGGCTTTTCACTGCGAGGTGGAGAGGGATCGATCGTTGGCGTCGTGCTTGGCACCGTCCTTCTCCAGGAGTTGCAGAACCTCGTCAATCTGCTGGGCATTCCATCGTCGCTGAATTTCGCCGTCATGGGAGGGGTCATCCTCATTGGCGTCCTGATCGACCAGCAATGGCATGCGATCCGTGGGAAGCGTCGCGTTATTGCCGCCGCCCGCCACACCGAAACGCACGCAGCGACGGAGGGGAACTTGCAGCGGCCGTAAAGTAGGATTGGAAGGGGGCCATGCTCACGATTTGCTCGGGCTTCGCTTTCCAGTTTGATACCGCGTGCGCGCTCCCTGAACGGTTGCGGTTTTTGTGCGGATTGCCAGGGCGGAATGGTGGTCACCGATAGCCGGCTGCAAAGTGTCGGTCAGTTCAAATGGCGCGTGTAGGGGCGGGTGGCGCCGGTGGGAGAGCAGAAGAGATCCCGCTCTCCCACCGGCCGAACTGCGCGCCTGCGAAGCACATACTGCCTTATGCGCAATATGGGCTCCGGGAATAGCTCAGCTCGCGGGCTTCAGCGAGTGAACGATCTTTGCAACTTCCTCGTCGTGCTTGTCTTCATCGCCTTTGGTGCCCCAGTATGTGATGACAAGCATCTTGCCGCGCTTGGGCGATAGAAAGCCGAGACCGACGGACACAGGGCCGTCTTCGTCCTTGCCGTCCCAATCCAGCGCGGTGAACTCCATGCCGTTTATCTCAGAGTTGCCCGCGTCCTTTTGCGTCTTCTGGTCGATGGTCACGCCGTTTTTTGTCAGAAAGTCGACTGCGTCACTTATGACCTTGTCCGTGGATTTTTCGTCTGCGATGTCGATGGAGAAGTAGATAGCGTTGTCGTCAGAGGTCGCCTGGATGCCGGTTTCGGTTTCCTCCGGACCCCAACTATCCGGAATTGTTACGGACGCAATTGGTGCATCGCTTGGAAAAGAAATGCTCTCGGCGTGAGCGAGCAGGGGAAGCGCAGCCGCAAACACGGCAGAAAGAATTACAGACTTCTTCACGGGTAGTCCTCGGTTGAATTGGGATCGCGGCTTGCTTGCTGACGGATGCAAGCCGGCGCGGCGATGATGGGGCGTGAAGAGTTCGCGTCGAGCACTGCGGTTTCGGAGTACTTCGACAGGACGTGGACCTGGCTCTTGTCCGGGGTAGCGGTCGCTGACCAGCGCGAGATTCGGCCGCAAGCTGAATGTCGAATATTTCGCAGAGACCTATCCGGTCGAAGTGGTCGCCGTCGGCTACAAGCCGATCTACGACCCCGAGAACCTGAAGCCGCGCACATGATTGCGAGCTGCCCTCGCGAACTTCCCGATCAGTGTCGTCCGACTGTAGCGGACGATGGTGGTCACCCGAGTTCCGGCGACCTCATCCTCGATAACGAGCGAACGAATGCTGTCGCGCTCGAGAAGGGAGCCGCTATTGCTAAACAAGGCGGACGGTAGCGCCGCCATTCCGCGGTCATGCCGTCATTGTTGCTTTATCGTTGGGCCTACGCGCTCAAGAATGCCGACGAAGGTTTCGGCGATTGCTAGAATAGCCGCATGAATCGGACCTGCCGTCAGACTTGGCAGTACCGAGCCGTCGACAACAGAAAGATTGTCGACCCCTCTGAGGCGAAGGTCAGGATCCACTACCGAGGTTTCATCCTTGCCCATGCGGCAGGTGCCGGATGGGTGGTGGTGCGTGATCGCCGCCTTAGCGATGAAGGCATCGATATCGGCTTCCGTCTTCAACGGGCCGGGGAGGATCTCGTGATCACGCCAGCCAGCGAGTTCCTTGTGATGGCCGATTTCCCGCGCGGCAGCGAGGGCTGCGCGGAACATCTGGCGATCGTTTTCCGTCTGCAGATAGCGTGGATCGATCTTGAGAGGATCGCCACACTCGGGGCCAGTGATGCGGATCTCGCCACGGCTCGTGGGATGGGTGACGCCGAACAGAAGTGAGTAGGCACTGCCAGCTGCCGATGCGGTAAAGCACTCGGAAACAATCGGGGCGACACCGCATCCGACGACGATCTGGGGCTGGCCTTCCGCCAAAAAATCGGCGGCGCGCATGTAGGCCATGCTTTCCGAATGCTGCAGACGGGACGGGGCAACTTCTCGTCGCGCGGCGTAGAGATTGCCGGCGCCAAGCAGGTGATCCATCAGGTTGAGGCCCAGCTCCGGCGCCTTGACGCGGCAGGTCACACCCGCCTCGCGTAGAACATCTTCGCGTCCTATGCCTGAGCGCATCAGCAGCGCCGGGCTTTCCAGCGATCCGGCGGACAGAACGATCTCACCGGCACCGATCCTTGTGCTGCCGTCGTGTCCGACAATCTCGATTGCCGTAACGCGCGATTTCTCGAGTTCCAGACGTTGCGTCAGCGTGCCCGTCATGATCGTCAGGTTCGGACGCGCGCGTACCTCCGGCGTCAGCCATGCTTCGGCGACAGTGACGCGCCGCCCGTTGCGGATCATCAGCGAATTCGGCGTAACGCCAATCATCCGCCCGGTATTGTGGCCGGGAATACGGGGAAGGCCAAGTGCTGCTCCCGCCTCGATGAAGGCGCGCGCCACGGGGCTCACATCTTCGGCCGGTATGCGAACCGGCATCGGTCCGCCCTTTCCGTGGATGCCATCCCCGCCCAGAGAATGGTCCTCGATCGCCAGAAACGCCGGCAGCAGGCCTTCCCAACTCCAGCGCTGGTCTCCTGTTGCCTCTGCCCAGGCCGCAAAATCGTCGGGGTGACCGCGCATGTATCCCATCGCATGCAGCAGGCTCGATCCGCCGAGACCCTTGCCACGCGCCCATGCAAAGCTGCGGCCAGCGGTCCCTTCTTGTGGAACAGTCTTGTAGTCCCAGTCATAGCTGCGGTGCTGGATCGCCGGCCACATGGCCGGCTTCCAGATGTCGGGGTCGGTCGGCTCGCCCCCCGCCTCTATCAGCACCACCTTACGTGCCAGGTTCTCGCTGAGCCGTGCGGCAAGGAGCGCGCCGGCAGAGCCGGCGCCGATGATCGCCACGTCGTAATGGTTCATGGCCTTACTTCTGGTCTGCGGGAACTACGACGCCTTCGAGCGTCATGACTTCGCCATCCAGCGAAACCGAGCAGTTGCGCAGCGGAATGTCGAGATGGCAAGGCGTGTCGCGATCGCCGCCTGCCTCGGTATTCGGGCCCGACGACCAGAGAAAGTTGCCGGCGAAGGAACGGGCGTCCATGCCGAGCTGGGCCTCCGGATTGTAAAGGCCGAGTACGGTCCAGTTGGCGCGGTTTTCAAGGCCCCAACCGACATGGGCCATGGCGTAGGCGCGCGGATCGTTGAAGCTTTCCATGAACTTGCGCATGAACTCGGCGTCGTATCCACCCTTGATGTCGACGATAAAGCCCTTCTCGATCGTAACGGTGATCGGCGCGCGTGCATATTTCTTGAACGGCAGCAGGATATCGCCTTCGTCGATGACGATGGTGCCTTCGGCGCTGCCTTCGTCGGGCCAACGGGCGGAGAAGCAGCTCGGCCAGTGATCCCAGCGACCGGGTTCGTCGGCGAGGCCGTATTGCGTGAGTACCGGGTACTGACCGAGACGGCAGCGGAAATCCGTGCCCGCCTTGGATGTGACGTGCATTTCCTTCGCGGCGCCGATCTTCTTCGCAGCGGCGAGAACGCGCAGCTTGTCCTCGGGGCGCGGGATCTGGCGCATCATGATCGCTGGCGGTTCGACGGCGAGCAGCATGCGCGTTCCCGTCTTCAGGACCTCTTCCTGCTCCTTCGAAAACAGCAGCTGCAGCGTATCGATCACCATGTCCGACGCCTTCAGGCAGGCAAGCGCAGCCGAATTGCCGTCCAGCGGGGTCTTGCCGATATAGCCTGACTTGTCGGGCGAGATCGCCTTTTCGCTGTTGACAGGAGCAAGGTTCAATTCAGTCACGACGGCGCCGAGATCGGAGGCGGCAAGTTTGGCAATGTAGGCGATCTGCTTGTTGCTGTCGTCGCTCGTCAGGATGGTTACCTGCTCGCCGGCTTTCAGGTTGCACATCTCGAGCACCTGTCTCCAGCCCTTCAAGAACTGTGCGTCACCAATAGACATAATCCAATACCTCCTGTTGGGCGTCGCCCGTTTGATCGTTATGGCTGCAACCGAGCGCGTGCGATGCAAGTAGATCGCTAGCGCAGTCTATCTGTTTGTTCTTGCTTGATTTTGGAGGCAGCCGGTTCCCACTGTCGTTGACGCTCAGAGCGCCGTCTGATTGGCCAACGTAAAGAAATTGCGGTTGTAATGGAGCAGCGGCGAGGTCTCCGGTCCAAAGCGGATGGCTCTGACGTTGCCGATGAAAACGGAATGGCTCTCGGTTTCGGAGACCGACGCGATCTCGCAGTCGAGGTTGACCATGGCGCCGTCAAGTGCCGGCGCACCGGTGACAAGACGCGTCCAGCGATAGGGTGCGAACTTGTTATCCCCCGGCTCGCCGATCTGGCCTGCAAAGCGCATGGCGATCTCGCGCTGGCCATCGGCAAGAATATTGACACAAAAACTGCCGGCGGCGGTGATCGCCTTGTGCGCCTCGCCAAAACGGTTGACGCAGACGAGCATCGATGGCGGCGTTACAGACATCGAGCAGACAGCGGTTGCCGTCAGCCCGCGTCGCGTATCGCCTTCCCCAGCCGTGATAATGTTGACCGTCGCTGCCAGCTGGCGCATCGCCGTGCGAAAGTCTTCGGGCAGGTGATCGGTTGGATCCTGTGTCATGCCACGCCTCCATTTGCGGCGATTGCTGTTTCGAGGAAGAGTGCGGCTGAGGCGAGGCGATAATCCGCGCCTCGCGCGCCGACCAACTGCACGCCGACCGGCAAGCCTTTCGGTCCCTTTGCCGCAGGCAGGCAGATCAGCGGCACCTGCAACACACTCCAGAGTCGGTTGAAGATCGGATCTCCAGTCGGCATGCCTTCCGGCGCTTCGCCGGGGGCGGCAAGTGTCAGGAACGCATCGAAGCGCGACAAGATGGAATCCATCAGATGGCGAATTCCCGGGATCTCGGTCATGGCAGCGCGATAGCGGCGTTCGTCGACACGCCCCTGGTCCTCCATCATGGCGCGGGTGACCGGCGTCAACTCGTTCCAGTGGCGGCTGACTTCGGAAGCGAGCGATTGGGTCACCTCCCAGCCCATCACCGCCTCGTGCAGTTCGAATATGCCGTCATACCAGGCCGGTGCAGGGATGATGGTGATATCAGCACCGGCAGTCCCCGCGAGCGATGCGAGGCGATTGACTGTCTCGATGGCATAGGGCTCAGCCTTTTCGAGGCGCGTGCCGAGAAGAACACCGATGCGCGGGCGCGCGGGCGCGGCGAGTTCGGCGAGTTCGGATTTTCCGGAAAGAACCGCGGCGCAATGAGCCGCATCGCCGATGTTGCGGGCGATAATCCCAAGCGTGTCGAGACCGTGGCACAGCACCTTGATACCGACCGTGTTGATCGATCCGAATGTGGGCTTGAAGGCCGTGACGCCGCAGAAACTCGCCGGACGGATGACCGAACCGGATGTCTGCGTGCCGAAGGCGAGCGGCACCATGCCCGCCGCGACCGCCGCGCAAGAGCCAGATGACGAGCCGCCGGGCGTATGGGCGGGATTGTGCGGATTGCGCGTTTTGTTGGGGCTCGCCATGGCCAGTTCAGTGCTGACGGTCTTGCCCAGGATCAGGCCGCCGGCGTTGCGCGTGATCTGCACGGCGGGCGCATCCCACGGTGGCTGAAACGCGTCATAGATCGTCGTTCCGTAGCCGGTCGGCATGTCTGCGGTGTCGATCACGTCCTTGACGCCGATCGGGACGCCCGCGAGCGGTCCCTTGACGCTGGCGGCGTCCATTGCGCCGGCGGTTGCGCGCACCTGTTTCTCGTCGAGATGCTGCCAGGCCATCACCGGACCGTCAGTTTCGGCGATGCGTTCAAGGTGCGCTTCGGTGACGGCACGAACAGTGAGTGCGCCGGATCCGACGGCAGCAGCCATTTCGCGAGCGTTCAGGGCAAGGATGTCTGTGTTCTTCATGGGAATTTCCTCAGCCGAAAAGCGTCGGGCGCCGGTCGATCCATGGGGCGGCGCGTTCGAGTTCTGCCGCCAGCGTGAAAAGCATGGCGTCCTTTCCGAACGCAGCGCCGATATGCGATCCGATGGGAAGGCCAGTCGGGGTCATGCCAAGCGGCACCGACATTGCAGGGCAACCCGACGCATTGAAGACGGCGGTGAACGGGGAATGGGACCAGAACAGGTCGTAGAATTCATCGATGTGTTTGCCCGTGCCGGCCAGCTTGCCGAGCGGCGGGGCGGGCTCGGCCGCGGCCGGCGTCAACATGAGATCATAGCTGGAGAAAAACCGCGCCAGCGCGCGGGCGGAGGCATGCAGCTGATTGATAGCCCAGACATAGCGCGTGCCGGGCACGTTAAGCGCCTCGCGAACCCACTCCTGATTGACCGGTTCAAGTTTTGAAATGTTCGCGGAAGAGGGATCGCCACCAGAGACGCCAAGGGCTGCGTTGACACCGACGACGACGCGCCAGGCAGTCTTCAGGGCCTCCCCGTCGTAGCCAGCGTCGGCGACCTCCTCGACGTGATGGCCGAGGCCCTCCAGCAGCCGCGCCGTTTCACGCACGCTGCGGATCATCTCTGGTTCGATGTGGCTGCCTGTCGGCGAGGCAACGATCATCGCTACCTTGAGGCGGGGAGGCGTCTTGTCGAGCGATGCGAGATAGCTTCCGGGTGTGGCTGGCGAGGCCCAGGGATCGCCGAGATCGCCGCCACTGGATATGTCGAGCATGGCGGCATTGTCGCGCACCGACCAGGTGACGGCATGCGGCGTCGACATGCCGCCGATTGCTTCAGCCGCAACCGGACCGACGGGATTTACCAGTCGCGACGGCTTGAAGCCGAAGAGGCCGCAATGGCTGGCGGGGAGCCGCGTCGAGCCAGCGCCGTCCGAGCTGTTGGCGAGCGGCACCATGCCGCTTGCGACTGCAGCCGTCGAACCGCCCGACGAGCCGCCGGCCGTGCGACTGACGTCCCAGGGATTTCGGGTCGAGCCGAAGGCGTCGGGTTCGGTGGTGAAGCTGAGGGCGAATTCCGGCGTGTTGGATTTACCGACGATCACCATGCCGGCCGCCTTGTAGCGTGCGGTGATGGTGGAGTCGCGCTTGCTGACGGCGTTGCGCAGCAGTTCGGAGCCGCTCGACAAGAGCATGCCCTCGGCCTCGAAGCCGGTATTCTTCAGGAGCATGGGTACGCCGGAAAGCGGGCTTTTCGGCAGTCCGTTTGCAATCTGCTGCCGAGCGAGATCGAAGTGCTCGTGGACGACGGCATTCAGCTTCGGGTTCAATCGCCCGATCCGCGTGATTGCCGCATCAAGCGCTTCAACGGCGCTGATCTCGCCTTTGGAGATCAATCCGGCTGTCGCCATGCCGTCCAGTTTTGCCAGATCGTCCATCGTCTTAACTCATCTGCCCTTTGAAAACATCGAGGTCCCACATGTCCTTGGTCCCGATCAAGAGCCCTGCGTGGAGTTCGAAAAGATGCAGGCCGTCAAGAGCAATCCCGCGTGGGGTCGCGCCTTCTCCACGCGGTGTGAACGTTCCGGTCATGTGATAGGGGACGGCAATGGTGTTGCCCGCCCTTATATAACCTCTTCGGTCCCAGGAGACATCAGGCAGCATGCGCCAAAACCCGACCAGGCCTTCCGCCAGGGCGGTGCGCCCTTCGCGGCGTTTGCCCATGGCGACTTCCTCATGCCAGCCCTCGGGATGGTAGAGGGCGACGGCCTGTTCCGCGTCGCGCGACGCGTAGGCAAGATAAAATCGGTCGATGAGCGCGGCATGATCCATCGCAGTCTCCAGCATGTCCGAAAAGTAAACCCCGCCCGACTTTGGGTCGGACGGGGCAGCCAGCTTATTCGATCCCGGCGATCTTCTTCACTTGCGCGACATAACCATCACGCTTGACTTCGTTGTAGAGTCTTGCGCGAAGGGCAGGCGCTGGGGTGGCGTTGACGTTTTCGAACAAGGCCACGCGACCCGCGAGCGAACCCGACGTCATGTCCCAGATGAAGTTCATCAACTGCTCCTTGACCATGGCCGAAACGCCATGTCCGGGAAGGAGTTCGTGCAGGAAGTGGCCGACGTCAGGGTTGTCGAAAGCCTTCTTGCCGAAACGCATGACCAGGCCCTGGCCGCACAATTCCTGCAGGATGTGGATGATCTTCGGGTAGTTCTCGATCGAGTAGAGGCGACCGGCCGTCAGCATCCCGACATCGGGGCGCATGACGTCGCCTTCCGTCGGAACGGCAAGCGCTTCGGCAGCGGTGACGAAGGCGCGCAGCGTCTGGGCGTATTCGACGAGCTGGCCGAGCATCATCTGCACGGCCGGGATTCGGCCGGTGCCCAGATAATCGAGCACCATCTGGCCGGCGCCGACGAAGAGTTCGGCCTTCACCGCGAGGCGGGTGAGAACGTGCCAGTGCGCGAAGACGCAGACCGGACCGTAGTAGCTCATCGCAGTCGGGTCGCCGAGGTTGAACAGCCGCTCCTTTGGAACGAAGACGTTGTCGAAGACGATGAACTGGTCGGCTTCCTCACCGAGGCTGGACACCGGATGGTCGAACTTGCTCGACTGAGGCTGCGAAACCATTTCGCGGGAGATCATCTTGATGCCGGGGGTGTCGATCGGAACCGAGCCCCAGATGCAGGCGTCCGCCGGCGTTTCCTGAATGCCGCCGAGATTGGTGAAGAAGATGTCGTTGGCCTGCGCAGCGATCGAGCCGACTGTCTTCGCGCCGTAGATATAGACACCGTCCTTGGTGACCTTGCGCGCCTTGAGCAGCGAGGCTTCGGATGCTTTCGGGGAGGACCGGTCGGCTTGCGGGCCGGCGAGGCTTTCCGAGGCAGTCAGGTTGTTGTTCTGACCGAACTCCATGTAGCGCTCGATATTCTCGGCAAAATCCGGATCAATGCCTTCGATCAGCGACTTCTTCTTCTTGAAGGTCGGCAGATAGGCATAGAGGCCGACAACGATCGAAGGTGCGAGATCCGGCGGACGACCGAAGGTGCCGGCAGTCTTGAGCGAGGTGTATTCGATCATCTTGCGCCGCGCGGCGAGGTCTTCCTTGGTGCGCGGGATCTGCCAGGAACGGCTGAGGACGGCGCCGACCTTTTCGTCGTAGTAGGTGGTCGCGTCGGCATGCTCCTCGGTGAACTGATCGTCGAACATCGACGCCAGCAGATCGATGCCGCTCGCGAGTGCCGGCTCATCGTAGACCGACTTTAGCTTCTCGCCGCCGACCCATATCTGGCGGTTGTCCTTGAGGGACTCCTTGTATTCTTCCCCGGTCTTCAGCTTGTGCGGCTTACCGTTGATGGTCTCGGGCTTTCCCTTTGTCACTCAGGCCTCCTATTGCAATTGGAATCGCCGGTGTTCCCCTTTTTGTGGAGCGCTTCCGGTTGATGAGAGTTAAGCGTTAGCGGCTTTTTCTTCGCGGACCTGCCGGATCACTTCGGAGGCAACACGCATGGAATCAAGCGCGGCGGGTACGCCGCAATAGATGGCTGCCTGGAGGATGACCTCGACGATCTCCTCTTCCGTCACGCCGTTGTTAAGCGCTCCGCGGACATGGAGCTTGACCTCGTGCGGACGGTTCAGCGCGGTCAGCATGGCGAGGTTGAGAAAGCTGCGGGTCTTGCGTTCAAGTCCCGGACGTGTCCAGATTTCACCCCAGCACCATTCGGTAACAAGCTTCTGCAGGGGCGCGGTAAGGTCATCGGCGTTCGCCAGCGACGGTGCGACATATGCATCGCCGAGCACTTCGCGCCTAACCTTCAACCCTTTCTGGAATTGTTCAGTATCGAATTCGGGACGAGTCATGCATCTCTCCGTTGAGGGGCAGTCCGGCCAGTTGTCTTTCGAGTTCCCCGTGTGGCCGTTCTGATTGTCTCAAGGTTAGACATGCCGGACTTGACCTGTCAATAGATTGTATGACAAGATTACGGTCATACTGAAATGGAGCCGCGGTGCCTGCCAGGGCGTCACGCGGTGGGAGTGGGAATAATGGCAGATTCAGCAGCAGCGCCCGAGACTGAAATTGCGCCTTTCGAGCTTTATGCGCTGCGCTATGCCACCCACGGAGGACGCAAGGCCAAGGACAATTTTCTCTATGCGGATCCGCATGAGTCGGGAGCCGATCTCGACTATTTCATCTGGCTTGCCCGCCGGGGAGAAGAGGTCTTTGTCATCGATACAGGCTTCGGGCAGGAGGCTGCCGATGCGCGAGGCCGTACGCTTTTGCGGCGCCCGGTCGATGCGCTGGCCCTTCTCGGCGTCGATGCCTCCGCTGTTGCGCAGGTGGTCCTGACGCATCTTCACTATGACCATGCGGGGACGCTGTCGGACTTCCCGAAGGCTCGGTTCCACCTGCAGGTCGACGAAGCTGGGCATGCCACCGGCCCCTGCATGTGCGATGCCAAGGCGCGCGCGCCTTTCGATGTCGAAAATATCGTTGCCTACATCAGGAGCCTCTACGACGGACGAATCGAATTCCATCGGGGAGATGTCGAGCTTGCTTCCGGCCTATGGCTGCATGCCGTGCCGGGTCACAGTGCCGGCCTGCAGGCGGTTCGCGTCTTTACGGAGCGTGGCTGGGTAGTGCTCGCCTCCGATGCAACCCATTTTTATGCCAATATGGAACGGCGCAACCCCTTTCCGGTCCTCTATGACGAAGCGGCCCTCATTCGTGGCTATTCCAGGCTACTGGAGCTTGCTCCGAGCCCGAACCATATCGTGCCGGGGCATGACCCTGCGGTGATGCGCGCTTATCCCGCATCCTCGACGGCGCTGGAGGGCATCGTTGTGCGGCTGGATGCGGAGCCGCTTCCTTCCTGGGAGGTATTGGCGCGATGAGCGATGTGTCTGGACGTGGCGTCTTGATCACCGGCTCCGCCCTTGGCCTGGGTTTGGAATTGGCGCGAGCCTTCGCGAAGTCCGGCGATCGCGTCTTCCTTACGGACATCCGCCCCGAGATTGCTGATGCGGCGGCGGCCCTATCTGCCGAGATCGGACGGCCGGCCGGAGCGATTGAACTGGACCTTTCGGAGGAAGGCGCAGCCGATCGTCTCGTTGGCGCGGCAAAGCAGGACCTCGGAAAAATAGACATCCTCATCAACAACGCCGTAGTCCGTAAGATGTCGCCGGTACAGTCGCTCGCAGACGCTGACTGGGACAGGGCAATGGAAGTCAATCTTTCGGCGCCGTTTCGGTTGATCCGCGCCTGCCTGCCCGCCATGCAGGAGCAGGGCTGGGGTCGGATCGTCAACATGGCCTCGGTCTACAGCCTGATCGCGCTTGCCGGACGGGCCGATTACGTCACGACCAAGCACGCGATTGTCGGACTGACGCGCACGGTCGCGCTCGAACTCGCTGCCACCGGCATCACCTGCAACGCGATCTGCCCGGGATTGATGGCAACGGATTCGGCGCTGGACCGCATCGGCGCGCTGGCGGCTGAAAAGGCGATCAGCGTCGGGGAGGCGACAGCGCTTTTCCTCTCCAGCCGGCAGCCCGGCGGCAAATTCATCCCGATGGAGACAGTGACGGCGCTCGCGCTCTTCCTTTGCGGTTCTGCCAGCGAAGGCATCAATGGTGCGGCCATCCCCGTAGACAATGGCTGGTCCTTTGCCTGACGGCAGGACCGGCACGATAACAGGAGAGTGGAATGACTGAAGTGGGTTTTGTCGGCCTCGGCAATATGGGACGTCCGATGGCGGAGCGCATGATCGGCGCGGGCTACAAGCTCGTTGTCAACGATCGCGCCGAGGCTGCCGTCGCTGCCCTAACATCGGCGGGCGCGGATGCCGGCGGCAGCGTTGAGGAGCTGGCAGGGCGCGTCGAAACGGTGTTCCTGTCGCTGCCGACACCCGAAGTGGTGCTGGCCGTTGGGCGAGCCATCGCGGCCAATCCCGGTGTGGTGAAGCGTGTGGTCGATCTCTCGACGACGGGCCCCAAGGCGGAAATGGACCTCGCAGAGATACTCTCGGCGGCGGGCATCGCCTTGATCGATAGCCCGGTCTCCGGCGGTGTGGCCGGTGCGAAAAAGGGAACGCTGGCATTGATGGCCGCCGGTCCGTCCGCGCATTTCGCGGTGGCCGAGCCGATGCTGCTTACGCTCGGCAAGGTTATCCGCGTTGCCGAGGAGCCCGGCAAGGCGCAGGTAATGAAGCTGATCAACAACATATGCTCGGCAGCGGCTCTCGCGATCACCTCCGAGGCAATGGTCATGGGCGCGAAGGCTGGCCTCGATGCGGATGTGATGATTGAAGTGCTGAATGCCGGCTCGGGACGCACCTCGGCAAGCGTCGACAAGATTCCGCGTTTCGTGCTGCCGCGCGGTTTCGATTTCGGTTTCGCCATCAGCTTGTCGCTGAAGGATATCCGCCTTTGCCTGGAGGAGGCCGAGCGGCTGGGCGTGCCGATGATGGTCGGGAACGCAGTACGGATGCTCTTTTCGATTACAAAGGCGGATCTCGGTCCTGACGCGGACATGACGGCCATCATCCGCCCGCTTGAAAAATGGGCGGAGACTGAGGTACGCGGCAAGGCCGCCGGTGTCTGATATGGCCGATCTCAGCGCTGCTGTCGCCAGTTTCGTTCACTCTCCGCCGGATCTGCCGGATCCGGTGCGAGCAGCCGGTCGACGCTCGCTGCTGAACATGGTCGGAACGGCGATCGGCGGATCGAACGAGGCGGCGATCCAGAAGCTTGTGGCACTGCTGCCGGCCTTTTCGGGGCCCGCGACCGCGAGCCTTATCGGACGGCGGGAACGGACCGATATGCTGTGGGCTGCCTACATCAATGCGGCCTCCGCCAACATATTCGACTACGACGACACGCATATTCCAACGGTTATCCATCCATCCGCTCCGGTCGGACCTGCCGTGCTGGCATTGGCTGAGACGTTGGCCGGCGAGGGGCGCGCGGTGTCGGGCGAGGCATTGGTGGAAGCTTTCGTGCTCGGCGCCGAGATCACCTGCCGGCTGGGCAATGCACTGCACCCTGTCCACTATGCGCGCGGCTGGCATATTACGTCGACCTGCGGCACGTTCGGCGCAGCGATGGCCGCTGGGCGGCTGATGCGGCTTTCGCCGCCGCAACTCGTGGACGCGCTGGGTCATGCACTGGCTCAGGCTGCAGGTTCCGTGGAAACGCTCGGGACGATGTCGAAGAGCCTCTCCGTGGGGCAGGCCGCGCGCGCCGGGCTGATGGCGGCCAAGCTTGCGGCCGAAGGCTATACCGGGCCGGACCTGCCGCTCGAAGGCGTTCGCGGTTTCCTTGCGCTGCATTCCGACGCACCCGACTACACCGCGCTGACTGGAGAACTCGGCAGTCGCTGGGAAATATTGAAAAACACCTTCAAGCCCTATCCTTGTGGCGTGGTCCTTAACCCGGTGATCGAAGCCTGCCTGGCGGTTCATGCTGAAGGCGGTTTCGACGCGGACGATATCGTATCCGTCGAATTGGTCGGCCATCCGTTGTTGCGGCAGCGTACCGATCGGCCCGATGTTAAGACCGGTCGGCTCGCACAGGTGAGTGCGCAGCATGCTGTCGCCGTTAGCTTGCTGTGGGGCAGGGCCGATCTTCAGGCCTTTTCCGATAGCGCCGTTCTCGATCCAGCCCTGAGGACAATGGGGGCGAAAGTGACGTTCGCCGATGATCCATCCTACGTGGTGGAATCCGTTGAGGTTCGGTTGCGGCTGCGCGATGGGCGCCACATCGCACGCGAGATAGCGGGCGCCAGAGGCGGGCTCGACCAGCCCATGACCGATACTGAACTCGCAGCAAAGTTCCGGGCGCAGATTGGTTGGCGCGGTCTCGCGCTCGACGCGGATGCGCTGATCTCATCGCTTGAAGCGATCGAGACCGCGAGGGATGGAACGTCGTTTCTCGCCCTGACGAGAGACGACAACTGAGAACAAAAAGGGGAGCGATATGAACCAGACGAAAATTGCCGATCCAATCTTTACCTTGACCACGGGGCCGGTCGATGCCTATCCAGCGGTGCTGCGCGCCCTGTCCCGCCCGGTGCTCTACGACTACGATCCGGCGTTCCTTGCGTTCTACGAAGCCGTCAATGCCAAGGTACAGCGCGCCTTCCACACGAAAACCCCACCCGTGATCCTCCAGGGCGAGCCCGTGCTGGGGCTCGAAGCGGCTGCGGCTTCGCTGATCGCCAAGAAAGACGTGGTGCTTAACCTCGTTTCCGGCGTCTACGGCAAGGGGTTCGGCTTTTGGGCAGCGCGCTATGCGCGGGAGCTGGTCGAATTGGAAGTTCCCTATAACGATGTCCTGACGGCCGATGCGGTGGCCGACATGTTGAAAAAGCGTCCGGATATCGCCGTGGTCGCGCTCTGCCACCATGATACCCCGTCAGGCACCGTCAATCCCGTGGCCGAAATCGGTGCAGTGGTGAGAGCGGCGGGAAAGCTCTTCATCGTCGATTCCGTATCGGCCTTTGGCGGCATGGACGTGCTTCCGGAGACGGCTTGCGCCGATATTTTCGTAACCGGCCCCAATAAATGTCTCGGCTGCCCGCCCGGTTTGTCGCTTCTGCACGTCAGCGAGGCTGCCTGGGAGAAGATCGCCGCCAATCCCGATGCCCCGACAGCTTCGATGCTTTCGATCAGTGATTGGAAACGAGCTCACGAGGCTGGCCAACCGTTCCCGTTTACCCCCTCGGTTTCCGAAATCAACGCCCTCGACGCCGCCATGGATCTCTATCTGGAGGAAGGCGAGCAGGCAGTATGGGCGCGCCATGCGCTGACAGCCAAGGCATGCCGGGCAGGCGTGCAAGCAGCCGGCCTGAAGCTCTGGGCGGCACGGGAAGACATCGCCTCGCCAACCTGCACTGCCGTGGCAATCCCCGATGGGATCGACGAAGCAAAGCTGCGGGCGTCGATCCGTGATCGCTACGGCGTTGTCTTTTCTTCTGGCCGTGCCGAGACGCTGGGCAAGCTTACGCGCATCGGGCATATGGGCCCGACTGCACGTCCGACCTATTCACTCGTCTCGGTTGCAGCCATCGTTGGCGGGCTCAAGGCCGCCGGCGTCAAGGACCTTGATGTGGAGGCTGGAGTTGCGGCGGCAATGAAGGTCATAGACAGTGCAGAAAAGTGAAACATTGCACGAGAAACGGGCATCGGGAAAATCTGGTGCTTCCAAAAGAAGCAATTGCCGTATAGTAATACGGTAATACCGATCCTTCTCGCGGGCCAGAAGGACCAACCCAAGGCTATGTCTATGAATGGAAAAACACCGCCTTTCGACTTCAAAGTGGTCAAGGCTGCTGCGCCGGTACGTCACAGCGTTACGGAGAGCATTCGCAATTCCATTGCGCTTGGATATTTCGAGGCCGGCCAGCGCATTACGGAGCGCGATCTCTGTGAGATGACCGGCGTCAGCCGTACGGCCGTGCGCGAAGCGCTGCGCCAACTTGAAAGCGAGGGCCTCGTCGAGGTGGTGCCTCATCGCGGGCCGATCGTCGCTCGCCTGAGGCCGGACCAAGCCGAAGGCATCTACCAGGTGCGTGTCGAACTGGAAGGGCTCGCGTGTGAGCTTTTCGCCAAGAATGCTACCGATAGCGATATCGAAGCGCTGAAGGCTGCGTTCGAGGTGCTGAAACAGGGGGAGAAGATCACTGACCCCCTGGAGAGGCTGACCGCGAAGAATGCCTTCTACGACTGCTTGATTTTCGGCGCACACAACGAGGCGCTTGGCCACACGCTGTCTTCGCTGAACGCGCGCGTCATGGTGTTGCGGGCAACCTCTCTTGGTGCGCCGGGGAGAACGCGCGAAAGCCTTGAGGAACTGGACGTGGTTGTCGGTCATCTGGCCGCCCGGCGGGGCAAGGAAGCCCGCAAGGCAGCTGCTCATCACGTGATGAATGCGGGCAAGGTCGCCATAGCCATTCTTCGTGAGCGGCTGGCCGAGGAGGCCTCCGCCTGATCGGGCGGTAACCGGTCAGATCCCCGGGGTTGCGCCACCGTCGACGTTGATCACCGCGCCATGGACGTAGGTGGCAGCGGGGCTGCAGAGGAACCGGACCACATTAGCCACTTCCTCCGGCGTCCCGTAGCGCTGGATACCCTGCGCGATGCGAAGTTCCTCGCGCGCGGCGTCGAGCGAAATATTGCGTTCCGCGGCGAGAACGTCGATGCGACGGCTCAGTCGGTCCGTGAGGATGTGCCCTGGGCAAAGCGTGTTGACGCGCATGCCGCTGCTCTGCGCACGCTTGGCGATCGCCTTGGTGAAGTTGATCAGGGCGGAATTGACCGAACCACCGATGGTGAAATCCGGTTCGGGCGTGTGTGCGCCGACGCCCGATATGTTGACGATCACACCCTTGCGGTCTGACAGCGAGCTCCAGGCGGCACGGCAGAGACGGACGGTCGCGTGAAACTTCAATGCGAAACCGTCCAGAAAATCCTCGTCCGTCAGAGCCAGAAAATCACCGCGTTTCGTCGCGCCTGCATTGTTGATCAGCGCATCGATCTGCCCGGTTGCAGCCAACGTTTCGCCCACGATTTTCTCCGCCGCGCTGGCGCGCGACAGATCAGCAACGACGGTCACCACCCTCGGCGCCCCCGCGGCGCGAGCGGCATTTGCGGTTTCTTCAAGTGCTGCAGCGTCTCGCGCACAGAGGCCGAGCGCGAACCCGTCCTTTGCCAATCCGATGGCGAAAGCCTGGCCTAGCCCGCGGCTGGCGCCGGTTACAATTGCTGTGCGCATTCCCATTTCCTCTTACCCGTGCGGTATGCACTTTCACATAATACTTCATGGAATCAATACATTGCCCGACGAATCCTAAATTTCGTTCCGATCCACAGTTTCAATATTGTATTACGGTATGATCATGCTATCGTATTCTCACACTGTCAATCGAGATCGTAATTATGGGTTGCGGGGTCGTGTCGAATTTGTTGCTCTGGCATCCAGCCCTTCTTGAGTGGAAGGGCCGGAGATCGCATCGCGAACTGCGTGCGGGTCGCGTTCAAAGCGCCTACTGCGCGGTGCAGCCCGTCCGTTCGCCATCCCCCGTGCAGCGCAGATGGATCGGCGCGGGAGCCACGCCTGCTCGTCGCTCCAGTGGGATTTCGGCCCGCGTCTGCCAGTCATCGCCTTTGCGGCCGCACCAGACGCGCTGCACCGCCATTTTGTTGCCGACCGTATTCATCTGGAACACCGTGCCAGTGGCAACGTCGACGCCGAAGCTGAAGGAGAGATTCTCACCGGGGGCAACGTCGCCCAGATTTGCCGAATACCAGTGCGCAATCGACGCACTGCAGGCAAGGGTCGTCTTGCCGGTATTTTCAACCGCGAAGTCGATGGATTGCGCGGTCGCTGAGGCTGATGCGGCGTTCGCGCCGGCGAGAACCAATGAAACAAAAGCGAGGTGGAGTCTCATATAAAACCTATCGGCTTGATTTTCGTACAACCAAAAAACTGCACGAAGTCGAGTAACAGTCAATCACAAACCAAACAGTGGGAACAATAAAATGAAAATAAAAATGAAATCAATTCTTTGTAATACTGCAATTGCTGTTGTATTGAGCGGCGGTGTCGCAAACCATACTATGGCGCAAGACATAGACTCCATTGCAATACTTGCGCCTGAGATGGGAACGGATATGGGCTGGAACCAGCAGGGCGTCGCCGCCGCCAAGGCTGCAGCCGCTGCTGCCGGTATCAAGGCTGTCGTGGCCGAGAACCTCGGCTACGGCGATGTACGCCCGACCCTGCGCGAATTGGCAGAGGATGGAGCGGACCTTTTGATCGCTCATGCTTCCGGCTACAACACCGCGGCTCCTGAGATCGGCGCCGAAATGGGAATACCGGTTGCCATCGTCGATAGCCCGGACAAGCTCTCTGCCGGCAAAGTTGCCGACTATACGGCTGCAGGCGGCGACGGCGCCTATCTTGCCGGTCGCCTTGCCGCCAAAATGAGCCGCACCAAGGTTGTCGGCATCGTCGTCTCCGGTGAGCCTCCGTCGTGGAACAACATGTCGGTCGCTTTCGCGCAGGGCGTGAAGGCGGAAAACCCGGCCGTGGATGTGCGCTACGCGGTCATCGGACCGGCTGCCTACGCCGATGCTGCGGGCGGGAAACGCGTCACCGAAACGGTCATCGCTTCCGGCGCCGATATTATCTTCGGACAGGGAAACGGCTCGAGCTTCGGCATGCTGCAGGCAGTGGAGACCACGAAGGCGACCGATGGCGGAAAGGCCTACTTTATCGACGTCATCGGCGACAAGACCTCGATCGACAAGGGATTCCTGCTGTCGTCGGTCGTCTGGGACCTCACGCCTGTCTACACGGCGATGATCAAGGACCTGAAGGACGGAAAATACGGTAGCCACAACTACAATATCAAGCTCGACGATGGCAGCCTTCGTCTTCTGAAGACTGCCAATATCCCTGATCAGGTCTGGACCGAAATGCAGGCCATCCAGGCCGACGTTGCCTCCGGCAAGATCAAGGTCGAGCAGAAGTTCGATGCCGACAGCGTTCATGCGCTGGTAAAGTCGGTCGCCGCAAAGTGAGCCATCTGCTTTGAAACCTGTGTCGCCGCATTCGCACGGATGCGGCGAAAAGGAATTGCATAAAGGATGATGAAATGCAGGCGGCAAACGAGGCGGCAGCCTCTCAGTCAGATGCCTCCGGCAGACCGTTTCTCGGTTTGCGCGGCGTAACGAAACGCTTCCCCGGTGTTATCGCCAACAACAATGTCAGCATAGATATCCACCCAGGTGAGGTGCATGTCTTGCTGGGCGAAAACGGTGCAGGCAAATCCACTCTGGTCGGTATGCTTTCCGGCTTGCAGCAACCGGATGAGGGCAGCATCGAGATCGACGGTTTTCCGGTCGTGATCACGTCGCCCCGTCAGTCGCTGTCGCTTGGGATCGGCACGGTGTTTCAGCATTCCATGCTGGTTCCGAGCCTGACCGTGGTCGACAATTTCACGCTTGACGGCGTGTGGTGGCAGAGGCCGGATAGATCCGGCGTTGCCCAGCGTATTCATGAGACCGCGAACCGCGTCGGCCTGAGAGTCGATCCCTTCGCTCTCGTCTCCAGCCTTTCGCTCGGCGAGCGGCAGCAGGTCGAGATCCTGCGCGCACTGACGCGCGGTAGCCGATGCCTGATCCTTGACGAGGCGACAGCGATGTTGACCCCGCATGAGGCCGTCGCGCTTGGCGAACTGATGCGCCGGCTCGCTGGCGAGGGCCTTGCAGTCATTTTCATCACCCACAAGCTGAACGAGGCGCTGGCCTACGGTGATAGAATCTCCGTCCTGAGGCTCGGTCGCAATGCTGGCGCGATCGGCCCCGAAGAACTGCGCGCGCGTTCCGATGAAGACAACACGGCGCAAATCATTGCCTTGATGTTCGGCCAGTCGGCCGTCGGCAACGGCGAGAACCAGCCGAGGATGACGCGCGATCTCGGATCTGTCGTTCTCGATGTCGCCAACCTGAATTGCACGTCCGGTAGGGTAGCGTTGCGCGACATTTCGCTGACGTTGCGCGCTGGCGAAATCCTCGGCATCGCGGGGATCGACGGCAACGGGCAGAAAGAGCTCGCCGAAGCGCTGGCGGGGCAGGCCGTGGCTTCGGGCAGCGTCCGATTGAACGGTGCCGAGATCGGAGCCCTCACCGTCGGTGCACGTCGTGCGGCAGGACTCCGCTACGTTACCGACGACCGGCTCGGCGAAGGAACCGTGGGAAGCTTCGCCGTTGCGACCAATTTCCTCCTCAAGGACATCGGCGCGGCTCCTTTCTGGCGCAAGGGCTTGGAGCAGCCGCAGGCCATTCGTTCGCAAGCTGCCGAACACATCCGCAATTTCGATATCCGGACCCCGGACAGCCTGACGCCGGTCGGGACACTGTCGGGCGGCAACATCCAGAAGGTCCTGCTTGCGCGTGAGCTTACAGGATCTGCCGAAGCCGTGATCTTCGCCAAGCCCACCTACGGACTTGATGTCAAAAATATTCGCGCCACGCGCCAACGCATTCGCGACGCGGCGGATGCGGGCAAGGCCGTGCTGTTGATTTCGACGGATCTCGACGAGCTTCTCGAACTCGCCGACCGTATCGTCGTGATCGACAGGGGCAGACTGCTCGGAGCGATCCAGAATAATGCAGGCGCGCGCGATGCGATCGGCCGCCTGATGAGTACCGGAGAAGAACAATGAGCGATCCGCAAGCCAACGCCGTCAGCGTGGCGAGTTCCAGCAGGCGAGCTGCTTTCCCGGCGTGGGGCAGGGTGCTCGCTACCAGCGTCGCACCGCTGGTCGCAGCTCTTGTTCTGGGTGGCGTTATCCTCCTGGTCATGGGCGTTAATCCGCTGAGCTACTACGTTTACGTTGTCGACCGGGCGATCCTGTCGCCCTCCGGGCTTTCTGCTACCTTAACCCGCATGGGGCCGTTTCTTCTGATTGCGGCGAGCCTGATTGTCGCATTCCGCGCAGGCATCTGGAATCTCGGAGGCGACGGGCAGTTTCTGCTGGCTGCGGTCATGGTCGCAGCAACAACGCCGCTCATGCATGCGGCAGGCATGCCCATCTGGCTGAACCTGCTGATCGGCATGATCATCGGACTTGTGATCGGTGGTCTATGGGGCATCCTGCCGGCCGCGCTCAAAGCCTGGCATGGTATCAACGAAATCATCACGACGCTGATGATGAGCTTTCTTGGCGTGTCGCTTGCCAATGTTCTGGTCAAGCTCGCGTTTCTCGATCCGGCGACGACAACGCCGCAGACGCGCACCCTCCCGGTGGATGCACGTCTGCCGAAGCTGTTCGACACGACGATTTCCTCGGGTTTGATCGTCGGACTGGTGGTGATCGTTGCCGTGCATCTGATGATGACCCGCACCTCGTTTGGCATGAAACTGCGGCTCGTCGGCGCAAACCCGCGTGCGGCCATCCATGCCGGGCTTTCGGTGCCCAGGTTGACGATCGCGGTGTTCGCGATCTCTGCCGGTCTGGCGGGGTTGTCGGGAGCCGTGGATATTCTGGGCACCCAGGGTAACGTACGCGCCGACTGGAATCCTGCCTATAGCCTCACCGTCGTTCCACTGGTCTTCCTTGCGCGCCTCAACGGCTTTGGCGCGATTGCCTACGTGTTCCTCTTTTCCGCGCTTACCATCGGCAGCGAGAGCGCGGCGCGCCGGCTCGGGGTGCCGAGCTTCTTTTCACTGGTCATCGTGGCTTTGCTGCTGATCACGCTCGCCCTCGCCGAATATCTGGACAAGCGCCGGCAATACCGGACCAAGCTCTGAAAAGAAGGATAGAACCGTGTCGCTTTTCACAGAAAGTTTCATCATTACCCTGTTCCTCGGAGCAATCTCGGCCGGAACGCCTCTCCTCCTTGCCGGTCTTGGGGAGCAGCTCTCCGAAAAGGCCGGGGTGCTTAATATCGGCCTTGAGGGCATGCTGCTCGCAGGCGCCTATGCCGGCTTTCTTGCCGCTTGGTCGAGCGGCAGCATGGCCCTTGGTTTTGTCGGGGGCGCCGCGGCGGGTGCCTTCGTCGCGGTGTTCATGGTGCTGTTTTGCGTGCGCCTGGGTCTCAATCAGATCGTTATCGGCATTGCGCTAACCCTTGCAGTGCAGGGGCTGACCGCCCTTTTCCATTTTGTACAGTTTTCCAGCAGCTATCCCCGCCTTGACGGGATTTCGAAATGGCCAATCTGGCCGCTGTCCGAAATCCCGATCGTCGGGTCAATTTTCTTCAACCACAATCCGGTTGTCTATCTCGCGGCCATTCTTGTCGCGGTGTTCGCCTGGCTCTATCGCATGACCCATTTCGGTTCGGTCCTGCAGGCGGCCGGCGACAAGCCGGCGGCGCTCGATGCCATGGGTGTGGATGTCATCCGGACCCGCAGCATTGCGGTCCTGATGACGGGCGTTCTGGCCGGCCTCGGCGGGGCTTTCATGTCTGTTGCCGTCGCAGGCGTCTTCATTCCGTTCATGAGCCACGGAAACGGCTTCATCGCCATCGTTCTCGCGATGTTGGCTCGGGGACGGCCGCTGTGGGTACTAGGAGGAGCGCTGCTCTTCGGCGCTAGCCTTTCGCTTGCCACTGCGTTGCAGGTCGCTGGTGTTAACGTCCCGACAGATATCATCGAGATGCTGCCTTTTGCGATGGTGATGCTTGTGCTGCTCGTCGCGGGCCGCAAGGCAAGTCTGCCGCAGGCCTTGGGCGAAAGCTTCGTTCGAGGTGCCCGCTGATGAGTATAGTGTGACGAGCAGGCATCACTATCTTGCGCGCCGTGGCCAAAGCGATTGCTTGGCCACGCGCGACGATCTCGATCCATGATCGGATATTTCACGGAAAGATTCATGCTTCGCTCTGGTCGACGCCGGCATCAACCGTCGCGGAAACCTGTTCTCGCTATCCCGGGGAAGTCGCCGCACTCGTGGCATTCTTTGCTTCTGAGGAGGCGCCGTTCGTATGTGGCTCACTGGTGGAAATCACTGGAGCAGGCGGTGGCGTAGCCGCCGGTGTCGGGTGCCATTTGCGGCCGTCGGCATGCGATACCGGCGCCCCCTCAACATATTGTTGATCGAGCCGCGTCCAATCTAGCTTCAAGGTCAATTGAGAAGGCGGTTCGCCCGCAGGCGGGATACCACCATATCGACGAATGCTCGCACCTTGGCCGGAGCGTGCCGCCCCTCGGGGTGAAGCACATGGATAGGCAGGGCATCGTCTTCGTATTCACCGAGCACGATCTGGAGGTCTCCTGCGATCAGTGCGGGACCGATCTGGTAGTTCAGCACTCTCGTCAGTCCCCAACCCTCTCTCGCGGCTGTGATGGCTGCCTCGTTCGTATTGCATTGGAGGACGGCGTCGATCGTGACGCGATGCTCGCCGGCGAACCGCCATTCCGGCGACGCCCACGCGCTCGTTGGCAGTGCCATGCGATGCGCCTTGAGATCGGCTGGAACGTTAGGAACACCATGGCGCTCGAAGTAGGCCGGCGATCCGCAGACGACGCGGCGCACTGTCCCGACCTTGATGGCCGCAAGCGTGGAGTCGGCAAGGTGGCCGATGCGGATGGCGACATCGATGCCTTCGTCGACGATGTTGACCGGCCTGTCGATGAACAGCGTTCGCGCTCGCATGGCTTGATAGGTATCAAGATATTCCGTCACGACGGGAAGCACATACATCTGGCCGAACATGACCGAGGCGGTCACGGACAGCATGCCCGTCGGTACTGCGTAGCAGCCACCCGCCGCAGCCTCCGACTCGGCAATATCGGCGAGGATGCGGCGACAATCCTCAAGGTATCTTAGGCCGGCTTCCGTCATCTTGACCGAGCGGGTCGTGCGCACGAAAAGCCTGGCTCCGATTACGTCCTCGAGCGCCGCGACGGCGCGTGTCACTGCCGGGGGGCTCATGTGCATCTGACGGGCTGTGTCTGCGAAACTCTCGGTCTCGGCAACCTTCACGAATATCCGCATCGCCTGCCAACGATCCATGCTTTTCCCCGTCAGTTATCTGGATGTCGCCATAGTAGAGGCCGGCACCCAGGAGCGGCAAGGGGCTCAATGACCGACACACCAAATGTCATTGCAAGGATCGCTGGATGCGGGCGGCGAGCTTTTCTATTTCCATGCAACTGCGCTCGCAAAGTCCGGTTCGCCGTGCACACCGCCGCCGTTCCTCGGAAGGCGCCAGCGCCAATGCGACGGCCGCCGATATCTTGACATCGAAACTCGACCCGCGCCGCGCCATATCGATCTCGGCGCCTGTCATGCCGATGGCATGCGCGTCCTTGTCCTGCCTTCGTGACAGCTGCAGATCGGCGCATGACGCAGAAAGAGCGAGTTCGATCGAAAGCAGCAGCCGCGCATCGAGCCTGGGCCCCACCGTCTTTGGCATGCCTTCAACTCCTCCGCCTAGAAACCGAAGTCGCTCAGGCCAGGATGATCATCCGGGCGGCGGCCGAGAGGCCACCTGAACTTGCGGTCGGCTTCGGCAATCGGATGTTCGTTGATGCTGGCATGACGCACGCGCATCAGGCCATCCTCGGCAAATTCCCAGTTCTCGTTGCCATAGGCGCGAAACCATTGGCCACTATCGTCATGATATTCGTAGGCGTAGCGAACGGCGATACGATTGTCCCGAAACGCCCAGAGTTCCTTGATCAGGCGATAGTCCAGTTCCTTGTTCCACTTCCGGGTCAGAAACGCCTCGGCCTCAGCACGGTTCGTGACGAACTCCGCACGGTTGCGCCACCGCGTGTCGGGCGTATAGGCGAGCGCTACCTTGGCAGGATCGCGACTGTTCCAGCCATCTTCCGCAAGGCGAACTTTTTCGATGGCGGTCTGTTCGGCGAAAGGGGGAAGCGGTGGGCGTGACATTTGGGAACTCCTTGATTGCTTGTGAAAGGGTTGATGGCAAAAGCTGAAGGACTCTCTGTGAGTTCTTCAGACCGCAAGCTGGATACCTTCGCCGTCCTGGTTAGCGGGAACTGAGCAGCATAGAAGGACCTCGCCGTCGCCGACCTTCGCGGTCGGTTCCTTGATATAGGTCACTTCACCCTTGATGAGTTTCGTGCTGCAGGTTCCGCAAGTGCCCTCGCGACAACTGAAGTCGGGTTGCAGCCCGCGCGCTTCCGCAAGCTCCAGCAGAGTGCCGGCGTCGGGCGTCCAGCGCGCTTCTTTCAGCGAGTTCGTGAACACGACAGGCACGGCCTTGGTGGAAGGCGGCATCCGTTGCGGCCGCACGGACGCCACCAGAGTGCTCTCTGTTCTCTTCAGGGATGAAGGGCCAAAAGCTTCTGCGTGGATACGATCATCGGCAACATTATAGCCGCGCAGCCCGTCGTAGAGCGCCTGGGTAAACTGCGGCGGGCCGCAGAGGTAGAAATCGTAGTCGTTGAACGGCAGAAGTCGCGTCAGCAGCGCCATGTCGATCCGACCGGCTGCGTCGTAGTCGGTTCCCTCTACTGCCCCATCCGTGTCGCTCAGCACGCGGACGAATTTGACTGCTCCCTTGGCAGTGCTCACGAGCTCGGTGATCTCGGCCTCGAACGGGCGGTCGGCTTTCGATCGGACAGCGTGGACGAGGGTGACCGGACGAAGCCGCTGCTTTCGAAGTCCTTCATAGACCGCATGGCGCAGCATCGCGAGCAGCGGGGTAATCCCGACGCCGCCCGCAAGCAGTACGGCAGGACGCGTGGAGCGGGCATCCAGGGTGAAGTCGCCGGCCGGCGCCCGAGCCTCGATGACGTCGCCGACCATGATGTTGTCGTGCAGGAACTGCGATACCAGCCCATCCCGTCTCACACTGATGCGATAGAGGCCATCTGAGGGAGCGACTGATAGGGTGTATGTGCGGATGAGCGGCCTGTCGCTCCCCGGAAGTATGACCCGGATCGGCAGGTGCTGGCCGGCGACATGCGGCAGCAATCCCGCCCCATCGCGCGGCTGCAGGTGAAACGATCGGATCGTTTCGCTCTCGTCGACGATCTTCGTGACCGTCAGGGGGCGCCATGTCGTGGCGAGTTCTGCCGCGCGCATCCGCTCCGCGGTCTGTGTCCAGTTGCCCGTCATCAGCGAGTTTGGCGACCAGCCGTCCGTCTGGAACTTCCAGCGGAGCGCCAGCGCTTCGGACCGAAGTACGATACGGCGAGGCCTGAATGTCCAGAGACGTTCGGCCCCTTGAAAGGCTGCAATTTCAGGCGAGTCGAGAACGACTTCGGCGTTGCCTGTCATCTGCAGCACGTCGCCGTTCGTGAAATCAACAAAGAGAAGACCGGCCTTGCCATTCAGCAGGATATTCCCGAGCGTGGAGAAGAACAGGTTGCCGTCGAAATCCGGGATCGTCAGCGTGCCATCTTCGCTCACACGGACGAAACCTGCATTGCCGCCGCGATGCGAAACATCGACCTGCCGCCTGTCTTCGCGATCGGCGTAGGACGCGACGAAAAAAGCGTCGCTACCCTCGATCATGGACCGCGCGCGAGCGTCGAGGACGGGAAGCTCTTCGATGACGCCCGGGAACGCCTGCCCAGGTTCGCGCGCAAACTCGAAATCCCGCAACTGGATGTAACGCGGGCAATTCCCAAAGCTCTGGTCGACATCGACGCGGATGCCGCGAGCGTCAGTGAATGCGACGCCATTCATCCGGTTGCGGCGGCGTGTGTGCATCTCGATACCGAGCAGACCGACCGGCCTGCCGTCCGTCATACCTTCGCTGGCAGGGTCGCTTGGATCTGTGCGCGCAGCAATGTCCAGCACCGTCGGCGAGGGCGAGGTCATGAACCCCGGATGCCCCTCGACGAAGGTTGCCCAGGCGTCGTTCCGCGAATCGACGCTGCCGAGGACGATGAAAGGAAGCTGGGCGAAGAAATCCCGGTGCTGGTCGGGCATGAAGTCGCGGATCACGCGCTGGCCGACAACGGCCATGCGCTCGGCAACGCCCAGCTTTTCCTGCAAGAAGGTTTCGCCCTCGTGCCATACCGGCAGTTTTTTCAGGTCTTCGCCCATTTCCATCTCCTTCAATTGCAGCAAGCGTGGGTGCAAAGGCGCCGGAGCGGAGGTCAGGCCGCCGCGAGGCCAACCGGCGTTTGAACGAAATCGACAAAGCCCGGCAGGGCTTCCACGCGACGCAGAAGGGCGTTCACAGCAGGATAGCCCGACAGGTCGACGTTCCCTTCGGGCGCACGCGCCACATAGCTGTAGATGGCGACATCCGCGATCGTCGGATGGTCGGCGACAAGCCAGTCACGACCGGCAAGCTGGCTTTCGATCCTGCCAAGCAACGTATGGGCGCGACCGATGACCTCTTCAGGATTAAACTTGGCGCCGAACACGGTAATCAGCCGCGCCGCGGCTGGGCCGTAAGCGAGTTCACCCGCCGCAACCGAGAGCCAGCGCTGAACGGCAGCGGCACCCGCTGGATCTTCCGGCAGCCAATCCGTCCGCCCGGCCTTCTTTGCCGCGTAGATCAGGATCGCGTTGGAATCCGAAACGAAGATGCCTTCGTCCTCAAGCACCGGCACCTGACCGAACGGGTTCATGGCAAGGAATTCCGGCGCCTTGTGCGCACCGGAAGCGAGGTCAATTTCGACCAGATCGTGCTCTACGCCGAGCAAGGAAAGGAAAAGCCGCGCCCGATGCGCGTGGCCCGACAGCGGATGGTGATAAAGCTTCATGGTGTGCTCCCTGCGAGTGCCGGTCGGGTCCATTCCCGATCCGCATGTGCAAGGTGCTTTAGTTATAGAGCGGTTTGAACGGCTGAATTTGGCAGTTCATCATTCCGCTGGGCGTAATAATCATTGAGCCTATTGGAGTGATCGGGTGGTTATTGGGGTCATCGAAGAGCAAGCTCTCGATATGGAGGGCGTTGATCCAGACTGAAAAATGCCGAAGGAATGCGAAGGCGCGGCAAAACGGTCAATGCCACGCAAATCGATGATCTCGAGCAGCCATCGCCGACGCAATTGCGCGACTTAGAGACTTGGATGCGTTGGGGCACTAAATATATCTGGCGAGGCCAAAAGCCTTCGCGTGCGTCAAGCCGACGCCCGCGCAACAAGGCTGCAAGGCAGCCGCACGATGCCCGGCGCAAGCTTCTCGCGGCGGGAAAGCCCAAGAATAGCTAGGCCCGCTCGGTGCCCGAGCTCTTTGAGCTCCATGTCGATCGTCGTCAGCGGCGGTCGCGTCTGCTTCGAGACGACTTCCCAGTTATCGAAGCCAACGACCGCGACGTCGTCGGGGATCGAGACCCCTCGATCGCGAAGCGCATCGATGACGCCGCGGGCGATTTCGTCGCTGCCACAGAAGATTGCATCGGGTTTTGGGCCCGATTGCGAATAGACCGTATCGATTGCGGAGTGCCCCCACTCTTCAGACCACTCACCGAACATCACTTGGCCGGAGGGCCCCGCAAGTTCCCTGTAGGCGTCCGCACGGATGCGCGCGGCCAAGTAATTCTGCTCGCCGGTGACATGTAGAATGCGCGACCTGCCTAAGGTCTGGAGGTGTTGCACGGCGATGCGTGCCCCTTGGGCATCATCGGGATGGAAGCTAACGCTATCGGCCGGCCCCTGCGCGAATGCGTAGATGACAGGAATCCCAAGTTTCAGGAGCTCAGGCGGCGGCTCAAGGTCGATCCGCGTGGCGGTGAAGATGATCCCATCGACCTGGCGGTCCAGCAATGCATCGAGATGGAGCTTGGCGAGCCGCGGATCGTTGTTGGTGGCGCAGAGGAACAGCGAGACGCCGTGATCCACGAGGATTTCCGAGACCCCGGCGGCCATAGGAAGCGTTAGTCGACCATAGGTATCGTTCGTCAGCATTCCGATGGCATGACTGCGCTTTGTCAGCAACCCTCGCGCGAGTGCATTCGGTCGAAAACCAAGCTCGTCGGCGACGCGCTTGACCTTTTCGCGCGTTTCAGCGTTCGTCCGGCCGATACCGTTCAGCGCGTTTGACGCAGTTGAAATGCTGACGCCTGCCGCTTTAGCCACATCGCGGATTGTTCGCCGTTTGTCGTCCGGACTGGTCAAAGTTCGGTACTCCTAGTCTAGTTGATAAAACCTTTTAACAGAAAAAATATAGGAGATAAAAGGTTTTATCAAAAACAACGCTTCGCGACCCGTCACGCTGTCGACATAAAGTATTTTCTCATCTAACGTTGCCCTTGTCTCGAGGTCCTGGAGCCTCGCATAAGAGAAGGGGAACCGCATGTACCGTCTAAAAACTACGATTGCAGCTGTTGCACTGTTGGCGAGCACTTCTCTCGCCAGCGCTGAAGAAATCACGCTATGGGTGCGTACGTCATCGGGGGCAGTGCTCCAGGGGCTTGCTGAAAAATACAACGCCGCCCATTCCGACAAGGTCAACGTAACCCAGATCACCGCTGAACAGATGGTGCCGAAGCTCGGTGCCGCGATTGCCGGTGGCGCAGCGCCAGACGGCGCGGTCCTCGACCTCATCTATCTCCCGACCTTTGCCGCGAACGACAGCCTCGAAGACATCAGCGATTTCGTAAAGGGCCTTCCATACGCCGCGGCCCTCAGCCCCTCGCATATTCGTCTGGCCACATATGACGGCAAGGTTTACGGCGTGCCCGCTTTGCCTGATGCCTCGATCATTGCCTACAACACGGACCTCTTCAAGAAGGCGGGCCTCGACCCGGACAAGGCACCGGCTTCCCTCGAGGAGATCGCCGCCGACGCCAAGAAGATCCATGCGCTCGACAAGGAAACCTATGGCTTCTATTTCGTCGCCAATTCCGGCAGTTGGCTGATCTACGACTTCCTGCCGCATCTCTGGGCTGCTAGCGCCGACGTGCTGAGCGATGACGGCCGCACCGCGACCGTCGATACGCCGGCGTTGCGTGATACGGTCGCCGCTTATCGCGATATGTGGAAGGACGGCGCCATTCACCCGACCTCGCGCTCGGGCAACGGCAACAACGCCGTCGAGGCCTTCGCATCGGGCAAGGTCGGCATCCTCATGACCGGCTCCTATATCGTCAACTTGCTCACCAGCAAGTATCCGGATGTGAAGTTCGCGGTTGCTCCGATCCCCGGCCCGAAGGGCGGCGCGTCGAGCTTTGCCGGCGGCGATACGCTGGCGCTCATCAAGGGCCTCAGCGAGGAAAAGAAGAAGGTCGCCCTCGACTTCGTTAAATTCTACATGGAGCCCGAGCAGCAGGTCTACATCACGCAGGAATCCGGCATGCCGTCGCGCACGGACCTCGCCAAGGAAGCCTACGCGAAATTCGATCAGCGCAACCTCATTGCCTATGACATCCTGGCAAAGGCCCGCACGCCTTACACGTTCTCGTCTGATGAATTGTTCGTCAGCCGCACGGGCCCGTTCCTCAACCTGATCCAGGGCACGATCTTCGGCGATGACGTCGATGGATCGATCAAGAAGGCGCAGGACGACTTCACCAAGATTCTCGACCGTACCAATCCGTAACGGCTCCGTGCGGGGCGGTCCTCCGCCCCGCACCTACCCAATCGCTGATGCGCATTTTCGAGTTCTTCGAGGAATGATAGTGGTCGATACCCCGACAAAGGATATGAAACAGCCGATCTCCGGGGAACCGGAGCCACAGGGCTGGCTCGGACTGGCGTTCATCCTGCCCGGCTTCCTGTTCATCCTGGTTCTGTTTCTTGTTCCGCTCGCCATGACGATATGGATGAGCTTCTACAACTGGCCGCTGCTCGGCCGGAAGAAGTTCATCGGTTTTGCCAACTACGGTGAACTCCTTGGCGATATGCAGCTCTGGCACTCGCTGGGCTTCACCATGCTCTACACGGTGCTGGTAACGGCCGCGATCTTTGCTGTGGCCTTTCCCTTGGCGCTGCTTGTCGATCGCCCGCTTCGATCGGCCGGTGTCTTCCGTACGATCTTCTTCATGCCTGTTGTCATTGGCTTCGGAGCGGCATCGACGCTTTGGATGTGGCTGCTCAACCCCGATAGCGGTGTGTTTGCCCAGGTCCTGCGCGGTATCGGCCTTATCAGTGCCGCACCCCGGCCGCTTGAAAGCTTCTGGCCGGCGCTCGCCGTGATCATCCTGATGGTTGTCTGGAAGACCGCCGGCTTCACTATGGTCATTCTGCTAACAGGTCTGCAGGGTATTTCTAACGACGTGATCGAGGCTGCCAAGATCGACGGCGCCAGCGTTTTCAGTCGCTTTCGCAGGATTACGCTGCCACTGATGCGCAATTCCCTTGTGCTGGCCCTGGTCCTCAACGTCACCTCGTCGATGCTTGCATTTGACCAGTTCTTTATCATCACGCAAGGCGGCCCGGAAAACAGCACGATATCAGCGGTTTTCTCGATCTACCTCGCGTCCTTCTCGTCCTATCGGCTCGGTTACGGCTCTGCGCTTTCCTTTGCGCTGCTGATCGTTCTCGTTGCCATCAGTGCCATTCAATTCGTGCTGTTGCGCGAACGCGCGGAGGAAGGCTGATGACCTCCACACAATCCAATCCGAGCAGCAACCCGCGCGGCGGCCAGGCCGGCTATCTGCTCTTTCTGCTCGCTTCGATCCTGTTTGCTATCTTCTTCATCATGCCGCTCGTCTGGTCGCTGGCGAATTCGTTCAAGCCAGCCGCCGAAGCGCTCGCCAATCCGGCGGCGCTGTTCTCGAAGACGTTCTCGGTGGAAAACTATCGCCGCCTCGAGAATGTCGGTGCCGGATGGTACGTCTATGCCGGTAACTCCGTGCTGATCGCGGTGGGCACGGTGCTGTTGACCGTCATCGTCTCAGTGCCCGCCGGCTATGGTTTCTCCAAGTTCAAGTTCCCCGGCCAGTCGATGCTGTTCGTCTTGATCATGGCGACGATGATGATCCCGTTTCAGTCGATCCTGACGCCGCTGTTCCTGATCCTGAAGATGCTCAGCCTGCAGAACAGCCTGTTCGGCCTCGTCCTGATCTACGTCACGTTCCAGCTACCGTTTTCCGTCTTCATGATGCGCAATGCCTTTGATGCCGTGCCCAAGGCGCTGATCGAGGCGGCGCGCATCGACGGCGCTTCGCAGGCGACAATCCTGCGGCGGATCATGTTGCCGATCGCCTTGCCTGGTGTAGCGACGGTGGCGATGTTCGCCTTCCTGAATTCGTGGAACGAGTTCCTGGCCGCACTCATCTTTCTGTCGGACCAGAACAAGTTCACCCTGCCGATCATGCTGGTGAACGTGTCGTCGGGCCTCTATGGCATCATCGATTGGGGCGCACTGCAGGCCGGCATCGCCGTCACGATGATCCCCTGCATCATCCTCTTCCTTCTTCTGCAACGCTACTATGTGCGCGGCCTGACGGCCGGCGCCGTGAAATGAGAAGCGGTCCGTCCGCTCAAGGAGCCTTCATGTCTAATGCCCAGAAAGCACAGCCGCGGTTGCCGATCGACCGCTACCTTCCGGCCGACCACGCCAGCGTCACCTTCGACGGCGGTTTCTGGAAGAGCTGGACGGAAACCGTCCGTGACGTCACCATTCCGACCCAGCACATGCGGCTGGACGAGGAAGGCTTCCTGGAAGTTCTAGACTTCGACAAGCCTGCCGGTCCTCTTGCTCGCCCGATCCAGCCGAGCGGCCTGTCGATGCAACACTTCTTCGATTCCGATTTCGGTAAGTGGATCGAGGCAGCGAGCTATACGCTGAAGAACAATCCCAATCCTGATGTCGAGGCGAAGATCGATGTGATCGTCGAGAAGCTCGAGCACGGCCAGATGGCGGATGGCTATTTGAACAGCTGGTTCATCCGTCGCGAGCCGGAGAACCGTTGGACCAACCTGCGTGATCTTCACGAGATGTATTCGATGGGTCATCTCCTCGAAGGAGCCGTCGCCTATTTCGAAGCGACAGGAAAGCGCCGCTTCCTCGACGTGATGATCCGTGCCGTCGATCATATCATCGATACCTTCGGCCGCGAGCCGGGCAAGCTTCGCGGCTACGACGCGCACGAGGAGATCGAGCTGGCGCTCGTCAAGCTCTACCGCGTGACCAAGGATCCGCGCCACCTGAAGCTGGCGACCTACTTTGTCGACGAGCGCGGCCAGATGCCTTCCTATTATGATGAGGAAGCGCGCAAGCGCGGCGAGGATCCAGCGACCTACGTTTTCCAGACCTACGCCTACAGCCAGGCCCACATGCCGGTGCGGGAACAGACCCAGGTGGTCGGTCATGCGGTGCGTGCAATGTACCTGTTCTCCGCCATGGCGGATCTCGCCTTTGAGAACGACGATGAAAGCCTGAAGAGCGCCTGCGACCGGCTGTTCGACAATCTGGTCGGGCGTCAGCTCTATGTCACTGGCGGTCTCGGCCCATCGGCTTCCAACGAAGGCTTCACGCGCGAATACGATCTGCCGAACGAAACCGCTTATGCCGAGACCTGTGCGGCGGTTGCGCTCGGCTTCTTCAGCCACCGCATGGCCCAGATCGAGCTCGACAGCAAATTCACCGACAAGCTCGAGACGGTGCTCTACAATGGCGCCCTTTCCGGCATCTCGCGCGATGGCGAGCATTACTTCTACGAGAACGTGCTGGAGAGCCACGGGCAGAACCGGCGCTGGAAGTGGCACTATTGCCCGTGCTGCCCAACCAACATCGCCCGTTTCATCACGTCGCTCGGCCAGTATTTCTATTCGACGAAGGCCGATGAGGTGGCTGTCCATCTCTACGGTGAGAACACAGCCGAGCTTTCCTTGGGCAATGCCTTCCTGCGCCTGCGGCAGACGAGCCAATATCCGTGGAACGGCGACGTCGCCATCTCGCTTGGCCTCGATCAGGCGAAGCGCTTCACCTTGCGGCTTCGTATTCCCGGCTGGTGCCGCGACGCGCGTATCCTCGTCAACGGTGAGGCCGTCAAGCTCGATGTCACCAAGGGCTACGCCGCGGTCGAACGGGAGTGGAAGGACGGCGATACGGTCAGGCTGGCCTTCGACATGCCGGTCGACCGCCTCTATGCCCATCCCGCGGCGACAGAAGACAATGGCCGCTTTGCTCTTCGGCGCGGCCCGGTGATCTTCTGCGTCGAAGAAGCCGATCTTGGCACCGAACCACAACGGCTGAGACTGCCGGCGCAGGGCGAGATCGCCGTAAGCTTCGATCAGACCCTTCTTGGCGGCGCCACCGTCCTTGAAGGTGATGCACTGGAGGCAGATGCCTCCGATTGGCAGGAAACCCTTTACCGCACACAGCCGCCGGCGTTGAAGCCGACGCGCTTCAAGGCGATCCCGTACCACCTCTGGGCAAACCGAGAGCCGGGCGCGATGGCCGTCTGGCTGCACGAGAAGTAGGGGTATACGATGGCTCGCCTTGAACTTCGCAACGTGGTCAAATCTTACGGCATCTACGAAGCCGTGCGCGGCATCAACCTTACGATCGAGGATAACGAGTTTGTCGTCTTCGTCGGTCCGTCCGGCTGCGGCAAGTCGACGACGCTGCGCATGATCGCCGGTCTGGAACATATCACCGGTGGCGACATCGTCATCGGCGATCAGGTCGTCAATCGGCTGGGGCCCGGTAAGCGCGATATTGCCATGGTCTTCCAGAACTATGCGCTCTATCCGCACATGAGCGTCAGGGAGAACATCTCCTTCTGCCTGGAGCAGCAGAAGCTGCCGAAGGCGCAGATCGACGAGCGGATCACCCGCGCCGCCGAGACGCTGCATATCACCGAACTCCTGTCGCGGCGCCCCGGTCAGCTTTCTGGCGGGCAGCGTCAACGTGTGGCCATGGGACGCGCCATCGTACGCAACCCGAAAGTCTTTCTGTTCGACGAGCCACTCTCCAATCTCGACGCCAAGCTACGCGTTCAGATGCGCACCGAGATCAAGCGCCTGCATCAATTGCTTCCGACGACGACCGTCTATGTCACCCATGACCAGGTCGAGGCGATGACGATGGCCGATCGTGTTGTCGTCATGAACGGCGGCATCATCGAGCAGGCGGGGCCGCCGCAGGAACTGTACCATCGTCCGGTCAGTCAGTTCGTAGCGGGCTTCATCGGCTCGCCGTCGATGAATTTCCTGAACGCGAAGCTTGAGAGCGCTGGCGACGGATTGATTGTCGTTCTCGACGATGGCAGCCGGCTTGCCGTTCCCGCGTCCCGGACCGCCGAATACAGGCCGCATGCAGGCAAGCCTGTTGTCTTCGGTATCCGGCCCGAATCGATATCAAGCCTGACGCCAAAAGCCGGTTTTGAAACGGTCGAGGCGAGTATCGATCTCGTTGAGCCGCTGGGTCCGGAAACGATGATCTATTTCAATATCGGGTCGGTCAGCCTTTGCGCCAATGTCGATCCGGAAAGCGAGCCGCGTCCGGGTTCGCGCATGCCGCTTTCCTTCAACATGAACCGCATGCACCTTTTCGACCCAGCTGGAGGCCGTTCGCTTTCGTCCTGATGGCGTCACGGATGAACAGCTGGAAGCGTTCTGGCCGGCATAGTTGCCGACCAGAACAGGTCATTCTTGGTTTTAGCCCAGTGGGCCTCCCCGCTCGCGCACCATCTGGCGGAGGCGCGAGAAGACGGCCGAGGACTGGCGGACGCCGTCATGCTCGAACTCGTTGGTCACCCAGACCTGGACATTGCTGACATCTCTCGCAGTTTGCAGCGACAGTTCGGCATCGACATACATGTCGTCGAAGTAGACGGCTGCGGCCACGGGGATCTCGCTCGATGCCAATCGAGAAGGATCGTAAAGCGGCTCGAACTCGTCGTAGCGCGCAAGTGCCTCGACCGAGTCATGGAACGGCCGCAGCGAGCGGATTTCCTCGAACATCCACGGATACATCATTTCGCCGGTCAGGAGCAGCGGCCGGCTTCCTTCGCCAAACTCTGAGAACTCGGGCCTTACCCGTTCGGCAGCCCAACCGGTTGCACCCGAGCCCTGGCCGTAGATGCTCTCCTGCAGAGCGGCGAACATCGGGTTGCCGTCATACGAAGTGAGCGACATGACGGACGCCAGGAAAGCGTCAGAGAAGCGCGTTTCCTCGTGGTCGGAGAAGGCCTCATCGATCAGCCAGTGGATATTCTCATATCCCGGCGCCATGCCGAAGTCGATGCCGACAGTCTGCAATCGGCGGACCGTCAGCCGGTCGCCATCCGGAAGACGGATATCCTCCGCGGCAATCTTGTCTGCGATCCGACCGATGCGGTCGCGATCGCCAGGGTATCGCGTGTAGTACTCGCGGTTCTTGGCAGCCACACGCGGATAGGTGCGTCTGTAAACGTCGTCCGCGGTCGCTGAAAGTCCCGCAAGGCCGCCGGTGACATAGCAGGCCGCCAGCCCCTCGGGTGCCCGCGACAGATAGGTCAGGGTCAGGAAGCCGCCATAGCTCTGGCCGAGCGTCTCCCAACGCGCGCCACCAAACATGGTCTTCCTGAGATGCTCGCAATCGGCAACGATGCTGTCGGCGCGGAAGTGGCTGAGATAAAGAGCTCCAGCATTTCCATCGGCAAACGCCGCCATTGTGGCACTCTCGATACGGGTGCTTCTGCCGGTGCCGCGCTGGTCCAGCAGCACGACACGGTAATTCTTGAGCGCTTCGCCGAGCCACGATGGACCGCCGCCCACCGGGCGCGGCGACTTGCCGCCCGGGCCGCCCTGCAGAAACAGCAGCACAGGCAGCGTTTCCTTCTTGCGCGAGGGATCGCAGACTTCGCGTGCGAACACCTTGATCGTCGCGCCATCCGGCTTCTTCCAATCGAGCGGCACATCGACAAGGTGGTCACGGACATGGACGCCGGGGATCGTATATTCGCTGACAAGCATAATGGAATCCTGGATAATATTGTGTCTCAACGCGGTACCGCTGGGGTACGCCGGTATCAAGTCTCAATCTCCACACATGCAGCGTTTGCGGCGAAATCTCTTGCATGACGCTCGTGGACCGGGCCAGTCGCGAAAGGCAATTATTCTAGGCGAGTTCTGCGGTTTTTCGAGCAGGCCAACCAAAACTTCCCCTGGCGTGCCGTCAGGTCAAACAGTCGCGCCAGACGACTTCGCTTTTATGTCCGCGCCAGAACAATTTTGCACAAGGAGAGGCAGACGAGTGGCGATGGCGTTTCGACGAATAATACGTGAGGTCTCAAAAGTCGTATTGGGCGCAGGCCTCTGCTTCGGCTGTTGATTTCCGAGAGCCGGCACAGTTCTAACGCAGGCGAACAAGCTTGGCGATCGAAGTGTGTTTGGCTGGGATAGGGGTCCGCCTCCAATCGGCGAAAGCTTGTCAATATGCTGGTCGTGACGCACCTTGTATGGTCGGGGTACCTACAGCCTCAATGAACCAACATCAGCCGACAGCCGCCGTGTCGTGGTGGATGCGACAAGACGGGGCAGGCACCCATGCAGTCCGGTTGACAAGGGTGGTACCGGCTGTCATCGTCTTGGCCAACAGCAGACAAGTGCTGTTGTTGCAGTTCTAGCTCTTGCAGTGGCTTTGGTCTCTTTAATGATGCCTGAGCCACTTGTCATTCTAGGGACGGCAGTTTGATCACTTTCCATCCGGCCGTCGACGACCTCCATCGCGAATATGTCCGCCTAGCGGCGGCGATGAATGAAGGAGTGCAGCTGCGTGGTCGAGCCATCGAAAGAACTGCCTCGGACATTTCTGCTGGCGATGCTTGCGTCGTTGCGAAGGGTATTTTTCAGCATCGCGCTTGCCAGCGCGGTGACCAGCGTACTGGCGCTGACGGGCTCTTTCTTCATGCTGCAGGTCTACGACCGGGTCATCCCCGGTCGTAGCGTCTCGACACTGGTCGGCATAGCAATCATCGCCGCGATCCTCTTCGTCTTTCAGGGTATTCTGGAGCTGTTGCGTTCGATGTTGCTGGCACGCGTCGGCGTGTCGCTTGATGAGCGGATGAACAGCAGGATCTTCGGTTCGCTGATGCTTCAGCAGCGGGTGGCATCGGTGCCCGGTGATGGGATGCAGTCGGTTCGCGATCTTGACAAGGTCCGTTCCTTTCTTGCCAGCGCCGGTCCAATCGCATTGTTCGATCTGCCCTGGATACCGCTTTACCTCGGATTGTGTTTCCTGTTTCACTTCTGGATCGGGTTTACCGCGACCTGTGGCGCCATCGTTCTCGTGGGCCTGGCGGTTCTGGCCGAAATCCTGTCACAACGACCGGCCGCCGACGCTGCCAGGCATTCAGCCACACGCCTTGCCTTCGCCGAGGGCGTGCGAAGGAACTGGGAAGCGGTGGTCGCCATGGGTTTCGTCGGCCGCATGACAGATCGATGGGCCGATATCAATGGCGCCTACATGGCAAACCAGCTTGCAGCCGGCAATGTGATCGGCACACTGACGACCACATCCCGCATCCTGCGTCTGATGCTGCAATCCGCCGTGCTGGCGGTCGGCGCAATTCTGGTTATCCGACAGGAGGCGACCGGTGGGATCATGATTGCAAGCTCGATCCTTGTCAGTCGCGCGCTCGCGCCCGTCGAACTTGCAATCGGCCAATGGAAGGGGTTCGTCGCTGCCCGGCAAAGCTGGTTGCGGCTTGTCAGGTTGCTGGAGGTTCTTCCCGAAGAGAGCCGAAGCGTGAGCTTGCCAGCGCCGCGGTCGAAATTGACGGTGGAGAATCTGAGCGTCGCGCCTCCGGGCAGCCGTGAGCTCATCCTCCGCAACTTCTCGTTCGAGGTCTCGGCCGGGACCGTTCTCGGCGTTATTGGACCCAGCGCCTCGGGAAAGTCGTCGCTTGCTCGCGCGATCACCGGCATTTGGCCCAGCGCGATCGGCTCCATCCGCCTCGACCATGCCGCGCTCTCGCAATGGGATCCGGCGAAGCTCGGGCGCAATCTCGGCTATCTCCCGCAGGACGTCAGCCTGTTTGACGGTTCTATTGCCGACAACATCGCCCGTTTCGAAAAGGAGCCCTCATCGAAATTGGTCGTCGGCGCTGCGAAGGCGGCGGGTGTCTACGACATGATCGTAAAGCTCCCGCAGGGCTTCGACACCATGATCGGGGAGGGTGGCTCTCGGCTTTCGGCGGGACAGCGGCAGCGTATCGCACTGGCCCGCGCGCTCTATGGCGAGCCCTTTCTGGTGGTGCTCGATGAGCCCAATTCCAACCTTGATAGCGAGGGTGATGCGGCCCTGACCCAGGCGCTGCTGAACGTGCGCGCGCGGGGCGGGATCGCCGTCGTCATCGCCCATCGGCCGAGCGCTTTGGCAGCGGCCGACACACTGATGGTCATCGTCGAGGGCCGGTTGCAGGCCTTCGGGCCAAAAGACACGATTATAGGAGCCCCCGTGAGACCGCCGATCAAGCAAGGCGCGATCAGGCTGAAACTCGCCGGCGAGGACACGGGCTCATGAGCGCGGACAAGCTGTCACCGACCGAACGTTCGATGCGACGGCTTTCGGCCGTAGCGCTGGGGACGATCGCCCTGCTTGTCGGTGTGATGGGAGGCCTCGCCGCGACCACGCAGATCTCTGGCGCCGTCATCGCCCCTGGATCGCTCGTTGTCGACAGCTATGTCAAGCCGGTCCAGCATCTCAAAGGGGGAATTGTCGGCGACATTCGCGTAAAGAACGGCGACCGTGTCGCGGCCGGCCAGCTTCTGATCCATCTGGACGACACCCAGACGCTCGCCAGTCTCGCCATCATCCGGAAGCGTCTGGACGAACTCTCGGCGCGGACGGCGCGGCTCTTTGCCGAACGCGACGACGCACCGGAGATTGCCTTTCCGACAGGTTTGATGTCGCGCGCCGGTGAAGATGAGGTCGAACGCACGATTGCGGGCGAGAAGCGCCTGTTCGACGACCGATTGGCCTCAAGGCAAAGCCGCAAATCGCAGCTCAGAGAGCGGATCCAGCAGTTGAACCAGGAGGCCGATGGTCTCGCCGCGCAGGAGGGCGGCAAACGCATCGAGATCGATCTGATCAACAAGGAGCTTTCCAGCCTGCAGGGGCTGTTCGACAGGGGGATTGTCCCGGCCGCGAAGGTCTACGCATTGCAGCGCGAGAGCGCCAGCCTCACGGGGGAGCTAGGCAATCTCGTCTCGAGCATCGCTCAGGCCAAGGGCAAGGTGACCGAGACGGAATTGCAGATCACCCAGATCGATGATGATCACAGCGCGGAAGTGTCCGACCAGCTGCGCCAGGCGCAAAGCGACACCGGCCAATTCATGGAACGGCTGGTCGCCGCACAGGACGACCTTAAACGGGTCGATATAACAGCGCCGCAGGCGGGCATCGTCGACCATTTGAGTGTGCATGCACCGGGCGCGGTCATATCGCCGGGTGATACCGTCATGCAGATCGTTCCGGATCAGGACGCGCTCGTTGCCGAACTCAAGCTTTCGCCGCAGGATATCGATCAGGTGAGCGTCGGGCAGCCGGTCATGCTGCGGTTTTCCGCGTTCAATCAACAGGACACGCCCCAGCTCAACGCGCAGCTCACCAAGATCTCGGCGGAGCTCACCACTGACCAGCATTCCGGAGCGAGCTATTATGTTCTGCGCGCCAGCATATCGAAAGAGGAGTGGAACCGCCTCGGCAAGCTGACTGCGGTTGCCGGCATGCCGGTCGAGGCTTTCCTGCAAACAGGGGAAAGAACCGTTCTCGCCTATCTGACAAAGCCGATGAAGGACCAGATGGCCAGAGCCTTTCGGGAAGAATGATGCCGCACCCTGCGGATTTGGGTGTGTGAGATCAAGGTACACGGAAAAAGTTAGCCTGCGGGATCAGCCGGATAGCGGGCGAGCCCATTTTGCCTATTGATTTTAGGGGCAGTCGATCGCAGGCTAACACGTCATTTCAGCTCGAAGGAGGCCGGGATGGTTAAGCGAATTCCGATAACGGCAGGGAATTTAATCAACCATCAGATCGGCACGGATGATATCCTGGCGCCGCCGGACACGACGACGATTGCCTACGGCGATGCCGGAAAAAGCCTGCTGGACCATTCCACAGGCGGAAACGATCATCTGACGATAAGCGGATCAGGCAGCTTCTTTGGCGACGCCGTCAAGAACATAGCGGACCACGCAACAGGCGGAAACGACGCGTTCAACACGGCCGCGAGTTCCAGCAACATCACGGTTGCCATGTATGGTGACGCAGGCCAGGACATAGTTGGCTGCGGCGCGGGTGGCGATGATACCTTTAGCCTCTCTGCTTTTCAGAACACCTTCACGATCTATGGAGACGTTGGCCGCGATATGCGAGATCGCGCCATCGGCGGCAACGATACAGTCACGGATGGCAGCTCAGAGGGCTTTGTCACCTTCTACGGTGATGCTGGCCGCAATATGTACGGGCACGTCCATGGCGGCAACGACGCCCTGAACACCGGCCTGGAAGACAGCGTTACATTCTTCGGCGATGCCGGAGGCAATCTAGGTGATCGGGCTGTTGGTGGAGACGACACCATGAACGTCGCGTCGGTCGGCGCGGTTCTGGCTTATGGTGACGCGATGACCATGTCGGGTCATTCCCGCGGCGGCAATGACAGTCTTTTCGTCCGAGCACAGCAGAATGCCGGCGATCTGATCGTGGGCGACGCGCAAACGATGTCGGGCCATGCGCGTGGAGGCGACGACGTCCTCAACGTCGATGCCGTCCGCCACCTGCAGGGAACGATCACGCTGATCGGCGATGCCCAGACCATGTCCGGCCACGCCAGGGGCGGCGACGACACCCTGATCAGCGGCAACGGCAATGACGACATGTGGGGCGACGCACAGGTCATGATTGGCCACGCCAGGGGCGGAAACGACACGTTCGTCTTCAAGCCGAACAATGGCAACGACAGAATTGAAGATTTCGGACAAGGCGGTCACGGCGTGGGAAACAATTGGGGCATCGACCACATCGACGTGTCGGCGCTAGGGATCACGGACTTCAGCGCGCTTGATTTTATCTCGGCCTTCGACCCGACAACGCATGAAAGCACCATTTCATTCGGTACCGGCGGCGTGGTCGTTCACAGCCAGCATGCTTTGATGGCGGACGATTTTCTGTTCGCATAGCGCCCGGAGCATCCGGACCAGTTCACTTGTCATGGAGGTGAAATTGTCTGCGATCGATCTTAGCAAATACCAGCTGACGTTTGACGACGAGTTCAACAGTCGCAGCATTTCTCAGACGGGAGACGGCACGACCTGGGCGGATATCCGGCCGCAATGGCGTTTTGACGCCAACTCCGATATCGGCTTTGGCCATTCGTCATTTGTCGATCCGGCCTCAGGCTATGATCCGTTCAACGTGAGCAATGGGGTGCTGACGATCACGGCCGTGCCTGACCGCACGGCGTCGGGCTTTCCGGACAGCTGGGAATCCGGCCTCATCACGACGCAGGGGCATTTTTCACAAACCTACGGCTACTTCGAGATCCGTGCAGACTTCTCGAACCTTGCCGGCGCTTGGAATGCATTCTGGCTGCTGCCCGACCATGCGATAGCTGACCCGAACAATGCCGGGCACTGGCAGGAACTGGATGTCGTCGAGAACTACGGAAGCTTTGAAAAGGGCATCTATAGCGGCATTCACACCACCGATGCGGCACCGAACGAGAACTGGCAACAGAACCTGCAGGTCTATAGCGAGCTTCCCCAGCCATCCGGCTTCCATACCTACGGACTGGATTGGAACGAGGATACGATCGGCTTCTACGTGGACGGCCAGCTCGTCGGATCAAAACCCACGCCGAGCGACATGCATGGGCCGATGTACCTGTTGGCCGATCTGGCAACACAGGCCGATCCCAACAACAATGCGGATGTCGCCAACGTGCCTATCTCATCGCAGATCGACTATATCAGGGTCTATTCCCACCTTCCTGATACCGGCACTGTGACGAATACGCCCACCAATTCCGACACTGCCGCCACGCCGCCTCCTACGACCACGACGCCGCCGACCGGCGATGGATCAACGATCGGAGCCGGTACACACAAGCTTGTCTTGTCGATCAGCCAGGATGCTTATCTTGGTGACGCGCAATACAGGGTCGAGGTCGACGGAACACAGGTCGGCGGGATCCAGACGGCTCACTCCCTGCACGGGTCCGGCCAAACGGATCAGGTGCTCGTTCAGGGAGACTGGGGCAATGGCAGCCACGATGTCGCCGTCACTTTCCTGAACGACGCCTGGGACGGGACGCCTTCGACGGATCGCAACCTCTATCTCGACGGCGCCAACTATGACGGAACGGATGTCGCAGATGCGCAGCACGCCCTGATGGGCGTCGGTGCATTCCATTTTCACATCTTTGATGCCTGAGCCGTCAGCTCCACGGCGCTCGGGCCAAATGTCTGGTGTTTGCCATGAGGGAACTCTTCCTGCGGCAAGAATCAGGAGGGAACCGCTAGACTAGCTCAAACTGGCATTGTGCGGTGCGCTCAGCACGATCTGTCGCTTGCCGCCGGCGGTCAGACCGACTGCGAGTTCTGCAGCTTTCCCGACGCCGCCTGCATGCGCTGAGAGAATCTTCTGCACCTCGCTGGAGTCCTCCTCCGTCAGGTGGCTTTGGGGCTTCAGCGCACGACGGCCGCGACGGAATTCTGCGGGACTTGAGCCAAACCGCCCGCGGAACTTGTTGTAGAATACAGCAGGATTTCCGAACCCGTTTTTCTCCATGACAACGGCAATGGTGTGGTCGGTGGTGCGCAGTTCTTCGGCTGCATTGTCCAGCCGAAGATTCTGGGAGTAATCACGATATCCGATACCGACATGCCGCTTGAACAGCCGTGAGAGGTGGCTGAGTGTCAGCCCCTCCGCATCGGCAATCTCGCTCAGGTCCTGGTTTTCGTCCTTTTCGCTAAGCGTATCCATGATCCTGAGAATACGGTGGCGGCTGTCCGAGCGGAGTTGCGCGACCGTCGCATCTGCCGCCTCATACGGAATCCAGCGATAAATGTAGCAGGCGAGAAGATTGGCGATCGTCTGCCGCGCCATCGATTCTTCGGCGTGGTTCGTCTGGTCGAGGATCAAGCGAGCCATCAGCGCCTTCAGGGGTGCGACCCGGTTCATGTAGGATTTGCTGTGCAGAAACGTTCGGCAGAGATATTGACGGGCGGCAAAAGACGGCAGCCCCATGCGCTCGAAGTGACCGACGTCAAGGTGAACGCCGCACACCAGCCCATCGCGCGAAATCGATGTGGAATTATGGGGAACGTCGCCATTGATGATGATCATGTCGTCCTGGTTCATCTCGCAGGACTGACCATCGACGACCAGCCGAAAGCTGCCGCGCAGAACGAAAAGTATCTCCATCTCCCGATGCCAGTGATACGGCACGTCGGCGTATCCATGCACGAATGCGCGGCAGTGGGCCTCGGCCGACGGGGCGTGGTTTTCGTAGCCGCAGCTGCGATTATCGAGGTTCGGATCCGGCCGCAGATAGGCAATGTTCATTCTCATCCCCTCCGTTCGGGTGGCAATAAACATCAAAAAGTGTCGTAAATCTAGAGCAAGTTTCGCGGCTAGATCGCTTCTCTTTCCCGTGTCATCAATCGGTCATTCTTTGATGCGGTCGATGGAGCCGCACAGGCGAGGAGGCCTGCAAAGGCCGACGGCGCGTCTGTCACAATGGGATGAAATTTATGACGTGGAATATTTCGGATAAGGAACTCGGACAGCTCGTCGAGCAGATGACGCTGCAGGAGAAAGTCGCGATGGTGAGCGGCTATGGCCTGTGGCGGACAGCTGCCAATTATCGCCTCAACATCCCGGAAGTGCTGATGACTGACGGCACGTATGGCGTGCGTTACTCGGTGGAGCAGATCGATGGTCCACAAGACAGCGACACCCAGCTTGCCGCCTTCCTGAGTGTGGTGAATGCCGACGCGTCAGAGAGTGTCGAGACCGCGTTCGGAACGACGCGTCCGGCAACCTGCTTCCCCAATGGATCCTCTTTTGCCTGCTCGTGGGACGTTGATCTCGCGCGTGAACTGGGTGAGGCGCTCGCGGCCGAATGCCAGGCGTTCGGTGTCAACATCCTGCTCGGCCCCGGGATCAATATCCGTCGTACTCCGCTTGCCGGTCGCAGCTACGAATACTACTCCGAGGATCCTGTCGTGACCGGCGAAATCGCCGCTGCCGTCATCAGTGGCATGCAGGACAATGGCGTCGGCGCGTCGCTCAAGCATTTTGCCTGCAACAACTCCGAAGTTCAGCGCACGACGATGAGCTCGGTGGTCGAGGAGCGGGCCCTGCGCGAGGTCTATCTCGCAGGCTTCGAGCGCGCGATCCGCAAGTCCAATCCCTGGACGGTGATGAGCTCCTACAATCGCCTGAACGATGTGCAGGCGGCAGAAAACCATTGGCTCCTGACCGAAGTGCTGCGCGACGAATGGGGTTACGATGGTGTCGTCGTGTCCGACTGGCACGGCATCAAGGATCGTCCGGCTTCGCTGAACGCCGGCAACGACCTCGACATGCCGGAAAGCGGTGCCCGCAAGCAGGAACTCCTGGAGGCCGTTGAAGCCGGCCGCGTGCCGATGGCCGTCCTCGATCGCTCCTGCCTTCGCATGCTCAAGCTGGTGCGGCTGGCTCGAAACAACATTCATCCGAATGCAACGGCAGACTATAAGAAGCATCATGCGCTGTCGCAGCGCATGGCCGCGGAATCAATCGTTCTTCTGAAGAACGAAAACAAGTTGCTGCCGCTCGATGCCGGCAAGCTTCGCAAGATCGCCGTGATCGGCGCCGCCGCTCGCGAGCCGGTCATCCAGGGGTCGGGCTGCGCGACGACCCGTCCGACGGAAATCGACGTCCCGCTCGATGAAATCCGCCAGATGGCCCCGGGCGTCCACGTCACATTCCACGCGGTTTCCGACTTCGAGGACGGCAGCGCAACCGAACAGGCAGCACTTTCAGAGATCGATGCCGCCGACGTTGTCCTGTTCTTTGGCAACACCGAGGTTGGCTATGACGGTGAAGGCTCGGATCGCACACATCTCAATCTTGATGTAGGACAGGATGCGCTGATCGAACGGCTGTCAAAGCGGAACAGCAAGTTCGCAGTCATTCTTGCTACGCCGGACGCCGTCGTCATGCCGTGGATTGACGGGGCAGCTTCGGTGCTCGCCGCGTTCTTCGGTGGCCAGGGAGCCGGCAAGGCTGTCGCCGATGTGCTGTTCGGCAAGCAGAATCCCTGCGGCAAGCTCACCGTCAGCTTCCCGATGCAGCTCGAAGACACGCCAGGCTTCCTCACCTATCCCGGCGAGAACAACCGGCATATCTATAGCGAAGGCATTCACGTCGGCTATCGCTCTTATGACAAGAGAAAGCTCGCGCCGCTCTTCCCGTTCGGCTACGGCCTCAGCTTCACGACGTTCGAATACGCGAACCTCGCCGTCGATACCTCCACGATCGACGTATCGAGCACCGTCAAGCTGTCCTTCGACGTGACCAACACCGGCACCACGGCGGGCAAGGAAATCGCCCAGGTTTATGCCCGCCCGCACAATCCGCGCCTTAGCCGCCCGATCCGTGAACTAAAGGGTTTTGCCAAGGTTGCCCTCGAGCCCGGCCAGACCAAGCGGGTGGATGTAACGATCGAGGCGCGCGACCTGCGTTACTACGATCCGGATCACCGCCAGTGGCTGCTTGACGCCGGAAAGCTGACGATGGAAGTCGGTGCGTCCTCGCGCGATTTGCTGCTCGACGTCACTCTCGACGTTCAGGCGCCGGCCTTGCCATCGAGCATTCTGAATGTTGAAAGCCAGCCGTTCCTTGTTCTCGAGCAGGAATATGCCCGGAAGCGCTTCGGCCAGTTCCTCAAGGAGCAACTGGATCTGGGCGACGACGAGGCCGAGAAGATGATCTCCTACTGCGCAGGTTCTTTCCTCGGCATCTACAACACCGTCGCGTGGGTCGCGGGCGACACGATCTCCAAGGCGGATATGGCCGCCTTCCTTGACAGTCTCAACAAGGAAATGAGCGCTGCGGTCGCAACCGCAGCCTGACAACGCATGCGCCGGCCAGCCCGGCGCATCCGGCCCTATCAAAAAAGCAAGGGGAATAACATGAAATTCAAATACGTCTCGTCAACGGTCGCGCTCGTCGGTCTGCTCGCCGCCTCGACAGCAGCGTTCGGCCAGACCGTCGATGTGCAGCAATATTGGACGAGCGCCAGCGAATCCAAGGCAATGCATGCGATCGCCGATGAGTTCAAGGCGCGCGGGGGCAAGTGGATCGACAGTCCTTCGGCCGATTTCGATGCCGCTCTTGCTGCCGCAACCAGCCGGATCGCCGGCGGCGAGCCGCCCACGGCGCTGCTGATGACGCCGAACTCGGCAATGCGCGATCTTGCCGGTGCCGGTTCGCTCCGCAAACTCGATGACCTTGCCACGGAGGGTGGCTGGCAGAAGCAGATCCCGGGGATCGTCTGGAACAAGCTCAACGTTGACGGCAACCTCGTGGCGCTGCCTGTCGGCATCCACGCCGATAACTGGCTCTACTATTCGAAGGAAGTCTTCAGCAAGTACGGCATTGAAGAGCCGAAAAGCCTCGACGAGATGTTCGCGGTTGCCGACAAGCTGAAGGCAGCCGGTGTGACCGCCTTTGCCGTCGGTGGGGAGCCCTGGCAGGAGGCGATGATCCTCTGGGACCTCATTCTCGCCGTCGGTGGACCGGAATACTACAATCAGCTGGTGGTCAAGCGCGATCCCGAGGCGATGAAGTCCCCTGTGGTCGAGCAGGCCTTCGAGATGTACCGGCGCATTTCGACCTATGTTGACCCCTCAAGCCCGGGACGGTCGTGGAACGACACTACCAACATGATCATCAACGGCAAGGCCGGCATGCAGCTCATGGGTGACTGGGCGCGCGGTGAGTTCATCGCCGCAGGCAAGAAGCCTGGTGAAGACTTTGGCTGCATGATCGTCCCCGGCAAGCTCGGCTACCAGATCCTCGTCGATGTCTTCGTCTTCCCGCAAAACACCGATGAAGAACGTGTTTCGGGCCAGACGCTTCTCGCCAAGACGATCATGGACACGAAGGTCGAAGCAAAGATTGCCGAAGTGAAGGGCTCGATCCCCTCGCGCCTCGACGTCGAGACCTCTTCGCTTGATGCGTGCGCGGCAAAGGGCGTCAAAGCCCTCGCCACGCCTGGTGTTGCGGTCTCCGATTTCATCGATGCGCTGCCGGGCGACCTGGGCGGTCGTGCAAACGATATCGCAACGCAGTTCTGGACCGACCCGTCAATGACGCCGAAGGCGGGCGCCGAGGCCCTGATATCGCTCCTGCAGAGCGAGTAATCGTCACCCGGGCCAGCGCGCGACGCTGGCCCGCAACCATTGCATGGCCGGCCAGCCCACCGGTGGGACGCCATGGCTTGTGAGGTAACTGAACATGAATACATGGCTCCGGCGGCAACGCTTCCGGCCTGATGTCACCGTGGCGGTCTTCTTCTCGATCGTAGCTCTGTTCTTCTATGGCTCGATCGGCTGGACATTCTGGATGTCCCTGACCCGATCCACGTTGATGCCAACATACGAACTGATTGGCTTCCAGCAATATGTGAAGCTCTTTTCCGATCATCGCTGGCTGGTGTCTTGCCTGAACATGGTCATCTTCGGCGTACTCTACATCGTAGGCACGCTGGCGATCGGTATGCTACTTGCCGTGTTTGCGGACCGGCGGATCAAGGCGGAGTCGTTCTTCCGCACGATCTTCCTCTATCCGCTTGCGGTTTCGCTGATCGTCACCGGCCTTTCCTGGCGATGGCTGCTTGATCCCGTGAACGGCTTCCCGGCACTCGTCAGGAGCCTCGGCTGGGAGAGTTTTACCTTCGACTGGCTGACCAGCCCGGATCGCGCGATCTACACATTGGTCTTCGCCAGCATCTGGCATTCCGCCGGCCTGATCATGGTGATCATCCTCGCCGGCCTGCGCGGTGTCGACACCGAACTGTGGAAGGCAATTCGAATGGAGGCGATCCCGCTGTGGCGGGCCTATCTCCAGGTTATCTTCCCTTCGCTTCGTCCTGTGATCGCCTCCTGTGTCGTGCTGCTCATGTCCGACGTGATCCGTGGCTATGACCTCGTGATCGCCATGACCAAGGGTGGCCCTGGCATCTCCACTGAAATGCCGGCGAAATACGCTGTCGATTTCTATTTCGCGCGCGTCAATCTCGGGCTCGCTTCGGCTGCCTCGATCATGTTGCTGCTGCTGTCGCTGCTGTTGCTGACACCCTACTTCATCACCGAATTCAGGAGGCGCACATGACGGCCACTACCCATCGGTTGGCTTCTGCTCCAACGGCGGCGCGGATCGGCCTTTATACCTTCCTGGTCGTGTCGGCTGTTTTCTTCCTGCTGCCGCTCCTCCTGGTTCTCATGAACTCACTGAAGCCGCTGGACGAGATACGCCAAGGCAATCTCCTGGCTCTTCCGATCAATCCGAACTTCGAATCCTGGGTCGCAGCATGGAAGACCGCCTGCACGGGACTTGAGTGCGGCGGGGTACGTCCGGGTCTCTGGAACTCGATCAAGATCACCGTGCCTGCTGTTGTTATCTCAACGTTGGCCGGCGCCTTGAACGGCTACGCGCTCGCCCAATGGCGCTCGCGGCATGTCCATCTGATCATGCTTCTGGTGACGATCGGACTGTTCATCCCCTACCAGGCGATGCTCTATCCGACGGTCAAGATCCTCAGTACTGTCGGGTTGTTTCGCACCTATGCCGGCATCGTCTTCGTCCATGTGATCTACGGGCTTCCGTACACCACACTCTTGTTTCGCAATTTCTACGTCGCCATTCCCGACGACATCAGCCGGGCGGCACGTATGGAGGGCGCGAGCTTCCTGCGCACATTCTGGTCGGTGATCCTGCCGATATCGACGAACAGTCTGGTCGTCGTTGCGATCCTTCAGTTCACCGGCATCTGGAACGACTATCTTCTCGGCCTCATCTTCGCAGGCAACGACAACCTGCCGATGACCGTGCAACTGACCAACATCGTCAACAATGCGCGCGGGGCTGCCACGCCGAACATCAACATGGCCGCAGCGCTGATTACCGCCATCCCGACACTCATCGTCTATTTCCTCTCCGGCCGCTATTTCGTCCGCGGCATCGCCGCCGGCGCCGTCAAGGGTTGAACATGTCCAGCATCTCTCTAAACCAGATCAAGAAATCCTTCGCCGGTCTCACGATCCTTCAGTCCGTAGACATGGACATCGAGAAGGGTGAGTTCATTGTCATCCTCGGCCCTTCCGGCTGTGGCAAGTCCACGCTCCTCAATGTCATCGCCGGATTGGATGACTGCGATTCCGGGCAGATCATCATCGACGGCAAGGACGTTAGCGGACTTGAGCCAAGCCAGCGCGGGCTTGCCATGGTGTTCCAGTCCTATGCGCTGTTTCCGGCCATGACCGTGCGCCGCAATCTCTCCTTCGGCATGGAGATTGCCGGCAAGCCGAAGCAGGAGATCAAGAACAAGGTCGCCTGGGTCGCGAAGCTGCTGCAGATCGAAGCCTTGCTGGATCGCAAACCAGGCCAGCTCTCCGGTGGACAGCGTCAACGCGTGGCGATCGGGCGTGCCCTGGTCCGCTCATCGAGTATCTGCCTGTTCGACGAACCTCTTTCCAACCTCGATGCAAAGCTGCGTGCGGAAACCCGCGTCGAACTCAAGCAGCTTCATGAAACGCTGAAGTCCACAATGGTCTACGTCACGCACGACCAGATCGAGGCAATGACCATGGCAGACCGGGTTGCCGTCATGCACAAGGGTAAGGTCGAACAGTTTGCCCATCCCCAGTCCATCTACGAGAAGCCCGCGAGCCTCTTCGTCGCCGGGTTCGTCGGCTCTCCGGCGATGAATTTCTTCCATGGCGAACTCGATGCCGCGGGCGTTTTCAAGACTGCCGATGTTGCGATCGAAACCTCCGGCTACGTCTTCGAAAGCAAGATGACGCCCGGCGCCAGCGTGCTCGGCGTGCGCTGCGAGGACATCGCGGTCGTGGACGCCGGCGCACCGGACAGCATTCCAGCGTCGCTCGCCTTTGTCGAACTCCTCGGCGCCGATGCGCTTGGTTGGTTTCATTGCCTTGGCAAGCGCCTGAGCGTGAAATTGAGCGTGGACGCCGCACGCAGCCTCGACGAGACGGTGGGCCTGCGTTTCAACATGACCAAGGCCTCGATCTTCTCTGCCGCAACCGAGCAGCGCCTCTAGACGAAATGATCCCCGGGGCCGCGATGAGCGCCTTGGGGATCACTTATATCGAGGATAGTCCCAATAGGGCCAGGAATGGTGCGGGCGAATCATTGGCCGTGGCCGCCGCCCCAGATAAAGCCGCTCCATACCGAGCCAGACCTGGAATCCGGATAGCCTGATCGGCGATGACTGAACATATCGCTAAGACGCAAGAAGACCTGCCCGCTGGAAAGCGGACAGGTCTCTTTATTTGGCAATCTTTCACGGTGGACCCGCACGATCCTATTGGTCGGTCTTTTCGGATAGTCGTTCGCCTGCCAGAACGGTAACGGTCGCGCTGGCTTGCCGGGCACCGATGGCGCGCGCGCATTTTTCGCCGATCATCATCGACGGTGCGTTGGTATTGCCGCCGATAAGCGTCGGCATGACTGAAGCGTCCGCGACGCGCAGACCTTCGATACCGTGCACCTTCATGGAAACCGGATCGACGACCGCCATCGGGTCCCGGCCCATCTTCGCTGTGCCGACAGGGTGATAGACGGTCAACGCTTCCTCCCTGAGATAGCGAAGAATATCATCGTCCGTGCGAACCTCAGGGCCGGGCAGGATCTCGCGACCTTGAAGGTCCGCCATCGGCTTGGCGGCGAAAATTGCGCGAGCGAGCTTTATACCTTCCACCAGTACTCGGGCATCCTGGTTGTCGCTGAAGAAGCGATGGTCGATCTCAGGCATCAAGCGTCCGTCCTTGCGGACAAGACGAAGCTCGCCGATCGACTTGGGACGCAGAACGCAGGTGTGGATTGCAAATCCGTGCCCCCATTCCACCAAACGCCCCCGATGGCTGCGATAGCCGGGCACGAAGTGAAACTGGACGTCAGGCAATGCGCCGGCATAGCGCGTCTTGGCAAAGCCTCCGGCCACGACATAGTTGGTCGACAGCAATCCCTTGCGCCCGGCTGCAAACGAGAACGGGGCTGCAAGCAGCTTGCCTGCATTGCCGAACGAAATCCCGAGCGTGCGCGTGGAGGGGCTGCGAACGGTAATCATGCCGTCGACATGGTCGCGCAGGTTCTGTCCGACGCCTGGGAGCTCAACGGCAACCGAAATTCCTTCCTGGCGCAAGCGGGCGCCGGGGCCGATCCCTGAGGCCCTCAGAATGACGGGCGTCCCGATCGCACCTGCCGACAGGACGATCTCGCCGCGGCAACTGACGGTGACGATCTGCCCGCCGCGCAGGATTTCGACGCCCGTCACCCTCTTTCCTTCGATCATCAGACGCAGCACTTCCGTGTCGGTCCAGATCGTCAGGTTGGAGCGACCGCGTACCGGTTCCAGGAACGCGTTATAGGCGGAAAAGCGGATGCCGTTTTTCTGCGTTACGTCATAGACGCCGAGGCCCAACTGGCTGCGACCGTTAAAGTCGGTGTTGCGAGGCAGGCCGATTGTCTCTCCGGCCGCGATGAAGTCCTGGCAAACCGGGTTGGGATCCTTCGGACGGTCGACATAGAGTTCGCCCGCTGTTCCATGCAGGGCGGGATCCTGCCCGATGCGATTCTTTTCGAGTGCCTTGAACACCGGCAGGACATCCTGCCAACTCCAGCCTTCGCAGCCGAGATCGCGCCATTCGTCGTAATCCTCCGCCGCGCCGCGGATATACAGCATCGAATTCATGGACGAGGAGCCGCCCAGCATTCGGCCCCGGTTTACCGGGATGCGACGGTTGTTGAGTTCCGGTTGCGGCGTTCCGACAAAACCGTAGTCGAAGCGTGGCCGGCCGTACATGGCGAGGATGCCTGCCGGGACCTTGACGCGGGGATCGCGATCGCTGCCGCCGTTTTCGATGACCAGAACACGCTTTGATGGATCAGCCGACAGGCGGTTGGCCACGACGCAGCCGGCCGACCCTGCGCCAATCACGATAAAGTCGAAGGTTTCCATTATGACTCCGCGTTGAAGGTGATCTTGCCGCCGCAGACGGTCAGCACGATACGAGCCGCATCGGCGCTCTCGGCGAGAGCCTCGAGCCTACCGTCGACCAAAACGAGATCTGCATCGAAGCCCGGCTCTAGCCGGCCGCTGTGGTCTTCGGCAAAATCTGCGTAGGCACCGCCTGCCGTATAGGCGAGCAGGCATTCGTCGAGGGTGAGGCGCTGGTCGGGCATATCGGCCGCCCAGGGACTGCGTGTCAGGGCGCAGTGGATGGCGTAGAGAGGCGCGATCGGAGAGACTGGCCAGTCGGTGCCAAAGGCGAGCGCCACGCCGCGATCCTGGATCATGCGCCATGGGAAGGCAGTTGCCCAGCGATCGCGTCCCATGATTGTTGTCGTCGGCTCGAGGGGAAGACCGGCCGAACCAGGCGGATGAACCGGCTGCATCGATGCGATGATGCCGAGCGGCCGCAGTCGTTCGAGATCGTCCGGCGTGATCGTGTCGATGTGTTCGATGCGATGGCGCGCGTCCCTGGCGCCATTCGCCGTGCGTGCGGCCTCATAGCCATCGATCGTGGCGCGGACCGCACCATCGCCGACTGCATGGGTTGCGACCTGAAGCCCCCGGCGATCGGCTTCGATGCACATGGCATTGAAAATGTTGGGTTCGATCAACGGTTCGGACCGGAAGCCGGGCCGGTCGGGATAGTCGGTCACCGTCAGTGCAGTCCAGGTGTCATAGACGCCGTCCATGAAGAGCTTGACGCGGCCGAACCGAAGCCAGCCCGGGACCTCGGGACCGAAGCTGTCGATTCGTGCGATGCCCTGCGGCCCATGGTGCTGCTCCAGCCGCAAGGGCAGGCTGACGCGAACGGGCATGTCGCCGGCAAGTGCCAGATCACGCATCAGCCCGGCCTGGTATGCGTTGCCGTCCATGTTGACGGCGGTCGTAATGCCGTTTTCCGCACAGTAGGAACCGGCCTTGACGATCAACCCCTTGTCATAGGTCCGGTCCTCTTCGGAAACCTCGCCGCCCTTATAGTCAAGGCTGTCGCGACCTCTGAGACGAGACAGCATCTTGACCCGGCTTATCGCTGCAAACTCCCGCAGTTCGCCGTTTGCGAGACCGTCCTCGGCCATGACGATCTCGGCGCCCGGTCCGACGTCGGCTCCGTGAAGGATGCCGGCAAGTTCAAGCGCGCGCGTGTTCGCCCAGGCGCAATGCAGGTCGGTCGACAGCAGGCATAGCGGCCGGTCGGCGATGATTGCGTCAAGCAGGTTGCGATCGGGACGACGATCCTCTCCGAAAATCACGTAGTTGACCGCATAGCCGAAAAGGATGTCCTCACCCGGATGACCGGCGGCAAACGCCTGGATGGCTTCGCGTGTCGCCTCGAAGCCGAAGGTCGGCCCGAGGTTCAGCATGGACAGCGTCGCGCCGCCCATGAAGAGGTGGAGATGGCTTTCGATGAAGCCTGGCATAAGCTCGCGTCCGCCGGCATCAATGACCTGCGTTGCGGGGCCGCTATGCGCGCGGATGCTTTCGTCCGAGCCAATGGCAAGGATCTTGCCGGCGGTAACCGCGACAGCGGTCGTTTCCGAAGGGGCGAAGAGTGAGCGCACCTTGGCGTTCACGACGATCAGGTCAGCGGGCATGGTCGGCTCCAGGCAACAGAATGAGGGGTGGGGGCCGAAGCCCCCACGACGGATTACTGGAGCAGCTGCGTCCAAACCCGGGTCACGAGATCCTGCGCGGCGGGCGAGCACGTACGCGAGAACTGGACGGGAACCTCCGGATAAAGTTCCGGCGCGTTCTCCTTCGTGTATTTCATCTTGTCCTGGATGAGCTTCATCGGAGAAGAGTGCGCGTAGTGGTTCATCTCCTCGGTCGCGTTTTCCGGCCGGGACATGAATTCGATGAACTTGACGGCGTTCTCCTTGTTCGCCGCGCCCTTCGGGATCACCATGCTGTCGAGCCAGCCGACGAGGCCTTCCTTGGTCATGGCGAGCGCAATCGGCGAGCCGCCGGTCCGCGCCTTCAGTTCCTCGCCATCCCACCAGAAATGCGTGGAGACTTCGCCGGTGTCCAGACGGCTGGCGATGTTGTCGGACGAGTAGACGGCGACCGAGGGCTTTTGGCTCTGCAGCAGGTCCAGCACCTTTTTCATTTCCGCCGGATCCTCCGTGCAGAAGGGCACTCCAAGGTAGAGCTCGGCGGCGCCGATCACCTCGTCGGGCTGGCCGAGCATGGCGATCTTGCCCTTCAGGTCACCGTCCGGCTCGAAGAAGTATTTATAGCTGTCGGTCGGTCCCTTGTACTGATTGGTGTTCACGACGAAGCCAGCCGTGCCGTAGGCGATCGGGATCGAATATTCCTGCTTTTCATCCCACCACTGATTGCGCCAGCGTGGCTCGAGGTTCTGGTAGGCTTCCAGCTTGTTGGCCTGGTAGTTCTCCAGAAGCCCCTCATCGATCATCACGCGTACGAAGTGCTGTGAGGGCGTGGCAATGTCGTAGCCCGAGGAGCCTGCCTGGAGTTTCGTCAGAAGGTCTTCGTTGGACGTATAGGCGTCGACGCTAACCTTGACGTCATATTCCTTCGAGAACTTCTCGATCAAGGACGGCGCGATGGAGTCTGCCCAAACGAAGACGTTAAGCGATCCTTCGGCATGCGCGGCCGAGGCCAGGGAGAGCGTAAGTGCTGTGGCTGCAAGTATCTTTTTCATGTGTTCCTCTCTTTCTTTATTCGTTCAGTCATTGTCACGGGCGCCTCTTGCCGCGACCAGAAGGGCAACGGTTGCAAGGACGAGCGAGGCGAGAATCAGCAGTGCAGCGATCGCGTTGAGTTCTGGCGATGTGCCGACACGGATCAGCGAGAAGATGTAGACGGGCAGCGTCGTCGTGCCGCCGGTCGCGAGCATGTTCGAGGTGATGAAGTCGTCCATCGAAATCAGGAAGGCGAGCATGGCTCCCGAAAAGACGCCGGGAAAAATCAGCGGCAGCGTCACCCGGCGGAAGGTCGTCCAGCGATTGGCGTAGAGATCGGCACTGGCTTCTTCCAGGTCTAGCGACATGCCTTGCAGTCGCGCCCGGATCGGCAGGAACGCAAAGGGGGTGCAGAAGGCGGAGTGGGCGATAACCACGCGCACCAGGCCGTTCTGGACGCCGAGCAGCGAAAACAAGATCAGCGTGGCAACGGCCAGCACGATCTCAGGCAGGACCAACGGAAGGTTGACGATTGTCTCCGAGAGCTTGCGGAAGCGAACATTCTTGCCGCGAATGATCGCGAGCGCAGCGCATAGTGCAATCGTCGTCGAGGTGACCGTGGCGATCGCTGCGACCGTAAGCGAGGTCTTCAGCGCGCTCATCAGCGCGGTGTTCTCGAGCGCGTTGCCATACCACTGCAGCGAAAATTCCGTCCAGACACCCGCGACCCGATTGGCGTTGAAGGAGTAGGTCACGACCACGGCCAGCGGTGCGTAGAGATAGACGAAGAAGAGAGCGGTGAGAGGACCAAGCCCGGGGTAGCGCTTGACGTCGTGTTTCGTGCTCATGCGGCCACCTCCCGACGCGCGGCGCGCATTGCGGTGAAGACGAGGAAGATCATCACCAAGGCCATCAGCGTCATGGCGATCGCCGCGCCGAAAGGCCAGTTGCGGGACGGCCCGAACTGCAATTGGATCAGGGAGCCCATCATCATCTGCTTTCCGCCACCCATCAGGGTCGGCTCCAATACCGCGCCAAGGGCGGGGACAAAGACGAGGATGGCGCCCGCGATGATGCCCGGAGCGGTCAGCGGCAGGATTACCCGGCGCAGCGTCGTCCAGCGGTTGCCATAAAGGTCATGCGAGGCCTCGATCAGGGTGCCGTCGAGCTTCTCGATCGACGCGAAGACCGGCAAGATCATCAGTGGCATCGTGGTGTAGACCATCGCGGTCAACGTTGCGCCGTCGTTGAACATAAAGCTCATGCCCGGCGCAAAACCCAGATGTTCGAGCAGACGCGGCAAGGTGCCGTCCTTGCCGAGGATGATCATCCAGGCATAGACGCGCAGGATCATCGAGACCCAGAACGGCAAGGTCACGAGATAGACGAGCACCGCCTTCAAGCCCGGGCGCTGGCGCGAAATGAAATAGGCGACCGGCACCGCGAAGATGAGACAGATGAGCGTGGTGGCGCCGGCGAGCAGGAAGGTGCGGGCAATGATGAAGAGATACTGGGCGGTGAACTCCAGTTCGCCCGTCCAGCCCTCGTTGAAGAGGATCTGGCGATAGCCCGCGAGGTTGAAGTCCCAGGCAAAGCCGCCATGCGCGCCGCGGGTCGCGAAAGACACGGCAGCGATGATGACGATCGGCAAGATCAGGGCAAATCCCATCAACAGCCAGGATGGCAGCAGTCCCCAGAAGGAGAGATCATGCCAGAAGCGAGGGCGATTTGCGTGTTGCACCGGTTCGACGGGAGCGTGGAGCGCAGTGTCTGTCATGCCGAAAGCACCCGCGCAGAGACCGCAACGAACCCAAGCGGAACGGTTGCGCCGAGCGGGATCGTGTCGCCCTCGCGCGAAGCGTTGCGGCGCGAGGCCCGCAACTCCGTGCCCGCCACGTCGAGCGTGTAGTGGGTAAAGCCGCCCATGTAGTTTTTGTTGACGACGCGTCCCTCGAAGGTGATCCCCTGCGCCTGGTTGCCAAGGTTGATCTTCTCCGGGCGGACGGACAGCGTCGCCCGACCTTTACTGATCGATGCCGTCGACGGAACTGTGACGGCCACGCCGAAGGGCATGCGCACGGTTGCCTGGCCACCCGCCGCTTCCAGGATCTCGACATCCAGGAAGTTCGTCTCACCGACGAAGTCGGCGACAAAGCGGTTGACCGGCTCTTCGTAGATCTGCGTCGGCGTACCGATCTGCTGAACCTCGCCACCGCCGAGGACCGCAATGCGATCCGACATGTCAAGGGCTTCTTCCTGGTCGTGCGTCACGAAGACGAAGGTAATGCCGGTATCGCGCTGCAATGTCCGCAATTCGTCGCGCATCGCCTGACGCAGCTTGAGGTCGAGCGCTGACAGCGGCTCGTCGAGCAGCAGGACTTCCGGCTCCGGCGCAAGCGCGCGGGCAAGCGCGATGCGCTGACGCTGGCCGCCGGAGAGCTGGGCAGGCTTGCGCTTGGCCATCGGGCTCATGTGCACCCGCTCCAGCATTTGCCCGACGCGCCTTTTTATGCGGGTCTGGTCCCATCCGAGGTTTTCGAGGCCGTAGGCGACATTCTGTTCGAGCGTCATGTGCGGGAAGAGCGCGTAGCTCTGGAAGACCGTGTTGACGCGCCGCTTGTGGGGCGGAATTGCGTTGACCTCAGCGCCATGGAGAAGGATTGAACCGCTGTTTGGGCTTTCGAAGCCAGCCAGCATGCGCAGCAGCGTGGTCTTGCCACAGCCGGAGGGCCCCAGCATCGTGAAGAACTCGTTGCCGCCAATGTTGAAACTGACGGACTTCAGCGCCTGATAGATCCCGAAGTTTTTCGAGACTGATCTGACTTCGATGGCCATTGATTGGCTCATGCCGCGCTCCTCGTAAGAACCTGTTGTGGGTGCGTTGGCGGGACGACGAACAACGCAGACCCGTATTCAAGGGTGCCGTTTCCGCGCATGGCGGCATGGCCGTTCCGTGCGGTCCTGGCGACGCGAAAGCTCGTTGAAAAGGCCTCTCGATCGAAGCCCTTGCGGTTGCGCATTGGCATTCCCCTTATTTTGACCCCATTGGATTTCGAGAGAGGTTTTCTGTAAATAACGCGATCTGGAAGCATGGCTTAGGCTTAGGCTAATCGTGCGTTCTCGCGCGTTTTCCTCACCTCATGGGTGAAGGTGGTAAAATCTCGGCCGAGACCTGCGATGTTGAGTAAAGTAGTTTTTTAACAATCGCTTAGGCGTAGGACCGGCGCGTGATTTCCTCGGAAGGATCAGCGGCGACGGTCTGCGATTGCACAAGTTTTGATCGCACCGGGCCGCGTTCTCAGGCAGATGCACGCTTTCCGGATGGGCGGAGATTTTGGCCGTGGTAAGTCGCAACGGCAGTGGCGAAACGGAACACGGTCCTGCGCTGGCTTGGCCGACTGCCATGCCAGAGGAAATTGGAGTGCCCGAGCGCATCGGCACTGGAGATCGCAGGTGTCGAAGCCCGCCCTACGAGCCCTGCCGAAGCTCCGCGAGCAGGCGTCCGAGCATGGCATCGCAACGGGCGAGTTGGTCCATGCTGACGAACTCATCAGGCTTATGGCCCTGGTCCATGAAACCCGGACCGCAGACCGCCGTCGACATGCCAAGGCTTTGCTCGAAGAGGCCGCCCTCTGTGCCGAAGGCGACCTTCAGCGTGGGCGCATCGTCCCCCAGGATCCGCTGTAGGAGTTGCACCACGGGCGCGCCACGATCGGAATTGAGGCCGGGATAGCCGGAGACGCGCTCGATTTCTATACAGGCCTTGGGAAACCGGTTGTGATGCGCGACGGCAATCGACCTTGCATCCGCCTCGATCCCGGCAAGAATGTCGTTGGGGTCATCTTCCGCGACATTGCGGATTTCGAAGTCGATATCGCAGCGGTTCGGCACGATGTTCAGCGCCGTGCCGCCGTGCATCATCCCTGCGTGAATGGTGGAGTAGGGGATATCGTAGTCAGGATCTCGCGCGCCGTTGACCGACAGTTCGTCCTGCCGGGCCTGCAAGGCTGTAATGAAGGCGGCACCGAGATGCAGCGCGTTCAGTGCTTTAGGGGCGAGGGCGGAATGTCCCGCTTGTCCGTGGCAACAGGCCCGCAGTGCCAGCTTGCCCTTGTGGCCGGTGGCGATGCGCATTCCCGTCGGTTCGCCGACGATACAGAGCGCCGGACGGTCGGGCCTCTGCGCCAATGCGTCGATCATCCCGCGCACCCCAAGGCATCCGATCTCCTCGTCGTAGGAGAGGGCGAGATGCAGCGGGCGTCGCAGCGGGCCGGTTGCGGCAAGCATAAGGGCGCGCAGCGCCGCCGCCACGAAACCTTTCATGTCGGCCGTGCCGCGGCCGTAGAGCCGCCCGTCCCGTTCACAGAGTAGATAAGGGTCGGTGGACCAGGCCTGGCCATCGACCGGAACCACGTCCGTGTGCCCGGACAGCACCACGCCACCCGGACCTTCCGGCCCGATACTCGCCCAAAGATTGGCGCGACTGCCGTCCGGATGCGCGAAGCGCTCGATGCGCGCGCCGGCGCCTCGCAACAGGCTCTCGGCATAATCGAGCAGCGCGAGGTTGGAGGTCCGCGAAACCGTCGGCTTGGCCACCAGACGCGTGAGGATTTCCAGGGTCGAGGGGATCATGCACTCATCCGGTCCATAGACAGAGTCGACGCCATGGACGTCGCCTCTTCGTGATCAAAGGTCGCCCGGCACGCCGTAACTCGGCGCCTCGGTCGGGTTGAGCGCCCGGGTGACATAGGCGTTCATCTCGTGGCGCCACCGCTCCCAAAGGTTGGCGCATTCCTCGATCGGGTCTCCGTCGGTCCAGTCGACGCGAAGGTCGGCGACATTCCAGGAGACCTTGTCGACCATGACCAGACCCATCGAGTGCACCGGACCTTCCTCGCCACCGGCAGCAACAGCAGCCCGCATGGACGCAATCAGGCGGTCGCCGAGCGACTGCCCCCTGGTTGCCTCGAAGGCCGCGACCATCTTTTCAGGGATCGCAGTGCTGGTCAGCATGTTACCGGCCGCGACGACGCCCTCGCCGCGTGCCGTCGCGTGAGTGCCCAGGGTCTTCGGCCCGGAATAGGCAGCCGTTCCGCCTACGGCGTCAACGAGCGCGAGCTGGCGATACTCGATATGCGGTGCCTCCGCGACGAGGCGGGCCAGTGCCGCCTCGGCGGAGAGGCCGCTCGCCATCAGATCGAGCCCTTTGGGGCCGAGACGCGGATCGGTGACATTCTGCGTCGAAACGACACCGACGCCGGCGCGGACGTGAGCGCATCGCGCGGCCACGCTCGGCGATGACGATGAGACGGCAATGCCGAACATGCCTGTGTCGGCGCAACGTCCAGAGACGGAAAATGTCATGCTTCTATCATCCCCAAAGTGGTTTCTTCGTTGCAGCTGCCGCTTGCCGGGCTGCGCGGTTGCTCAATCCGGAATCATCGCCGTGGCATCGATTTCGACCAGCCATTCAGGACGGGCGAGTGCCGTGACGACCACACCTGTCGAGACGGGGAAGACACCCTTGATGTACTCGCCCATGGTGCGGTACACGGCCTCGCGGTGGCGAACATCGGTCAGATAGACGACGACCTTGCAGACGTGTTCCATCTTGCCGCCGCTCTCCTCGACAAGCTGTCTGATGTTCTGCATGACCTTGTGGGTCTGTTCGACAGGATCATGGCTGTCGATGTTCTTGCCGCCGTCGAGTTCCTGAGGGCACTGGCCACGCAGGAAAATCATCGTGCCGCGTGCCACCACCGCCTGGCAAAGATCGTTGTCGAGCTTCTGTTCCGGATAGGTGTCCTTCGTGTTGAAGGGACGGATACGGGTGTGCACGGGCATGCTGGTCTCCTTGATGGGTGGTGCAGGAAAAGTATCGTTGCGCGGCGCGAGGGGTAAGTCGTTTTTGCCAACGCCCCGCTTCGGAAAAAACTTCGTAGGTTCTTGCGCTTGGGCGCTTGCCTCGCGGCTCGCGAAGTGGCGCCTCGAGTTCTTCGTAGACTGCTTCTCATCGAGTGGCCGACACCCAGCGTGCGGGTGTCGGCATGATCGATCAATCCTGGCGCCTCACGCCGGCTCCAGCTGCGTGACTTCGCGGCGGAACGGGAGGTCATCGCCGATATCTGGTGTGTCGAGTTCACGGGCATAGCGGTGACCGGCATAGGTGGCCCATGCGATCGGGGCGGGTGCCGCGGCATCGCCGATGATCTTCACGCTCTTGATGCCGGCATCGGCCCAATCACCCTGCCGGGCAATCAGGTCGTTGAAGAGCTGATCCTCGGACGTCCGTGACGCAACCATGAGAACCGCGTTGCAGCCGATCGCGCTTCGCTTGCCGGTATAGACGCAGTTGGTCTCGACTTCTCCAGCTCGAATCGCCGTCACGCCGCGGTTGAGGCGTATATCGACGCCGAGATCGTCAAGGCGCACATGGATTGCACCCTGCTCGAGCGTGTTTCGCGTCCAGTCGGACACATAGGCCGACGACGTCACGAGGATGACCTTGGCGCCGGCCTTGGTCATGACCTCGGCCATGACGCCACCCATGTAATAGTGGTCGTCGTCATAGACGACGATCGTCTTTCCGGACAGGTTTTCGGGATGCACCTTGGCCATGATGTCGTCGGGTGTCCACACGGTCATGGAAGGATCGATCGGCATCGGCACGACGTGCTGGCGCGCAACGCCGTCACGGCGCCAGTGACAACCGGTTGCGATCGCGACATGTTCGAACCCGAAGCCGAGCACGTCCTCTGCCGTCAACCGGCTGTCGAAGTAGGTCTCGACATTGGTGCGCTGGCTGATCTGATACTGGCGATAGTCGACGACGCGCCCCCAGGCGGAAAGACCAGGCAACAAGCGCTCACGCGCAACGCGTCCGCCAAGCGTGGTCGTGGCTTCCGCCAGCGTCACGTCGTAGCCCCGGACGGACAGGGCGCGTGTCGCTTCGAGGCCGGCCGGACCGGCGCCCACAACGAGCACGGTGCTGCTGTCACCCTTGGCGTTCATGCGCTCCGGGTGCCAGCCCTTACGCCATTCTTCCATGAAGGTCGGGTTCTGCGTGCAGCGGCTGATCGACATGGTCATGTCGCCGGTGATGCAGATGTTGCATCCGATGCATTCGCGAATGTCTTCGATGCGCCCTTCCTCGATCTTCTTCGGCAGGAACGGATCAGCGATCGATGGGCGAGCGCAGCCGATGAAGTCGAGAACACCCTGGCGCACCATGCGCGCCATCACATCGGGAGACGTGAAGCGACCGACGCCGACAACCGGTTTCGAGGACAGCTCGCGGATCCCCTTGACCAGAATCTCCTGCGCGCCTTCTTCCTTGAAGCGGGAAGGCCCGGAACAGTCTTCCCAGGTTCCCTGCGCAAGATCCCACAGATCCGGCAGGTTCGCATTCATCTCGACGAACTCCCGGACCTCGGCATTGGAGAACCCGAGCTCGCCGATCGTCTCGTCCAGGCTCACGCGCATGGTGATAGCGGTGGTGTCGCCAACCGCTTCCTTAATGTCCTCGACGACTTCGCGGGCAAAGCGCGAACGGTTCTCGAGGCTTCCGCCATACTCATCGGTGCGCTGGTTGGTCGCGCGCGACAGGAAGTGCTGGAAGATCCCGAAGCCGTGCGCGCCGTAGAGACAGATCAGATCGAAACCGGCGATCTTCGACCGCTTGGCGGCGTTGACGAACCAGCGTCTTAGATTCTTGATATCCTGCTTGTCCAATGCGCGCGCCTGCACCGGATCGTTGGTGAAGGTGCGGATCGGCAGGGCGGAAGGTGCCAGCGGAACCTCCTTGGTGTAGAAATTGGGGCCGTTGATGCCGGAGTAGGCGAGCTGGATGCCGGCAAGCGCCCCGTGGACCTTCATGGCGTCGGACATGCGCCGAAGGCCAGGGATGTCCTTGTCTTCCCACAGGCGAAGTTCGATGAAGGGCGTGATCTCCGAGGTGTGGTGCATCTCGGTCTGCTCGGTGAAGATGACACCCCACCCGCCTTCCGACTTGATCCCGCGCATGGCCGCGACCGCCGACGGGTCGCGATAGCCGCCGCCGTTGCAATGGGGCACCTGGTAGAAACGGTTCTTCGCAGTGTGTGGACCTATCCGGACGGGTTCGAAGAGAATGTCGTACTTGTTATCGCGCATGGTGTTCCTCACTGCTTGTCGCCGTGCATTGGATTTGTTGAGAGCCGGGCTGTAAATGACGCGTTCTGGAAGCGTGGATTAGGCTGAGCCTAATCAAAATGGCGTTTAGACGAAGCGGCCCCTGCATGCCGCCGATGGCGCCACTCAGAGATGCTTTCGCGCTGGTCGATCTTCGCCCGCGGCAGTCCAACCGGGCGCCGGGGCGCCCGGTTCAACGTGAATACCTAGTACTTGACCCAGACGGTCTTCAGCGCCGAATACTTGTCGAAGCTATGGATCGACAGATCTCGGCCAAAGCCGGACTGCTTCATGCCGCCGAAGGGCGTCATTGCCGACAGGGCATCGACGGTGTTGACGGAAACCGTTCCGGCATGGAGCCGATCGGAAACCGACAAGGCCCGCGACAGATCTTTCGTCCAGACCGAAGCTGCGAGGCCGTACTCGCTGTCGTTGGCGATCCGAACCGCGTCCGCTTCATCATCGAACGGCGTGATGGCGAGCAGCGGACCAAACACCTCTTCCCGCGCGATGCGGGCATCCGGCGGCACGTTGTTGAAGATCGTCGGCTGGATATAGCAATCCGATCCATTGCGCGTTTCCCGCTCGCCGCCGTGGGCGAGCCGTGCCTCGGAGCGGCCGATGTCGATGTAGCCAGCGACGCGATCGGCATGGGCCTTTTCGACAAGCGGTCCCATGCGGGTTGCAAGATCAAGCGGGTCGCCGAGCGGCCATGCGGCGGTGGCCGCGATCAGCCTCTCTGTGAATTCCTCCTGCACCGACCGATGGACGAGGAGACGGGAATTGGCCGAGCAGACCTCGCCCGAATTGAACAGGATGCCGAAAGCGGCCATTTCCGCCGCCCTCTCGATGTCGGCATCGGCAAACACCAGGTTTGGCGACTTGCCGCCGGTTTCCGGCCACACCTGTTTCATGTTGCTCTGACCGGAATAGGTCATGAAAAGCTTGCCGACCTTGGTGGAGCCGGTAAAGACAAGCGCATCGACGTCGGGATGAAGACCGAGTGCACGACCGGCATCCTCGCCAAAGCCCGGAACGACGTTGAGAACCCCATCCGGAAGGCCCGCCTCCGATGCCAGCTCGGCAAGCATCAGCGCGGAAAGCGGGGATTGTTCGGCGGGCTTCAGGACCACCGAGTTGCCGGTGGCAAGAGCGGGCGCAAGCTTCCAGGTCGCCATGTCGAGCGGAAAGTTCCACGGGACGACGGCGCCGATGACGCCGAGCGGCACGCGGCGGATCATGGCAAGGTCGCCGCGACCCGTGGGAGCGATCTCGTCATAGAGCTTGTCGATCGCTTCGGCGTGCCACTGGAAGAAGTGGGCGGATCCCGGCGCGTCGATGGTCGAGCTGTCGCCGATCGGCTTGCCCATGTCCAGCGTGTCGAGAAGGGCAAGTTCCGGTATGTTTTCACGAATGAGCGCCGCCAGGCGCAGCAGCACTTCCTTGCGCTCGGCGGGCGATTTTCCGGACCACCGACCATCGTTGAACGCCCGGCGCGCCGAGGCCACGGCGGCATCGATATCATCAGCGGTGCCGCGAGCAACCGCTGTGAGCACTTGCGCATTGGCGGGGTTCACCGTATCGAACCGGCCACCCTTGGCGGCATCGCGAAAGGCGCCATCGATGAAAAGGCCGTTGCGGAATTTCAGGCCAGCGGCGCGAGCGCGCCAGTCAGCTGTCGAAGTGGTCATGGACTGCCTTTCTCTTCGTCTAGTCGAGCGTTCGGAATTGGGAGCTGCATGCCGCTCATGGTTCGGAGCTGTTCACTGCAGAAATCGATGAAACGCCGCACCACGAGCGGCGAGCTCAGGCCACGCATGGCCAATATCCCCATGCGCATGGGGCGCAGCCCGCCGGCCAGCGGGACGAAAGCCAGCTTGTCTCCGCTCAGAGCGTGTGACGAAACGGGCCGGATATTGGCAATGGAATAGCCAAAGTGGTTGGCTACCATCGCTCGCATCACCGACATGTCGCGTGTGCGTTCGATAATGCGCGGCGCCAGGTCGGCGTCGCGAAACAGCGACAGGAAATAGGCGGAGCTATGGGGCAGGTCCAGGAGGATCATCGGCTGTGGCGCGAGTTCGCGCACATCGAGTTCAGTCCGCGACGCGAGCGGGTGGTCTTCCGGCAGGACGGCGTAGGGTGGGAGCACCGCGAGCTCGTGAAACTCCATGTCTGCTGGAACGTCCAGGTCGTAGCTCAGCGCAATGTCAAAGCGCGCCATGCGCAGCCCTTCGATGATCAGGGCGTGATCGCGCTCATACTGGAAGAACTCGACATCGGGATAAGTGTCGGCGAAGGCGCGACGCAGCGGCGGAATGACGGTCTGTGCGAATGTCACGAGGCATGCGACGTGAAGCGGACCTCTAACCTGTCCGGTCAGCTCGTTCGACAAGGCGTTGAGCTTGTTGGCTTCGGATAGAATCTGGCGTGCCTGCGCGACGAAGCTGTGGCCAGCCTGCGTCAGCGAAAGGCCATGCGCGTGGCGGCGAACGAAGAGCGTGATGCCGAACTCTCTCTCGAGCTGGGAGATAGCGGCGGAGATCGACGGCGCCGAAACGTTTACCCGTTCTGCAGCTTCCGTAACCGAGCCAAACTCGCCAACCGCGACGAGATATTCCAGCTGCCTAATCGTGAATCGCAAGATCATGTCATTATTCCTGTTACCCTCTCCATCAGGATACAGAGAGGGTCCTTGGAACGAAACGCCCGTGGCCCTGATCCCCAAGATAAAGCCGCGCCCGGGTTCTGCCCGGGCCAGGCCAAGACGATTGGCGATAAGCCAGGCAGGCGACGCCTCCTAGCGCAACCGGACGCGCTGTTCCGGCTCCTCGCGATCGGCGATCTGCTCAGCCAGATAGGCTGCGTCGTGCCAGACGCCCCAGATAAAGGACGATGCGCGGCGGGAAAGCCATGGGAGGCCGAGGAAGAACAGGCCGGGCACTCTGGAAACGCCGCGTTCGTGCACGGGGCGCCCCTTGGCGTCGAATGCGTCGAGGTGGAGCCACTTGAAATCGAACGAATAGCCGGTCGCCCAGACGATCGAAGTGATGCCGTTCTTTTTCAGATCAAGCGAAAGGATCGGATCGCTCACACAGGCGGGGTCCTTGGAAAGGGCGCGCGCGTTCGGCTCTTCCGGAAGATCGAGCCCGTGTTTCCGCGCATATTCGTCGGCTTGATCGAGCAGGTCGAGATAGTTCCTGTCGCCCAGCGTGATGTTGTCCTTGAGGTCGCCAGCGAACTGCAGCGTGCCGTTGATATAGGACTTGGCCATGCCGAGCAGTGTCATGCCGCGCTCGGCAAGCTGGCGGAAATCGACCGTTTTGCCACCGTCGGCGCCGCTGACCGCGATCGTGACGTGCTCCGTATTCGGGGCGGGGACCTTGAGATCCCAGATGCCGAGGACGCCGAGCCACCACACGAAGTCCTTGCCGCGGTAGCGCCGGGGCGGGCGATGATGAGGACCAACCGAAAGATAGACGCGCCGTCCCGAGCGCATCAGTTCCTCGGCGATCTGCGTTCCGGAAGATCCGGCGCCAACGACAAGCACCGCGCCCTCGGGAAGCTGGTCGGGGTTGCGATAGGCATGGGAATGGATCTGCTCGATCCCCTCCGTCTGCGGAACGATGGCAGGAAATACCGGCACCTGGAACGGCCCGGTTGCCGCAACGATATTGTTTGCCTCGTAAATGCCATCGGAGGTTTCGACCCGGAAACGCGGACCTTCTGAATTCCGCTTCACGGCCTTGACCTCCACACCACAGCGGATCGGCGCCGAGATCTGTTTGGCGTAGTCGACAAAGTAATCGGCGACGCGCTCTTTCGGTGCGAACGCATCGTCTCCGACATCCGAAAACGTCATCCCGGGAAACCGATCGTGCCATGCGGGACCGTTGGCAACCAGCGAGTCCCAGCGTGCGGTACGCCAGTTCTCGGCAATGCGATTGCGCTCCAGGACGACATGAGAGACGCCTTGCTTGCCGAGATGTTCGCTCATCGCAACTCCCGCTTGGCCGGCGCCAACCACAAGCGTATCCACTGTTTCAATCGACATACGGGTCCCTCTCAGGTTGTGCTCGAATTCAGGCCTTGGGGCCAACGTGTATGAATCGATAACGGAAAGGTGGGGCTGCCGACATAAGTGTTTGGTTCAGCGTTGATTAGGAAAATCCCCACATCGACCCCAGCGGGTAATTGGCGAGGAATGGAGCCCCTGATGTCGAAAGGCGGGTTTTATCCGTCGTCACGATGATTAGGCCCGGCCTAATTGCCGACGAAGAAAACTATTGTTTCTTTGGCATCTCGATCCCGACAGATTGCCCTGCGGTCCGGCAAGGCATTGCCAGGGTGGTCGTCAAGCGCGTGCCGCAAGAGATGACGTCCCCACACGCTGATGCCACGGATCACGCTGGATACACGCGGAGGGAGAGACCTGCGATGCACTCATATATAACCCAAGCTCAGCAGACGGAGTTGGCTGATTGGGGAGCACCTGAAGATATCGGCGCCGAGACCGTGTCAGGCCCTATCCAGTGCTCCGGCAGCATCGACCTTGGCTCGACCGAAGGTCCTGTGTTCGGCGGGCTATATGCCGCAACGCGCGGGGTTTATCGCGTCGTCTACCCATTCCACGAGCATGCGACGGTGATGCAGGGTGAGGTCGAACTGACTGATGAACGGACCGGCGTCAGCAATCTCTACAGGCAGGGAGACAGCTGGCTTATCAAGAAGGGAACGCCCGTTCGCTGGACCATCAAGAGCGACAGGGTTCTGAAGAGCTATCTGGCCACCACCGCCGGGCTGGAGGGTGATCGCAATTGATGACCGTTGCCCAACGCAGTGAGCATGATTTCCTCGGCGACATGACGCTTCCTGTCGACGCCCTCTATGGCATCCAGACAGCCCGTGCGGTCGAGAACTTTCCGATTACCGATGTCCGGCTTCGGGATTTCCCCGAACTCGTCGTCGCGCTGGCAATGGTCAAGAAGGCCTGCGCGCTCGCCAACATGGACTCAGGCGTACTTTCAACCCGCGCCCACGATGCGATCGTGGCGGCCTGTGACAGCATCATTGCCGGCCAGCATCACGAGCACTTCGTTGTCGACATGATCCAGGGCGGCGCCGGGACCTCCACCAACATGAACGCGAACGAGGTCATCGCAAACCTCGCGCTGATCAAACTCGGTCACAAGCCCGGCGAATACACCCACCTTCATCCTAACGATCAGGTGAACCTCTCGCAGTCCACCAATGATGTTTATCCCACAGCGATGCGGCTCGCGGTCGTCAGCCAATGCGGAAATCTCGTCGGCGCGCTGGATCGGCTTCGCCAGAGTTTCGCCTGCAAGGCGGTGGAGTTCGCCCCTATCGGCAAAGTCGGCCGTACCCAGCTGCAGGACGCCGTGCCGATGACGCTCGGCATGGAGTTCGGAGGGTTTGCCGCGACAGTCGAGGAGGATATCGACCGCATCAACCAGCTGAGCGAACTGCTCAAGGAGGTCAATCTCGGCGCCACTGCCATCGGTACGGGCATCAATTCGCCGGCCGGCTACGGTCAAAGGGCGATCGCCCATCTGTGCCAAGTGTCCGGTTACAGCTTGGTCAAGGCCAAGGACCTGATTGAGGCAACCTCGGATGTCGGCGCCTTCGTGACCTTCTCCGGCGTCCTCAAGCGGATCGCCGTGAAGCTCTCCAAGATATGCAACGATCTGCGGCTTCTCAGCAGCGGACCGCGGGCCGGCATCGGGGAGATACGTCTCCCGGCAGTTCAGCCGGGATCCTCGATCATGCCTGGAAAGGTCAATCCTGTTATCCCCGAGATGGTCAACCAGGTCGCCTATCAGGTCATAGGAAATGACCTCACTGTGACATTTGCCGCCGAAGCCGGCCAGCTTCAGTTGAATGCTATGGAACCGGTGATCATTCTTAATGTCCTCCAGTCCATTCGCATTCTGAGCCGGGCTATCAATGTTCTGGCAGAGCGCTGCGTTGATGGCATTGAAGCCGATGCTGAGCGATGCGCCGACCACGTCAACAACAGCCTTGTCGTGGTCACCGCGCTTGCCCCGCTGATCGGCTATGAAGGGGCGTCTCGCATCGCGGCTACCGCCATGAAAAGCGGCGGTACGGTTGCAGACGCCATTGTCGCGCTTGGCCTGATGCCACCTGCCGATTTCCAGCGGCTGGTCAAGAATGCATGGACCTTCGAGGCCGCGGAATGACTGGCCATGCGGACGAATTTCAGCCGACCTGTTTGAACCAGATCTCGCCGAGAGGAAGATGAATTGAAAGTACTCGTACCCGTAAAACGCGTCGTTGATTACAACGTGAAGATCCGCGTGAAGGCCGATGGCACAGGCGTTGAGCTCGCGAACGTCAAGATGTCGATGAACCCGTTCGACGAGATCTCTGTGGAAGAGGCGCTGCGGCTGAAGGAAGCCGGCAAGGCCGAGGAAGTGGTGGTTGTGTCGATCGGTCCCGCGAAGGCAGAAGAGACGCTGCGCACCGCACTCGCCATGGGCGCCGACCGCGCCATCCTGGTCGAGACCGACGATGCCGTCGAACCGCTGGCGGTTGCCAAGATCCTCAAGGGTGTCGCTGACGCCGAGCAGCCGGGTCTTGTGATCGTCGGCAAGCAGGCGATCGATGACGACTCGAACCAGACCGGCCAGATGCTAGCAGCCCTTCTCGGCTCCGCCCAGGCCACCTTCGCCTCGAAGATCGAGATTGGGGACGGCAAGGCGCAGGTGACCCGCGAAGTCGATGGCGGCTTGCAGACGATCGAGATCAAGCTTCCAGCCGTCGTCACCACCGATCTGCGCCTCAACGAGCCGCGCTATGCCTCGCTGCCGAACATCATGAAGGCGAAGAAGAAGCCGCTCGACAAGAAGAGCCCGGCTGATTTCGGCGTCTCCACCGCTCCGCGGCTGAAGGTGCTGAAGACCGAGGAGCCGTCCGGCCGCAAGGCAGGCGTCAAGGTCAAGTCGGTCGCCGAGCTCGTCGAGAAGCTCAAGTCCGAAGCCGGCGTCCTCTAAGGTTCGAAAGGAAACATCACCATGGCCATTCTTCTCCTGGCTGACCACGACAATGCCAGCCTTTCCGACCAGACCGCCAAGGCACTGACGGCCGCTTCCAAGATCGCCAAGGAAAAGGGAAGCGATGTCACCGTTCTCGTCGCCGGCAAGGGCGTCAAAGCGGCCGCCGATGCCGCCGCCAAACTGTCAGGCGTCTCCAAGGTGCTGCTCGCCGAAAGCGACGAGCTTGCCAACAATCTGGCCGAGCCGCTGGCCGATCTGATCGTCTCGCTGGCTGCCGGCTACGATACGATCATCGCCGCCGCCACCTCGACCGGCAAGAATGTGCTGCCGCGCGTCGCAGCCCTTCTCGACGTCGCGCAGATCTCGGAGATCATCGAGGTCGTCTCCGCCGACACCTTCAAGCGTCCGATCTATGCCGGCAATGCCATCCAGACGGTGCAGTCGACCGATGCCAAAAAGGTGATCACCGTGCGTACGGCGTCCTTCGCCGCAGCAGCCGACGGCGGCTCCGCTTCCGTCGAGGCGATCCCGGCCGTTTCCGATCCGGGTCTCTCCACCTTCGTCAAGGACGCGCTATCTGCCTCCGACCGTCCGGAACTGACCTCTGCCAAGATCATCATCTCCGGCGGCCGTGCGCTCGGCTCGGCCGAGAAGTTCCAGGAGGTCATCCTGCCGGTGGCCGACAAGCTCGGTGCTGCCGTCGGCGCAAGCCGTGCCGCCGTCGATGCCGGCTATGCCCCGAACGACTGGCAGGTTGGCCAGACCGGCAAGGTGGTTGCTCCCGATCTCTACATCGCCTGCGGCATCTCCGGTGCGATCCAGCATCTTGCCGGCATGAAGGATTCGAAGGTCATCGTCGCCATCAACAAGGACGAAGAGGCGCCGATCTTCCAGGTTGCCGACTACGGCCTCGTCGCCGATCTCTTCGACGTCCTGCCGGAATTGCAGAAGGCGCTATGATCGAAAGAGCGAGAAGTTCGTTTTTTTTCAAAGCGGCGATCCGTCGCCGCCTGGACGTTTTGTCGCTCGGGCCGTCGGATCCCGGGCTGGTACGCAACCTAACGAGAGGAAAGCATAGAAATTGAGCGCGCAGGAATTGCCCGAACGCGAAAGCATGGAATTCGACGTGGTGATCGTCGGCGGCGGTCCTGCGGGTCTGTCGGCTGCGATCCGGCTGAAGCAGCTCAATCCCGAGCTGTCCGTCGTCGTGCTGGAAAAGGGTGCCGAGGTCGGTGCCCATATCCTGTCGGGTGCCGTCGTCGATCCCATCGGCATCGACCGGCTGCTGCCGGATTGGCGGCAGGAGACGGATCATCCGTTCAAGACCGAGGTCAAGGACGACCACTTCCTGCTGCTCGGCCCGGCCGGCTCTGTGCGTCTGCCGAACATGCTGATGCCGCCGCTGATGAATAATCACGGCAATTACATCGTATCGCTTGGGCTTGTCTGTCGCTGGCTGGCGGGCCATGCGGAGGCGCTCGGCGTCGAGATCTATCCGGGCTTTGCCGCAACCGAAGTGCTCTACAACGACGAAGGCGCTGTCATCGGTGTCGCCACCGGCGACATGGGTATCGAGAAGAACGGCGAGCCCGGCCCGAACTACACCCGCGGCATGGCGCTGCTCGGCAAGTACGTTTTGATCGGCGAAGGCGTGCGTGGTTCGCTCACCAAGCAGCTCATCTCGAAATTCGAACTGTCCCGGGATCGTGAGCCCCAAAAATTCGGCATCGGCATCAAGGAACTCTGGCAGGTGAAGCCGGAGAACCACAAGCAGGGTCTCGTGCAGCATTCCTTCGGCTGGCCGCTCGGCATGAAGACCGGCGGCGGTTCCTTCCTCTATCACCTGGAAGACAACCTCGTGGCCGTCGGTTTCGTGGTGCACCTGAACTACAAGAACCCCTATCTCTATCCCTTCGAGGAATTCCAGCGCTTCAAGACGCATCCGTCGATCCGGGGCACCTTCGAGGGGGCCAAGCGCCTGTCCTACGGTGCGCGTGCGATCACCGAGGGCGGCTACCAGTCGGTGCCGAAGCTCTCCTTCCCTGGTGGCGCCCTGATCGGCTGCTCGGCCGGCTTCGTCAACGTCCCACGCATCAAGGGCAGCCACAATGCGGTGCTGTCGGGGATGATGGCGGCGGACCGGATCGCCGGCGCGATTGCCGCCGGCCGCGCCAATGACGAAGTGGTCGAGATCGAGAACGACTGGCGTTCGAGCGACATCGGCAAGGACCTCAAGAAGGTCCGCAACGTCAAGCCGCTGTGGTCGAAGTTCGGCACCGCAATCGGCGTGGCGCTCGGCGGCCTCGACATGTGGACCAACCAGCTGCTCGGCTTCTCCTTCTTCGGCACGCTGAAGCACGGCAAGACCGATGCCGCCTCGCTGGAGCCGGCTTCGAAGCACAAGCCGATCGCCTATCCGAAGCCTGACGGTGTCCTCACCTTCGACCGGCTCTCGTCGGTGTTCCTGTCGAACACCAACCACGAGGAAGACCAGCCGGTGCACCTGCAGGTAAAGGACATGGCGCTGCAGGTCTCGTCCGAGCACGACATCTATGCCGGTCCCTCGACCCGCTACTGTCCGGCCGGTGTCTACGAATGGGTGGAGAAGGACGGTGAGGAAACCTACGTCATCAACGCCCAGAACTGCGTCCACTGCAAGACCTGTGACATCAAGGACCCCAACCAGAACATCAACTGGGTGCCGCCGCAGGGCGGCGAGGGGCCGGTCTATCCGAACATGTGAGGCTGCGCGAATGAGCGAGACACAGGCTGATGGTTTGAGTATTCGGCCTGCTCGCCCCGACGAACTGTCGCGACTGGCCGACATCGAGATCGACGCGTTTGCGGCCCTTGCCGACGCGCTGGGCGTTGCAAGGGATGCCAACGCCCTGCCGCAGGGCGTGCTTTGTCGATCGAGAGACAGGTTTTCGGGTCACGGGCCTTTGAATCGGGATGGGCTAGCCGCAACATACTGCGCCGCATCTTCATGCCCGACCAACCATTTGGCCTAGCTGCAGTCAAGACAACTCCGTTGTAAGCTTCGCACGCTCAAATCGAATACGCGAATTCCAGAGGGCTCGCACGCTGTGGAAACGTGGAGGTCGGCGTCGTGATAGGGATAAGGCGAAGCTTTGTACGCGTGCTGGCGCTGACTGTCTGTGTCGCTCTGCTTACGAGTGCACCCGCCATCCAGGCGTTTCGCACTGACGATATGCACAGATCGCTCGAATTTCTAGCGATCAAGGCTCCGAACGGCGTTGGACAGACGCTCGATCTATACGAAGCCATGCAGGCATTACGGATACAAACCGCGAGCATAGCCTTGATTGACGGAGGCGAAATCGCCTGGACTGAGGCCATCGGATCGGAATGCGCCGAGCCTATCTACCAGGCCGCCAGTCTGTCGAAACTCGTCACCGCTGTCGTCGCTCTCAGGCTGGTAGACAAAGGCGTACTGTCGCTGGACGCACCTGTCGATGGCATCCTGAAACGATGGACGTCAGCTCGCCCGCCGATAACGGATGGGCTCCCGGTTACATTGAGGTTGCTGTTGAGCATGCGCGCGGGGATCAATGTCCCCAGCTTCCGTGGCTATGCCATCGGTTCTTCGCTCCCGACGCTGCCGCAGATTCTGGACGGCACCCCGCCCGCCAACTCACCACCGGTGGCTGTCGTCGCTCAGCCGGGCAATCAATACGCCTATTCGGGCGGTGGCTACGAGGTCGTCGAGGCTCTCATCGAGGATGCGACGAGACGTAGGTTCGCCGACGTCGCAGCGGAACAAGTCCTTAATCCTTTGGGCATGGCGAGCAGTACCTTCAGTTACCCCTTGCCTCCGGCACTCCTGCAATGCGTGGCGCGTGGCCATACGGCCAACGGACAGGAAATTTCAGGTGGCTGGCGTGTGACGCCAGAGCTTGCAGCGGCGGGTCTTTGGTCCACACCCTCCGATCTCGCAAAGCTGCTTATCGCGATCACTGATGTCTATCAGGCGCGCTCGCGCTTTCTCAACCCCGATACGGTCGAGGCGATGCTGGAGCGAGTGGGCGATGGACCCTATGGGCTCGGCGCCGCCGTCCACGGAGCTGGCGATGATGTCGTCCTCATGAAGCGTGGGCACAACGTCGGCTATCAGTCGTACCTCCTAATGTTTCCAGCACGCGGGCAAGGCATCGTTGTCATGACGGATTCCGATCGCGGATTCGTGCTGGCAAATGCCCTGGTTCGGCGTGCCGCCGAGGTCTACTCTTGGCCGGCCGTGGGAGCCTTGGCCAATTGATTCCAAGCTAGGTCCGATGCCGCAACGGCAACGCCTTCGCGAGGACTGAGATGCTGCTCCGTAATGAAGTAGGGGCGGCGGGCTGCAATGTGCCATTTCGTCGCCGGCCACCCATCGATCTGGCCTTAACTCCAGTACCTTGGCGAGGCGTGCAAGGCGTCTCGCTTCCGATATTCACGATCAGGCGCTGAGGCTTGAGACGTAGCTGCGCCAACCGCCATAGGCGGTGATATCAGGCTGGCTTTGCGTCGCCGCTGTCTCGCACAGGAAGCCAGTCACCGTTGAACCATCGGCGAGCGACAGCTTGCCGACGCCGAGTGGCGCCGGAATACGACCGATGAAATCGCCGAAGCCGGCAACCGGCAGCGCCCATACCTCGACGGCGATTGGCCCGCCGTCATAGGCGACACGGACTAGGCCGGGTTTGGGCGGCTCGGTCCCGTCGAGCGCAAACAGGCGATAGTCGCTCGTGGTCTCTGCGGCTCGGCGGAAGAAGCCACCGCGCTCCTTGAGTTCACGGTTGAGCGGCATTCCTGAAAGATGTGCCCCGACGACGGCGATTTCGCGATAGTCCTCAGCGAGTGCCGTTTCGATAGCCTCGGGATAGGGGTTGTCGAACTTGGCGAGGTTGAGGCCGGTCGCCTTGTGGAAGGCGGCCGCGATGCCTGCGGCGCGCGCCTCTTCAAAGGCTGGCGCAAGGAAGGTCACGCCGAGCGGCAGGCCGTCGTTGCGGAAGCCATTGGGCACGGCAATGCCGCAGAGCCCCATCAGATTGACGAAGTTGGTGTAGATTCCAAGGTTGCTGTTGAGCTGGATCGGGTTCGCCGCAATTTCATCCTTCGTGTAGATCGTCGGTGTCGTCGGCACCATGAGGACGGAAATGTCATCCCAGGCCGCGCGAGTGTCACGCTTCAGTTCAGCGATGCGGTGGATCGCCGCAAAGGTATCGAGCGCCGAGAAATTTCCGGACCGCGACAGGATTTCCCGGGTGACCGGGTGAATGGCTTCGCCGTACTTGGCAAGCACGCTGTCAAGGCTGAGTGCGCGCTCGGAAATCCATGGACCTTCATAGAGAATACGCTGGGTCTCGTCGAAGGGCGTGAAGTCGACCTCGACCTTCTCGCCACCCATGGCCGTCAGACGGGCGATCGCCTCGTTGAAGAGACGTTCGGCTTCAGTATCGCCAAAGAACCGCAACGCCGCTCCCGCCGGTACGCCGAAGCGAAACTGCGGGGGCACGGCGACAGGGATGAGCGGGACCGCATCTGCATCAGGCTTGGAGAAGGGGTAGGAAGGATCGTAGCCGGCGATGAGGTCAAGGACCTTCATCCCGTCTTCGACCGTCAGCGAAAAGATCGAGAGCGTCTCGATGGTCTTGACGCAACCGCCGCCGGAAACGCAAGCGTTGCTGATAAGGCCCGGCGTTGGCTTGATGCCGACAATATTGTTGAAGCCCGCCGGAACCCGGCCGGAACCAGCCGCATCGTTGGCGATAGAGAAACTGCTCAGACCGGCTGCGACCGACACACCGGAACCGGAGCTCGAGCCGCCGGAGATAAAGCGGTCGTCGAATACGGACGAGCACGCACCATAGGGCGAGCGCATGCCGACGAGGCCAATGCCGAATTGGTCCATGTTCGTCTTGCCTATCAACAACGCGCCGGCGTCGAAGATTCGGTCGAGCGCCTGGCCACTGGAGGTCGCGATATAGGCGCCTTCCTTCAGTGCGTTTGTCGTCGGAAGACCGACAATGTCGTTGCAGTCCTTCACCGAGAAAGGAATGCCCCAGAGCGCGCGACCATCATAGCCCTGCGCTTCAAGCTCTTTTGCCGCGGCGAGCGCGGTTTCGCGGGAGACGAGATAGATCCAGACATGGTCGTCGCCACGGGCTGCGATGCGGTCGTAGATCGCGTTGATCACACGGGTTGGCGTCAGGGCGCCGCTGGCATATGCCTTCGTCAGCGTCGCGAGATCGAGACTGCCGGTGGCGTCGGTCCAAGGCATTTCGGACATGGTATGCTCCTAGAGATTCTTGAGGGCCGAATGGATGTCGGCGGAATTGGCTACGGTGCCGAACAGGCCGTTGCCGAACGTGGTGATACGAAGCTGGGCGCTGTGGCGTTGCGAAGACGTGCCTTTGCAGGCATCGGCAACCGCCATGCATTCAAAACCCATGTCGTTGGCCGCGCGCTGGGTGGCGTGCACCAAACCTTCGGTCGGAAACCCGGTGAGCAGAAGATTGCGTACCCCGCGCCTGCGCAGTTCCTCTTCAAGACCGGTGCTGAAGAACGCATTGTCGCCGGAAATATCGACGATGATGGCGTCGGTTGGGAGCGGCAAGCGCTCATCGAAGCGCCATTCGGCGCTGCCGCGCTTGGGAATGGTATCCCCAAGTGCACGCCGCCTGGCAGCAAGCGGGCTCTCCTGCGGACCGTAACCGCGTCGAACGGCAACAATGGTGATGCCAAGTGTGGAGGCGGTATTCAGCAATTCAGATGCCGCGGCCAGTTCTGTCTCGGCGGCAAGCTCTGCGACCGGCGCCCGCTGGAAACCCAGCAAAAGTAAAGCCGTATCGCCCGCCGACCAGCGTCCGTCGAAGGGCCAGGCATAAGGTTGTGACGTGATCGGTGTGAAAAGGCTGATCGTGGCTTCAGTCATCGGCCAACTCCATCATGTCATGGAACGCCACGCGGTTGGAAACGCCGCCCCAGCGACCGCCATAGGCCTTCAGGATTTCCAGCGTGGCGTCGTGGTTCGGCGTCTCGACGGCGGCCGTGCAGTCTTCCAGCAAGACGCATTCGATGCCGTGTTCGTAGCCGTCACGGATGGTCGACTGCACGCAGCAATCTGACGTGACGCCGGTGACGACCAGCCGTGTAATTCCGCGCCTTTCCAGCTCTTCGGCAAGTTCAGTGCGATGGAATGACGACTTTCCCGGTTTGTCGAGTACCAATTCGCCAGGCAGCGGTGCAAGCTCTGGAATGATCTGCCAACCGGGCTCGCCGTGGACGAGAATGCGGCCGTTCTTGCCGCGGTCTCCAATACCGAGGCCATGAACCCGGGTGCGCCACTGCTTGTTGGCATGAAGGTCGGAGAGATCCGCGACATGTCCTTCCCGCGTGTGGACGATGGTGATCCCGGCGGATCGAGCGGTTTCCAGCGCCTCGCGGATAGGCTCGATCACCGAGCGCGTGTTCGAGACATCTTCGCCAAGCTGGTCGACCCAGCCGCCAGGTTCGCAGAAATCCACCTGCATGTCGATGATGACAAGCGCAATCTGCGCCTTCAGGACCGGACCGCCGAGCGGCCAGAAATCCACGACCTCCGAAGGTTTCATAGCGCGCCTCCGGTGTGTGCATCGAAGAAGAGAATGAGGGCAGGATCCAGGGTAAAGCTGACCGCATCGTCGCGGGAAATGCGGTGGCTGCTGTCGACGACGGCCTTCAGCTTGGGTGCCGTCTTCATCAGATCGCGCTCGTCTTCCACCATATTGGCGTGGCCAATCGCGATACCGTGCCCGTCCATGTGGAGGAGGAGCGTCGCGCCGAGATCTTCGACGAAGCTGGCTCGCGCCGAGATCGTCCCCGTCGCACCTGCTTCTGCCGCGATTTTCAGATGTTCGGGCCGGATGCCGAGGATGACGGTCTTGCCGATCCTTGACGACAGGCACTCACCGGAGGCACCGAGCGGCAGCAGAAAATCACCACAGGACACCGCCGCCGCGTTCTCGTGCGAAACCACTGCCGCCTGAATGAAGTTGATCGGCGGCGAGCCGATAAAGCTCGCCACGAACATGTTGGCGGGGTTGTCGTAGAGTCGCCGGGGCGTGTCGAGTTGCTGCAACGTACCCTTGTTCATGACGGCGACGCGGTGGCCCATCGTCATGGCCTCGACCTGGTCATGCGTGACATAGACGGTGGTAACAGCTGTCATGCGCTGGAGGCGAGCGATTTCCGCGCGCATCTGGCCGCGAAGGCGGGCGTCGAGGTTCGAAAGCGGCTCGTCCATAAGGAAGGCATTTGGTGAGCGCACGAGCGCGCGGCCCATGGCCACACGCTGGCGCTGTCCTCCGGAAAGCCGGGCGGGCTTGCGGTCCATGAACTCGGTCAGTTCGAGAAGTTGCGCTGTCTCGCCCACTTTCTGGGAAATGACATCGGATTTGACGCCCCGCACCTTGAGACCGAAAGCGATGTTTTCCGCAACCGTCAGATGCGGATAGAGCGCGTAGGACTGGAAGACCATCGCGATGTCCCGGTCGCGCGGGGCGAGATCGTTGGCGACTGCATTGTTGATCTTAAGCGTGCCGCCGGAAATATCCTCGAGTCCCGCGATCATGCGCAGGGCCGTGGTCTTGCCGCAGCCCGATGGCCCGACGAGCACCAGGAACTCACCGTCATTGATATCAAGGTTGAAGTCGACCAAGGCGGCGGCCTTGCCGCCCGGATAGGTCTTCGAAACGTTCTCGAACGAAATTTGGGCCATGCTGTCAGTCCTACTGTACGCCGTTAGTCGCGCCCTGAACGAAATAGCGGTTCATGAACAGCGCCATCAGGACAATCGGGATTGTTGAAAAGTGAGCGAGAGCGCCGAGCGTGCCCCAGGTGATGTCCTTGGTGCCATAGGCGGTCAGGAGGGCGACCGAGATCGGCTTTGAATCGAGCGTGGTCAGGAACATGGCGTGCAGGAAGTCATTCCACGAGAACATCATGCAGAATAGGGCGCAGGCAATGATGCCGGAGCGCACAGCGGGCACGGCGACCTTGAGGAAAGACCCCATCTGCGTGCAGCCGTCGGTCAGTGCCGCTTCTTCCATGTCGGGCGGCAACGCCTTGAAATAGGAGAACATCATCCAGGTCACGAATGCGCAGTTGAGCATCGTGTTGAACACGATGACCGCCCACCACGTGCCGAGGAGCCCGATATCGCGCATCAAGAGATAGAAGGGGATCAGCGCGGCGACCGCGGGGATCATGCGGATCGCCAGAAAGAAATAGGCAAAACCGGCGGAGAAGCGTGACTTCGAGCGCGCGAGAGCATAGCCGGCGGGCACACCGAGAACGAGTGACAGAAGCGTGGTGCCGATACTGATGATCAGTGACGAGCGGACCAATGAGACGACATCGAAAAGTGCGAAGGCCTGGCGGAACTGATCGAGGGTTGGCTCGAACGTCAAGCGCGGCGGAACCGAGAATATCTGGTTGGACGGTTTGTAGGCGGTCGAGATCAGCCAGCAGACCGGCAGGAGAAACAGGATCGTGGCGATGAGAACGGTCGTTCTTTCGGCAACGATGCGGCGTGTGGAGACCTTTGCCATCGGCTTACTTCCCGTTGATCCGGACATCGGCGCGACGCACCACCAGCAGCAGCACGGTGGCGATCAACGCGATGAACAGGAGGGTGACATTTCCGACCGCGGAAGCGAAACCGACATTGAAGAACTGCAAGCCTTCCTTCACGCCAAGCATCATGAGCGTATTGGTGGCATCGTTGGGCCCGCCGCCGGTCGTGACGAAAACAGAATCGAATACCCGGAATGCGTCCATCGTTCTCAGTGTCAGCGCCAGGAATACTGATGGCAGCATCAAAGGTAGGATCAACATGCGGAAGCGTTGCCAGGCGGTGGCGCCATCGACACGTCCGGCCTCCAGCACGTCACCCGGAAGCGCCTTGAGGCCGGCAAGCAGGATCAGCGTCATGAGCGGCGTCCATTCCCAGCAATCGATCAGAATGAGCATCCACAATGCCGTGCTGGCGTCCGTCAGCAGGCCGGTGCGGGGACCGATGCCGGCCTCCGAAAGAAAGAAGCCGATAATGCCGTAGTCCGCGCCGAGCATTGCCTTGAAAATCAGACCGACGACCAGCGGCGTGATCGTCGAGGGAATGAGAAGGAAAGCGAGCACCATTCGGTTGAAGCGGCTGTCGCGCCACAGAAGCAGGGCAAGTGCAAAACCCAGAACAAGCTGCAACGCGACGCTGAAGAAAGTGAATTGGAAGGTGTTGAGGATCGCCCTGCGCGTCGAGGCATCGGAGAAGATGTCGATGTAGTTCTGAAAACCCACGAATTGCGTGCGGGCAGGGCGCAGAAGATTGTACTTGTAGAAGCTGTAGCCGATACCCTGTGCCAGCGGCCAGAGCCCGACGGCGGCCACATAGAGCACGGCGGGCGTTGCCATCAAAAACAGGAAGAACCTGCGGCGGTCGGAGAAGCTGTAGCGCATATCGGAATAAAGCTCATTAAAGGAAGGCCGCTCGGCCTGGCGCATCACAGGACCAGATTAAGAAGGCCTGCGGACGGACAGATCAAGGCCAATCGGCCGGATTTCGCGCGCCGCCGGGCAGGCGGCGCGCGAGATGGCATCAGAACAGCTTCTTGGCGGCTTCCTGCGCCTTGCCGAGCGCCTCTTCCGGCGTCGCAGCGCCCGCAAGCACGGAATTGACGGCGGTGCCAAGCAGGTCCTGGATCTCAGGGTATTCCGGAATGCGCGGGCGGAACTCGCCATTGCCGTGCTCATAGGTTTCGGCGATGACAGGCAGGAAATCATATTTTGCGAGCAGGTCGGGGTCGGTCATCTGGCTCTTGCGCATAAAGCCGCCAGCGCCCATCATATTGAATTCCTTGTGGATTTTCTTGCTTGTTACCCACTTGATGAAGGTCCAGGCAGCTTCCTGCTTGGCCTTGTCCACGTCCGCATTGATGGCAAGACCCCAACCGCCCACGCCGTATTGCGGCGTCATTCCGTTGGCAACCGGTGCGACCGCTATACCGACCTTGCCGACAATGTTCGACACCTTCGGATCGGAATAGGCCGCGGCACCAACCGACCAGGTCTGCATGAAGGTCGCCATGCCTTGGCGGAAGCTTTCCTCGCGGCCGCCCCAATCATATTCGATCGCGCCGGGAGGTGCAGCTTCAGTGAACAGCTCCTTGTAGACTGTCAGGCTCTTGATGTTGGCTTCGGAGTTCAACACCGGCTGGCCGTCCTTGTCGACGATCGAGCCACCGAGCTGGTTGTTGTACTGCATCCAATCCTGAGCGACTGCCGGGCCCTTCTGCCCGTTGGCGACGAAACCGTAGATCTTCTTCGACGGGTCGTTGAGCTTCTTGGCATCCGCCACCAGCTCTTCCATGCTCGCCGGCGGCTTGAGGCCGGCAGCCGCGAGCACGTCCTTGCGGTAGGCGAGGACGTTGGCGTAGGCCGCAAGCGGGAAGGCAACGTACTTGCCCTTGTACTGGCCAAGCGATTCCAGCGCGACCGGGTAGATGTCGTCGAGATCAAGTTCGGCGGCGTCGCGCTTGACCCAGTCCGTCAGATCGACCGAATACTTGTTTTCCGCAAAGGCGCCGGCCCAGACGATGTCCATGGTGACGAGGTCATAGCCCTTGGTATCGCCGATAAAATCGGCGGTCGTCTTGGTCAGAAGAGTGCCGTAGTCCATGATCTCGATCTTGAGGTCGGCGCCAGTCTCTTCCTTGAATTCCGGCGCGAGCTTGGTCAGCACGTTCGAGAAGCCGTCGTTCATCGAGGCGATGGTCAAAGTAACGCCCTCGAGCGACTTGGCCTGCGTATAGGCCGTCGTCGCCAAAAGTGCCGCGAATGCCGTGGCTACTACATGTCCTGAAGATTTCAGTGCGGATGATGAAGAAGCGTTCCCCATGGCTGCCAACCTTTCCCGTTCTGGAGTTGATGGAGAAAGGTTATCGCGACGCCTCATCAAGTCAAACAAAAAAACACAAAAATAACATTTAGATGACGCTCAAAGCATCTTTGCTCAAAGCTGCCGCAGAATGCTTAAACGGTAGTCACGTGACTGTCGATTTTTTCAGCAAAACGGTCAGTCGTTTACATCATTGATTTATTTAACTATTTTTTTTGACAATCGAGCCAGGATGGAAGACGATGAGTCGTGCTCGTTGCTGTGGTCGGTATCGCTAAGTGCCCATCGAAATCAGCACGAGTACCACCGCCCGAAGGGGTAAAACAACATATTCAAACACTTTACAACTTTTTGATGTTCGTTACGCTGCCTGAAAACGCTGGAGTGCTGCCACATGCCTCAGACACCCCCAATGGAAAGCCCACGCTCGGCTTTGTACGAGGAGCCAGCAGGCACTAGCGGGCTCGTACAGCTTGAGGCTCAGGTCCGGCGCGACCTCGAAAGCATCGAGGCGGTGCCGCGCGAATGGGTGCCGGAGCGGCGCGATCCTGCCGGCGCAGTCATCGCCGATGTCGTCATCGTTGGCGCAGGGCTTTCCGGTCTTTCGCTTGCGTTCGGATTGAAGCGGCAGGGCATAGAGCGGGTCCGAGTGATTGATGCTGCCCCGCCCGGTCTCGAAGGACCTTGGCTGACAACCGCCCGCATGCGGACACTCAGGTCTCCGAAGACACTCAGTGGCCCGGATCTCGGCGTGCCAAGCCTGACCTACCGCGCCTGGCACGAGGCCCACCAGGGCAGGGCCGACTGGGACGCACTCGACAAGATCGATCGCACCGACTGGATGGCCTATCTTGGCTGGTTCCGCTGCATTCTCGGGCTATCGATCGAGAACGGTACGCGGCTGTTATCGATCTCTCCTGAGGGCGACTATCTGCGGCTGCATGTCGACACGGACGGCAAGCGTGCCGATATCGCCTGTCGCAAAGTGGTGTTGGCGACAGGGCTGGAGGGCGCCGGGGGACTGAATGTGCCACGCCTGGTAAGCGACGCCCTGCCGCGTTCGCGGTGGACACACAGTGGCGAAGCGCTGGATGCCACTTCGCTCGCTGGAAAGTGCATCGGCGTCATAGGTGCGGCTGCGTCGAGCTTCGATTGGGCTGTGGCAGCGCTGGAAGCCGGAGCCGCCAGCGTGACCGTGCTGGCCCGTTCCCCGACACTGCCTCATACCGAAATTCTGGACTGGTCGAATTTTCCGGGCTTTCTGAACCATTTTGCCGATCTTGATGACGGTAGCCGCTATCGTTTCACCCGACGGATGTTTGCATTCAAGACACCGCCCACCAACGAGATGTTCAGTCGCGCGATGGCCTTCGCAAACTGCCGGCTGGTAACGGGCGCTGAAACGCGCTCGATCACCATGGTCGGGAACGATGTTAGGATCGAAACTGCGGTGGGCGATTTCCTTTTCGATCACCTGCTGCTTGGAACAGGTTATTGTGTTGACCTGTCGCATCGGCCCGAACTCGCTAGCCATATCGAGAAGATCGCCACCTGGGCGGACCGCTTTACCCCGCCAGATGGCGAGGAAGATGCCGATCTTCTGGCCTATCCCTATCTAGGCCCTGCCTTCGAGCTTCAGGAGAAGACGCCGGGTGCCTTGCCGATGCTCGCCAACATACACGTGTTCAATAGCGCGGCGGTGCCGAGCCTCGGTCCCATCTGCAATGGCATAACGGGGCTGAAGTCAGGCGTTCCGAAGCTGGTTTCGGGGATTTCTCGTGGCCTTTTCGCGCGTGAAGTCGAACATTTCTACCAACTGCTCGACAGCTACGACAAGGTGCACTTCCAGCCGGACGGCGCGCGGATCTGAGGCCGGCGAGCTTAATCGATCAGCCCGACCCGCCTTGCAGCAACCACCTTGTAGAGCAGATCGCCAGTGTAGCGATATTCCTCGAAGGCCGAGAAGACGAGCGAGTGATCGTGTTCGTCATCAGAAGCAACAGCAGCAGCTGCGATCTCCCGATCATCCGGCAGCGGCAGGTGGCGCCACGCGTCCATCACATCGTCGGCGGGCGGGAGCGGCATGTCGATCTTGGTGTAAAGGGCAAGAACGACCTCCCAGAAATGCATCGCAAGATGCTGCGGCTCAGCGACATGAGAACTGACCAGTCGTAGCCAGTGGCAGCCGGTCACCGCATGCAAGGCTTCGAAGCTCATCGTGCCAGCGTAGAGAGAAAGTGCTGCGGGGCGGATGCGGTCCAGAAAATCCGGACCTGCGATCATGCGCCCGAGACGATCCTGAAACGCCGGCAACCTGCCCATCGCCTCTATCCATTTCCATAGCAGATGTGTTGGGGCTTCCACCCCATGAAGACTTGGCTCATCGCGCATGGCAACCAGATGCGCCAATGGATCTGTGACGGTCCGGCCGCGATCGGCGGGAATGCCGTCATAGGCCAGATAGGTGGCGGCCCAATACCCAAGCGAGGCGGCCACTTCGGTGTCGTCTTCCCGCAGAAGCGCATAGGCAAGCCGCATCAAACCATGAGTGGCCGACGCCGCGACACCGGGTGCGAGCACCGGGAGATACTGGCGCACGGCGGCCGGGCCGCCGATCTGTCCGACGACGGCTTCGAAGAACAGCCGCAGATCGGCCTCGCGCCGACGATCACCGAGCACACCGATCCAGCCGGTTTCATCGAGCGGTGAGACCCCCGGTGGCGGGAAGGGCACGGCATGAACGCGAATATAGTGATCGGCATATTCCTCGAGCCGGGCAGTCGAGGCGCCAAGTCGCGCTATCGCCTCAAGCACCATCGGTAGATGATTTGCAAGGCTGACCGGAAATTCGCCGCTGCGCCGACCTATCTCCGCGATGAGCGTCTTCACGGGTGCGGCTACCGTTGCATCGGGATAAGGACTGTCTGGCGCCGCAGCGCTTGTCGTCTGGAGCATGGCAGGCGTCCTGTCGCGTTGATTTCCCGTTATCGGGCAATTTCTGTTTGATTGAATGGGATGCGAACAATATCAAACAGAATGAAACATCTTTCAACCTTTATTTCGGTGCGAAGGCGATTGGCCCGGTCGGCGCGGAACGTGGGCGGCCGGTGGCAATGTGACTCTTGGAAAGGTGGGAGAGACAGCCACGCTTACAGTGCTGCTGGCTGGTCCAGGCAGCCACTTGTGCTCGCAATGGAACGTCCGCCCGAGCTCAACGAGCGACGATAACCTCGACGCCGGCCTTCTTAAGCGCACTCTCAAGGTCGCCCGTCGGCGCCTCGTCGCAGATCAGAGTGGTGAATTCGGTGAGACCTGCGACAAGAACCAGCGACATGCGGTTGAATTTCGTCGAATCGCACAGCACCACGCGGCGGGAGGCGCGCGTGAGATAGACGCGCTTCATGTCGGTTTCCTCGAAGGAATAATCGAAGACCCCTTCAGGGGTCAGACCCGAGACGCCCACGAAGGCGATATCGAACCACAGCATCTCGAACTGGCCAACGGCCGACGGTCCGCTCGTCGACATCTCCTCACTGCGAATCTTGCCGCCAGCGAGATAGGTTTCCAGTCCTCTGCCCGTCAGGTGTCCGGCGGTCCGAATGCTGTTGGTGAAAATCTTGGCTTGCGGGCGCGGCGCGAGCGCTTCCGCCACGAAATAAGTCGTGGTTCCCACATCCAGTGCAATACTGCGCGCGCCGTTGGCAAGTTCGGCGGCGGTCGCCGCGATGCGCCGCTTAAGGGAGACGTTGCGTGCGAGACGGGCATCAAACGCCGGCTCTTCTCCGTCGAAGTTATCGGTGACCGGGATAGGCGGTGCGCGATCGGGCTTGACGGCTCCGCCATGGGTACGAATGAGCCTGCCATCCTTTTCGAGCTCGACCAGGTCCCGCCGGACCGTCATCTCAGAGACCGCCAACTGCTGGGCGAGTTCGCTCACGGTAACGGAGCCAACCCTGCTAATCTCGCCAACGATTGCCGCCTGGCGAACCTGTGCAAGGAACTTCGGCCGTTCACCCGTTTTCGATGCGGATTGCTCGCTCGTCATCTATCCACTGCTCGTTTCATCCTCAACGGCTTCGTGAGTATCTCGACGAAGACCGTTTCAAACATAGCATGTTCGAATCAAACATACTGTATCGATCCAGAATACGCCGCAGCAGGCGCTAATGTACAGGCGCACATTTCTCACGCCTGTGGGCAAAGCGCGCCTTTGGTCTCGAAAAGCCCCCTCACGAGCAAAAGATTGTCGATCGTGACATCCGGCAGGCTTGCTTCCTGTTGCGCCTGGCCGCCATTGTCGCCAGTGCGCAGAAAGACGGCATGAAGACCCGCAGCCTTTGCCGAGCAGATTCCGGTGCTGCTGTCCTCGACGGCGATGATCTGTGCCGGCGCACGACCGAGCCGTTGGGCGGCCATGCAGTAAGGCACAGGCGAGGGCTTGCCCTCGGTTACGTCATCCAAGCTGATCGAGAATTGGATCCAGCGACCGATTCCGAGCGCGTCGAGATTGGCATCGACGACCGCTCGGCAGGAATTGGAAACGCAGACCTGGCGTATGCCAAGTTCATGCAGCGCGCGGACGGTTTCCACCGCACCGGGGATGGCTACAAGGGTATGGCGCGCGCGGACGTAGTGGCGGTTGATGGCGCTGATCCACACCTCTTCTTCCAGCAACGGCGGCAAGCAGTGGGCGAGCCGCTTCCAGACATCGCCCATGTGAACGCCGCGAAACGCCATATCGGGCAAGTCGCGAAGATCCACTCCGAATTCCAGCGACGCCGCCACCAGCGCACGATGATGCAGCGGTTCGCTATCGACCAGCGTCCCGTCGATATCCCAGGCAACAGCGCAAAGGTGCGGCATGCCCCCCATCAGCTAGTTTTCCACTTCGGAGCAAGGCGTTGATAGAGATCGCGATAGCGGTCGTAGCCGGCGTCGTAGATACGCACATTCTGCGCTTGTGGCTCGAGCATGTCGGAGAAAGTGGTGAACCGTGTCACGCTACGCCAATCGCTTTCGAGACCGACGCCGATCGCCGCTGCCCAAGCCGCGCCGATGCATGAGCCGGGATGACCCGAAAGCCGCTGCAGGGGTGCATTCAGCACGTCGGCCACGATCTGCATCCAGACCGTGCTGTGCGAGCCGCCGTCCGAAACCAGGAAGCGTTTCGGCTCATGGCCCATGTCGACTAGCACCTCGATATGATGGCGGATCGCATAAGCGTAGGATTCGAGCAGGGCCCGCCAGAGGTGGCCGATGTCGTGGGAAAGCGTCAGCCCTTCGATGACGCCCCGCGCCGCTGGATCGTGGATCGGCGTCTTTTCCCCGAGCATATAGGGCAGGATCGTCAAGCCGTCCGCACCAGCCGGCTTTTTAGCGGCCAGCGCATCGAGATGCTGATGAATGGTGCGGCCAGCTGCGAGCGCCGCCGCCTGCTCACCGCGCGCAAAGGTGTCAACGAACCAGTTCAGCGCCGAGCCGCCTGTCGACATACACCCGTTCGGCATGTAGAGGCCGGGCACGAGGTGGTAGTCGAGGAACAGACGAGGGTCGGGCTTGACGACGTCCGTTGCCGTCAGGATATCCACCGCGCCTCCGAACTTTAGCAAGACGTCGCCGGCATCGATCACACCAGCGCCAAGGGCGGACGCGATCATGTCGGCCGCGCCTCCGACAACGGGCGTGCCAATTGCCAGGCCCGTCTCGGAGGAGCCGCGCTCGTCGACATGCCCCATGATGTCGGACGAAGCCCGCTTCGGGGGGATGGTGGCAGACTCGATATGGGCGAGACGCACCAGCTCTTCGTCAATAGCATCGGTTGCAACATTGACGAAGCCGGCTTCCAGCGCCCAATTCTGTTCCACCGCCTGCGTCCCCGTCAGACGGTAGTTGATATAGTCGTAGGAGCCGAACACGGTAGCAATCCGCGAGAACACCTCCGGCTCGTGCTTTTCAATCCAGCGCAGCTTTGCGGTCACGAGTTGCTGGTTGATGCCGTTGCCGGCTCGGGCCAGAAAATCGTCCTCGTTCCATTCGGCGCGCAACGCTTCGACCTCGGCTCCGCAACGCCCGTCGCTCTGCTGAATGCTGGGACGCAGAACTGCACCCTCCTTGTCGAGAAGGACGACGGCGGGAAGCATGCCGGTGACCCCGATTGCCGATACGGCGGATGCGGAAATGCCGGACACTTCGAGGAGTTCGGAGATGATGGCGCGCGCATTCGCCCACCAGTCGGCAGGGTTTTCTTCCGCCCAGCCGGCATGCGGCGAGGACAGGGTGACTGGCCGGGATGCCGTCGCAAGGATCGTGTTGGGCAGGCCGACGAGAATTCCAATAGTCGACGTCGTCCCGATATCCAGGCCAATGACCGCAGTCATGAGAGCTTCCCGTACTAGCGCAGCGTTTCAACGACATCCATGAACCGCTTGACGCGGCTCGCGTCAACGGCATTCCAGGTATTGCCGTCAACCTTGAAGTGGGTTCCGATCACGCAGCCTTGCGCCATGGAGAAGACGTCGCGGATGTTGTCGATATTGACGCCTGTGTTGGCAAAAACCGGAACGTCCTTGACCGCGTCGCATACGTCACGCAGGTCCGATTGGTTCGCCGGCTGCCCGGTGATCGGACCGGAGACGAGGATCGCATCGGCGAGCGAGGAGAACACGGCGCTCTTGGCGCGAAGCGCGATGGGGCGCTGGTCGAGCGAGTGTGCAAACTCGGCATTAATATTGAAGAGCATCTTCATGTCTTTGCGGCCGAGATTGGCGCGAAGGCGGGCGGCCCCCGCGCAATCGGGCTCCCACATGCCCATGTCGGATGCGAAAAGGCCGGTGAAGATTTCGCGCACGAAGCTTGCGCCGGTCACCGCGCCGATCGCAACGCTGGACAGTGGATCCCACAGATAGTTGACGCCGAAGGGTACTTTGAGTGATGGCTTGATTGCCTGCACGACGGCTGTCATCGCCGCGATGCTTTCCGGTGATCCTTTGAAAACATAAGGGCGGTCGTTTTCGTTTCCGAACATGATGGCGTCGACGCCGCCAGCCTGGAGTTTTTCGACATCGGAAGCGACGTCGTCGATCAGCTTCTGCAGGCCGCCATCCATGTTATATAGCGGCGAGCCGGGCAGGGCGCCGATATGGGCCATCGCGATTACTGCCTTCTTGCGATCTCCAAAACACTCAAAAACCATCGTCAAATCCTTCAGCGGCGCCACGTTGTGCCACCCGATGCTACGGGCGGCCTTTGTTATGCTTGTCACGTCCCTGTGGGAGCAGGGGTCGCGCACGGTACGGTCGGCGTTTTGCGTCGGGCCGAAACCATGACCTGCCTGAAACATAAACAGCGAAACGAACTTAATCAAACAAAAAAAACATTTGCGAAGTTAGATTTTGTTGGATACGGTTTTGAAAAATCACAATGAGGAGCAGCTATGTCACAGCCCATCTTTCCCGAGCTTGGCGGTCGCCGCGCATTCCTGACAGGCGGCGCGACCGGCATTGGCTTTGCCATAGCGCGGGCGCTTGCAGCGCAGGGTGTGACGGTTGCGATCGCCGATATCGACGTCGAGGCGGCAGAGCGCGCGGCCACGTCCATTGGCGGTGGTGCAGTCGCCGTTGCGATTGATGTTCGCCAGCGCGCATCCGTCGACGCGGCGTTCGCCAAGGCCGTTGAAGTGATTGGCGGCTGCGAGATCGTCATTGCCAACGCCGGAGTCTCCACAATGCAGAAGGCGCTGGAGCTGACCGACGAGGAATGGGACTTCAACTTCGACGTCAACACCCGCGGCATCTTCCTGACCAATCAGATTGCCGGACGCCACCTGGTGGCGCAAGGACATGGCTGCATCGTCAACACGGCATCGCTGGCCGCCAAGGTCGGTGCGCCGTTGCTGGCTCACTATTCCGCAAGCAAGTTCGCCGTTCTCGGCTGGACTCAGGCCTTTGCTCGTGAGCTTGCGCCCACTGGAATTCGTGTCAACGCCGTGTGCCCCGGCTTCGTCAAGACCGGCATGCAAAGCCGCGAGATCGAGTGGGAAGCCCGTCTGCGCGGCATCAGCGCCGAACAGGTTTTCAACGAATATGTCGGTCAGACCCCGCTCGGGCGCATCGAGACGCCGGAGGACGTCGCCGACGTCGTGGTCTTCCTCTGCTCCGACAGTGCCCGCTTCATGACCGGCCAGGGCATCAACGTTACCGGCGGCGTCTACATGACCTGACCGGTCGTCGGGTCCGTGGCGACCCGGCCTCGCATTCGTTACGGCATCATACGGAAATCGACGCATGGCCTCGATCGACCTTCGAAGCGTATCCAAAATTTACCCGAATGGCGCACACGGCGTCCGCGACGTCAGTCTCAAGATCGAGAATGGCGAGTTCGTCATCTTTCTTGGACCGTCGGGCTGTGGAAAGTCGACGACGCTGAGGATGATCGCCGGGCTGGAATCGATCAGCTCCGGTGACCTTGTGATCGGCGACCGGAACATGAACCGGGTAGCGCCGCGCGACCGCAACGTCGCGGTCGTATTTCAGAGTTACGCGCTCTATCCGCATATGAGTGTTCGGGCGAACATGGGATTCGGTCTCAAGATGCGTGGCGCATCGGCGCAGGAAATTGCCGCCAAGACCGAAACCGCGGCGAGCATGCTCGGCCTGTCCCATCTTCTCGATCGCAAACCTTCGGCGCTTTCGGGCGGCCAACGCCAGCGCGTCGCGCTCGGTCGCGCCATTGTTCGAGAGCCGGATGTCTTCCTGCTCGACGAGCCTTTGTCCAACCTGGATGCGCAGCTGCGCGCCGAGATGCGGCTCGAACTGGTGAAATTACACCGCAGGCTTGGCCGTACCACAATCCATGTCACCCACGACCAGGTGGAGGCAATGACGATGGGGGATCGCATCTGCATCATGCGGGACGGTCGGCTGATCCAGGCCGGCAAGCCGCTCGACGTGTACGCCGACCCCGTCAATATGTTCGTGGCGCGCTTCTTGGCAAGCCCGGCAATGAACCTGCTGCCGGTCACCCTCCGCGACCTCGACGGGACGCTCACCATCGAAGGCCATGAAGGCTTCCGCTTTCGCGTGCCCGAACGTCATCGCGCCGCCTATGCGTCGAAGACGGGTGAGAACCTCATTTTGGGTTTGCGGCCGGAAGATATCTACGAGCAGCCCAGAGGCGACGGAACGCAGCCTTTTGGACTTCGGGTCACCGCCGTGGAAGCGCTTGGGGCCGAAATCATAGTCGTCGGTACGGTTGGCGGTAGCACAACCGCAAAACCGATAGAGGTCACGGCCCGTCTTGGCCGTCACGCGCAGGTCACGGTCGGGGAGGCGGTCGTCCTCCACGCGGATCTGCTGCCCGCCCATCTGTTCGATCCGACGAGCGAAACGGTGATTGCGAGGCCAAGTGTCAGGAGGCCCGCATGACGCCGGAGGATCAAGAAACACCCTTTCTGCGGCGCTTCGGTCTTCATCTGGGACTTGTATTCGTTTGTCTTGCGGTGCTGCTGCCGCTTCTTTGGGTCTTGAGGGTAAGCCTCATTGCGCCGGAACAATCCTACAGCACGGACCTGTTTCCCGGCTTGTCGACGGAAAACTACCGCGCGCTTCTTTCCGGTCGGTTCGGCCAGTCCTATTTCAACAGCATCATTGTTTCCCTGGGCTCCGTCATCATCGCCCTGCCATTCGCGGCCATGACGGGATATGCCTTCGCCCGCTTTTCGACCGGCGGCCGCTTCGCCCGCTTTCTCATGCTCGCCACACAGATGCTGCCACCCGTTGCGCTTGTGCTGCCGAGCTTCAGCCTGCTGAGGGGACTGGCGCTGACCAACAGCCTGACGGGTCTCATCATCGTCTACGCCGCGATCAACCTGCCGTTCCTCAGCTGGATCCTGATGGGCTTCTTCAAGGCGATCCCCGTCGATCTCGAATGGGCTGCGATGACGGACGGCGCAACGGCATGGGGTGCGTTCTGGCGCATCGTCCTGCCGGTATCGCTGCCGGGGATGGCAGCGGCCGGGGTGCTCGGTTTCATCCTGTCCTGGAACGAGTTCCTCTTCGCCCTGGTGCTGAGCGGACCCGCCACGCAAACCATTCCGGTTGCCCTGGCATCGCTTCAAACCTCGAACGGCGTCCAGATCGGCAATGTCGCGGCCGGCGTCATTCTCGCCATCCTGCCGCTCGTCGTCGCCTCGCGCTTTATCCAGCGCTTCATCGTGGAAGGCCTGACCTACGGGAGCGTGAAGTAGCGCTCGGACACTCATGCATGCCCGCGCCAGCCGGCGCGTCGAAACAAAAAGAAGGAAAAGCGAATTATGAAATCTTCAGCATGGAATAGATCATCATATGCCGTCGGCCTGCTTGCTGCGACCGCCCTGAGCATGTCGACGATGGCGGCGCAAGCCGCTGACGTTACGCTGCGTGCGCTTATGGAGGACGTCCCCGAAACCCGTATCATCGAGGCGTTGCTGCCGGAGTTCACCCAACAGACGGGCATTAAGGTCGAGTTCGAGAAAATCGGTTACCCCGATATGCATGACAAGCTGGTCACCCAACTCGTCAGCGCCGAAAGCTATTACAATCTGCTCGAGGTCGATTTCCTGTGGGCAGGCGAGTTCCCGGCTGCGAACTGGCTGGTTGATCTTAAGCCGCTTGCCGAGGCGTCCAAGTTCGACCTCGAACCGTTCGTCCCCTCCATGCTCGACCTTCTCGGCCGGACGGCGGAAAAAATGCCGATCTTGCCCATGTACAATTATTCGATGGGTCTGATCTACCGGACCGACCTGCTCAAGGATGAAAAGCTGAAAGCTGCCTACAAGCAGCAGACCGGCAAGGATCTCGCCGTTCCTGAGACGATTGAGGACTACGTTGCGATATCCACGTTCATGAAGGCCAATGCCGGTGTGGAAGGCGCTGCCATGCAGGGGCAGCGCGGTGACCCCAATGCGATGGAGTTCTCGAACTACCTCTTCTCATCGGGCGGCAAGTACCTCAATGACGACCGTTCGATTGCGCTCGACAGCCCCGAGGCGGCCAAGGCGCTTGGCCTCTACATCAACAACATCAAGAGCGGAGCGCAGCAAGGCGCGCTTTCCGCAACGCTTGACGACACGTTGCGTCTGATGTGCAGCGGCAAGGCCTTCAGCATGGTCACCTACTGGTGGATGCTGCCGCAGATCGACGATGCCAAGGCGTGCCCCGAAGCGGCCGGCAAGGTGGCGCTCTCGGTGATGCCGGGCGGCCATGGCGAAAGCGGTGGCTGGGGCTGGGGTATTCCACAGAATACGCCGGCCGATCAGCAGGGAGCGGCATGGAAATTCATCCAATGGGTACAGAGCAAGGACGTATCGGTGAAGCGTGCGCTGCAAGGGCATGCACCTGTGCGCACCGACGTGTTTTCCGATCGGGCGGTATTGGCCAAATACCCTTACTACAAGACGGCGCAAGCCGTGGTTGCCAGTGGCAAGTCCTTCCCGATCTTCACCTACTCGGCTGAATACGAAAACGTAATCGGCACGCAGGTCTCCACGGCCGCCAGCGGCGGAACAACGGTGGAGGAAGCCATCAAGGCGTCGTCCGACGGGCTCAAGGAACTCATGAGCCGCTGATAGAGCGAGAAGAACGGCAGCGGCCTCGCGTCGCTGCCGAATTTCTGGAAGACAGGGAATGACGATGGCAGGATTCGACAGATTCGATCGCGAATGGCGCACTGGCTGGGCATTTGCAGCGCCCGGCCTTGCCCTGCTTGCCGTTGTCATGGGCTTCCCGCTTGCCTATTCGGTTCTGATGGCGATCTCGTCATTGACCTTGCTGAAGCCCGGCCTTTTCCCTCTGACGGGCCTGGACAATTTCGCGACCGTCCTCGGTGACAAGCTGTTCTGGAATGCGCTTTTCCTGACTGTCCGTTACTCGGCCATAACGGTCATCGGCGAGTTCGTCGTCGGCCTTGCGATCGCACTCATGCTGAAACGCACGGTGCGGATGAAGCCGATCTACTTCGGCATCCTGACCATCCCCATGGCCATGTCGCCGATCAGCGTCGCGCTAATATGGAAAATGCTCCTGCAACCCAATCTCGGTATCGTCAACCATCTCCTGGAAACGGTCGGCCTGCCGCGCATCGACTGGCTCGGCAATGCAAACCTGGCGCTGTCGACAATGGCTTTCGTCGACATCTGGCAGCAGACGTCCTTCGTTGTCCTTCTTCTTGCCGCGGGTTTGGCAGCCCTGCCGAGCGAACCCTACGAGGCGGCCGAGGTGGACGGTGCGAGCGCCTTTCAGCAATTCTTCTACATCACGCTTCCCATGCTCCGATCCGTGGCGGGCATCGCAATCATCATCCAGCTTATCAACGAGTTCAGGACTTACGATCTCCCCTATATCCTGACACGCGGTGGACCGGGCACCTCCACCGAGGTGCTCAGCTACTTCGCCTATCGCAAGGCCTTCCTCGGCCTGTCGCTGAACCAGGGGGCTGCAGCGGCTTTCTTCCTTTTGCTGATCGTCCTTGTGCTGACGGTATTCTTTTTCCTCCGGCTCGAAAAAGCCGACGCGACAGGCCGCTGAATTCGGCGCGTGCATGCGGAGTTCTCGGACGATTACAGGCCGAAGAGCCTCCTGAACTATCATGACAATTGAATTGTCGGCACGCCGCTCCTGTGCCAACATCCCGTTGGGAGGAGTGCTTGTGGACTTGACCTTATCGCACATTCGCGAGATCGAACGCGTCGGCATGGGCGCGGTCAGCCCTCGCGACACGCCCGTTGTTCAATCCTGGCTGCGCTGTCTCAACGACTACAAGCTCGACCCGACCGTTGCTCAGGAAGCCTACATCGTTCCGGAACTGAAGCTGCGCGAACACCGCGAGCAGGCCGAGGAGCTGATCAGGATCGGCCGCTCCGGGCTGGAGGCACTGTTCAACCAGATCGCCGAGCAGAATTACGTGCTGCTGTTGTCAGATGCGCGCGGCGTCACGGTCGACTTCATGGGCGATCCAACCTTCGACAATCAGCTGCGCCGGGCCGGGCTCTATCTCGGTTCCGAATGGTCGGAAAACCGGGCGGGCACCTGCGCGGTCGGAGCCTGCATCGTCTCAGGCGAGCCGGTCATCATCCATCAGGACGATCATTTCGATACCAGCCATATTGGGCTGACATGCACCGCTGCACCGGTCTTCGACACGCTTGGTGATCTGACCGCGGTGCTCGATATCTCGCAGCTCCGCTCTCCGACAGCCAAGACGAGCCAACAGCTGGCGTTGCATCTGGTGGCGTCGACCGCGCGGCGTATCGAGTTTGCAAACCTCATGACGCGCACACGCAACGACTGGGTGTTGCGTCTTGCCCGCTCGCCGGAATTCCTCGATGTCGATCCGGATGCCGCCGTCGCACTCGACGGCAGCGGTCGCATCACGGGCATGACGCATGGCGGGTTCAGCGCGCTCGCGCGCTCGATGAACCTGCGTGGTCTTTCCACTCGTGATTTTCTGGGCCAGCCCATTTCTCAGGTTTTCGATATCGACGTCGATGATCTGCCACGCTTCATGCGCGGCCGGCCGAATGGCGAGCGCTTGATCAAGGCCCGCAATGGATTGGTGTTGTTTGCCAGTGCCATCGCGCCGGCCGTCAACCTGCGTGCACCTGCTTCGCCGGAGCCGCGCCTGCCGCGGGCACTGAGAGACCTGAGCCAGGGAGATGCAGCGATGGAGCGCGTGCAGATGCGCGCGGCAAAGCTCGCCGCCCGCGACATCCCGATCCTCATCAAGGGTGAAACGGGCAGCGGCAAGGAGTTTCTGGCCCGTGCCATCCACGAGAGCTGTGAGAACCCCGGCAATTTCGTTGCCGTCAACTGCGCCGCGATCCCGGAACACCTCATCGAATCCGAGCTCTTCGGTTACGCGCCCGGCGCCTTTACCGGTGCCAGCCAGAAGGGCAAACGCGGTCTGATCGAAGAGGCGAACGGCGGTACGCTGTTTCTCGATGAAGTGGGTGACATGCCGCTGGTGCTGCAGAGCCGGCTGCTCCGCGTGCTCTCGGAAAACGAAGTGCAGCCCGTCGGCGCGCTGAAGGCACGACCGGTGCGCCTGCGTGTCCTCTCCGCCTCGCACCGCGACCTGGGCGAACTCGTATCGGAAGGCCGTTTCCGGCAGGATCTCTATTATCGCCTCAATGCCGCGACGCTCAGCCTCCCGGCGCTGCGCCAGCGGGAGGACCTCGGCTGGTTGATCGGCCAGCTTCTCGGTCGCATCGCAAAGGACAACGGTGAGGCATACCGTCTCGACAAGGCCGCACGCGCCGCTCTGCTCGCACATGACTGGCCGGGCAATCTCCGCGAACTATCAAATGCGCTCCGGTTCGCGGCCGCCCTGTGTGATGATGGCCTTATAACGCTCGACTGCCTTCCGGATCACCTTTTCGCCGGCCCTGTTCCCGTGGCAGAAGGCGGCGGCGAGCTGCGTCGCGCCCTGAGCGAATGCGGTGACAATATCTCCGCACTCGCGCGCAAGCTCGGCGTCAACCGCTCGACCATTCACCGACGGCTGAAGCGGCTCAACTGATGCAACGGCTGCAACACCTGTGGCAGCTCGCCTGTTGCGTCCTCGAATCTTCGAAAATCTCAGGCGCCCTAATGCACTGATAAAATTCAACAAACTGGCGACATAACGGTCTGGCACGACGCTTGCTGACCTTCCTGTGCAAGCACAACACAGGAGGGAATGCAATGAAAGCTCTGCGCTTTCACGCTGCCAAGGATCTGCGCATCGAACATGTCGACGCTCCACCACAGCCCGGGCCGGGACAGGTGCTGGTGGAAAACCGGTTCTGCGGCATCTGCGGGACGGACCTGCATGAATATGCCTATGGGCCGATCTTCATACCGAAGGAGCCGCACCCCTTTACCGGTGCCCATGGTCCGCAGATCCTCGGTCACGAATTCGGCGGCGTCGTCCAAGCCGTTGGCGCGGGCGTCAGCCATGTGAAGCCCGGCGACCGGGTGTCGATTCAGCCGCTCATCATGCCCCGCCACGGGGATTATTATGCCGATCGCGGGCTGTTTCACCTGAGCGCGAACCTCGCGCTTGCCGGCCTTTCCTGGCATTCGGGAGGAATGGCGGAGGTAGCCCTTCTCAATGACTACAACGTCCAGCCCATTCCCAATGCGCTGAGCGACCAGGAAGCGGCGCTGATCGAGCCGACGGCGGTTGCGGTCTATGCCTGCGATCGCGGCGGCGTTACCGCCGGCAACAGCGTGCTCGTCACCGGTGCCGGGCCGATCGGCATTCTCGTTGCCATGGCCGCGCGGGCAGCCGGAGCGTCACGGATCTTCCTATCCGATCTCAACGACACGCGCCTGTCGCTGGCGCGCGACGCGCTGGGCGATATACGCACCATCAATCCGAAGACGGAAAGGGTCGGCGACGTCATTCGCGCCGAGACGGAGGGTGGCGTCGGTTGCGACGTTGCCATCGAATGTGTCGGTAACGAACACGCTCTGAAGAACTGCGCGGATGCGGTTCGCAAGCAGGGCGTCGTCGTTCAGACGGGGCTACACCCCGGCGAAAACCCGCTGAACTGGTTCGACGTCACCTTCAAGGACATCGACATCAGGGGCTCCTGGGCCTATCCGACGCACTACTGGCCCCGCGTCGCCCGGCTGATCGCCAGCGGCCAGATCCCGGCAAGCCGGATTGTCACGAAATATGTCTCGCTCAGCGAGGCTGTTGAGGAGGGGTTCGACCAGCTGCTCGATCCCGCCGGAAAACACCTGAAGATCCTGATCGACCTTTCCCGATAGGCCGATCCGTGCATGCGGGCGCGGTTGAGGAGCCGCCCCGCTTCCCAACAGAGCTGGAGGAGAAAACAATGCTCGACAAGACACCCACCACCCGCGTCCAGGCGCTGCTCGATACGTTTGGTGCCGCCCTTCAATCCGGCCGCATCGAGGATGCAGTCAATCTCTTTGCCGAGGAGTGCTATTGGCGCGACCTCGTCGCCTTCACCTGGAACATCAAGACGGTCGAAGGGCGCGACCAGGTCCGCGATATGCTGCAGTCGCAGCTTGCCGGCACGAAGCCTTCCAACTGGCGCGTTGCCACCGGCGAAGAGGCGACAGAGGCCGATGGTGTGCTGGAAAGCTGGATCTCGTTCGAAACGGCGACCGGCCGCGGCTACGGTCTCGTGCGCTTCAAGAACGGCCTTGTCTGGACGCTGCTGACAGCGCTGGCGGAGCTCAAGGGCCACGAGGAAAAATCCGGCTTCACTCGACCGCTCGGCGCCAAACACGGCCAGAATCTCGGAGCGAGAACCTGGAAGGAAGAGCGCGAATACGAGGAGCGCACGCTCGGCTATGAGACGCAGCCCTATGTGGTGATCATCGGCGGCGGGCAGGGCGGTATCGCGCTTGGCGCGCGGCTGCGCCAGCTCGGCGTGCCCGCCATCATTCTCGAAAAGAACGACCGGCCCGGCGATAGCTGGCGCAAGCGCTACAAGTCGCTCTGCCTGCACGACCCGGTCTGGTACGATCATCTGCCCTATATCGATTTCCCGAAAAACTGGCCGGTGTTTGCTCCGAAGGACAAGATCGGCGACTGGCTGGAATTCTATACGAAGGTGATGGAGCTGAACTACTGGACCCGCTCTGCCGCCAAGTCCGCGAAATGGGATGAGGCAACCAAGGAGTGGACCATCGTCGTCGACCGGGACGGCGAAGAGGTGGTGTTGAAGCCGAAGCAGCTCGTCTTTGCGACTGGCATGTCAGGCAAGGCGAATATTCCGGACTTCAAGGGACGTGAGCGTTTCAAGGGCGAACAACACCACTCCTCGCAACATCCGGGCCCGGATGGCTACAAGGGCAGGAAGGTTGTCGTTATTGGCTCGAACAACTCGGCCCATGATATCTGCGCCGCACTCTATGAGGCGGGTGTCGACGTGACCATGATCCAGCGTTCGACCACCCATATCGTCAAATCCGATACGCTCATGGATATCGGCCTTGGCGCGCTTTACTCCGAGCAGGCGCTCGCCAATGGCGTGACAACAGGCAAGGCCGACCTAATCTTCGCCTCGCTTCCCTACAGGATCATGCACGAGTTCCAGATCCCGCTTTACGACAAGATGCGCGAACGCGACGCCGACTTCTACGCGGCGCTGGAAAAGGCCGGCTTTCAGCTGGACTGGGGCGCGGACGGCTCGGGCCTCTTCATGAAATACCTTCGCCGCGGCTCGGGCTACTACATCGATATCGGCGCCTCGCAACTCATCATCGATGGCAAGGTGAAGCTTGCGGCGGGGCAGGTCGACGAGATCACCGAGAATTCCATAAAGCTCTCCAACGGCACGGAAATCCCGGCTGACGTCATTGTCTACGCCACAGGCTATGGCTCCATGAACGGTTGGGTCGCCGACTTGATCGACCAAGCAACGGCAGACAAGGTCGGCAAGGTCTGGGGGCTTGGATCGGATACGCCAAAGGATCCCGGCCCCTGGGAAGGCGAGCAGCGTAACATGTGGAAGCCGACGCAGCAGGAGGCACTCTGGTTCCACGGCGGCAACTTGCATCAGTCACGCCACTATTCGCAGTACCTTTCGCTGCAACTGAAAGCGCGGCTCGAAGGCATCTCCACGCCGGTCTACGGCCTCCAACCGGTTCATCACCGGAAATAGACCGGCATTGCGGCGGGCACCGGCCGCTGGTGCCCGCCGCAGCGCTTAGGCCGCGGTTCGTCGCGGCCGTTCCCGATCCAAATCGGCATGTTTGAATCGTTGCCGGTAGTGGCTTGGCGGCAGCCCCTTGGCGACACGGAACTGGCGGGCAAGATGGGCTGCGTCTGAAAAGCCGCATTCCGCTGCGATGTGGCTCATGGGCAGGTCGGTTTCGACAAGCAGCCGGCAGGCTTTGCCGATGCGCAATTGCGCAACGTACTCACTGATAGACATGCGCGTGCTGCGCTTGAACACACGCTGAAGCTGGCTGTCCGTGAGGTGGGTGAGCGCGCAGAGCGGCGCAAGCCGGAGCGGCTTGTCGTAATGGGCATGCAGCCATGCCAGCACCCGACGCATCCTTTCGCGGTCGCGCGGGTTTTCGCCTGGCTGGACCTCCCCCGCTGCAAGATGTCGGCGCTCGGCATTGGCGAGCTCGAGAAGGATTGCCTGAAGCTCCAACGCTTGCCGCGCCGGAGACAGGGTGCCGATGGCCAGCATTCGCGGGCGCAGCAACCGAACGGTCTCGGCTGAGAATTGCAGACCGCGCCCAGCCTCCGCTGCAAGTGCAGCAAGCGAGCCATATTCCGGCATCAGGCTCGTCAGCCCTTCGACCCATTCGCGGGTGAACCAGCAAATGATCGCCCTGTGCAGTCCGCCTTCACCCGCAAGCGCCTCAGATTGCCACGCGTGAGGGAGATTCGGTCCGAGCAGCACGAGATCTCCGTCGTCATAACGCTCGATCTGATCGCCGACGAAACGCATGCCCCGGCTGCCGACCGTCAGCGTCAGCTCGAACTCGGGATGATAGTGCCAGTTGAAGGGGAAATCGGGCAATTGCCGATCAAACAGCAGCCATGAACGGTCGGGCGGAATTGTAACGGTTTCGAACCACGGCTGCATGGCCGGGAGCTCCTTCGGCTCGACTGTGAATGCGGTAATCATACAAAACATTGCGGCCGGAAGGAATGGCGCACGCCCTCCCTGGTTCGTAATTTGCCGCTCACAGTTGGGAGAGGGCAGCTATGGACGGTACAATAAAACCGGATGTTGTGATCGTCGGTTCAGGCGTTGGCGGTGGCGCAGTGGCCCGGCAGCTGGCGGGATCGGGTGCGAAGGTGCTGATCCTCGAGCGCGGCGATTTTCTGCCGAACGAGCCGGAGAATTCGGACGCGGAGGCGGTTTTCGTTCAAGCCCGGTACCGAACACGCGAAGAGTATCAGGACGAGTCAGGACGCCGGTATCGTCCCGGCCAATACTATTATGTCGGCGGACACACGAAGTTCTACGGCACGGCGATGTTCCGCTTTCGCGAGAGCGATTTTCGTGCTGTTGCCCATGAAGACGGAACCTCGCCTGCCTGGCCGCTCTCCTATGCCGAGCTCGAACCCTGGTATGACGCTGCCGAGCGGCTTTTCGGCGTACATGGACAGGTCGGGGAGGACCCGGCGGAGCCGCCACGTTCGGCCGAATATGCCCACGCCGCGGTTCCACACGAACCCATCATCGCCGATATGATCGACCGGCTGAAGGGCCAGGGGCTTCGGCCGTTCTCCATGCCGTCGGCTGTCGATTTCGGACCGGGCGGGAGCTGTCGCCGCTGCGGCACCTGCGATGCCTTTGCCTGTCGATATGGCGCGAAAGGCGACGGCGAGACGCGGCTGATCCGCCCGATACTTGCCCATCCCGACGTCACCTTGTGGACCAACGCGCAGGTCACGCGGCTCATTCCGGCATCGGATGGACGCATCGCCGCAGTGGAGATGGTTAGGGACGGGCAGACGCTACGCGTCGAGGCGCCGCTCTTCGTGCTGAGCGCCGGCGCCATCAATTCTGCGCTGGTGTTGCTGCGCTCGGCAAGCGGGAACCACCCCGAAGGCCTTGCCAATCGGTCGGGCGTCGTTGGCCGCTACCTGATGAACCATCATCTCACGGGTCTGATGGGGCTGATGCCGTTTCGGGTGAATGATACGAAATTCCCCAAGACGCTGACAGTGAACGATTTCTACCACGGCCTGCCTGGAGACGCTGCCGCACGGGGCAACATCCAGATGCTCGGCAACATCCAGGGGCCGATGATCCGTTCGACCTACTCGTGGATGCCGCGCACCCTGGCAAACCTTCTGGGGCGCCACAGCGTCGATTGGCTCTGCATGTCCGAAGATCTGCCACGGGCCGAAAGCCGGGTGCGGCTGCTCCAGGGCGACCGGGTCGAGATTGCCTATCATCCCGGCGATGTCGCAGCCCATGACCGGTTCGTGCGCCACGTCCGCGCACGACTTCGAAACATATTTCCGGTAGTCCTGCGCCATTCCTTCGGCATCGAGGCGCCGTCGCATCAATGCGGCACGGTGCGCATGGGCGACGACCCGGCGCGCTCCGCGCTTGATGCGCTCTGTCGGTCGCACGACCACCGCAACCTCTACGTCGTCGATGCGAGTTTCTTCCCATCGTCTGCTGCTCTCAACCCGGCGCTGACCGTTTGCGCGCAGGCGCTTCGCGTCGGCGCCCACCTGCGCGACGCCTGGCGCAACGGCACGTTCGCCGCCTGATCCTGAAGGAGAAGCTTATGGCCCATGATTTCCTGTCACCGCTCACCGGTTCCTTCGCCATGCCCGCAGCGGAAAATCCGACCGTTGCCATGATCGAGGCGGCCTATCGGCATCACGGTCTCAATTGGCGCTACCTCAATTGCGAAGTGGCCCCCGAAGGCCTGGGCGATGCCGTGCGCGGCGCGCGCGCCATGGGCTGGAGAGGCTTCAATTGCTCGATCCCGCACAAGGTTGCGGTGATCGACCATCTCGATGGCCTCGGTGAATCCGCTCGCATCATCGGTGCGGTCAACACGGTTGTTCGGCATGGCGAACGGCTGATCGGCGAAAACACCGACGGGAAGGGCTTCGTGACCGCGCTCCGTCACGTTGCCGACCCGACCGGCAAGCGCGTCGTGCTGCTTGGAGCAGGCGGTGCCGCTCGGGCGGTCGGGGTCGAGATGGCGCTTGCCGGTGCCTCCGAGATCACCGTGGTCAATCGTGACGCTGCCCGCGGCGAAGCGGTTGCCGGCATTGTCGATAGCCAGACCCCTGCCAAGGGGCGGTACCAGCGATGGGAAAGCCGGTATCGCCTGCCGGAGGGAACCGACATTGTCATCAACGCCACTTCGGTCGGGCTCTTCCCCGACGTGACGGGCATTCCCGACATTGATCTCGACAGCCTTCGACCAGACATGATCGTCGCTGACGGCATTCCCAATCCACCGCTGACACCCTTCTTGAAAGCCGCCCAGGCGAGGGGATGCCGGACAGCCGATGGTCTCGGCATGCTGGTCAACCAGGGCATCATCGCCATCCGCTATTGGACGGGCATCGACGCCGACGGCGATGTGATGCGCCGGACGCTGCTCGACCTCGGGCTTTAGGGAGACGCGTGATGCTTCAAGCATCTCCCTGATCGCCCGGTCCTACTCGGCTTCGTTGCGATAGCCGGCAGCCAGCTTGCGGCAGGCGCGTAGCGTCAGCGCCATGACGGTCAGCGTCGTGCCCGCCGTTCCGCCGCCCGGAAAAGCGCTGGCGTCGGTGACGAGAAGGTTCGGAACGTCCCAGCTCTGGTTCCAGCTGTTGAGCACGGAATTCTCGCGCGTTGTACCCATGCGCGCGCCGCCGCTCTCGTGGATGGCCGCGCCCATGACCATGGTCTTGCGAAACCATTTGCGAAACAGGAAGCGGCTCAGCGCATCGGCTTCTGGGAAGGCACCACGGCCCATTTCCTTGAGGCCGAGGGGCGAACCGATGAAGTCGAGCTTGCCGCCGGCGCCCTCGATCATGTCGATCAGCGTTTTTTCCTGCTTGCGGATCAGTTCGTTTTCCGTCTCGTGCATGACGCAGCGGATATGCGGGACCGGTATGCCCCAGGCGTCTTTGCGGCGCGCATCAAGCGTGACGCGATTGTCGGCGTGCGGCAGCATCATGCCGAAGCCGAAGAAGGCGAGGCTCGCGGCGTCATTGTTTCCCACCGGCGCGCGTCCAACGCTGCCCTGATAGGCGAAATCACCGCGCTGTGGCTTGCCGTCCACGTTTTCGAAGCGCGGCACGAAGATGCCGCCCGATGGATTGTAGAAGGGGTCCTGCGGCGCGGAATCGTCGTGCGACCAACCCTTGGCGGGCGGGTAGGTGCCGAAGGCGAGGCAAGGCAGCTGATCCATGAAATAACGGCCGAGCGTGCCGGAGCTGTTGCCGAGCCCGTTCGGGTGTTTCTCCGAAGCCGAGTTCAGGAGCAGGCGAATGCTTTCGATCGGGGAGGCGCAGAGAACGACGTTTTCGGCCCGAACCGTGTGAACGGCGCCAGAGTTGCGATCGATGATCTCGGCACCGGTCGCGCGACCGGTCTGCGGATCGGTGGTGACGCGGCGGACGATCGAGTCGTAGCGTATGGTGAGCTTGCCTGATGCCATCGCCTCGCGCAACGGGCGCGGCACGCGCTCGGCATCCGGCGCGATATAGCGCCACGAGACGACATGCCGCTCCGGCGCATCGCCCTCGACGGTCTTCTTGAAGAGTTCTTCCGCCGGTGTCAGCTTGGCGGGGCGGGAATACACGCCGTCGGGCAGTGTCGCGACGTGGTCCTCGTTGCCGTAAAGCCCCAGATGGCTTTCCGCCTCGGCGTAGAAGGGCGCGAGCTCGTCATAGGAGACGGGCCAATCGACGCCACGGCCGCTGCGGCTGTTGATCTTGAAGTCGTTGTCCGTCCAGCGCAGCAACACGCGACCGAAGCTGTGAAGACGGCCGCCGGCCTGGCGGCCGCGGATCCAGAGGAAGGGCTCGCCGCGCGGCGTCGTATAAGGGTTCTTGCGGTCGTTGACGAAGAAACGGCTGAAGCGCTCGGTGAAGAAGGCAGCGCGCGCCTGGATCGGCTGGCCCTTGATGGTGGCGCGGGCGCGCTCCCAGATGTTAATGGCGCTTGCCGGCGGCTTCTTCTTCGACGGATTGAAATCCTTCTTGCCGATCTCGGGGCCGGCCTCGAGCAGAAGAACGGAGAGGCCGTTCGCCGTCAGCTCCTTGGCGGCAAAGGACCCGGCAGCGCCGGAGCCGATCACCAGCGCGTCATACACTTTCTCAGACATGTCGTTCAAAACCTGACTTCATCAATGAAATAAAGGCGCAGCCCGTGAATGGGCCGCGAAGATGGCTCACAGACGGTTTGCGTCCTCGCCGAATAGCGATGCCTTCGAGAGATCAAGCCCAAGACCGATCTCATCGCCCGGCTGTAGATCGAGATCGCCCATCACCCGCAACGACAGCGTCGTGTCGTTCCAGCTGAGCCAGACAACCGTGTCCGAGCCCATGGGCTCGATGACCGAGACGCTGGCCGTGATCACGGCGCTTTCGCCCTTCGCCCGGATGGCGAGATGTTCGGGACGCAGGCCAAGGGTCGCCGGGCCTGGCTTGGGCTCGGAGGCAAAGGCATAGCTGGAGATATCGACCACAAGATCCGCAGCCTTGAAGAGCAGCTTGTCACCCTCGCGTTCGATGTTGCCATTTATGAAATTCATCGCAGGCGCGCCGATGAAGCCGGCGACGAAGAGGTTGGCCGGGCGGTGATAGATTTCCGCCGGCGTGCCCAATTGCTGGATCACACCCTCCTTCATGATGGCGATGCGATCGGCAAGCGTCAGCGCTTCCACCTGGTCGTGGGTGACGTAGATCATCGTGTTGCCGAGCTGCTGGTGCAGCTTCTTGATCTCGACGCGCAACTCGTTGCGCAGCTTGGCGTCGAGGTTCGACAGCGGCTCGTCGAAGAGGAAGACATCGACCTCGCGAACCAGCGCGCGGCCGATCGCGACGCGCTGGCGCTGGCCGCCGGAGAGCTCGGCCGGGCGGCGGTCGAGCAGCTTTTCCAGATGCAGCAGTGAAGCGGCGCGCTCGACGCGGCTGTCGATCTCGGCCTTCGGCAGGCCGGCGACGCGCAGGCCGAAGGAGAGGTTCTTGCGCACCGACATGCGGGGGTAAAGCGCATAGGACTGGAACACCATGCCGATGCCGCGATCCTTGGGCTCGTCCCAGGTGACGTTGTTGCCCGAAATCCAGATTTCGCCGTCGGTGATGTCGGCAAGGCCGGCGATGGCGTTGAGCAGCGTGGACTTGCCGCAGCCGGAGGGCCCGAGCAGAACCAGAAACTCCTTGGCGGCGATATCCAGCGACATCTTCTCGATCACCGTATGGTCGCCATAGGTGATCTTCAGGTCCTTGATTGATACAGCGGATTGCATTCAGCTTTACCCCTTGACGGCGCCGGCCGCGATCCCGCGGACGAACCAGCGTCCGGACAGGAAATAGATGGCAAGCGGAATGATGGCGGTGAGGATGGTGGCCGCCATGTTGACGTTGTAATTGCGCTCACCCATCGTCGTGTTGACGATGTTGTTGAGCTGTACGGTCATCGGAAGGTTGTCGCGTCCGGCGAAGACCACGCCGAGCAGGAAGTCGTTCCAGATGCCGGTGAACTGGAACATCGAGGCGACAACGATCATCGGAAGCGCCATCGGCAGCATGATCTCTACGAAGATGCGCCAGAAGCCGGCACCATCGACGCGCGCCGCCTTGAAGAGTTCTTCCGGGATCGTCACGAAGTAGTTGCGGAAGAGCAGCGTCACCAGCGGCAGGCCGAACAGCACATGCACGAGGATGATGCCACCCAGGCTGTTATAGAAGCCCATGACGGCCATGCCGCGCACCAGCGGATAGAGGAAGATCTGGTAGGGAACGAGCGCGCCGGCCATCAGCATGCCGAACATCATGCGGCCGCCCTTGGGCCGCCAGAAGGACAAGGCATAGCCGTTGATCGCGCCGAAGAAGACGGAAATGGCAACGGCCGGGACGGTGATTTTGATGGAGTTCCAGAAGCCCATGCGCACGCCGCCGCATTCGCTGCCGGCGCAGGCGCCGGACCAGGCGGTCTTCCAGGCGGTGAAATCGAGATGGAGCGGAAGCGCGAAGATCTGGCCGAGCCGGATCTCGTCCATTGTCTTCAGCGAGGTGACGATCATCACATAGAGCGGCACGGCGAAGAACAGGGCTGCGGAAATCAGGAAGGCATAGAGGCCGACGCGCGCCACGTTGAACTGTGTGGGCTTCGGGCCGCGGGGATGGGTCGTCATAGCGTACCTGCCTGGCGCCGGGCGCGGATGTGTTGGGCATAGCGGAACGGCGCGATGATGATCAGGACGGTGAGCAGCAGAACGGTGGCCGCAGCCGTCGCGAGGCCAAGGTTCTGGCGCTGGAACAGGTTGTCCATGATGAACTTCGCCGGCACCTCGGTGGCCGATCCCGGCCCGCCATTGGTGAGTGCCACGACGATATCGTAGGTCTTGATGACGCCCATCGAGAGTAGCGTGCCGGCGGCCGCAAAGGCCGGCGTCATCTGCGGCAGGATGATGGACACGTAGGTCCGCCACACCGGAATGCCGTCGATGCGCGCCGCGCGCCATTGCTCGCCGTCGATGCCGCGCATGCCGGCAAGAACGAGGATCATGACCAGGCCGGCGCCCTGCCACAGGGCCGCGATGACCACGGCATAGATCGCGAGGTCGCGGTTGATGATCCAGTCGAAGGTGAAGCTTTCCCAGCCGAGCGCACGCACGCTTGCCTGGACGCCAAGCGTCGGGTTCATCATCCACTGCCAGATCAGGCCGGTGACGACGAAGGACATGGCGTAGGGGTAGAGAAAGATCGTGCGGAAGGCGCTTTCGAAGCGCACCTTGCGATCAAGGGCTGCGGCGAGCAGGAAGCCGAGAAACAGACAGCCGAAGACGTAAAGAATGCCGAAGATGATCAGGTTCTGGAACGAGATCAGCCATTTCGCCGTCGCGAACAGCTTGGAATATTGCTCCAGGCCGACGAAGTTCCAGGACGGGAACAGCTTCGAATTGGTGAAGGATAGGGTCACCGACCAGACCATGGTGCCGAGATAGACGACGACCACCGCCGCCCAGGTTGGGATCAGGGCGATGAGCGCCGCCTTAGAGCGGTTTTGCTTCCGTTTCATCAGAGCGTCTTTGCGAAATGGCTTCGAAGACCGCCCGCGCCGGTGGTGCGACGCAGGCAGCAGCTGTCCGGTCTTATTCGAAAATCGCCGCGAACTGCGCGGCCGATGCGTCGATGTCAGCGGACGGATTTGCCCAGAACTCGCCGATGAAATCGGTCAGAGTGCCAACCTGTTCCGGTGTCGTGGTGATGGCATGCTCGGGGACGATCTTGCCGTCCGCCAGGAATGCCATGCCCTTCTGGGCGCAAACGTCGAACTTGGATTTATCGACATCTGTGCGCACGGGGATCGATCCCTTGTTGAGGGAGAAGTCGACTTGCACGGCAGGATCCATGACCACTTCGGCCAGCAGTTTTTGCGCTGCATCCTGGTTCGGATCCTTGGTCTTCATGTAGCCGAGGGCGTCGGAGATGTAGATCAGGCCAGGAGAGGCCGGCGAAATGGCGCAGCCGAAGTCCTTGTCGGCGACCTTGCCGGCGGCGGTGAATTCGCCCTTGGCCCAGTCACCCATGAACTGTACGCCGGCCTTGCCGGTGATGACCATTGCGGTCGCGTCGTTCCAGTTGCGGCCGGGGGAACCTTCGTCAACGTAGCTGCGCAGTTTGCCGAAGATCTCGAGCGACTTCTTGACGCCGTCCGACGTCAGTGCTGCCTGATCCTTGTCGGCATAGATCTTCATGAAGCCGTCCATGCCGACCTGCGACAGGAGCACCATGTTGAAGACCTTCACTTCCTGCCATGCCTGGCCGCCCCAGGCGATCGGTGTCAGGCCGGCGGCCTTCAGCTTGTCCATGTCAGCGAAGAAGGCGTCCCAATCCTTGGGCTCTTCGGTGATGCCGGCCTTGGCGAAGGCGTCCTTGGAGTAGAACATCCAGCTTTCGCCGTGAATGCCTGTCGGCGTCAGGTAAACCTTGCCGTCGTAGGAGATGTAGTCGTAGAGCGCCTTCGGAAGGACGTCCTTCCACTTGCCGGCGGCAGCCACCTCATCGATCGGGTTCATCAGGCCCTGTTCGATAAACTCTGCCGGGTCCTTACCGACGACGACCTGCTTTGCCGTCGGCGGGTCGCCGGCAACGAGGCGGTTCTGGAAGGCGGCATTGGCGTTTTCGAAGCCGGCCACGGTGGAGCTTTCCCACACGCCGCCGCGCTTTTCGAATTCCTTCTTGATCGCGTCGACGGCGCGGCCCTCGCCGCCCGAGGTCCAGGAGGTGAAGACCTCGGCCTTCAGTTTGTCATCGGCCTGCGCGAGGCCGACGGCGCCGAGCAGGATGGTGCCGGCGAGCAGGATTGTCATTCTCTTCATGGTTCCACCTCTTCATGGGCCCTCTTTGCGGGGCCGTTGGTTACAGGTTCGGTTAGCGATAGATCGGCAGTAGCGACTGCCGCACGAGGGTCAGGCCATTGGCGATATCGCCAACGGGATCAGGAGCGGCGTCGAGCTCGAGGATCGCCCAGCCGTTGAACTGGCGGTCACGCAGCAGCCGGATCCAGGCCGGCCAATCGACACGACCAAGCCCGAAGCCGCAGAAATAGGGGCGATGACGCTCGTGGATGTCTTTGCCGATCGGTGTGTCTGAAGGCATCTTGCCGATCGCGTCCTTCCAGTGCGCAATGACCATGCGCTCGTGATGGCGGTCGACGAGCTGGATCGGATCCGAGCCTTCGAGAATGATATGGGCCGTATCCGGGCACATGTGGACGTAGGTCGGGTCGGTCAACAGCATCAGCAGGTCGACGTCGCGAGCTGCAGCGAAGATCGAGTGTGCTTCCGTATGAACCGCGAGCTTGACGCCCTTTTTGTAGAGGATCGCGCCCAAGCGGTTGAGGAAATCGGCGATGATCTTGGCTTGGTCGAAATCGCGGAGGCGAACCGGTTCTGCACCCGGTGTCTGGCGCATCGGCGCGCCGATCACCATCACATCGCCGCCGCAGGCCTTGATAAAGTCGGCGTAGAGTTCAGCCTTGGCGATGATGGCGTCCTGTGCCGCCGCCTCGGTGAAGTCGCCCGATGCTTCCAGTTCCGCGAAGAAGCCGGATGCGAGCTGCAGGCCGCGCTTGGAGAGTTCGGCGGCGAAGCCTTCGACCGAGCCGTAGGTCTTGATGGCGTCCTGCCAGTTAAACGGCGAAAACGTCAGCTCGACGCCGGTGACGCCCGAAGCCTGGATACTGTCGAGGATCTTGTCCCAGAACTTGCGGGGTTCGGCCTTCGCATAGTCGACAATCGCATCATAGCTGTCGACGCCCCAGAATCCCGGGTGAAAGAAGGTCACAAGGTCTACCCCGAAACGTAAATTCTCTGTCGCAGCCACTGTCCGATCTCCTCCGGTCAAGCATGAGTCATCCGTCACGAATGTGTTTTCGCGCTGGAGTTTTATTTAACGAATTCAATATATTGGCACTTGGCAATCGATTGCCATGGCGCGATATTAGTCAGGCCGATAAAATATGCAACGGTTTTTTGCGAGTTTTTGGCAATCGTTTGCTATAACGGGATTCGGGAGAAGCGGCAGGTTTTGCCTGCGCTGGGCTAAGTGGATGGATCCATGAAGAAAATCGACGACAATCCACCTGTGGAGGGATCGTCCGCCTTGATGGCCGACGTGGCGCGTCTTGCTGGCGTCGCGACCTCGACGGTCAGTCGCGCATTGGCAAACCCCGGGCGGGTCAACGAGAAGACACGGGCAAGAATAGCCGCCGCCGCCGAGCAGCTTGGCTACACGCCCAATGCCGCGGCTCGCAATCTTCGCGTCGGCAAGTCCAACGTGATCATGATCATCTTGCCCGGCTCGCTGCACTATGGCGCCTCGCAGATCATTCCGCAGGTTCTCGATGCGGTGAACCGCACGCTCATCCGCAACGGCTATAACCTGATGATCGCCAACCTCGATCGAGACGAGAGTTCGGAGCGGCACATTCTCGATCTCGCCTTCGGCGGAACGGTGAGGGGCGCGCTCATCCTGTCATCGCAGTTACCGGTGGTTGCCAACAGATCGCTTGCGGAGGCCGGTCTGCCAATCGTGTCTTTGCTGCTCGACATGAGCGATACCGCGGTGCCGAGCATCGTCACCAATGATCGGCAGGCTGTGAGAGAGGTTGCGCGGGAGTTGCTGGCGCTCGGACACCGCCGGTTCTTCTACATTGCCGGTCCGACGGGAAATTACCATGACATCGAACGCTACGCCGGTCTGGTTGAAGCCTTGCAGGAAGCGGGCTTGTCGGAAGAGTATGTAACCCGCTCCGGCGGCGAACTATCGTTCCAGTTCGGCTTCGAAACGGGCCTGCGGGCCGCCGAGGAGTTTTCAACCCTTACGGAAAAGCCCACTGCCGTGGTCGCGACGAGCGACGACATGGCGATCTCCTTCATGAGCAGGGTCCAGAAGATGGGCTGGCGCGTGCCCAACGATCTGTCGATCGTCTCCTTCGACGGGTCGCCGGTCTGCGAATATTGCGCGCCGCCACTCTCCACGATCGAGCAGCCGATGGAAGCGCTGGGCGAGACCGCGGCAGAGCTCTTAATCCGGTGGATGGCGGACATCGAACGCCCTGAGGAAAGCCGCATCGTGATCCCCAGCCGGATCATTCGTCGCGAAAGCATCTCGCAAGCACCAAGCGCAACCGCTTTGGGGGAGGAGGCGCGCGGCCGAGCCGAGGATAAGCTCGCTCGGTAGATCTCGAGCCCAGTCGCGATGAACGGTGCGGAATACTGTGGCGGGTTCGGTCTTCAATGAACCGCCTCAAGCATCTAGGTCGCGGTTCCGAACGCGCCAAGGAGCTTTGCAAGCGCGCCTTCGTGGCGATAGGGAAATGTTCTCTGCACCAACTCCGGGCTCAGCCGAGGCTGAAGGCTGCGAGCCTCAACCTCGCATCGCCTTCGCTGTGCGTCGTCACCACGCAGTGCATGAGCGGCGGCGAGCAGAACAAGCGTCCGCCACGACTTGTCCGGAACATTCTCGAAATCGTCGATGGCAGCATCCGGACGGCCCTGCTGAAGCCGGATAATGCCCCGGACACCCCAGAACCATACAGGCGGATACTTCGACTTCCTGAAGCATTCCTCGATTTCGGCTGCGGCCTCTTCCAGATCACCGACGTAGTGAAGCAATTCGGCATGATCGGCGCGAATCTCTACATCGGTCGGAGCCAAGTCACGCGCCTTGACGTAGTGGGATTCTGCGCTGTCGTGGTTTCGCATCGACAATTGAACCAACGCCGCCGCGTAGTGGGAGAAGGCATGGTTGTTGTCGAGGCGCAAGGCAACGCGCGCGACTTCTTCGGCGCGATGAAGCCGCTCGATCACCCCTTCCGTGACGAAGCCGTAAGACAGTGCAATGGCGTACATCGCATGCGCGTCGATAAGCCCCGTATCAAGTTCCGTCGCTCTCTGGAAAAAACGTTCCGCTTCGGGCAGCCGATGCTTCGCGTCCAGCATCCTGCCATAAAGAAAATTCTCGTAGGCTGACCAGGAGGCTTGGGGCTTCGTGGCAATGGCCCCTGATGCAGTAGAGAGCACCTTGTCCACCACGAGCGACACGATTTCCGCGGCCGCCCATTCGATGGCTTCGATATCGCAATCCGCAGGAAGATCGAAAGGCCTCGACCAGAGGATGGATGTGGCCGCGGTGCGCAGGAACCGGACGTTCAAGCGAAAAGGACCCGCCCCGTGGAGGCTGATGCTGACCGTGTAGTCGAGTGGACGACTGCCTGTCTCACCCACCGGGACGGATGCGACGTCGATCCAATGCCGATCGGAAAGGAATTGTTCGAGGCTTGAGGTAATAAGCCCCATGACCTCCTGCTGATGGGGAAGGGCTGCGGACATGACCTCCACTCTGACCAGCACTTTTCCCCGATCAGACGATGTCGCCGGTTCAGCAGCGCGCGAGGGCTCCGCCTTCGCGGTTTCGGCGCAGTGCGGTTGCCAGTGCCAGACACGGACGGGTCGCTCGATATTCTTCAGACGTTTTTCTCCGCCCTCTACGAACTCGGCGCCGATCCGCGCGGCGATCTGGTGGTAGACACCCTCGGTGATGCAAAGCCCGCCAGGTGCAGCACCGGCTTCGACGCGAGAGGCGACGTTTACGCCGTCACCGAACATGTCGGAGCCATCAACCAGCACGTCGGCAAGGTTGATCCCAATTCTAAGAACCATGCGGGCGCTTTCCGGCTCGCATCGCGCCAGTTCGCCTTGGATCGCCATAGCGCATTCGACTGCCCCCGTGGCGGAATCGAAGACAGACAGGGTTCCGTCGCCTATCAGCTTGAATATCCTGCCGCCGTTGTCTTCGATGTTCGGTGCGATGATGTCGGTGTGCAATGCCTTGATCCGGGCAAGGGTCGTCTCTTCGTCACGCTCCATGAGGCGAGCATAACCAACCACATCCGTGGCCATGATTGCTGCCAGCCGTCGCTTGACAGGAACGCTCGCCATTCGCCCTCCGCGTAGTTCCCACAGATCGCATCCACGAGGCGTGGCGAGACTAGCACAGAACCGTTACCCCGTCGCGGAAGCGCCGGGGATAAATACGATGCGGGAGCGCGGCGTTGTTGCGAAACAGCCACGACCGATATGAAATACGGCGTCGGCTAATATACCCATGGCGCTCTACCTTTGAGTGCGTTAAAGCTCAGGCGAGAGTCGCGGCGACCAGTCGGTGGACGACGTAAGCGCAGCAGTCTGCAGCTTAGGAGAATAGTTTCCGCGCATGGATGGCATCGGCTCGCAGCATCACGATTCCGGTCTTCGTGCGCTCTGCGGGATCGCCGCGTTCTATCGGATCGCTGCCGATCCGGTCCGGCTACAGCACGATCTCGCGTTGAAGGGGAGGGCGGCTGAGGCGAAGGACTTACAGCGCGCAGCCGGGATCATCGGGCTCAAGGCGCGCGTCGTCGAAAAACTCAGCGAACAACGTCTGCGAACAATTCCCGTCCCTGCAATCGTCCAGGTGCGAAGCGGTTCCTTCCAGGTCCTCGGTGGGCTGAACCCATCGGGCAAATACAGGCTTGTCGATCCGATAACGCGCGTCGACCGCGAAATTGCTCCGTCAGACATTCTCGCTGAAATCAACTCAAGCGTTATCCTCGTCGGACGGCGCCTGGGCGGCGAGGGATCCGACCCGAGGGAATTCGGTTTCAAATGGTTCTGGCCGTCGATCTGGCGATATCGAAAGCCGCTTGCTCACGTGCTGCTCGCCTCCCTGTTCGTTCAGATCTTCGCACTCGTCACGCCCCTGTTCTTCCAGGTTGTGGTCGACAAGGTTCTGACGCACAAGGGTTATTCCACGCTCTTTGTGCTCGTCGCGGGCATCGCCATCATCGGGCTTTTCGATGTCGTTCTCCAATATCTGAGAACCTATGCCCTGGCGCACACGACGAACCGGATCGACGTCGAACTCGGCCAGCGACTGTTTCACCACCTCTTGCGACTGCCGCTCGGCTACTTCGAGACCAGGTCGGCGGGGCAGACCGTCGCGCGCGTTCGAGAACTGGAGACGATCCGCGCATTCCTGACCGGTCAGGGGCTGTTTTCGGCGCTCGACGTCGTCTTCGCGTTCATTTTCATCGCCGTGCTTCTTGCCTATTCCTGGAGCCTGACGCTCATCGTTATCGCCACGATCCCGATCTACATCCTGATCGGCATCATTGTCCGACCGCCGCTCCGCGAGTTGGTGAAGGAGAAATTCAATCGAGGCGCTGCAAGCCAGCAGTTTCTCGTCGAAGCGGTCGTTGGTGTTCACACCGTCAAGGCCGCCGCGGTTGAGCCGGTCATGCAGGCGCAATGGGAAGAGAAGTTGGCGGCCTACGTTCGCACGGCGTTCCAGGCCACGCTTCTCGGCGCCGGCGGCCAGAATGCAATTCAATATGTCAGCAAGCTTTCCACCGCGGCACTTCTGCTGTTCGGCGCCAAGGCTGTCATCGATGGCGAGTTGACCGTTGGTTCATTGGTGGCCTTCAACATGATAGCCGGTCAGGTCACCCAGCCGGTTCTGAGGTTGTCTCAGCTCTGGCAGGATTTCCAGCAGGTGCAGATCTCGGTAGACCGCCTGGGCGACATCTTGAACACGCCGATAGAGCAGCGGCCCGGCGCGCGCATGACGCTGCCGGCGCCACGGGGCAATATTGCATTTCGGAACACGAGCTTCCGCTATCGACCGGGTTCGCCGGTGGTCCTGAAGAACGTATCGCTCGACATCAAGGCGGGCGAGGTGATCGGCATTGTCGGCCCGTCCGGTTGCGGAAAGTCGACGCTCACCAAACTGATCCAGCGTCTTTATGTCCCCGAAGAGGGTCAGGTCCTTCTCGACGGCGCGGATCTGTCGCAACTTGATCCCGCATGGCTTCGAAGCCATATCGGCGTCGTTCTCCAGGAAAACCTGCTGTTCAACCGGACGATCCACGACAACATCGCCTTGTCGAATCCCGCGATGCAGCGGGCACAGGTTATCGCCGTTGCCAAGCTTGCCGGCGCGGACGAGTTCATAAGCCGCTTGCCGCACGGCTATGACACGATGGTTGAGGAGCGAGGCGCAAACCTGTCCGGAGGCGAACGCCAGAGGATTGCCATCGCCCGTGCGCTCGCAACCAATCCGCCGATCCTGATCTTCGACGAAGCGACCAGCGCGCTTGATTATGAGAGCGAACGCATCGTCCATGCGAACATGCACCAGATCGCCGAGGGCAGGACGGTGATCATTATCGCACACCGCCTCGCGGCTGTGCGAGGTTGCGACCGGATCGTCGGCATGATGGACGGGCGCGTCGTGGAAGTTGGCAGCCATGACGACCTGCTCGGGCGTCCAGATGGGCTCTATGCGCGGTTGTGGGCGCTGCAGAACGACAGGGGCGCCGCATGAAAGCAGCGACAGCCCAAAAGGATCGCTATGCAGGCCTTCCGCAGCGCCCGGAGAGGCGGTCTGACCACGAGTTCCTGGGGCCTGCACTCGAGATCCTGGAGACCCCGCCGTCACCCGTGCGCATGGCATTGATCCTGGTCATTTGTGCTTTTGTCACGACTGCGTTGATCTGGTCTTACATCGGCCGCATCGACATCATCGCGGCGGCACAAGGCAAGATCCAGCCGACCGGACGGGTGAAAGTCGTACAACCATTGCTGACGGGCAAGGTGAAGACGCTTCCCCCGACAAACGGCACGTCTGTCAGCGCGGGTGACATTCTCCTTGAACTCGATCCTACGGATGCCATTGCCGATGAGACGGACGCGGTAAAGAGCCTGGCCTCGGTGCGGGCCGAAGTTGCGCGTAGAAAGGCTGTCGCGGACTATGTGGGGTCAACCAAGACCGACCAGCCACCGCCAACAATCAAATGGGATGCAGAGGTGCCCGACGACCTGCGGCGGCGGGAAGACAGCATCCTCATGGGCGATATCGAACAACAGGCGGCAACGATGGCTTCCCTCGATGCCCAGAAGCATCAGAAGGAAGTCGAGCGCGATCGCCTGAGGCTGACGGTTGCAGCCCAGGCGTCTCTGGTCGAAACGCTGAAAGAGCGTGTGACGATGCGCAACACGCTCGCCTCGAAGGATGCCGGCACGATGGCGAGCGTGATCGATGCCACGGAAACGCTGAAAGAGCAGGCGACGCAGCTTGCCGTTCAGGAGGGGCAGCTTGCGGATGCCGCCGCGGGCATCGAGGTCTATGCGCGGGAGAAGGAGAAGGTGACGCGGGCCTTCCTGAGCGACCAATTCGAGCGGCTGGGCGATGCGGAACGTCGCGTCGAGGAACTGGAGCAACGGCTGGCTAAAGCGAGGAACTCTCGCGAGCAGATGTCCTTGCGCAGTCCGATAGACGGTACGGTGCAGGCATCGTCCATCACCAGCGTGGGTCAGGTGGTCACGGTTGGCCAGGACGCCATGCGTATCGTACCGAAGGGTAGCACCTTGGAACTCGAGGTTTACGCCTTGAACAAGGACATCGGCTTCATCAAGGTCGGCCAGGAGGCGGTCGTCAAGCTCGAAGCCTTTCCCTTCACCCGCTATGGAACGATCCCGGCCCGTGTCACAAAAATCGCCGCGGATGCGATTCCCGAGCCTGACGCCGCGCGCCGCGAAGGCGATGCTGCAGCGAGACAGGCGGGGACAACGTTCGGCGGTGCGGAGAGGATGCAGAATCTGGTCTTTCCGGTAACGCTGAGTCTGGAAGCCGACCAGATCTCGGCGGATGGCCGCAACATCAAGCTGAGCGCCGGCATGGCGGCGATCGCGGAAGTTAGAACGGGTGACCGCAGAATATTGGAATATGTTTTTTCGCCGCTGGTTGAAGTCGCGGAAGAGGCCATGCGGGAGAGGTAGGCTCTTCATGGCGACACTTCTCAGTCAATCGTGCGGCAGAGTGGATTAGGCGGGCAGGAACAGGATGACGGGCACCAATACCTCCACAACGTACGTGTATTTGACGGGAGACGAGAAGGTCGATGGGCTTCTCAGCGGTTACGCCTGGGATGGAACGATAACCTATGCGTTTCCGACCGCTTCTACGTCGTACACTTATAGCGGCGAGAAAAACTATGGCTTCTCCTCGATTTCCCGGCAGCAGCAATCCATGGCCCTGTTCTTTCTGGAACAGTCGTATGGAAACGCAGCAAATGACGGGTTCTCCGTAGAGGGTTTCACCAACGCCGATTTCGAGGCCGGATCTGCGAGTACCGCAACGGTCCGGTTCGCTCAGTCGTCATATCCCGATCTTTCGACGGCATGGACCTATTATCCGGGCCCGTACGACAGTTCTGGTGATGTCTGGTTCGGAACCGCATTCGCCCGCACGACGGCTGACTATCGCTATCCCGAGTTCGGAAACTATGCAGGGCAAACGATCGTGCATGAGCTCGGTCACGCCCTTGGCCTGAAGCATGGCCATGTCGCGGAGGACAACACCGTCGTGGTGCCCGACGCATACGATTCTCTTGAATATACCACCATGACCTATCGCACCTATGTCGGCGATAGCGGGACGGGCTACAAATACGAGCAGAATGGCGCGCCCCAGACCTTCATGATGCTCGACATCGCGGCCCTGCAGCAGATGTATGGTGCCGACTACACGACCAACAGCGACGATACCGTCTATCGCTGGAATCCGAACCAGGGCATTACCTATGTCAACGGCGCCGCTGCCATTACGCCAGCAGCGAACCGGATCTTCGCAACCATCTGGGATGGCGGCGGTATCGATACCTATGATCTGACTGCCTATAAGACCAGCATCAGAATAGACCTGCGAGCCGGCGGCTATTCGGTCTTTTCTCAAGGCCAGCTTGCGTATCTGGGTGGCGGTCCAAACAAGGGCTATGCCCGTGGCAATATTTTCAATGCCCTGCTGTATGAGGGAAACGTCGCTTCGCTTATCGAAAATGTGAAGGCCGGTTCTGGCAACGACACGATTATCGGCAACGAGGCGGACAACACCCTGTGGGGCAACGCCGGCAACGATACGCTTGATGGCCGCGCCGGCGCCGATACCCTGATCGGCGGTACCGGAGACGACACTTACATCGTCGATGATCTGGACGTCGTTGTCGAAGGTGCCAACGCGGGCAACGATCTGATCAAGACGGCGCTTTCCGTCTATTCGTTGACCACAATTGCCAATGTCGAGAGATTGGCCTTCATCGGCACCGGCGCATTCACCGGGACCGGAAATAGCCTCGCGAATGTCATCAGCGGCGGCGCGGGCAGCGACACGTTGGATGGTGGTGCGGGTGCCGACACGCTGATCGGCGGCGCCGGCAACGACCTCTATTTGGTCGATAGCACTGCTGACGTTATCTCCGAGGCCATCAATGGGGGTATTGACGAAATCCAGACCGCGCTTGCGACCTATTCGATCGCGGCGTTCACCAATGTTGAGAACCTGACCTACACCGGCACCGGAAAATTCTCGGGCACAGGCAACGCCGCAGCGAATAGGATCACTGGCGCGGCGGGGGATGACACATTGAATGGTGGCGCCGGTGTCGACACGCTGATCGGCGGCGCCGGAAACGACGCCTACCTCGTCGACCTTGCGACCGACGTCGTAGTCGAGAACGCCGACGAGGGCATCGACACGATCAAGACGGCGCTTTCCAGCTATTCGCTCGCTGCAATAAGCGACGTCGAGAACCTGACATATATCGGCAAGGCTGCGTTTGTCGGTATCGGGAATGATCTCGATAACGTCCTCACGGGTGGTGCTGCTGCGGATAAGCTGACGGGCGGTCTTGGCAACGACACGCTGATTGGAGGCGCAGGCTCGGACAGGATGTCTGGGGGCTTGGGCGACGACATCTATGTGGTCGACGTCGCGACCGACGTTGCGCTCGAGAACCCTGATGAGGGCGCGGATACGATCAAGACAACGCTGGGGACCTATACCCTCGGCGCGAATGTTGAGAACCTGACCTACATTGGCACGGCGACCTTCGCGGGTATTGGCAATGCCGCGACGAACTGGATTACCGGTGGAGCGGGCGCCGACACGCTCGACGGTAAGGCGGGTGACGATCGGCTGGTCGGCGGCGCTGGCAACGACACATATATCGTCGATACCTTGGATGATGCCGTGGTCGAAGAGGTTGGCGGTGGTGTCGATCTCATCAAAACTGCTCTTGCAACCTATTCGCTGGCGTCGATCGCCAATGTTGAAAACTTGACTTATGTGGGCACCGCTGACTTCGCCGGCGCCGGCAATACTCTCGACAACGTCATCACCGGTGGGGCTGGGAGTGACGCCCTCTCGGGCGATGCGGGCAACGACACGCTGAACGGCGGAGCGGGAGCAGATGCTCTAGCGGGTGGCGCTGGTGACGACACTTACATCATCGACAATGCCGGGGACACGGTCAGCGAACATGCCGACGAAGGCATCGATACCGTGCGGACGAGCCTAGCAAGCTATGCGCTCGGTGCTGACGTCGAAAACCTTACCAATATCGGCACCGCGGCCTTTAACGGTATCGGTAATGCGCTGAACAACATCATGACCGGCGGGGCGGGAGCCGACAGGTTGGCTGGTGGGGCAGGCGACGATATCTATATCGTCAGCACCCGTGACATCGTCATCGAGGATACCGACGCCGGTATCGACACGGTACGGACAAATCTGGCTTCGTATTCACTCGGCGCGAACGTCGAAAATCTGATCTTCACCGGCAGCACCACCTTCACCGGCGTCGGCAACGGGCTCGACAATGTCATCAAGGGTGGCAAGGCAGCCGACACACTGACAGGCGGCGCCGGTAATGACACATTGGATGGTGGTGCCGGCGCCGATAGATTGATTGGCGGCGCCGGCGACGACATCTTCATCGTCGACAACGCCAAAGACGTGGTGACGGAAGCCGTTGGCCAGGGCAATGACACGGTGAAAACCGGACTCGCGGCGCTGACGCTTGCGGCCAACGTCGAAGCCCTTGTCTATACCGGCGCTGGCAACTTTTCGGGCACTGGCAATGCGCTTGCAAACACGATCAGTGGCGGCTCCGGCAATGACATCCTGAACGGAGGCGCCGGTGCCGACACCCTGATCGGTGGTTTGGGCAATGACATTTACGTCGCCGATAACGCCTCCGATGTGATCGTCGAGAACGACGGAGAGGGCATAGATACGGTCCAGACGGCGTTGGCGAGCTATGCGCTCGCTGCCAATGTCGAGAACTTGACCTACATCGGCACGACTGCATTTGCGGGAACTGGCAACGCGCTAGGAAATACGATCACGGGCGGTGTGGCGGCAGATACATTGTCGGGCGGCGACGGCAACGACACGCTGAACGGTGGTAAAGGTGTCGATACGCTGATCGGCGGTTTGGGCGACGATATTTATATCGTCGACAGCGCCGCGGACGTCGTCACCGAAAATGTCGACGAGGGTATCGATACCGTCAAGACGGCACTCGCCGCCTATTCGCTCGCATCCCGAGCAAACGTCGAAAACCTGACCTATGCCGGCGCGGTTGCGTTTGTCGGCACCGGCAATGGGCTTGCCAATACGATCAGGGGCGGAGTTGGCGCCGACATCCTGGACGGCGGTGTCGGGATCGACACATTGATCGGCGGCCTTGGCAACGACACCTACATCGTCGACGATCTCGCCGATATCGTTACAGAAGCCGTCAACGCTGGCACCGATCTGATCAAGACGGCGCTTTCGGCTTACGCCCTGATCGACATCGCCAATGTCGAGAAGCTGGCCTTCACCGGCAGCGGTGATTTCGTGGGGACCGGAAACGCGTTGGCGAACGTCATCGCAGGCGGCGCCGGCAACGACACGCTGGATGGCGGCGCCGGTGCCGATACCTTGATCGGCGGTGCTGGCAACGACGTCTATATCGTCGATAGCATCTCCGATGTCGTCACTGAGGCGGCGAATGCCGGCACGGATGAAATCCGTACCTCGCTTGGATCGTATTCGATTGCCGCGCTCGTCAACGTCGAGAACCTCTCCTACACCGGTGCGGGCAATTTCTCGGGCACCGGCAACGCCTCTGCCAACTCGATCAGCGGCGGCGCGGGCAATGACACGCTGAACGGCGGTGCCGGCGCGGACAGGCTGATCGGCGGTCTCGGCAACGACACCTATGTCGTTGACAGCGCCGCAGACGTCATAACCGAAAATGCCGACGAGGGCATCGATACGGTCAAGACGGCTCTCGCCAGTTACTCACTTGCAGCCAGGGAGAATGTGGAGAACCTTACCTACACCGGCAAGACGGCGTTTGCCGGCACGGGCAATGACCTTGATAACGTCATTGTCGGCGGCAGTGGTCCGAATACGCTGACTGGCGGTGCGGGCAACGATACCCTCACGGGTGGGGCTGCGGCAGACACCTTCGTTTATCTGCCGAACTGGGGGCACGATACGATCACAAACTTTGTGGCGACAGGTACCGCGCATGACACGATCAGGATCGACCAAACCATCTTTGCCGATTGGGCCACCCTGCTTGCCGCATCCAGCCAGTCTGGTGCCGATGCACTGATCACGGCCGACTCGAATAACAGCATCACGTTGCAGAACGTGCTCGTATCCAGCCTTCAGTCGAGCGATTTCCGGTTTGCGTAATCCGGCTGATTGGATAGGACATTCATGAACTGAAATCATGACCGCATGCCGATTTAACCGTCTAATGCTTGCGGCGGCATGGGGCTATGTTGCGGCCATCCCAAACATCGGAGATGGCGATCATGAAGAAGCGACTGCTTGGACAAGGCCTGGAAGTGTCCGCCTTGGGTTTCGGCTGCATGGGGCTGAACTTCAGCTATGGGCATGCGCTGAGTAACGACGAAAGCATCAAGCTCGTGCGCGATGCCGTGGATCGGGGCGTAACGTTCTTCGACACCGCGGAAGTCTACGGTCCCTTCACGAACGAGGAGATCGTCGGCGAGGCCCTGCGGCCCGTGCGCGATCGGGTCGTCATCGCGACAAAGTTTGGCTTCAACATTCAGGACGGCAAGATGGCCGGCGTCAACAGCCGTCCGGAGCATATCAAGACGGTTGCCGAGGCTTCTTTGAAACGTCTCGGCGTCGAGGTCATCGACCTTTTCTATCAGCATCGCGTCGATCCCAATGTCCCGATCGAGGACGTGGCCGGAGCGGTCAAGGACCTTATCGCCGAGGGCAAGGTGAAGCATTTCGGGCTTTCCGAGCCGGGTGCTACGACGGTGCGCCGGGCCCACGCCGTGCAGCCGATCACCGCCCTCCAGAACGAATATTCGCTGTGGACCCGCGGGCCGGAAACCAATGGCATCCTCCAGGCATGCGAGGAACTCGGCATCGGTCTTGTGGCCTACAGTCCGCTTGGCAAGGGCTTTCTGACGGGTGCCATGGGCAAGGACAGCAAGATTGCCGAAAACGACTTCCGCAAGATCCTGCCACGCTTCACGCCGGAAGCGATGGAGAAGAACCAGGCGCTGATCGACCTGATCCGTCGCGTCGGGGATGAGAAAAAGGCAACGCCGGCACAGATCGCGCTCGCCTGGCTGCTTGCCCGGAAATCCTGGATCGTGCCGATACCAGGCACAACGAAGCTTCACCGCCTGGAAGAAAACCTGGGCGCTGCCGACATCCAGCTGGCTGCCTCGGAACTTGCGGAACTGGAAGACGCTGCCGCCAAGATACAGGTCGAAGGCGAGCGATATCCGGAACAACTGATGAAGACCACCGGTCTTTGATCTCTCTCAGGAGGCGTCCTTCGGGACGCCTTTCCTGCTTCTTCGGAAAGACAATCCTCATGTCTCAAGACATCACCGATTCCTCGGCAATCGACGTCGTATGCCCGCCTGTCGCCTCCGAGCGCAGCGAAGCGCCTCGCTGGCGGGTCCTCGGCGTGCTCAGTGCTCTCATGGGTTTCGCGTCGATCTCGACGGATCTCTATCTGCCGGCGATGCCGACCATGGGCAGGGACTTGCAGGCGGACGCCGGTTCGATGGAGCTGACGGTGTCGGGTTTCCTCGTCGGGTTCAGCGTCGGACAGCTCCTCTGGGGACCGATCGCCGACAGGTTCGGCAGGCGGATTCCGGTTGCAATCGGTTTGCTGCTCTTCGTCATTGGCTCTGCCGGTTGCGGGCTGTCGAACTCCGCCACGGAGATGATCGCATGGCGCATGGTGCAGGCCGTCGGCGCCTGCTCGGGTGTCGTCCTCGCCCGCGCGATGGTGCGTGATCTCTACGAAGGCGCGCGCGCTGCACAGATGCTGTCGACGCTTATCACCATCATGGCTGTCGCACCGCTGCTCGGGCCGATCGTTGGGGGCCAGATCCTGGCAATCGCAGGCTGGCGATCGATCTTCTGGGTGCTGGTCGGCGTCGGATTGGTGACGCTGGCGGCGCTGATGAGCATCCCGGAGACGCTTCCCCGCGAGCGGCGGCGCCACGATTCCGTGCTTGGCGCGATTTCGGGCTACGGAAAGCTGCTTACCAACCGGCGCCTCCTCGGCTTCGCGGCGTCCGGTGGATTCTTTTATGGGGGCATCTACGCCTATATCGCTGGTACGCCATTCGCCTATATCGATTACTACCACGTTCCCGCAGAATTCTACGGCATCCTGTTTGCTGTCGGAATTGTCGGGATCATGGCCGCCAACATGATCAATTCGCGCTTGGTTGTGCGCTTCGGCAGCCGCGTGTTGCTGAGGCTGGGCACGGCAGGCGCTGCGCTTTCGGGCCTCTTCCTGCTCTTTTCGGGTTGGACCGGATGGGGCGGACTGTGGGGGCTGGCGGTTCCTCTGTTCGTCTTTGTGTCGTGGTCCGGATTGATCGTCGCCAATTCCATCGGCGGCGCGCTCGAAGACCATCCGGATCGGGCCGGATCGGTGTCGGCATTGGTTGGTGCGATGCACTACGGCAGCGGCATCGTCGGTTCGGCAGCCGTCAGCGCCCTTGCGGACGGCACGCCCTGGCCGCTCGCGCTGGTCATCGCCATTGCCGGAGTTGGCAGCTTCCTGAGCCTCTCGCTCGTTTCTGCGCGGACCTCCGCTTGACGTCCGGGATTGTCGGGGCCAACTTCGACAATCATGTAGCACTCATGCCAAGGGTTCATGAATGAGGCGAGAAGACCTTGTCGATCTCAATGCGTTCATCACAGTCGCGGAAGAGCAGAATTTCACGCGTGCGGCTGCCATTCTTGGTACCTCGCAGTCTGCCCTCAGTCATACGATACGGCGCCTCGAGACAAGGCTCGGCGTCCGCCTTCTGACCCGAACGACACGCAATGTCGCTCCCACCGAAGCAGGCGAAAGATTGCTGGCGTCGCTGCGGCCCGCGATGGACAGCATAGGAACTGGCCTAGCCTCCCTGAGCGAGCTGCGCGACAGGCCGTCCGGCACCATTCGCATTACGACGTCGGAGCATGCCGCGACGTCGCTGTTGTGGCCAGTTCTACGCAGGCTCCTGCCGGATTACCCGGACATCAACGTCGAGCTCAGTATCGATTCCAGCTTCACCGACATCGTGTCCGATCGGTTCGACGCCGGTGTCCGCCTCGGGGAGGCACTTGCCAAGGACATGGTGGCTGTGCGAATCGGACCGGACCTCAGAATGGCCGTCATCGGCTCTCCTGCCTATTTTGATCGGAATCCAAAGCCAAAACTGCCGCAGGATCTGGCGTCTCACCGCTGCATCAATCTTCGGATGCTGAGCGGCGGCGGCCTTTATGCGTGGGAGCTCGAACAGGGATCCAGGGAGCTGCGCGTGCGTGTCGACGGTCAGCTCGCTTTCAACAATGTGAACATGATCGCTCGCGCGGCCGAAGATGGATTCGGGCTCGGCTTCGTCATGGAAGATCAGGTCGCCGATCGGCTTGCAGACGGACGCCTAGTCCGCGTGCTGGAAGACTGGTGTCCGCGCTTTGCCGGATATCATCTATACTATCCGAGCCGACGGCAGCCGTCGGCGGCCTTTTCAGTTCTGGTCGAGGCACTTCGATATAGAGGCTAGTGCTGCCACAAACACCCGGGGAACAGATGACAATCTTTCAGGCATCAGACACGCGCATCAGGGTGGCGACCAGCGAGGACGCCGCGGTCCTCGGGGCATATGGGGCGCAGCTGATGGCGCTGCACCATCAATGGGACCCCAAGCGGTTCATTTCATCGAACGACAAGACGCCACAGAGCTACGCGCGATACCTTTCGAGCCAGTTGGGCAAGGATGATGTTCTGGTTATCGTTGCCGAGGAGGACAATGCGATCGTGGGCTACTGCTACGGCGCCATCGAAGGCTACGACTACATGGCGCTGCGTGGCCCCGCCGGCGTGCTGCACGATCTTTTCGTTGATCCACGGAAGCGTCGATGTGGCCTCGGGCGGGCGCTGATCGAGGCAGCCGTAGATGCGTTGGCGCAACGTGGTGCAACGCAGATCGTGCTGTCCACGGCCTATCAGAACGAGGTGGGAAAGCGGCTATTTGCTGCGGCAGGATTTCAGCCGACGATGGTCGAAATGACCCGTCAGCTGGATCCTCGGACGCCTTAAGCGCATCGCCAACTGGATCTGGCGGTGGAATGACCCACCGCCATGCCACATGCGGCAATGCGAGCTTTCACTCGCCCTCACTGCCTTGGGCGTAATCTTCGTCGCTAACCTTCTCCATCCAGGATACGGAGACACCGTCCAGCGCCTCGGCTACGGCGAAATGGGTCATGGCGCTTTCAGCGGAAGCGCCGTGCCAGTGCCTGACATGGGGTGGAATCCAGACCACGTCTCCCGGCGCCACGCATACGACCGCGTCCCCTTCCTTCTGAACCCAGCCGGTTCCAGAAACGATGAACAGTGTTTGCCCAAGCGGATGGGTATGCCATGCCGTCCTTGCTCCGGCCGAGAACGAGACCGTCGCGCCGCCGATGCGGGCGGGTGCATCACCGCGATAGAAGCCTGATGTCTCGACCTTGCCGGTAAAGTACTGCTCAGGCGCGGCAGCCCGGCCGTCGCCCGCGCGTGCGATCTTTACCTCGGCGGGTGCCGCAGCAATCTTGGACGCGACATCACGGCTTTCGAAGACACGCTGCAGGACCGGGACGGCCGACATCGCCCTCGGCCAGCCGGCATAGAATGCCACATGGGTAACGACCTCCGACGCCTCGGCGCGCGTCAAGCCGTTGTCCATGGCGCGGTTTGCGTGGAAGGGAAGCTGTTCCGGCTGACCGATCGCGATCAGGGCTGCCATCGTCACGAGGCTGCGGTCCCGTGCGGACAGATCCGGACGTTGCCAGAGATCCCCAAAGAGGACGCGATTGGTAAGGTCGGCAAGTGCCGAAGCCGTTGGCGCCACATTCGCGTCAACCGTCGCGGCACGTGTCGCCTCCGCCTTGGCGTCTAGTTCGATGCGGGCGGCAGCACTGTTGGCCAAGGCTCCAATCCCGCGCTCTTCAAACACCTTCTTCGTCTCGGTGACCGCTGACATCGCATTCGGCCAACCGGAATAGAATGCAAGGTGCGTGATCAACTCACCGATCTCTTCCGGTTGCACGCCGTTGTCGAGCGCTCGACGCACATGGCTGCCGGTTTGCGCGGCCTTTCCCGTCGAGACGAGCGTGGCAACGGTGACGAGGCTGCGGTCGCGGGCGGACAGCTCCCCTCGCTCCCAAACCTCGCCGAACAAGACATCGTCCGTAAAATCGGCAAGGCCCGGTGCCGTCTCGTAGACGGCTTGCGGCGCGACGCGCTGGCGCTTTTCCTGGGCTTCGACACCCGTCGCGGCCAGGGCGGACACCGCGATCGTGGCTGCAATTTTTTTCATGAACTCGACTCCGTCGATATTGTCTTGGGGAAGGAACGAACGGGGCCACCGAAGCGGCCCCTTCGGCTAGACGCGAAGAAGCGTCTTGATGGCACGGCGCTCATCCATGGCGCGGTAGCCTTCCGCAACGTCGGCAAGCGGCACCTCGAGATCGAACACCTTTCCGGGGTTGATCTTTCGGTCGAGCACAAGATCCATCAGATAAGGCAGGTAGCGCCGGACCGGCGCAGGTCCGCCAAGCAGGCTCTTTTGCTGGAAGAACAGGTTCTGACCGTCGAACGTGACACCATGGGGAACGCCGACGAAGCCGATCTTGCCGCCCGGACGGGCGCAGTTGATTGCCTGGCCCATGGATTCCGGCGTTCCGACGCATTCGAGAACGGAATCCGCGCCGACGCCACTCGTGAGTTCCTTGATCCGCACTACGCCGTCATCGCCGCGCTCGGAGATGATATCGGTCGCTCCGAACTCGAGCGCGAGATCCTGGCGGCTCTTATGGCGGCTCATCGCGATGATCCGCGATGCGCCCATCTGCTTGGCGGCAAGAACGCCCATCAAGCCGACCGCACCGTCGCCGACCACTACTGCCGTGCCGCCTTCCTGGACACCTGCGGCATCGGCCGCATACCACCCGGTCCCCAGGACGTCGGAAACCGCGAGCAGGCTCGGAATGAGATCGTCTGCCGGAAGCTCCGCTGTGGCGACAAGCGTGCCATCGGCAAGGGGAACGCGCGCATAGGGCGCCTGTGCGCCCGTCATGAACTCGCGCTGCTCGCAAGAGGACTGGAAGCCGAACTTGCAATGGGGGCAGGTGTTGTCCGACAGGCAGAAGGAGCCGACCACGAACTGGCCGGGCTTGACCGTCTTCACCGCGCTGCCGACCTCCACGACCACGCCGCAGTATTCGTGGCCCATGGCCAGCGGCGCGGTGACTTCGTTGGCGCCGCGGAACGGCCAAAGGTCGGAACCACAGATGCAGCTTGCCGACAGCTTTATGATGGCGTCGGTAGGCTTCAGGATCTTCGGCTCGGCGACTTCTTCGCAACGGACGTCGCCCGGCCCGTAAAGCTTCGTTCCCAACATTGGTGTTGTCCTTTCATTGTGATGGTCGAGCTAGGCCCCGTCTTATTCGGGTGCCAGCTCGTCTTAGGAATATGAGGCGGTATCGCCGATGAGGAAGTCGCCGCCCGTCAAGCCGTTGCGCGATATCTATTGATCAGATCCAAGTCGCGCCGAACGCGATCGGGCTCCTGGTCCAAGGGCATGTTGTCGAGGTCGAGGACGGCATCAAGCGCGTCCTCCGGATCAGGGCGCAATGCTGCGAACAATGGGTCGAGATCGCTGGGCGCGGGCCCTGTCTCTGCTACGAGTTCGAAGGTCTTCCTGGTTGCTGCGTCGGAGGTGAGGCTTTCGACGAGCACTTCGGCAATTTGCTGTCGGGAAATGACGCCGTCGCTTGGGGTGCCGCTATGCCGCCGGTCGCCCTGCAGGAATTCCAGACGGTGCTGGTCGGCGGCGTTGTAGTCGAACCAACCGGGGCGCACGATCGTGTAAGGAAGGCCGCTCCTGCGAACGAGGCGCTCGGCCCTGCGCTTCCAGTCGTGGCCCTCATTGGTCCTGTTGTAATGGCCGTGACGTTCCGTGACGCCGATCGTCGTCATGAGCGCAATCCGCAGGCTCCGGCCACCGAGGGCGGCCAGTATGTCGAGAAACGCCCGGTAATAGACTGCTTCAGCGGCTGCCTTTCCTTGGCCGTCGGCGTTCAAGGTCAGCACGACCGCGTCCATTCCCTCAAGAGCCGGCTCCAAGGTGTCGGGCTTTGTCACGTCGCCCACGACCATTTCCGCGCCTTCCGGAAGGCGGGCGGAGGAGGCGTTGCGGACAAGCGCACGTACTTTATGGTTTCTCAGAAGCGCCTGGCTCACGACAAGGCGGCCGACACTTCCCGTAGCGCCGACGACGAGCACGTTCAGTTGGGGCATATCCGACGGTCCTTCTATCCAGAGAAGGAAGATAGCGCAGCAAGATTGATCTGATTAGACGGGATCGGCGGCATGCACCTATATCCGGCGTTCATGAATAGAGCGCATCCCCCAACGCCGCTCATCCTTGAAGCACAGGCGCTTTGACAAAGCGCAATGATCGGAGCTTTGCTTAGGTGAACAATGCACGGTGCAACGGGAAAGGAGCCAGCAATGCTAAAGATCCTTGTGACCAGCATGACCGTCGCGGTGGCTACACTTGTTGGCTACACCGTCCTAGCCAGCACCCACAAGCACAGCCAGACTGTCGATGCAAAATCACAAAAGAAGCAGCCCAAGCTGGGATATGCGGATTTGTTCATTCCGCCCACCAAGGGGAACGGCTTCTGACGTCGTCTCTTGCCGCTGGGCGAGCCGCGCGACCATGCTGGGGACGTGAGGCACCATTCCCTGCGCCTGATCGCTAGCCTTTCACCGCGCCAGCCGTCATCGAGCCGGAGATCTGGCGATACATCAGAAGCCCAAGCAGGGCGGGAGGAAGCGCGCCGAGCGCCATCACTGCGGATGCCACACCCCACTGAACGCCACCGCCGCTGGCGGCGAAGAAGAAGGAGGCGCCGACTGTCATCGGCACCGCCTTGTTGGTGGTCAGCATCAGGCCGAACAGGAACTCGTTCCATGCGGTGATAAAGCCGAAGATGAATGCCGTGATGAGCGCCGGGCGGATAACGGGCGTGATGACGCGAACCATCGCCTGGAAGGATGATGCACCGTCAATCCGCGCCGCCTCGTCGAGTTCGAGCGGTACGTCATTGATGGCGTTGACCAGCATGACGAGGGCGAGCGGGATATTGACGATCGTCAGGATCAGCCCAAGCCCGACCTGCGTGTCGAGCAGCCCGAGCCATTGGTACATCATGTAAAGCGGGATCGCGAAGATGATGAGTGGCACGGCGCGCAGGTTGATGACCAGCGGCAGCATCACCCGTCGGCCGACATCGCTTCTGGCGATGGCGTAGGCCGCAGGCAGGCAGAGCAGGATTGCAAGCCCGGTGCCGAGCACAGCAGCAATCGTGCTGTTCAGCAGGTAGGAATAGATATTGAAACGGTCCGTCTGGGTCAGCACCCGCGCATAGTTGGCAAGCGTCGGCTGGTTGATCCACAGGCCGGCATTGCTGGACAGTTCCCGTGCGCTTTTGAACGAGGTGACGAGCGTGACGATTATCGGAAAGTTCATCGCAAGCGCGGCGATCGCAAAGACGATCCAACGAAGTGCGTTGATCATGCTGCTTTCCTCCTGCGACCTGCCAACCAGTTCAACCCGTAGAGCACCGCAAGGGAGGCGACGAACAGCACGACCGAGGCCGCAACCGCCTTGCCGATCAACCCGTCCTTGAAGAAGGCCTGGTAGATATAGATGGACAGCGAGGTCGTCGAGCCGCCTGCGCCGCTGCCGGTCAGCGCATAGACGTTGTCGAACACACGGAAGCCGTCAATGAAGCGGATGAAGAAGGCGATGACCAGTGTCGGCGTCATCAGCGGCAAGTCTATCAGCCACAGGATGCGCCAGGCCGAGGCGCCGTCGAGTGAGGCCGCCTCGCGAACATCAAGGGGAATTGCCGAATAGGCGACATAGAAGAGCAGGAAGGCGAACGGCGTCCACTGCAGCGTTTCAACGACAAGGAGCGTCTTGAAGGCGTTGTTCACGTCGAGGAAGGCCGGGCTGTCGCCGAACCAGAGGAAGAGATAGTAGGGAACGGGTCCAGCGAACTCGTGCAGCACGAGCCTGTACATCAGGCCGATCATCGCCGGTGCGACCATCAGCGGCAGCATCAGCGGCGCCATCAGGACCGAGCGCTTCGCAAGCAGCGGCGCCAGAAAGATCGCCAGGAATAAGCCGATCCCGCATTCAGCGATCGCCGTAATCAGGCCGAACGTGAACGAGAAGGACGTTGCCTTCCAGAAGGAGCGATCCTGCAATACGGCGAGATAGTTGCCGAGGCCGGTGATCGTCGGGCTGCGCAGGTTCTGGAAACCGACGGTCGAGACCGAATAGATCAGGTTGACGAGGGCCGGAAAGCCCAGGAAGAGCAGCAGGAAGCCGATGAGCGGCACCAGATAAGCCCTGCCTTCTGCACGTGATACGATAGCCATTTCGGTCCGCCGGATGGAGGGATGCCGGGCTTGGCCCGGCATCCGGATCGAGGTTACTTCTTGAGGAGATCCTGCATACCGGTCTTGGTATGGGCAAGGGCGTCCTCGAGGCTCTGCTGACCCGACCAGTAGCCCGTGAACTCCTTGGCCTGCAACTCGTAGACCGAGAGCGCATTGGCGGACGTCGCGCCGTTCATGACATAGCCGTACTTGCTCGCGAATTCGCCAAGCTTGACGAGATCGGGGCGTTCCGAGGCGACCTTTGCTACGACATCGGGCATCAGGGCCGGCGAGCCGCCGCCGCGCGCGTAGGTCAGTGCCGCATCCTCGGTTGCCAGCCATTTCAGGAACTTGATGGCCCCTTCCTTGTTCTTGGCATTCTTGTTGAGGCCGAGACCGAGGCCGTGGATGTGGTCGGCGCGACCGTTCGGACCGGCCGGCGGTGCGACGATGCCCGTTACATCGGCCACGGCCGGCGACTTTTCGGCGCTGGTGAGATCGGCGGCTGCCGCATTCCACTGCAGAGCCGTAGCAGCCTGGCCGGCGGCGAAGGCGGCATTGGTTTCAGGGTATTCGTAGCTCAACGAATCCTTCGGCGAGGCGCCGGCATCGTAGAGGGTCTTGTAGAGCTGCAAGCCGGTCTTGTAGGCGTCGGAATCGACGGTGACGTTGCCGCTGTCATCCATCCAGTTTGCGCCATAGGAGCGCGGCAGTGACTGGAACACCATCATGTTGAACAGCAGGTTCTTCATCTGCAGCACGGTGCCGTAGCGAACGGGACTATCCGGATTGGCCTGCTTGGAGAAATAGAGCGCGGTCGCCGCCCAGTCATCCCAGGTCCAGCTGTCAGGATCCTTTGGCTGCAGATCCTTGCCGAGTACCTTCTTGGCAAGCTCAGAATAGGTCTTCTTCGCCGCATCGTCCTTCAGCAGGGCATCGATGAGGTCCTTGCGGTAATACATGAAATGCAGCGACAGATCCGTCGGCACGCCATACTGCTTGCCGTCGAACTGCATGGTCTTCAGAACGGAATCGCCGAAAACCTTCGCGGCGTCCGGCCCAAGATCCACCGGCTCCATGTACGGTGCGTAGCGGCCGATGGTGTAGGTGGCGACGAGATTGATGTCGAACGCGTCCGATCCGGCCGCCATGTCGGCCTGCAGCTTGTCGTAGAAGCCGTCGCGGTTGAAGAACAGAAGCTCGACCTTGTCGGCGTCGGACGCGGACTTGTTATAGGCTTCCACCGTCGCGCGAAGGGCGGTCTCTTCCGATCCGCCCGGCCAGCCGAGCACGGTGACGGTTGCATTGGCGAGGCCCGGCAGAGCCGCGCTCGAAAGAAGCGCGGCGAGAGCCGGAGCGATTATCTTTTGCAGTTTCATCAATGTTCCCTTTCTTTCTTTGGTTGCTTTTCTGATGGATTTTTAACGATGCTGCCGCGCCAGATCCGCAGCGCCGATGATGCCCGCGCGGCTGCCGAGTTCTGCCGCGACGAGGTGAGGAGTGATCCGGGTGCTGAGGCCGCCGATCTTCCCACGCACGAGGTCGAGATAGCCCGGCGCGAGGCCGATGCCGCCGCCGATGACGATGCGTTGGGGATCGAGCATCAGCTTGATGTCGCGGCAGAGGAGCGCAACTTGCGCGGCTGATTGTTCGACGATGGAGCTGGCCCATGCCGACCCGGCCGCCGCTTCGGCAAAGACCGTCACCGCATCGACGTCGTGGCCAGCGTCTCTTGCCTGCTGCGCTATCCAGAGGCCCGAAGTCATGTCCTCAAGGGGCGCGGCGCCATGCGAGGCGCTTCGGGTCAGGCCGAAATGGCCGGCGAGACCGGATCCAAGCTTGCCGTGGATGACGATACCGCCACCAATGCCCGTCGAGATCGTCAGGAAGACGATGTCCTCCCTGCGGCCAGCGCCGAACCGGTATTCGCCCCAGGCGGCCGCCTGGGCGTCGTTGACGGCGAAGGCTGGCGCGCCAAGGCGCGCGGTTGCGCGCTCGATCAGCGGATAGTTGTCGGGAATACCAAGCGTCGCCGGATTGAGAGCGGACCAGCAGCCATTTTCCACGAAACCGGTAACGGCAATCCCGGCGCGAGCGAACTGGCCGCGCCACGCGGCGGTCTCCGCTGCGATGGCATCCAGCCAGGCGTCGGGTCCTTCCTCGCGCTGCGTTCGTACAATGCGCTCGTCGATGACCTTGTCACCCTGGACCAGCGCCACCATCGTCTTCGTGCCGCCGATGTCGATGGCGAGTACGGGCTTGCCGGCGTCCTCACGCTGCGAGAACGCGGCACTGACGGCCTCGTGAAACCACGTCGTCGCGTGTTCGGTGCGTGTAATCGCCGAGCCGACGACAACGGCGAAGGCGCCGGCGGACGCCGCTTCGGCTGCCTGCTCCGGCGTGCGGATGCGGCCCTCGGCGATCACGCGGGGCGTCAGCGTCCGCATTGCCGCAATCAGGGCGATATCCGGGTCGACGGGCTCCGGCCCACCGACATAGCCGGACAGCGTGGTTCCGACGAAATCAACACCCTCCGCCAACGCTCGCTTGGCGTCCTCGAACGAGGAGCAGTCGGCCATCGTCAGCTTGCCCTTGGCCTTTGCCGCAGCGACAAGCGCGCTGAAGGCTACCGGGCGGACGCGATCGGTGGCGTCGAAGGCGATGATATCGGCACCGGCATCGGCAAGATCCTCGACATCGGCGATGAAGGGCGTGATGCGAACCGGGCTGTCATCGAGATCGCGCTTGACGATCCCGATGATCGGAACAGCCACATGCGGGCGGGCCGCCTTCACGTAAGCAACGGATTCGATACGCACCGCCGCAGCACCTGCCGCGGCGGCGGCGTTGGCGAAGCCGATGACGAACGCGGCATCATCCATCGGACCATCGGGAACCGGCTGGCAGGAAACGATGAGGGCGTTCTTCAGGTCTTCGTGCGTCACGGGATGCTCCATTTCGGGCATCACGATAATTGGAAAATACCAGATGGCAACCAGTTTATGACTGGTATTATCTTCGGAGTTCGAAGACGAAGTCGAAGACGTCGCCCTTGTATCGGGTCTCGCACAATTCGACGATCTGCCCATCTCCCAGGAAGCAGCGGCGTTCCGTCACGAGAAGCGGCGCTCCGGCTTCGCAGTGAAGATGGGTCGCATCGTCTGCCGTTGCCGGCCGCGAGCGCATGCGCTGAACCGCCCGCTCGGGCAAGAAGCCACGAGCTTGCAGCGCCTCGTAAAGCGATTGGTCGATCAGGTGCGGCGACGGCAGGAAGCGGACCGGAACCACGGAGGTCTCCACCGCAATCGGGAGCGAATTGGCAGTCCGGATGCGCTTGATCCTAACGACATTTGCGTCTCCGGCGATCCCAAGCGCCATCATTTCAGTGGAGGAGGCGCGGGTAATCTGCCTCGATATCCAAATGCACCCAGGCACTTGGCCTCGGGCGCGGATATCTTCGGAGAAGCTGGTCAGGGTCGCCAGGGACTTTTCGACGCGCGATCCGATCTCGGTCTTGAAGCCGTGGCGACGGCTGAGCAACCCTTCTTCCTCCAGCAACGACAGCGCCTTGCGGACGGTGACGCGCGATAGGGAAAGAGAAGACGCAATCACCCGCTCACCCGGCAGCACACTGCCCGACTGGAACGTCTGCGTCTGGATCGCCTTCTCGATGGCGAGCTTCAACCGCTTGTAGAGGGGGATATTCCCCGGGATCTGATCAAGTGATTTCTCGATCGCATCGATCACCTGGTTCTGAGCCATAAAGTTCGCCAATGTCCGCTAAAAAAATCGGTTGGACATATACTGGTATTATCGGTGGGTGGCAATCGGGCGTCTATAGCCAGCCGCCGGTGAAACCGGCACGGCGTAATCCGGTAACGACAGGCTGGCATCGCTTCATGATGTTCCAGAGCAAACCCGTCCGATAATTCTCGATCATCAGCACCACCGGCCCCTGGTCGATACCGAAGTGGTAGGGGCTGACCCATCCGCCGGTTGGAATATCCTGCGCAGGATATGTTTCGTTGAACGACGGCTTGAAACCGTAGAGCCTCGTCATGCCGAGGTTCTTGCGCGCAAAGTTCCTGACCGTGGGGATGACGATCTCGGGCGCGAACGGCAGGGAGGCCACGACAGCCCAGGGCGCGACCGTTCCATCGTCCGGTCCAAAGGGCGCACCGCGGGCGATATAGTCGAAGAACTCACGCTCGCGCCCGTCGACGGTCTGCTTGAACCAGCCGGGGCCGTCACTTGCGGTAAAACCCCAGCAGTGTTCGCCGTAGCCGACGAAGCCCATCGGATTGCGAATGGCGTATTCCTGCTGCACATAGGTCGCGTGGCGGGTGTTGATGAAATAGTCGCTGTCATGCCGGCGCATGAAATCGTCCCGGATGCCACGAAAGTCGATCCACATGTGCGACAGCTGGTGGGTAAACAAGGGGCCGGAATAGAGCAGTTCTCGGCCGTAAATGTTCCGCCAATCGTAGCTTTCCGTGTAGGCGGCAAAACTCTCCGGCGGCAAAGGATGGGTCGGTGATCCAAGGCCGATGATGTAGAGCAGCAGACCTTCGTCATAGCCTCGCCATCGATGCGGGATGAAGCCCGTCTCCGGGCGCCACCCGTGCGTCAGCGTCGCGCCGCCGTCGCGGGCCCAGTTCCAGTCGGCCCGTTCATACAATGCCGTTGCGAGCCGCCTGATCTCCGCCTCATCGGCGGTGTCGCCGTCAAAATAGGTGGCGACGGTCAGCGCCCCGGCGAAGAGGAAGGCGGAATCGATCGTCGACAGCTCGCAATCCCAAACGCGGCGTCCTGTTTCGATATCCAGAAAATGATAGAAGAAGCCCTTGTAGCCGGAGGCATCCGGTTCGGGTCCTTGCGGGCAGTTGATCAGATATCGCAGGCGGCTGCGCGTAATCTTGGCAGCAAACTCGCGGATCAGCACGCCATGCTCAACCACGACGGGGATTGTCGCGAGCGCCATGCCGATTGCTGCAATGCTGGCCGGCGTATTCGGCGCCGTCTTGTCGCGCACGAGGCCGTTATCGGGATTCGTGCATTGCAGATAATAGAGCACCGTCGTGAACTGCAGCCGAGCAAGGTCCTGCTCGGTTGGCATTCGGTCAAGATCGGCATCGGTCGAAAGCGTTTCAGGCATGGGCACCAACCAGTGCACGCAAGGATCGATAGGCTTCTTCTTCCTGCTATTTCATTCCTCGGGGTCTGCCGGCATGATCGTCGGCAGACCTCCTATTGCATCGGCCGCTCTCGTCGGCCGGATCAGGCGTTGTCTCCCTCGGTCGAGGTTCGTGCGGAAGTCACCGCTTTTCCCTTTGCGCCCCATCTCCAACCACTGATCTCGGGCATGTCGTCGCCATGCTTCTCGATATACTGCCTGTGTTCGATCAGCTTCTCGTGAATGGCTTGCTTGAAATAGGCAGCGCGAGCACCGAGCTGCGGCAGCCGGTCGATCACGTCCTCCACCAGATGGAAGCGGTCCATCTCGTTCAGCACAACCATGTCGAACGGCGTCGTCGTCGTTCCTTCTTCCTTGTAGCCGCGGACGTGCATGTTGTCATGGTTCGTACGGCGGTAGGTGAGCCGATGGATCAGCCAGGGATAGCCGTGGAAGGCGAAGATGATCGGCTTGTCCTTGGTGAACAACGCATCGAAATCAGCATCCGACAGGCCATGCGGATGTTCCTTTGTCGGTTGCAGTTTCATCAGGTTGACCACGTTGATGACGCGAACCTTTAGTTCCGGCAGATGCTCCCGGATTAGTTCGACGGCGGCCAATGTCTCCAGCGTTGGAACGTCGCCGCAGCATGCCATCACGACGTCGGGCTCGCTTCCCCTGTCGTTGCTCGCCCACTCCCAGATGCCGATGCCTTCGCTGCAATGCTTGATGGCTTGGTCCATCGTCAGCCATTGCGGTGCAGGCTGCTTGCCGGCGACGACCACGTTGACGTAATTGCGGCTGCGCAGGCAGTGATCGGTGACCGACAGAAGCGTATTGGCATCCGGCGGCAGATAGATGCGGACGACATCCGCCTTCTTGTTGGCCACGTGGTCGAGGAAGCCCGGATCCTGGTGGCTGAAACCATTGTGGTCCTGGCGCCAGACGTGGGAACTCAGGAAGTAGTTCAGCGATGGGATCGGCCGGCGCCACGGGATTTCATTGCAGACCTTCAGCCATTTGGCATGCTGGTTGAACATCGAGTCGATGATGTGGATGAAGGCCTCGTAGCACGAAAAGAAGCCATGCCGACCGGTGAGCAGGTACCCTTCCAGCCATCCCTGGCATTGATGCTCGCTCAGCACCTCCATGACCCGACCGTCGGGTGAAAGATGATCGTCCTCGGGGTAGATCTCCGCCATGTAGCAGCGGTTGGTGACTTCCAGCACATCCTGCCAACGGTTGGAGTTGTTTTCGTCGGGGCTGAACAGGCGGAAGTTCTTGCTCCCCATATTCAGCTTCATGACATCCCGAAGGAATTTGCCCATCACCCGCGCCGACTCTGTCATCGTCGCGCCGGGGCTTGCGACCGGGACCGCATAATCTTCAAAGTCAGGCATCTTGAGATCGCGCAGCAGCAGCCCGCCGTTGGTGTGCGGGTTGTCGCTCATCCGGCGGTGCCCCGCAGGCGCCAGCGCTGCCAGTTCCGGCATCAGCTTGCCATCGCCATCGAAGAGTTCTTCGGGACGATAGCTCTTCATCCATTCCTGAAGGATCTGGATGTGCTCCGGCTTGTCCATGTCGCCCATCGGAACCTGATGCGCGCGCCAGTAGTCCTCGCACTTCTTGCCATCGATCTCCGGCGGGCATGTCCAGCCCTTCGGTGTGCGGAAAATGATCATAGGCCAGTTGGGGCGCTTCAGGTTCCCGTTGGTGCGGGCGTCCGCCCAGATGCTCTTGATTTCCTTGACGGCGGTATCCATCACACCGGCGAGCTGCTGGTGAACGCTGTCAGGGTCGGAGCCTTCGACGAAGTAGGGCTTGTAGCCCATGCCCTCGAAGAATTTCCTGAGCTCGTCCTCGGGAATGCGAGCGAGGAAGCATGGATTGGCGATCTTGTAGCCGTTCAGGTGCAGGATCGGCAGCACGCACCCGTCACGGGCCGGGTTCAGGAACTTGTTGCCGTGCCAACCGGTCGCGAGCGGTCCTGTCTCGGCTTCGCCGTCGCCAACGACGCAGGCGACGATGAGATCGGGGTTGTCGAACGCTGCTCCGTAGGCATGGCTAAGAGCATAGCCCAGTTCGCCGCCCTCATGGATGCTGCCAGGTGTTTCGGGAGCGACATGGCTTGGGATGCCACCGGGGAAGCTGAACTGCTTGAACAGCTTCTGCAAGCCCTCGGTATCCTGGGAAACATTCGGGTAGACCTCGCTATAGGTTCCCTCGAGATAGGCGTGTGCGACCAGAGAGGGTCCACCATGGCCCGGCCCGATCACATAGATCATGTTGAGGTCGTCGCGTTTGATCACGCGATTGAGGTGAACATAGAGCATGTTCAGGCCAGGAGACGTGCCCCAATGGCCAAGCAGCCGCGGCTTGATGTGCTCCCGCTTCAGCGGTTCTTTCAGCAGCGGATTGTCGAGAAGGTAGATCTGACCCACGGAGAGGTAGTTCGATGCCCGCCAGTAAGCGTGCATCGCATGCAACTCCTTGGCCGAAAGCGGGCCTTTTGCTTTTGAATCTCCGTCCATGGAGGGCCGAGCGTCCGTTGCCTTGGTAAGCGAAACCATTTGGTGTCTCCCTGTCGAGAATCCAGATTGTTTTAGGCAGTCGTAGGCGCGTTCCTAAGCCGCGCATTGATATGCATCAACCGCGAGTACTCCCAAGAGAAGCGCGCGCTGAAACCTGCTGCCGGCAGCCGTCCACAAATGCGTCACCATCCAGCATACAACTCCTCATATGTTTGGCAGAGTAAGATACGCGATCATACGCAAGCTGAAATAGGTCGTGCCGACCGATTGGCCATGGTGGAATCAACCGCGATTATCCGTCCACGTCCAGCTACCGTCCTCTCTGCATTCGAGAACCGCAGCATAGGGATCGCGTGTGACATCCGTTTCGCTGGCGTGGACGCAGGTGATGGTCTGCTCGGAAAGCGAGTGGAGGATCTTACGGAGTTGGTCGGCTCCCAAGGTCGCGTCGATCCGATCGAGCCAAGCGAACCGCGGCGCCGCGAGAAGGATGCCGACGAAGGCCAGCAGTTGTTGCTCGCGGAGCGAAAGCAGCGCGCTCCAGTCGTGCTCTACATCGAGGCCACCCGCTTGCCCGATCACGCGATCGAGGCCGAAGTCCTGCAACAGTTCGGCAATCCGATGCTCGCTGATATCCCCCGCTTTGTCGGGAGGGACGAGAACCTGTCGCAAGGTGCCGGGTATCAGGTACGGCTGCTGGGGGAGGAAGAGGATATTGCCGGGGCCCGGGCGGACGATCTGCCCGCTGCCGTTGAGTGGGATACCGGCCGTCGCCTTGAGTAGCGCCACCGCCGTTGCCGGGTTGTCCACCGCAATGAGGATGCGTGCCCCGTCCGGCACCGATACCGACAGATCCTTCAGCAATGGCACGTTGTCAGGAGAGGACAACAAAGTCAGGTGCTCGAAGGCAAGGTGTTTTTCTTCGACCGCAATTTCGATCGCTGGCACGCCGGGGGCTTGCGATCGCTCGATTGCCTCGAGCAACGAACTCAGTCGCGCGACGACCGCGGCAAAGTTCGAAATCGACTGGAACTGCGTGACAATCAGCGAAAAGGCGCCGACGAGCAATGCGAAGGCCGAGGCCGACTGGGTGATGACGCCGAATGCAATATCGCCCCTCATGAACGCGGGAGCGACGATCAGCGCTGGAATGATCTGGATCAGCCAATTGTAGCCGGTGGTGAAAAAGCCGACATTGCGATTGATCGCTGTGATCTGGCGAAAGTTGGAGATGGCGTCGTCCAGCCGCTGGAGAAGCCGCGCGCTCTGTTTCTTTTCGCTCCCCGATACCAGGATTGCCTCAGCCTTTTCCCGAACATGGATCAAGCCGGAGCGAAAGCCTGCTTCCTTGTCGAGCTGGTCGTAGTTCAGTCTGATGAGGGGGCGGCCAAAGGCAATCGTGAGGAACGAGCCGCAAGCGGCGTAAAGGACGGCGACGACAAACAGCAACGGACTGATGGACCAAAGCACACCCGAAAAGGCCAGGATCGTAAGGCCGCTGTTGAAGACCAGAAGGACGAAGGAAAGCGTCGTGACGGTGAAAACGCGGATGTCGTCGGCAATCCGCTGATCGGGATGCGTGAGCTGACCTGAATGATCAAGGCGATAATAGGCGGCGTCGGCGAGATAATGGTTGACCGCTCGTCGCGTCAGGAACTCCCGCCAGAGCAGGGCAAGGCGCTCCTCGGTGAACCGTGCAAAGACCGAAACGACGGTCGCGGCGGCAAAGACGGCGATGTAAAATATTGCTTGCCGGACGAATTCTGCCGACTGACGGTCGGCAATCGCGGTCATGAAATTCCTGCCGACGTAGCTGTTGGCCACGTTCAGAGCGTTGATGCCGCAAAAGAGAATGACCAGGCCGGCAAGCATCAATCTTGCTCTGCCCTTGACCTCCGAGTTCATGAAGATGCCGACCGCGCGGACAAACCGAACTGCCGTTATCTTGAGGGGCGGCTTCTGCTTATCCATGACATCCCTGCGACATACTCAGCGGGCTGGTGCGGCCCATCTTAAGCAGACAGCGAGACAAGCGCCAAGTCCCTCAGGAGTAGGTCCACTCCGGACACTGGTTGACGCTATGAGAAAGATGAGATTGGGGCGTTGTCTATCCCGGTAGCCAACATTGAGGCGGCGATAGCGGTATTGCGGTGCTCTCCGACGACCACCTGAAGCAGACAGTTTCTTCGGTCACTCTAGGTGCCGCCGATGGCACATCCTTCACGTTCATCAATCCGAATGACAACTCGTTGGTGATAGCGAATGAGCCTGGTGGCTCGCCTCGCTGTGCGGGGTTTTCTGTCTAATGTTTAATGGTTTTCGGCCGCAAATTTGGTACTTATGATCCGCCCGGTTGCCAAAAAACCATAATTGCTCCACCTAGATCAAATATAAACAGATCGCCCCCAGCATTAAGAATTGGATCAAAGCTGAATGCGCATATCTTACGTTTTTATTGGTGCATTTCTTGCCGTCGTACAGTCCGCATATGCTGAAGTCGCCGCGCCTCCCGTCTTGGCGCCGTTGAAGCCGCAAGCACAAGCCGCTCAATTGAGTGCGCAATTTCTGTCGCGTTACAGCTACAAGCCGGTTCCGATCGACGACGCCTTGTCGGCCAAGGTCATGGACAGCTACATAAAGTCCCTCGATCCGGACCGCGCGATCTTCCTGCAAGCCGACATCGACAAGTTCATGGCTGATCGCACCAAGATTGACGACGCCATCGAACGCGAAGACCTGAAGATCCCGTTTACGATCTTCAACACCTATGAAAAGCGCGTCGTTGACCGCATGACCTATGCGCGTAGCCTGCTCAAGGATGGCTTCGACTTCACTGCGCAGGAAGACTTTTCCGTTTTGCGCGACAAGGCACCGTGGCCGCAGTCCGAAGCGGAGAGCAACGAGCTTTGGCGCAAGCGCGTCAAGAACGACTGGTTGCGCTTGAAGCTCGGCGGCAAGGCCGACGCGGCCATTCGTGATACGCTTGACAAGCGTTATGCCAACACCCTCGAGCGCGCTTACAAGTACAAGAGCGACGACGTTTTCCAGTCGTTCATGGATGCCTTTACGACGTCGACCGATCCGCACACGGATTATTTCGGCGCTGCTGCGTCGGCCGATTTCAACATCTCGATGAAGCTGTCGCTGGTCGGCATTGGTGCTGTCCTGCAGGAGCGCGACGACTATACGACGATCCGCGAGTTGGTTCCCGGCGGGCCGGCACAGGCGTCCGGCAAGCTTGCGGTCGGCGACCGTATTACCGGCGTCGGCCAGGGCAAGGATGGCCCGATCAAGGAAGTGGTCGGTACACGTCTCGATGAAGTCGTCCAAATGATCCGCGGGAAGAAAGGCACCGTCGTGCGCCTCGACATCCTGCCGGCGGACGCCGGCGCGGATGCCGCCCATCGGGTCGTCAGCCTCGTGCGCGACAAGATCAGCCTCGAAAAGCAGGCTGCCAGTAAAGTCGTGCTTTCCGTCAAGGTCGGCGACGCCACGCGCAAGATCGGCGTCATTACACTGCCGGCGTTCTATGAGGACTTCGACGCCCGCCGCAAGGGAGACAAGGACTACAGAAGCGCAAGCCGCGATGTGGCCAAGCTGCTCGCGGAACTGAAGCAGGAGAATGTCGACGGCGTTCTCATCGACGTGCGCAACAATGGCGGCGGCTCGTTGGATGAGGCAATCGATCTGACCGGCCTGTTCATCGGCCATGGCCCCGTCGTTCAGCAGCGCGGCAGCGACGGCAAGGTCGCAATCAGAAGCTCTGACCTGCCGGAACCCGTCTGGACCGGCCCGATGGGTGTCCTGATCAATCGCGGCTCGGCATCGGCCTCGGAGATCTTTGCAGCGGCGATACAGGACTACGGTCGAGGCGTTATTATCGGCGAGCCCAGCTTCGGCAAGGGGACCGTTCAAACGGTCGTCGACCTTGACCAGATGGTTCGCAACAGCAAGCCGGAATTCGGCGAGTTGAAGGTGACGATTGCTCAGTTCTTCCGCGTCAACGGCGGGACGACGCAGCTGCGCGGCGTGACGCCGGATATCAGCTTGCCGGGGCTTTCGGATCCGACCACTTTCGGGGAGACCAGCTACGACAACGCCTTGCCGTGGGCGGAGATCAAGCCGGCGAACTATAAGCCGGCAGACACCGTCACGAAGGAGCTGCCCACCTTGCAGAGCCAGCACGATGCCCGGGTGAAGAGCGATCCTGACTTCCAGCGTCTCCTGGAAGACGTTGCCGACCTGAAGGCTCAGCGTGAGAAGGGTGTCGTTTCCCTTAATGAAGCGGAGCGCCGCAAGGAAACGGCAGCCCGGGAAAAGCGCCTCAAATCTCGCGCTCAGGCAAACGATGGCGAGGATCTCGGGACGGATGATGGCCTGCAATCAAACGAGCGCAGCCTGAGTGCCGATATCGCCATGGAAAATGCCCGCAAGAACGTCAAGGACGTTCTGCTGAACGAGGCTGCCGCTATTCTTGCAGATCAGGCGAACCTGCAGCAAGGCGCGACGAAGCCGGCGACGAAATAGCCCGGAAACCTAGGCGAAGGGCGATCACACCCGGTCGGCGCAAACTATGCGCCGATCATGGGGTCTGAGAGCGGCTCGCCGTGGTCGTGGCCATGGCACTCAATGTCTGGGCATCGCGGCCATAGATGTCGTCATAGTAGTGGATGACACCGTCTGCGGTCGGCCATGCCGTGAAGTAGGAAACATAGACTGGAACCTCTTCGGGAACCGGAACGTCCTTCTTCTCACCCGCGGCAATCTCCTGGTTCACGGAATCCGTCGACGTCTTGAGGACGGCGGCAGCCATGGCGCGCGGGTTTTCCAGGCGCACGCATCCATGACTGAACATCCGGTCCTGAGAGGCGAACTTCCCTCGCGCCGGCGTGTCATGCATGTAGATCGCGTGAGGATTGGGAAACAGGATTTTCAGCTGGCCTAAGGCATTGTCAGGCCCCGGCGGCTGAACGACAGCGATGTTCTCCAGCGGCTGGGTCCAATCTACCTTGGCCGAAGGCATGGACTTCCCGTTCACGGAGACCTTGTAGCCTTCCTTGTCCAGATAGGATGGGTCCCGCTTCAGATGCGGAAGCATCTCATTCTTGATGATCGATTGCGGAACGCCCCAATCGGGGTTGAACTCAACCGTCTTGATCGAAGCGTCGAAGAAGTTCGTCTGATGATCCTGTTGGCCGATCACCGCTTTCATCGATAGCGCCAGGGCGCCGTTTTCGGTGTAGTAGGCCATGTAGGCAGGCTGGTTGATGAAGACATATCGGTCGGGGAACTCCTGTGGCATCCAGCGAAGTTCCTCCATGGCCACGATCACCTTGTTGATGTTGACCGAGGCATCACCGCCTTGTCCGGACGTTCGAAGCCAATGCAGTTCAGCGGCCAGTTGCGCAAACTTCGGGCTGCTGGGCATGAAATGGTCAACGGCCGAGTTCAAGTCCGGGGAGGCAGACAGCTGAGCCAGTGTGCCTCTCAGATCGACCGGCTTGCGCTTGAAATCGTAGTAGTTGGACAGCTTGTTAGGATCGACGCGTCCGCGAAAATTGTCCTGGAGGAACATCAGGAGTTCGCTTGAGAGCGACACCTCGAATTGCGCCAGAGCCTTTGCCCGCTCGGACGAATTTTGCGGGAGAGCCGCAAAGGTCTCCGTTGCGGCGTAGTCCACTGTGCTAAGTCCCCAGTCCTCCGCCTGCTTCAGAAGCGCTAACGCCTCACGCGCTTTTGCATTGGGACCTTTCCCGTCGACCCAGATCAGCTTGGCTTTCGGCTGGCTGTAGTAGGCCTCCAATGCGGCGGCGATATCGCTGTCCATCGATAGAGACAGGCCCCCCATTTCGCGCAGTACTTTGGCCGGACTGGTGGCGCCGCCGTCGAAGAGCGTGGAGAGCATCGAACCGTCACCCTGACGAGCTATGTGGACCAGACGGCGTTCCGGCGCCGGATAGCCTTGCGTCCCACCGAGTTCCGCGGTCGGCGATTGAGGCTGCGGTTCAGCCCGGAGCGCGGTTTCGCTACCCGAGAAGGCCAGCATGGCGACCATGGAAGCCTTCAGGACTGAAACGGATGCATGTCTCATTCGATACCCCAACGTCTGACGAGGAAACTGTACTGTGCCGCGCGGCGGCGTCCTTGATGCCGGTGCGCTTCTCTTTGATCTCGTTGACTACAAATGCTTTACGACATCGTAAAGGCAGATGGTCGGAAACACGGGCATATGCATCAGCGGTTGATCCGCGTCGAAAGGACGATCGAAGACAGCGTGCGTTCCACGCCATCGATCGTTCCGATCTGGTCGATCAAATCGTCCAATTGGGCGATCGAGGGGGCGGCGATGATGGCGATCAGGTCGAATGACCCGCTGACGGAATGCAGCGCCGTCACGGCCTTCACCCTTTCCAACGACGCGACCACCTGCGACAGGGCCTTTGGCGCGATCGTGATCAGGATATGGGCTCTGATCAGGCTGGATGCATATTCGTCCGATAGCCGAACGGCATAGCCTGCGATGATGCCATCCCTTTCGAGACGTTCCAGTCTGGCCTGAACGGTCGTTCGCGATAGCGCCAGCCTCTTTGCCAGGGTCGCTACCGGCATTCTGGCGTTTTCGCTCAACAACGAGAGCAATTGCCGATCCTTTTCCGAGACGCTCATGTCATCCTTTCGAAGTGTCCAATCAACTGGTCATTTAGACCAAAAATATAGGCCATAATGCTCATTCTGTCGCTATGTTTCGACCAGACCATGGCTACGTTTATAATAATCTTATATGCCTAACCAAGGGGAACTATATGAAGGAAGTCGTGGTAATCGGAGCCGGCAAGATCGGAGGCGCGATCGCACTCATGCTGGCGGAGACCGGCAGCTACACGGTCACCGTCACCGACAGGGATGCAGCGCAGATCGCAAAGCTCGATCGCCATCCCGCGATAAAGGGCGTCGTCGTAGACATCGCCGATGCCAAGGCACTCGTCGATGTTCTGCGTGGCAAGTTTGCGGTGCTGTCGGCGGCTCCGTTCCATTTGACCGGAAAGGTTGCGGAAGCAGCACTCGAAGCGTCGGTCCATTACCTGGACCTGACCGAGGATGTCGCCACCACGAAGAAGGTCGAGGAACTGGCTGAAGGCGCAGAGATTGCGTTTATCCCGCAATGTGGTCTCGCACCCGGCTTCATCTCCATCGTTGCCAATGATCTCGCCAAGCGTTTCGACAGCCTCGACAGCGTGCGCATGCGTGTTGGCGCCCTGCCGCAGTATCCTTCGAACGCGTTGAACTACAATCTCACCTGGAGCACCGACGGGCTGATCAACGAGTACATCGAGCCTTGCGAAGCGATCGTTGAGGGCAAGCTGGTCACCGTGCCCGCGATGGAAGAGCGTGAGGAATTCTCGCTCGACGGCGTGACCTATGAAGCCTTCAACACCTCCGGTGGCCTTGGCACTCTGGCCAAGACGCTCGAGGGGCGGGTTCGCACCATGAACTACCGCACCATTCGCTATCCGGGCCACCAGGCGATCATCAAGGCGCTGTTGAACGATCTGAACCTGAAGAACCGTCGTGACGTGTTGAAGGACCTTTTCGAACACGCGCTGCCGGCAACCATGCAGGACGTCGTCGTTGTTTTCGTCACGGTTTGTGGCTGGAAAGACGGACGCTACATGCAGGAAACCTATGCCAACAAGGTTTATGCAACTGTCGTTGCAGGCAAGAAGATGAGCGCCATCCAGGTGACGACTGCAGCCGGCATCACGACCGTGCTCGACCTGCTTGCCTCGGGCAAGCTTCCGCAGAAGGGGTTCGTGCGACAGGAAGAGATTGGCCTTGCCGACTTCCTGGAGAACCGGTTTGGCCGGGTCTACGATCCGGAGGCTATTCGCTTCAAGGAAGCCGTCTGAGGATTGAACGCAAAGGCCCCGATGCAGATGATGCATCGGGGCCTTTCGATTCTTTCGGACGGTCAGCCGGTCAATTCTTCAATGATCTCGAGAGGATGCTGAACGGTTCTGTTGTCGATCGCCTTGACCTGGGATCTGCAGGAATATCCCGTCGCGCAGACGACGGTCTCGGCGGATTGCCGGTGGACCTGATCGGCCCAGCTCATCGCATAAAGCTGTTGCGACATTGCGCGGTTGCGAACCTCGTGACCGAAGGTTCCGGCCATACCGCAGCAGCCGGCTCCGGGAACATCGAGCTTGACCCCAATCGCTTTGAACACTGCCGTCCAGTGGCCGATCGAGGTCGGTACGTTACTTCGCTCCGTGCAGTGAACGAGAAGACTATATGTCTTTCCCATGCCGGCATCCCTGACCGAGGAAAGTCTGTCGAGGTTGGCAGAGAGCCACTCTTGCGGGAGCAGAACCAGCGGTTTCGATCCGCTGTTTAAGATGTGCTTGTACTCGCTTCGATAGGAGAGCGTCATGGACGGATCGATGCCCACGAGTGAGGCTCCCGCAGAGGCGAGGTCTTGCAGGTATTGGCTGCTCTTTCGCGCGGCGTTCTCGAACCGGCCGAGATATCCGTGAACGTGCATGGCCTTGCCGTTTACCTGGGGCTTGGCGAGAAACACCGCGAAGCCCATCCTGCGTGCGAGCTTGATCGCGGCAAGGGGAACGCGCGGATCGAAGAAAGCAGTGAACGCGTCGGGGACGAAGACGACCGGCTGGTGTCCCTGGCTCAGTGCCTGGCGAATACCGTCGGCCGTTGCAGTCGGGACGCCGAGACGCCGGGCTTCTTTTGCAAGGGACAATGGCGGCAGGCGTGGAAGCGCCGTCAGACCGACCGTCCTCATCATCGCCTTGCCGAGCACGGTTCCAACCATGACGTTGTAGAGCGGCCTAGCGCGCGCCATCCAGGGCAGCGATGATTCGATCGCGCTCACCAGCGTATCCTTCACGGGCCGCAAATACCTGCCGTAATAGAGCTCCAGGAATTTCGCCCGGAAGGCGGGAACGTTGACCTTGACCGGACACTGACCTGCGCAGGCCCTGCAGGACAGACAGGTGTCCATTGCTTCACGGACGTCGTGGGAAAAGTCGCCCCGGTTGCGCGGATTGAACGAGTTCACGATACGGCGGGGCAGGGCTGTCAGCGGGCGGCCGCGCCGCAGCTGCTTGGCTTCATAGCGGGGATCGACACCCTGGTCAGCCAGAAGCCTCAGCCACTCCCGCATCAAGGCTGCCCGACCCTTGGGCGAAAACCGGCGATCGCGCGTCGCCTTGTAGGAGGGGCACATCGGACTTACCTCGTCGAAGTCGAAGCAGGCGCCGTTACCGTTGCAGTAAGCAGCGTTGTCGAAGGCCGCGCGGATCTCGCTGCCGATGGCGCGATCGACATCGCCGCGCATCGGAACCTCATCGATTTTCAACAGCTTCTCGGAGCCCGGGGAAGCAATCTTGCCGGGATTGAGGCGGTTCTGCGGATCGAAGGCTCGCTTGATCTCCTGAAGGCAGGGATAGAGGTCACCGAAGAATTCGGGGACATATTCGGATCGAACGCCCTTGCCGTGCTCACCCCAAAGGACGCCGCCGTACTTCCTGGTCAAGGCCACAACGGCATCGCTGATCGTCCGGACCAGCGGCACATGATCGGCCCGCGTAAGATCGAGTGCGGGTCGAACATGCAGTACGCCGGCGTCGACATGGCCGAACATGCCATAGGAAAGGCCGGCGTCGTCGAGCAGCGCCCGGAACTCGCAGATGTAGGCGGCCAGGTTTTCGGGTGGGACGGCCGTGTCCTCGACGAAAGCGACAGGTCGGGTCGGCCCCTCGACATTTCCCAGAAGGCCGACGGCCCGCTTGCGCATCGTCCAGATCGCCTCGACGTCCCGGTGGCCTCGAGCGATTGAATGGCCGAGGCGGCTGTGGTTTTTCCCCGTTTCGAGGGCGGCGGTCACATCGGCGATCTTTCGCTCCAGTTCATCCTCGCTGTCAGCGAGGATTTCGGCGATGTTTATCCCGTTCGCCGGACCTGACGTGTCCTCCGGAAAGAACTGCCCAATGCCATTCCAGACGATGTCGTTCTTGGCGAGCCCGAGCACCTTTTCGTCCACCGTTTCAACGGAAGCGACCTTGAGCGCGGTCAGGGTTCGGGCATCCTCGAGGGCTGCGTTGAAGTTGCTGTAGCGAATGTTGATGAGTGCGGCATGCGCGGGCAGCGGAAGCAGGTTGAGTTCCGCCTCGGCGATCATCGCCAGCGTGCCCTCCGAGCCGCACAGAATGGCATTGAGGTCGAAGCGACCATCCGCTCGCCTGACATGCGCGAGGTCGTAACCCGTCATGTAACGGTTGAGCTTTGGAAAAACGGCTTCGATCCGTTCGCGCTTTTCGCGGGCAATTCTTTCAACGGTCCGATGAATGTCACCAATCCTGTCCTGGCGCTCCAGGATTTCGGCGAGGGCGGGTTCGTCCAGCGGCCGCGACCACCAATCCGACGCGTCGCCGAGCACGATGCGCAGACCAAGGACATGATTGGACGTCTTGCCGTAGAGGCAGGAGCCCTGGCCGCAAGCATCGGTGGAGATCATGCCGCCAATGGTCGCCCTGTTCGACGTCGAAAGCTCCGGCGCGAAAAAGAGACCATATGGCTTCAGCGCGCGGTTCAACTGATCCTTGACAACGCCGGCCTCGACGCGAGCTGTGCGGCGGATGGGATCGATCTCCAGGATCCTGTTCATGTGCCGTGAACAATCGATGACGATGCCTGAGGTCAGCGACTGGCCATTGGTTCCGGTTCCGCCTCCGCGTGGAGTGACGGTCATGCCGCTGAACGCGGGCAGGTTCAGGACCTTCGCAATTATCTCCAGGTCAGCCGAATGCCTGGGAAACAGGATCGCTGCCGGCTCGACCTGATAGATGGAATTGTCGGTCGCAAAAGCCGTGCGCGACGCCGCGCCTGCCTCGGCATCACCCGCAAATCCGGCCTCGACGAGATGTTCGAAAAAGCCGGCGGGTGTCGCGGAGGCCGCGTAAGGCGACTGGAGACGCGGTATCATCGGTTCAGCTCGCCGCCATCGTTTGCTACTTCAGCGCCTTGCATGCCCGTTCGATACGGTCAAGGGCTTCGACGAGCTCGGCCTGCGACGTCGCATAGGAGATCCGGAAGAAAGGTGAAAGCCCGAAAGCCGACCCGGGAACGACCGCGACATGGGCGTCCTCGAGGAGGTAGTCGGTGAAATCGTGGTCCGCCTCGATCGTCTTGCCGTTGGGCGTGGTCTTTCCGAGAACCCCCTCACAGCCTGAGAAGGTGTAAAAGGCTCCCTCCGGTGTGCGGCATTCAAGGCCATCGATGTCGTTCAGTCTGCGGACAACGAGATCGCGGCGGCGCTGAAAGCTCTCCTGCCGTTCCTTCAGGAAGGTCTGCGGACCATTCAAGGCCTCGACGGCGGCTGCCTGGCTAACCGAGCTCGGGCAGGATGTCGCCTGGCTCTGGATCACGGCCATGGCCTTGATCAATGGCTTCGGTCCGCCGGCGTAGCCGATACGCCAGCCGGTCATCGCATAGGCCTTCGACACGCCGTTGATGGTCAACGTCCGTTCTTTCAGACGAGGCTCGAGCGCAATGGGCGTTACGAAGTCGAACCCTTCGTAGACGATGTGCTCATACATGTCGTCGACCATCAGCCAGACATGCGGATGGCGGAGCAGCACATCGATCAGCGGTTGGTAGTCTTTTGCCGAATAGGCGGCGCCCGATGGATTTGATGGCGAATTCAGGAGCACCCAGCGTGTCCTCGGCGTGATCGCCGCTTCAAGCTGTTGAGCCTGGAGGCGAAAGCCGGCTGCCGCGTCGCACGGGATGAGCACCGGCGTGCCACCGCAAATTTCGACGATATCCGAATAGGAGGTCCAGTAAGGCGTTGGAATGATGACTTCGTCACCGGGATCAAGCGTCGCCATGAATGCGTTGAAGAGGATCTGCTTGGCGCCGGTCGCCACCGTCACCTCGTCGAGGGCATAGTCGACGCCATTTTCCCTGCGAAACTTCTCGGCGACGGCCTTCTTCAGAGCCGGGGTGCCATCGAGCGCCGTGTACTTGGTTTCGCCGGCATCGATCGCGGCCTTGGCTGCTTCTTTGACGTTGTCAGGGGTGTCGAAGTCGGGCTCGCCGGCTCCGAGAATGATAACGGGGAAACCGTCGCGCTTCATTGCGGCTGCCTTGGCGCCGATCTGCAGGATCTTGGAAACGCCGACCGAGGCAATGCGCGAGGCTGGACGAAAGCCAGCCTGCTCGATCTTGGTGGGGATGACAGTCATGCTCGTCGCCCTATTCGATGTCGAAGGAGACGCCCTGTGCCAGCGGCAGCGCCTTCGAATAGTTGACCGTGTTGGTGGCCCGGCGCATGTATGCCCGCCATGCGTCGGAGCCGGATTCGCGGCCACCGCCGGTTTCCTTTTCACCACCGAACGCACCGCCGATCTCAGCACCCGAAGTGCCGATGTTGACGTTGGCGATGCCGCAGTCGGAACCGTCCGCGGACAGGAAGCGCTCGGCCTCGCGCATGTCGAGAGTGAAGATCGACGACGACAATCCAGCTCCGACGGCATTGTGGTCTGCGATAACGGCGTCGAAGTCGCTGTATTTCATGACATAGAGGATCGGCGCGAATGTCTCTTCGAGGACCGGGCCCTCGTGCTTCGGCATTTCGACCAGAGCAGGTTTGACGTAATAGGCCTGCGGGGTGCCGGTATCGACACGCTGACCGCCATGCACCTGGCCGCCGTGCTTGCCGGCTTCAGCAAGCGCCTTCTGCATGCCTTCATAGGCGGCCTTGTCGACCAGTGGACCGACGAGCGCGGAGCCGTCCAGCGGGTTGCCGACCGAAACGCTTGCATAGGCATTCTTCAGCCGCGGGACGAGCTGATCGTAGACGCTTTCATGAACGAACAGACGACGCAGCGTCGTGCAGCGCTGGCCGGCCGTGCCCATGGCGCCGAATGCGATGGCACGAAGCGCCATGTCAAGGTCGGCCGATGGGCAGACGATGCCGCCATTGTTTCCGCCAAGTTCCAGGATGGAGCGCGCAAATCGCTTGGCCAGGCGCGGTCCGACTTCGCGGCCCATCCGCGTCGATCCGGTTGCCGAAACCAATGCCACCTTCGGATGGTCGACAAGCGTTTCGCCGATCGCGCGGTCGCCGACGAGAACCTGCGAGAGGTCGGCAGGAGCGTCGCCGAAGCGCTTCAGGGCGCGCTCCAGGATCGCCTGCGATGCCAGTGCCGTAAGCGGCGTCTTTTCTGAAGGCTTCCAGACGATGCTGTTGCCACAGACCAGCGCCAGGGCCGCATTCCACGCCCATACGGCAACAGGGAAGTTGAAGGCCGAGATGATGCCGATGACGCCAAGCGGGTGCCAGGTCTCCATCATGCGGTGACCGGGGCGCTCGGTGGCGATGGTCAGGCCATAGAGCTGGCGGGAAAGGCCGACCGCGAAATCGCAGATGTCGATCATTTCCTGTACTTCGCCGAGACCTTCAGACGGGATCTTTCCTGCTTCGATCGAGACCAGACGTCCAAGATCGGCCTTGGCAGCCCGCAGTTCTTCGCCAAGAAGCCGCACGAGCTCCCCACGCTTCGGTGCCGGAACAAGGCGCCACGCCTGGAAAGCGGCATGAGCGCGGTCGATTGCCACTGTTGCCTGCTCGGGCGTTACGGCCTGCAATTTACCGGTCCGTTCTCCGGTAACCGGCGAAAACGCATCCATGTCGCCCTTGGTGTAAAGCGACTGGGCGACGCCCAAACGATCAAGAATGGCGGCAGCTTCTTCCGCGACGGACACGGATTTAACGGAAATGTTCATTGGGTAGGCTCCAGTTCAAAACGTCTCTATCGGTGATTGGTCAGTTCGGCGGATCATTCGGCCGCAGAACGTCTCGTCAGCACGTTGATGCAGGCATCCAGCGACGCCTTTTCGATTCCGGCATAGTGGTCGAACTCGTTGAGAACCTTCGCGCCGAGGTCGGCCTCGAAACGCTGCTGGTTCGGGCTCGCCACGAATTCCTGCTGCGCGCCGTCGCCGAGGTTCGATTGAAAGATGCCGGCTGCACTGACAGGCAGGAAGTCTTCGTAGACGATCGGATCGAAGACGATCAACCCGTCGGCAATGAGCTGGTCCACGTCGGCCGTCGATGAGGATACAGCCCTTCTGCCTTTGTCGGTGAGCGAGTAGCTGAAATAGCCGAGCCCTTCTGCGCGTATGCTTTCCCAGCTGTCCGGGAATGCCTCGAACGTCTCCGCCAGAGCAGCCTCATAGGCTTTCGCGTTGGATCCGTCCGCAGTCGGCCGGACGACCTTCCGGGACGCATCGAGGAGGCTGTCATAAAGGGCGCGGCCCTTGGGCGTGAGCGCGATGCCGCGCTGTTCGATCTCGCCAAACCGTGCGGTGTGGGACCCGGTCTTCCACCCGCCGTTGCCGTCGTTGAATGACACGGCTTCCTCGAGCGCCTTGAAGGATGTCTGCCGCAGCAGAATAGCGCAACGGCGCGTCGGCGGGCCTTCGACGACCGCCTTTGGAGCGATCTCGTATTCCGGCATCAGTGCCTGCACCTTGTCGATATCGAGCGTGCGCGGTGTGAGATGGTTGATGTGCGGTCCCTTGAACGAGACGACATCTGCGATCAAGCGATGCGCATCATGCAGACGGTGATACATGTCGACATCGACGATCGCCTTGTCATGCCAGCGGAATGTTTCGAGCACTTCGGCGACGAAACGCTCGGCATCAGCCTGGGAAAGCCCGCCGTCGGTTTCCGCCTTCTTGGTAAGTTCAATGGCTCCGGCAGTGAAAATCTGCCGCGTCGCCAGGATTTGCTGCGCTTGCGCCCTCAAGCTTTCGTCCGCAATCAGATCGAGACGCAGGAGAGAGGTGAAGACACGGAACGGATTACGCTTCAGTGCGGCGTCGCCAACGGGCCGAAATGCCGTCGAATGAACCGGAACGCCGGCCGTCGAAAGATCATAATAGCCGACGGGATAAATTCCCATCACGGCGAAGACCCGCCGCATCATTGACAGCTCTTCGGCGGTTCCGAGTCGAATGGCCCCGTGCCGCTCCTCGGAGATACGATCGAGATTGTCGGTGGTCTCCAGCCGAGCCTTCAGTTCGGGCTCTCCGGCAAGCGTTTCGTCGTTCACGCGCGCCACCAGATCCATCAAGGTTCCATAGGCAGGGACTTCGTTGCGATACATGGCCGACATGGCCGCGGAAAAGGCAGTTCTGATATCGCTCGATGGAACGTGGGTCATGGTGTCTCAACCTTCAAACATTGCGACTTGATGCTTGGAGTGCAATATAATCTCGAAAACATGACCCGTGTTGTGACGGTTACTCGTGACTTGATGCAGAATCGGAATAACTATGCGCCGCAGTTTGACACCTGACATGGTGACGCTCCAAGCCTTCGAAGCGGCCGCGCGACATGAGAATTTCTCGCGCGCGGCTGAAGAACTGAACCTGACGCAGAGCGCCGTCAGCCGGCAGATCGCCGATCTGGAGCAACAGACCGGGCTCAAGCTGTTCGAACGGATTCGTCAGCGCGTGGTTCTCTCGGAAGCAGGACAACGGTTCCTTCCCGAGGTGCAGGACCTCCTGGAGAGATCCGAACGATTGATGATCGAAGCGGCGTCGGCCGGGCGAACGCGATTGTCGCTGCGGGTTGCCACGCTCCCGACCTTCGGTACCAAATGGCTTGTTCCACGCCTCGGCCGGTTTCTGGCGCAACATGGCGACGTTGCACTGACGATAGAATCAAGATCGAAGCCCTTCAGTTTTGCGGAAGACAACTTTGACCTCGCGATCCATTTCGGACAGCCGATCTGGGCAGGCGGCGTTCCCACCTTCCTGTGCCATGAACAGGTCCTGCCGATGGCCAGCAAGGAGCTTGCGGAAAGGCTCGACGTCGAGGGCCCCGGCGACTTCGCACGAGCGCCACTGCTGCATCTGACGACGAGGCCGAAGCTTTGGGCCGACTGGTTCCAGCTGCAGCAGATCAATGTCGACAACGCCTATGTCGGGCTGAGGTTCGATCAGTTTTCAATGATGGTGGCTGCGGTCGCCGCAGGGCTGGGCGCTGCGCTTCTTCCCACCTACCTGATAGAAGACGAGCTTGCGTCAGGGTCGCTTGTGCCGCTGCTTCCAAGGCCGATGCAGACGGCCAATGCCTATTATTCGGTTCGACCGGAAGCCAAGCAAAGCCATCCGGTCGCCGACAGCTTTCAAGAGTGGCTTCTGAAGGAAGTCTCTCCAAGAAAGAGCGAGTAGCCCATCGAATACTGATGTCGGCCCGCGAACCGGCTGGCAGTCCGCGGGCTCCGACAGTTTTATGCCGTCCGTTTCAGGGCGTCGCCGATCTTGGAAACGATCGTATCGATCTCGCTATTTTCGACGATGAGCGGCGGCGATAGCGCAATGATGTCGCCGGTCACGCGGATCAGCAGACCCTTGTTGAAGCAGTCGACGAAGACATCGTAGGCACGTGCCCCCGGCGCACCGTCGCGAGGCGAAAGTTCAATCGCTCCCACGAGGCCCAGGTTGCGAATGTCGACGACGTGGGGAAGGCCCTTCAGCGAGTGCAATGCCTCCTGCCAATAGTCCGCGATGTCGGCTGCACGTGTGAGAAGACCTTCCTCCTCGTAGATCTCGAGTGTCGCAATACCCGCTGCGCAGGCAACCGGATGGCCCGAATAGGTATAGCCGTGGAACAGCTCGATCGCGTTTTCTGGACCGACCATCAGGCCGTCATAGACCTTGCGGCTCGCGAAGACGGCTCCCATCGGGATCGCGCCGTTGGTCAAACCCTTTGCCGTGGTGACGAGATCCGGGATGACACCGAAATAGTCGGTCGCGAACGGGGTTCCAAGGCGGCCAAAACCGGTGATGACCTCGTCGAAAATCAAGAGAATGCCGTACTTGTCGGCCGTCGCGCGCAGCTTCTGCAGGTAACCTTTCGGCGGCAGGATAACGCCGGCCGAGCCGGACATCGGCTCGACGATGACAGCTGCGATCGTCTCGGCGCCATGCAGCTGAACAAGACGCTCGAGATCGTCGGCGAGTTCGACACCGTTCTCCGGCAGCCCCTTCGAGAACGCGTTGCGCTCGACATCGAGGGTGTGTCGCATGTGATCGGCCGGGATCTGCGGAAACATGCGGCGATTGTTGACCAGGCCGCCGACCGAGATGCCGCCGAAGCCGACACCGTGGTAGCCCTTTTCTCGACCGATGATGCGGGTGCGGGTTCCTTGGCCGATCGCGCGTTGGTAGGCGATGGCGATCTTCAGGGCAGTATCCACCGATTCCGAGCCGGAGCCGGTGAAGAAGACGCGATCGAGTTTTGCGTCCGGACCGCCAGGGGCGATCTTCGCCAGCTTGGCGGCGAAGTCGAATGCGATCGGATGTCCCATCTGGAAGGTCGGCGCGAAATCCATCGTCGAGATCTGGCGTTCCACAGCCTGGGAGATCTTCTTGCGGCCATGGCCGGCGTTGCAGCACCACAGCCCTGCCGTACCGTCGAGAACACGATTGCCGTCGACATCGGTGTAGTACATGCCCTCGGCGGACGCGAGGAGACGCGGCGCCGCCTTGAACTGCCGGTTCGCCGTAAACGGCATCCAGAAATTATCGAGTATCGGGGCGTTCGTCCTGCTGATCTGATCCATTGTGCTCTCCTTGGGCTCGACGAACAATTCGAGCATTTCCAATCGACGAACAAGCCCTTTTCTTCTCTGCGGTAACCGATTGAAAAGATGATATCGGATCGGTATCGTTTGAGCTATTCTGAACAACCTAAACGGTGCCGTGATGACGTTCGATATCGGGAATCGCCTGCGCTATGTCAGGACTGCACACAATCTGTCGCAGCGCGAGCTGGCGAAGAAGACCGGCGTCCCCAACTCGACGATTTCGCTGATCGAATCGAATGCATCGAATCCATCGGTGGGCGCGCTCAAGCGGATACTTGACGGGATCCCGATCGGCCTTGCGGAGTTCTTCTCCCTCGAGCCGGAAACGCCGAAGAAAGCCTTCTATGCCGTCGAAGAGCTCGTGGAGATCGGCAAGGGGGGCATTTCCTACCGGCAGGTTGGCGACAGCATGTTCGGCCGAAGCCTGCAGTTGCTCAAGGAATGCTACCAGCCGGGAACCGATACGGGCAAGGTTCCGCTCGTGCACGAAGGCGAAGAGGGCGGGATCGTCCTGTCGGGGCGGCTGGAGGTAACGGTCGACAACGAGCGACGCATCCTGGGTCCGGGCGACGCCTATTATTTCGAAAGCCGTCGCCCGCACCGGTTCCGCTGCGTCGGCCCGGTCCCCTGCGAGGTAATCAGCGCCTGCACGCCGCCAACATTCTAGCTGTCACGGCCCTCGATACGGGCAAAGACTCGATCCAATGCCCGATGCAGAGCGCTCCGGACGCCCGCGCTCTCGAAATCGACCAGGACTTGCTCGTTGAGGCCACCTTTGGTCGCAAATTCGCTGCTGAGTTCAGTGAAGGCATGCACGCCGGGTGCGTTCGCGCGTCGCGACAGGCTTTCGAACAATGGCGCGAGAAAAGCCCCTGCCTTTTTCGCATCGAGACCATTCGCCTCGAGCCACGTTGAGGCCATGTCCATCATGCCGAAGTAGGTCGACATCAGCGCACTGGCTGCCGCCAGCAAGTCGTATTCTTTCCGGCTCTCGCATTCGACCGCGCTTCCCAGCATATTGAACAGCGCCGCGACGGCCGGATCGGGCGGGAAGATCGCCGTGACGCCGTGCCGGTCGGCCACGAAAGGCAAGGGCACGGCCTGAACGAGATGTACTTTTGCGTCGATCCACCCAAGCAGGTTATCGCGTTGCGTTGCCGCGACGACGCTGATGACGGGCTGCCCGGCTCTGAAACGAAGTTGCCGGATGACATCCTCGGCGATCTGAGGCCGGATCGCGAGGACCGCGACCTCGCTACGATCGACGACGGCCTGGTTGTCAGGAGCAATCTGGACAGCGTTGAATTCGGAGGCAAGCCGCGCGGCAATCTCGGCGTTGCGGGGCGATACATGAACTTCTTGCACGGCCGATGGCTCGCGCAAGAGGCCTCTTACCATAGCCTCGCTGATGGCGCCTGTTCCGACGAAACCGATGCTTTGCCAAACCATTGGCCTACTCCGCTCCAAAGCTGACCCAAGCCATGGATACTACGATATCGCAAGCAAAGATCGGGCAGAATACAATGCGGTCAAACTGGAATGTCGCGACTAAGGGCACGGTTCCCGTTCTCCAGCGCTTTGATCCTCCGGTGCCCTGGAGTCTGCCTGCATCCTTACAGGTGGTCCTTTGCGAGACGATAGAAATACAGGCTGCCGCGTTCCAGGATGGCGTCGTTGAAGTCATACTTGGTCGTGTGCAGGCCCGCGCTATCGCCATTGCCGATCAGGACATAAGCGCCCGGGACCTTTTCGAGGAGAAACGAAAAGTCTTCGCTGCCCATCAGCGGCATGTCCATTTCGGCGAAAGCCTCCTCGCCGAAATGCGTGGTGATGGTGGAAACCGCAGCTGAGACGGCATCGGCATCGTTGATTGTTGCGGGATAGCCGACGTCCCACTTGAAGGCGATATCCGCATCGTAGCTCTTTGCCTGGAAGGTGGCGATCTGCTCTACGCGAGTGCGGATCTCTTCGCGCACCTGCGGCGCCATCGCCCGCATGCTGACCTCAAGGACGGCGCTGTCCGGGATGATGTTCGAGGCCGAACCCGACTGGAACGAGCCGACCGTGACGACCGACGGCTGGTGCGGGGAGATATTGCGGGAAACCAGCGTTTGCAGCGCCATGACGATACTGGATCCAACCACGACAGGATCGACGGTCAGTTCCGGCTGCGCGCCATGACCACCTTTGCCCTTGACGGTAATCGTCACGACATCGATCGAGGCGGCCACCGGTCCGGCGCGCGTCGAGAATGAGCCGGTTGGCAGTCCGGGCCAGTTATGCAGCGCAAAGATCTGGTCGCAGGGGAAGCGTTCGAAAAGGCCATCCTCAATCATCAGCTTGCCGCCGCCGTAGTTTTCCTCGGCCGGCTGAAAGATGAAGTGCACGGTGCCTGAGAAAGACTTGTCTTGCGACAGCGCCCAGGCCGCGCCGAGAAGCATGCTGGTATGACCGTCATGACCGCAGGCGTGCATGGCACCCGGATGTTGGCTGGCATAGGGTAGATTTGTCTCCTCGTGCATCGGCAGTGCGTCGAAATCGGCCCTGAACCCGATGGCACGATTGCTGCTGCCTGCCCGAAGCGTGGCGACGATACCGGTGGCGGCAAGCCCTCGCGTGACCTCGAAACCCCATTTCTCCAGGTGCTCGGCAATGAAAGCCGATGTCTTGACCTCGGAAAGGCCGATCTCGGGCATCTGATGCAGGCGATGGCGAATGCCGACAAGTTCGGGCAGGAAGTCCTTGAAGTTGATGTCGCTCATCTCAATGCTCATGCCATCTGGAGGAATTGACGCAGCCGCTGGGATTGCGGGTTCTTCATGATGTTCTCAGGTGCTCCGCGCTCTTCGATCAGGCCCTTGTGCAGAAAGATGACTTCGCTCGATATGTCGCGCGCTAGGGCCATCTCGTGTGTGACCATCACCATGGTGCGGCCTTCCTCCGCGAGCTTCTTGATTACCTGCAGCACCTCGTTGACGAGTTCGGGATCAAGCGCCGATGTCGGCTCATCGAACAACATCACCTCGGGCTTCATAGCCAGTGCGCGTGCGATCGCGGCGCGCTGCTGCTGGCCACCGGACAGTTGAGCCGGATACTGGTCCCGCTTAGGCGAGATGCCGACCTTCTCCATCAGAACTTCCGCTTCCGCTATCGCATCCTTCCTGGATTGGCCGAGCACGTGCATCGGGCCTTCTATGATGTTTTCCAGGATCGTCCGGTGGGTCCAGAGATTGAAATTCTGGAAAACCATGCCCAGGCGCGTGCGCACGTGTTCCAGCTGGCGGGCATCGGCAGCATGGAGCTTGCCGTTTTTGCCCGCCGCCGTGCGGATCGTTTCGCCGGCCACCGAAATCTCGCCTTTGTCAGGCGTCTCGAGGTAGTTGATGCAGCGCAGAAGCGTGCTTTTTCCCGAGCCGCTGCTCCCTATCAGCGAGATCACGTCGCCCTTGCGGGCTTCGAAGGAGATGCCCTTCAGCACCTCGATGCCGCCGAAGCTCTTGTGGATGTCTCTTACCGACAGTGCCGTTTCGACCATAGTGTTCCTCCCGAGGTTTCGAGCTCACGCCCGGACGGCGCGATAGCGCGTCATGCGGAGCTCGACGGTGTTCATGATCCGGGTCAGGATGAAGACCACGGCGAAATAGATGATGCCCGCCGCAATCAGCGGCTCGAAGATCAGCAGCGACTGGCGCTGCAGCATACGGGCGGTTCCCATGACTTCCAGGATCGTGATCGTGGATGCCAGCGAGGTCGTCTTCAAAAGAATGATCAGATCGCTCGTGAGGACCGGCATGCAGTGGCGGAAGGCCTGCGGCAGCGTCACCCGGCGAAGGATCGTCCACCGCGTCATTCCGATCGAGAGCGCGGCCTCGATCTGACCGCGAGGAATCGACTGGATGGCACCGCGAATGACTTCGGCGTTGTAGGAGGCCTGATTGAGGCTGAGTGCCGCGATGGCGTACCATAACCCGTCCCGGAGGTAGGGCCACAGGAAACTATGCCGAACCCAGGTGCCCGGGAGTATCTGCCCGAGGCCATAGTATATGAGGTAAATCTGAACCAGAAGCGGTGTGCCGCGGAACGCAAACGTGAAGGCGAAGGCCGGCCAAGCAAGCAGCCTGTGCTTCGACAGCCGGGCGAGCGCCGTCAGCGTGCCGATCACCAGTCCGAAGATACCTGCCGTTGCCGTGAGCAGCAAAGTCAACGGCGTGGCCTTGATCAGCGCGGGCAGAAAGGAAATGACGTTGGCGACCGTTTCCATCAGCGGTGCCCCCGGTTCAGCTGCTTCTCGATGCGGCTGATGATGAGGACGGAGACCAGCGTGATCAACAGGAAGAGCAGGGCGGTCAGGCCGTAGAAGAAAATGTATTGCTTCGTGCCTGCCGCCGCGCGGTAACCGGTGTAGAGAAGCTCGCTGAACGATCCGAGCACAGATATGATAGCGCTTTCCTTGGTGATCGACAGCCACAGATTGCCCATGCCAGGCACCGCATGGCGCATCATCTGCGGCAGGACCACGCGCGTCAGGATCTTTCGCGGCCGCATACCGATCGAGACCGCCGCCTCTATCTGGCCGGGCGGAACGGCGAGGTAGGCGGAGCGCAGCACCTCGGTCATGAAGGCGCCGGAAACGAAGGCAAGCGCGACGATCGCTGCCCAGAACGGGCTAAACTGGAAACCGCTGTCGACCAGCCCCAATGATTTCAGCAGGCGTTCGGCGCCACTGGCGACCGAAAAGTAGAGCAGCAGGATGACCAGCAGCTCCGGCAGGGAGCGAACGACCGTCGTGTAGAGTTCGGCGAGCAGTCGGAAATGCCGATGCCGCGAAAGCTTGCCTGCCGCGCCTAGGAATCCAAAGATGATGGCGACGATGTAGGCCACCACGGATACCTGCAGGGTCATCAACAGGCCCCAGGCAAATTCATCGCCCCAGCCTTCGGCGCCCCAGGCAAGCAAATGCCGATATGAGTCCATTGCTTTCCAACCTGCTCGATGCGGCAGCATCTTTGCTCGCCGTCGACTATCCGAATGCGCCAGCAGCCTCGGTTCTTGTCACCGGGTTCATCAAAGACCGGGATCTAGATGGTGAGGGTGCTGCTCTACGGCATTGGGCGCGGCCGGAGCCACGCCCAATGTGACGCGATTACTTCTTGTCGAAGATCCACTTGTCGACGAGCTGCTTGATCGTGCCGTCCTTGTCGAGTTCGGCAAGTGCCGTATTGACCTTGTCGAGCGTCGCAGCATCGCCCTTGCGGGTGGCATATGCGACACCTTCGCCAAGGGTCGTGTTCTTCGGCACTTCGAGCTTCACCTCGTAGTCGGCGCCTGCATCGGACTTCAGGAACGTCTTGATGTAGAGGTCGGGGATCAGGACGTAGTCAACGCGGCCGGCAATCAGATCGGCGACGGAGTTGTCTGCCGTATCGTAGCTCTTGGCTTCTGCGCCCGTCAGATACTTGGCGACGTAAGCCGCCTGGACACTCGACGTCTGGACGCCGACGATCTTGCCGGAGACGGCAGCCGGGTCGACGATCTTGCCCGAGCCATCAGGCGCATCGACCGTGTTGATCTTGGCGTCGTCCGACTTTGCGCCAACAAAGGACGTGCCCTCGGTGTAGTAGGGCGTGCTGAAATCAACCACCTTGCGGCGGTCATCGGTGATTGAGAAGGCGCCGATGATAAAGTCGACCTTGTTTTCCTTCAGCGACGGGATGAGACCATCCCAGGCCATCTGCTTAATTTCGCACTTTACCGGCAGCTTTGCGCAGACGGCGCGGGACAGGTCGGCCTCGAGGCCTTCCCATTCACCGCCCGAATTGATCTGCGTAAAAGGCATGTAGGGCTCAGGCGTCATGCCGAGGCGAATGGTATCCTCGGCATGGGCAAAGCCCGCGGACAAGATCAGTGCGACGCCTGCGGCGATCTTCGATTTGAAGCTGTTCATTCTGTTCTCCCAGTTTCTTGAGGCTGCTTATCGGGCGTTGCGGTACCAGCGCAGCGACATGCAGGAAAGGCCCGCATCGATCTTGCCGATCTCGGTCGTCTTCATCGGCACGACCTTGTAGCCGAGCTTGTCGAGCATTTCGATCGTGCGCGGGAAGTCGGAGCCGACCATGACGACGTCGTTGACACGCAGCGCGTTGGCGGCCGGCTCTTCGCCTTCCGGAATGATGATCTGCTTGAAATCCTTGAAGACGCCGGAGCGCGCGAGGCGGGCGGTCGAGAGGATGCTTTCATCGTCGAGCAGCGAGCAATCGGTCTTGAAGTGCAGCACGCCTTCCGGCGTCGCAACGATTTCAGCCTTGCGCCCAAGCTTGGCAATGCAGGCGGCAAGTCCCTCGGCACCCACCTTGTCGGTGCGGGCGGACAGGCCGATCATCACGCTCTTCGGCGTCGTCAGCACGTCGCCACCATCGGCAAAGCCCGGGTTCGGCAGATCAAGCACGGTTTCGAACATGTCGCGCAGCGTCGGAGTAATCTCGGCGGTTTCGTCGACGCGGCTGGCGGCACCCGGACGAAGCAGGACCGCACCTTCGGTGAATACAACTGCCGGATCCTCGACGAAGATGGAATCGGGGAAGGCTTCAAGCGCCGGAAGAATCGTCACTTCGACACCCGCGTCGCGCATCGCGGCGATATAGGCATCGTGCTCGGCCTTCACGCCGTCATAGGTCGGATTGCCCCGATCGTCGGCGCGCAGCCCGTTGACGACCGAACGCGAGGGCTCGCGCACGATCACGGAGTTGAAGTGGTAGACTGATCTTGCTTGCGACATTTCCAAGTACCTTTACTTTCGATGGGGCTTCTCTATCCGGCTCACCCGGCGGCGTAAAGCAATTGTGTGGCTGCTGGCTCACGACGAGACAGATGGATGCCGGCAAGCATGCAGCGGACCGATCCACCGGCCAGCTCGATCGTCGAGACGTCGAACGGCAACAATCTCGCGGACTGCTCGATTGCCTTCACCTGATCGGCGTCGAGTGCTTCGAGCGCCCGGGCAGACAAGACGACAAGGCGGCCGTCCGTGCCGTCGAGCTCGATGGCATTGCCGGCGAAATTCTCGATCTGCGCGATCGACAGTTCGATCACCCGCCGTCCGGTTTCCTCGAGCCTCGCGACGATCTCCCGGCGACGCTTGATATCAGGGATCATCTGCGATCCGAGCAGCGCGAAGTCGGTGCCGATGCACATCAGGACGTTCGTGTGATAGATCGACTTGCCGTGGCGATCGACAGCGTCGAAGACCATTGGCTCGAAGTTGAAGTGGGTGCAGAACCGTTCGAGCGCAACTTCGTTGGTGCGGTTGGAGCGGACGGCATAGGCGACCCGGCCGATATGATCGAGCACCATGGCGCCTGTACCCTCGAGATAGACATGATCCTTCTCGAGACCGGAGTAGTCGATGACGTCCTGTACCCTGTAGTCGCTCTTGAGCATCTCGATGACGTCCGAGCGGCGCTCGCTCTGGCGGCTTGCCGAGTACATCGGATAGATCGCAACGTGTCCGCCCGAATGTGTCGAAAACCAGTTGTTCGGGAACACGGAATCGGGTGTGGCCACCGTCAGGTCCTCGAACACGTGGACGGTAACACCGGCTTCGGCAAGGCCTTGCGCCATGCGGGTGACTTCATGGAAGGCCGTGCCGGCGATCGCTGCAGCCGCACGCTTCTCGTCGCTGGACTGAAACGAATTGTCAGCAGCGGTCATCGGGTTTGGCGTGAAGTGATGCGGCCGGATCATCACCACGGATTTCGGCGCCTGTACGGATAGCCTGCTCATATTACGCAACGCTCCGCTGCATGACCGGGGCCGGCTGGCGAAACAAGCCGTAGAGATTGCGTGGGTCTTCAGGCTGCGTGGTGAGATCAAGCTCGGTGTAGAAGCTCGTTCCCTGCACGGCGTCGCGCAGGTACCGCAGGGCGGAAAAGTCTTCGGTCGCAAAGCCGACGGAATCGAAGATCGTGATCTGCGTATCGGAGCGGCGGCCAGTCGCCTGGCCGGCAATGACCTGCCACAGTTCGGTGACCGGGAAATCCGGCGCCATCTGCTGGATCTCGCCTTCGATCCGGGTCTGCTCGGGAAACTCAACGAATACATCAGCGCGCCGCAGGATGTCGCCCTGCAGTTCCGTCTTGCCGGGGCAATCGCCACCAACCGCGTTGATGTGGACACCGCCGCCGACCATGTTGTCGGACAGGATCGTCGCGTTGCGCTTGTCGGCGGTTACCGTCGTGATGATATCGGCGCCGGAGACTGCCTCCTCGGCGGTCTTGGTCACGATGATCTCGATATCCGTTTCAGCGAGGTTGCCGCGGAACTTGCTCGCTGCGTCAGGGTCGATGTCAAAGACGCGCAGGCTCCTGATGCCAAGGAGGGCGCGAAATGCCAGGGCCTGGAATTCCGACTGGGCGCCAAGACCGACGATCGCCATCGTGCGGGCGTCCTTGCGGGCGAGATATTTCGCCGCGAGTGCCGAGGTCGCTGCCGTGCGCAGGCCGGTCATCAGCGTCATTTCCGAAACCAGGCACGGATAGCCGGTGGCAACATCCGACAACACGCCGAATGCAGTGACCGTCTGCAACCCGACGCTTGGGTTCTTCGGATGTCCGTTCACATATTTGAAGCCGTAGTGCTGGCCATCGGAGGTCGGCATGAGTTCGATGACACCGGCCTTGGAATGGCTGGCAACGCGAGGAGACTTTTCGAACTCCTCCCAACGCCGGAAATCCTCTTCGATGTAGTCGACGAGACCAAGCAGGAATGTTTCGATTCCGACGGATCGGACCAATTCGACAACATTGCTGACACCCACATATTGAACCACGTTTGCAGCTCCATCCAGAAATTCGATGGTGGTAGCCTAGGTAAGCAGTGCGCGAGTTAAAATTCGAGAATTGCGGGAGTTCCTGTAAAAAAACTCGCAAAGTGCTGGGTCGTGCTGTACAAATTGCTATGCATATTTTTGACGAACTTGATCACAAGCTAATTTCCATCCTGCGCGAGGACGGGCGTGCGCCGCTTTCCAAGCTGGCGACGATCCTGGGCGTTTCCCGAGGGACGGTTCAGGTGCGGCTCGACCGCCTGCTGCAGTCAGGCGCTGCGCTCGGTTTTACGATCCGCGTACGACAAGACTATGATGAAGGGGCCATCCGGGCGATCATGATGATCGAAGTGCAGGGGCGCTCGACGACGAAGGTCATCAAGTTCCTTCGCGGCCTGCCGGAACTGCATGCTCTGCACACCACCAATGGATCATGGGATCTGGTTGCCGAAATCCGTGCGGCCGGCCTGCGCGAATTCGACCGCGTCTTGCGAGACGTTCGTACCGTCGAGGGTGTCCTCAACAGCGAAACCAGCATCTTGCTCAGCAGCGTCTGACGACAGCCGCTAGGCTTGAAGCGCCAGGCGGCGGCGCAGGCGCGCAGTTCTGCCATTGCCGGCATTCGTCGCGAGCTTCTGGAAGGCATCCAGATAGTTGTCTTTCGTGCGCAGGATATGCGCCGTGAGCATATCGGCGAGTTCGGCGCGCCTGTCGTCGGCAAGCAGCGCAATCATGTCCGTGTGATCGCGGTATGACCGATCCGGCTCGCCCTCCGCGCGGATGGCGAGATGGGTCCTCAGCGATGCGACGCGGCCAAGAATGAGGTCGTATGCACTCTGCAGGTAGCGATTGCCGCAATAGCGGAAGAAGGCCAGGTGAAAGGCCGTGTCGGCGCGCCCGTAAGCCTGCATGTCGCCGGTCTCGACGGCCCTGTCCATGACGACGAGCTGTTGCTTCAACTCCCCAACCGCGGCCTTGAGCGCCTTTGTGGGTGTGAGTGCCACGGCCTGTTGCTCCAGGCCGATCCGGTAGTCGCATAGCTCGGCGATATCTTCGAGCGTCGGCGTGAAGACATAGGTGCCGGATTTCGGGATAATGGTGACGAGGCCTTCGATCTGCAGAAGGTTGAGGGCTTCACGCACAGGCGTACGGCTCACCTCGAAAGCGGATGCAAGCGTGTCCTCGGAGAGGTTTTCACCGAACTCGAATTCCGCGTCGACAATCGCCGCGCGGATCTTGTCGGCGATTGTCGCCACCAGGCTCTTGTTGGCTTTCACCGTGGGATTGGGCATGCCCGCTTATGTCCTTGAAACGAATCCGGCAGCGTTTTTCAACGCTGCCGGAAGTCTGGTCTAGTCGCGCTTGGCTTTCAAGCTCATGCAGAGGAAGAAGGCGATGATCGGGAAGATCGCAAGCGTCAGAAGCGACAGCGAGAAACTGTCCGTGGCGCTTTTTACCCAGCCGACGATGTAGGGGCCGGTAAAGCCGCCGATCTGGGCAAAGCCGTTGATCGCCGCAAGGCCGCCGGCTGCTGCTGCGCCCGTCAGGAACTGTGTCGGCAGCGTCCAGAATACGCCGAGATACGACCACAGGAAGAAGGCGCAGAGGCACAGGAGCGCAAGACCGACATAGGGATTCGGGACTAGTGCGCTGGCCGCCAGGAACAGGCCGCCGAAGAGCCCGGAAATCGCCGTGTGGATCTTGCGTTCGCCGGTGCGGTCGGAGCTGCGTGAAATCACGATGAGACCAGCGGCCGCGAAGATAAACGGGATCGCAGAGACAAAACCGGTCTGGACCGTGCTCAGGCCGAAGGTCTTGACGATCTGCGGCAGCCACATGATCACGCCGTAAACCGCGATACCGTTGAACATGTAGACAAGGGTGAGCAGCCAGACGCGGAAATCGCTGAAGATTTCGCGCAGGCTATGGCGCGTATCGGTCTTCAGGTTCTTCTGGTCTTCGGCAAGCTGTTCCAGCAGCCACGCGCGCTCGTCGGCCGCAAGCCACTTCGTATCCTTGGCAGGCGAATCGACCAGATAGAAGAAGGTGATGACGCCGAGCAAGATAGCGGGAATGCCCTCGAGGACGAACATTGCCTGCCAGCCGTGCATTCCGAGGAAACCTTCGCCCGCATCGATGAGCCAGCCGGAAATCGGCGCGCCGATGACGATCGACAAAACGGTCGCCGTCATGAACAGGGCCGTGGCGCGACCGCGTTCCTTGGCGGGGAACCAGTAGGTCAGATAGAGAAGCACACCCGGTGCGAAGCCGGCTTCGGCAACGCCGAGCAGGAAGCGCAGGATGTAGAACGACGTCGGGCCCTGCACAAAGGCCATGGCACAGGAGACCAGACCCCAGGTGACCATGATACGCGCGATCCAGATGCGCGGGCCGACCTTGTGAAGGATCATGTTGCTCGGAATTTCAAAGGCGAGATAGCCGATGAAGAAAATGCCTGCACCCAGACCGAACATGTAGGGCGTAAGCCCGATGTCGTCGTTCATGTGAAGTGCGGCGAAACCGATATTCACGCGGTCGAGATAGTTCACGATGAAGCAAACGAAACAGAACAGCACGATCCGGAGATTGAGCTTGTGGATCGTTCGGTCACGGAGACTGGTGTTCAAATAAGCGCCGTGCGCGCTGCTCGCGTCCGCCATGGCATCCTCCCTGCAAATAGATGCCGCCCTCCGCGGCACCTTCGCAAGCCCCTATAGAGGAGCAAACTGGAATGCACAAGTGGGGCACATAAACTAGAACCCTAGTTGACATTCTTTCGCCGAGGGTCTTTCTTCGCGGCGAACTCAACATGGCGCCGTTAGCGGCGGGAGGATTACGTGCAGCAGTCTCATTCAGCCGCAACAAGCGTCGGTTACTTTCAAGATCGCGTGGCCTTGGTAACCGGAGGAGCATCCGGAATCGGCCGGGCCGTGACCGACAAGCTCGTCGGTCTGGGCGCAAGGGTCGGCGTGTGGGATATCAACGCAGAACGATTGGCAGAGTGCCGGACTGCGCACGGCGATCGCGTCATGACGGCAGTCGTCAATGTTGCCGAACGAAAGGCCGTTGACGCTGCCATGGAGGCGCTCGTTGCGAACTTCGGCGGCGTCGATCATCTGCTGAACAATGCGGGCATTATTGGTACACGGATGACCGCGGAAGACATGAACGAACTCGAACTTGATCGTGTCCTCTCGGTCAACCTCAAGAGCGCGTTTTACGTTTCAAGTGCCTTCATCCGCGCGCCATCTGCCCGAGAGGACCGCTCCGTCGTCAACCTGTCGTCGATTGCCGCTCGCACGGGCGGCATGGTCGGCAACATCGCTTATGCGACAACCAAGGGCGCTATCGCATCCTTCACCGTGGCGCTTGCCAAGGAGTTGGCACCCAAGGCCCGCGTCAATGCTCTGGCGCCCGGCGTCATCAACACGGAAATCCAGCAGGATGTCTTTGCCGATCCAGCAAATATCGAGGCCATGGCGAGCGTGATTCCTTTGAAGCGCCTGGGGACGGCGGCCGAGGTGGCCGATGCGGCGGTCTGGCTGCTATCCGGCGCGGCATCCTACATCACCGGCGTCGTTGTCGACGTATCGGGCGGTCGTTGATTGAGGAGGATGCGATGAAGAATGCAGCTGAAAAACTCCGCGCGGATGTGCTTTCAGGACGCCTTCTCCAGGCGCCGGGCGCACCGGATGCGTTGACCGCTCGCCTCATCGAGATGGCTGGCTTTCCGGCGATCTATATGACCGGGTTTGGCGCAACCGCCTCTCGGCTTGGCCTTCCGGACATCGGTCTCCTGACCCAGACGGAAATGACGACCCATGCGCGTGATATGGTCAGGGCCGTTACCGTTCCTGTGATTGCCGATGCCGATACCGGTTACGGCGGACCGGCCAATATCCGCCGTACGATCGAGGAATATATCCAGGCCGGCGTTGCCGCAATCCATTTCGAAGATCAACAATTGCCCAAACGCTGCGGCCAGCGCGCCGGCGTGCGCGTCATCCCCGCCGATGAGAACGTCCGCCGCCTGCGTTGCGCCGTTGAGGCGCGCGGCAGGGATCCGATGTTGCTGATCGCCCGAACCGATGCGATCCAGAGCGAGGGGATCGATGAGGCAATGCGCCGCGCCAAGCTCTATCAGGATGCCGGGGCGGATCTGGTTTTCGTGGACGGGATCAAAAAGATCGCCGATGTCGAGGCCGTGTCGAAGGGCGTGCCCGGTGCAAAGGTGGTCAGCATCGTGGACGGCAACGAAACCACCGCACTTACCGCGAACGATCTCGAGGAGATGGGCTTCAACATCGCCTTCTATGCGCTTTCGGCACTGTTTTCCGCAGTGAAAGCCGTTCGCCAGACGCTTGATGTGCTGAAGTCGGAGGGCACCCCGAAGAGTCGGGCCGATGCCATGATAACCTATGCAGAGTTCAGTGCCGTGACGGGGCTTGCCGAATACGACGCGCTCGACGACCGCTTCGGCTGGCCGGAACACAAGTAGGGCCCGGTCAGGGAGGGTATTGTCATGAAAACCTCAATCGCTACCGTATCGATCAGCGGAGAGTTGCCTGAAAAGCTTGAGGCGATTGCGCGCGCCGGCTTTGACGGCGTCGAGATCTTTGAAAACGACTTCCTGGCTTTCGACGGCAGTCCAGCGGATGTCGGCCGGATGGCGCGCGACGTCGGGCTTGAGATCACTCTGTTCCAGCCGTTCCGCGATTTCGAGGGCATGCCGGCCTCGCACCGGAGCCGCACATTCGACAGGGCCGAGCGCAAGTTCGACGTCATCCAGGAGCTTGGTACCGATCTGGTGCTCGTCTGCTCGAACGTGTCTCCGCTCTCGCTTGGGGGAATCGACCGGGCCGCCGACGATTTCCGCGAACTCGGCGAACGGGCAGCGAAGCGTGGCCTCAGGGTTGGCTACGAGGCACTCGCCTGGGGGCGACACATCAGTGATCATCGCGACGCCTGGGAGATCGTTCGGCGCGCGGACCATCCTAACATCGGTCTGATCCTCGACAGTTTTCATACCCTGTCGCGCAAGATCGATGTCAATTCGATCCGCTCCATCCCCAAGGAGAAGATCTTCATCGTGCAACTGGCCGATGCACCGCTGATCGACATGGACCTCCTCTATTGGTCGCGCCATTTCCGCAACATGCCCGGTGAGGGCGATCTTCCGGTTGGTGCGTTTACATCAGCCATCGCCGAAACCGGATACGACGGTTATTTCTCGCTGGAGATCTTCAACGACCAGTTTCGCGGTGGCTCGCCGCGCTCGATCGCCGCCGATGGCCATCGCTCGCTGATCTATCTCGGCGATCAGGTCCGCCGCTCTCCTGGCGTCACGGCGCTGACGGTACCCCCCATGCCGGAACGTGCGAAGGTCCACGGCGTCGGCTTCGTCGAATTTTCCGCCGACGAAAAGGATGCACGCGACCTCGTCGCGATGCTGAGAACGCTTGGTTTCCGCAAGGTGGCGGGGCACCGGACGAAGAAGGTCGGACTGTTCAGCCAGGGCGAAATCCGACTGATCGTCAACACTGAGGATAAGGGCTTCGCCAACGCTTCGTTCGTCGTGCATGGCACGACGGCCTATGCCATGGCACTCGCGGTGGACGATGCCAAGGCCGCGTTTGCCCGCGCGATCGCGCTTGGCGCCGAGCCGTTCGAGCAGCCAGTGGCGGACGGCGAGATGCAGATTCCGGCAATCCGAGGAGTGGGCGGTGGCCTGATCTATCTGATTGATCACAAGAGCGATCTTGGCCGCTTCCCCGAGGTCGATTTTGTCGCTGTAGAGGACCAGGCCGATGAAGCGGTGTGCTCCGCGCATCTCAACCGCGTGGATCACGTCGCGCAGACGGTTGCCTACGACGAGATGCTGACCTGGCTCCTGTTCTACACATCGATCTTCGAAACCAGCAAGACACCGGTGGTCGACATCATCGATCCGGCCGGCATCGTTCGCAGCCAGGTGATTGAAAACAACAGCGGCGAACTGAGGATTACGCTGAATGGTGCGGAAAACCGCCGCACGCTTGCCGGTCATTTCATCGCCGAGACGTTCGGCTCCGGTGTGCAGCACCTGGCATTCTCTACTAATAACATTTTCGCCACCGCCGCGGCGTTGACGAAGAACGGCTTCAAGCCACTTCCGATCTCACAGAACTATTATGGCGACGTGGAAGCCCGCTTCGGGCTGGAACCCGAGCTGACTGAACGGCTGAAGGCACACAACATTCTTTATGACCGCGACGAGCACGGCGAATATTTCCACCTCTACAGCGGAACCTATGGCGAGGGCTTTTTCTTCGAAATCGTCGAGCGCCGCGCCTATCGCGGCTACGGTGCTCCCAACGCCATCTTCCGCATTGCCGCGCTGAAGAAGGCACTTCGGCCGGAAGGGATGCCAAAGGAATAAGCGTGTCGATTACGTGCGAACCGGCAAAAGATTGCGGGACGCGTGCGGCACGTCGTTCAAAGCTTGGCGTCAGCCTCATAAGCTGGATCGTAGGGGTAGCCAATTTTCAGAAGCGAAGATACCGGCGAACAGCACGATAACTGAATCCCGTGGCCGTCCGCGTAGATCTTCACGGCTTCAAACGCGCCGAGAAGCCGCACTTCGGCGCGTGCGAGACCGCTGAACGAGACAGCCCCCTCTTTCTCGTAGAAGCGAGGTTGCTGCGAATTGTTCAAATCAATGCCGAAAAAGAGGATGTGTTTCGGTTGGGATGCAACAGCGAACTGCGTAACTGTGGTCGCCACTGAGCCGGCAGGAATAGTGCCGCAGTCTGGATCGAGAGAGATGGCTCCGTTTTGCGCACCGAATACAGAACATTCCCTTGCAAAATCGGACACGCTTCGCCTTTTGTGCTGGTACGGGGCAAGTCCATTGCGGATCAGCACGATTTTTCTGCCGGATATCCAGGTTCTATCGAGCTCGCAAATGGCTCGAATGACCTCAAGCGACAACAGGCAGGTCGTATCGCGTCCGACATAATTTTGGACAAAATCAAAATGATGCCAGATAAACCGCTCGTCTTCGATTGCAATGGCGAGCGGATCCCGGATTTCGGTCCCGATCAGCTTGATGGCGCCGTTCAACAGAATCGCCTGATGGGGTGGAATGTGATCGATTCGACACTGATTGATCGACGGTCCACTGCCCACGATCGCAATCGTGTCCGGCCATTGCAAATCCCGAAAGTTCACGGCGTTTGCGAGCGATTGTCCCTTATAGATTATGGTGGTCGCGTTGTTGTCTGATCGGGTCTGGAATTCCAATCCTGGAAGCCAGTCCTGAAAGTGACTTTTCGAACGCCCAAGAAGAAGTCTGGTACCGATCTTGATAAGCGATCTATGAAAGGGCCGTCCGCTTTTTCTGACTTGCATCGTCTACTCTGTGTTTCAGGCGTCAGCACGACATGGCAACGGCGATCTAAAAACCAGCGCCATCAATATTTAACCGCCGGCCGCATTGCAGAAGCACAATCAAACACTGCTTTGATTATAGCAACTCCACCTTTTTCCTGCCTCAATACTCAGGAGGGCAACGATGTCGGTCAATCTCATGTTGTAAATCCTTCGAGGGGAACTGGCTATAAGCCTGCCTTGTCTCGTTTCTTTCCCAATTCGAAACAGGACCTGAGGCTTTGTATATAAGAAATTGATTAAAGATGTTCACCTACGCCCAATTTCTCAACAAGGTCGATGATCGCCAGATCACGCACGGTTTCGAGCTCTATATTTGTCACGGCTATCCGCACGCGTTCTTCATATCGCTGCCGCGATGCCGGAGACGCCGGGCCACGAGCGAGCTTCTGTTCCAACTCTTCCTTCGATTTCCCATAATAATGGTTCAACTGCAGAAAATCCGACGAATAGAATTCAGGCCGCTTTCTTCCTCTGCGACTAAACACCTCTCCGCGATCATTGGACGTCAATTCTCCGTGATCTCTGGTGCTGAAATGATGAATGCTGACTTCCGTCACTTCGCAAGGATCGACGATGCACTTGAAGTTGCTGGCATTCTTAAGCCTGCTCATCGGATCTTTTGCTCTGTAGGTATAGTTCCGGCTCACCGGACCCGCTGGTCTTTGAATGTGACCCGATGAGCCAAACATATGCCAGGGCAATGAGATGTTCGGAAACCCCTTCGATCCGCTGAGACTATCGGCGATGGAAAGGCCTTTCTTCGGTACGATGAATTCATCGACATCGATGAATGCAAACCGCTCAAATTCGCTTCCGAAGTTAAGGATGGCGTGGGCGAAAGCTATGGTCTGGCTGTTGAGAATATTGCCGGAATACCCGTCACTCATCCTCCCACGCCATGGGATAACCGTTAGTGCCTCGGCGGGCAGCCGTTCTCTGGCGACGTCGAGGGTGCGGTCGTCGCTTCCATCGTCATAGAGAAAGAAATGCGCGGCACCCACGGCACGATGAAATGTCAGCCACTCGGCTATATAAGGCTCTTCATTTTTGACGCACGCAACGATGGCTATCCCGTTGCGCGTCGTCGACGGTTTCGGAGGAACAATCGATATCGTCTTGCTGTACGGCTGCTTTTTCCGAAAGAACTTCATTAGCACGTCCTTCGTCTCCGACGTTTGCCCGCATTGTTAAACCAAAGCTTGCTTTGAAATCAACGGCCAAGGGTTGCCAGCTAATATGGGCCGCCAGCGTCGTCGGAAGGTTCAGTTCGCCGGGCTAGGTCGCCTCCCAGGGGAGGCGTCCCCGTCGTTTCGGCAATTTGCATCGTCAGAACTAAATTGCTACAGCTCTGGAGCGATCATTTTCTCTAACTTTACGTCCGGATCCGGCATCCAATGAAGCAAGAGTACGATCAAGGTTTTTATGAAAAGCGTCGATCAAGAACGCTTCCGGCGGCCCGCCACATCCTCCAAATCGTTCGCCAAAAGGTTCCCTTCCAATCGGTCGTGGACTTCGGATGCGGTACCGGTACTTGGTTGAGCGCTGCGCTTGAACTCGGCGCTGAGAACGTCACTGGGTTCGAAGGAAAATGGTTGCGCCGGGAGATGGTTGATGATCCTCGCATCGCGCTCAATCTCCTGGATCTTGAACAAAGGATATCGCTCGAGCGGCCCGTCGACCTGGCGATCTCGCTGGAAGTTGCTGAGCATCTTTCAGAAGGTCGCGCATCAACCTTCGTCGAGGATCTCTGCGCGGCTTCCGATGTCGTGCTGTTCAGCGCTGCCGTGCCCAATCAGGGTGGTCGCGGTCACGTGAACGAGCAGTGGCAGAGTTATTGGGCCGACCTGTTTTTGAGGAAGGGCTATCGAGGTTATGATGTCGTTCGGCCTCAGATCTGGGGAAATGAAGCCATCCGATACTGGTATCAGCAAAACACGATGCTGTTTATCAAGACCGGCAGCGAGCCGGGAGACATGCGAGACACACATCGCGAGCCTTACCAGATGGATATGATCCATCGAGAGCTCTATCAGCGGATGGAAGGCAGGCTGCCATTGGAAAGACTGAAGAAAGTATGGCAGCGCGTAGCGGGTCGCTAAGGTTTCATCCTACCCGCATCGATCGCTGCGATAAAGCGATCCCATCCTTCTAAGGTCATCAGCCGGGCGTTTTCAAAACTTCCCCGAACTCATCTGCATGAGATCGAAGAGCGCAGAGGTGAACTTGTCTTTTTCGGAGGGTGCGACGTGATCGACCGCATCACCCAGCTGCTCGATCGAGATGCACATCGGTTGCGGAGATAGGAGCGGAAGGCCTGAATCCCGGATGATTTCATCGGCTGCTTGGAAATACTGCGCCGAATTCTTGCATGTCGGTTCCGCGAGCGGGCCGTGTATGTAGATACACTTGATCCCCTCCGATGAGCAAAGCGATGCGATCTTTTCGAGATACGCGGGTTTCGTCGCGTTGATTTCGCCCTCTGACAGGGCGGATGGGATCTTTGCCAGGTCCACTCTCGCATGCTGCTCCATATAGTCATTGACGATGTCGAAGTTCTCCTGGTTTGGGCGGCTTTCGTCAAAATACTGCTGGATGAAATCGAAGGCGGAACTCAATTCCTGCAGGTTCATCCGGCTTCGCCACCATGCGGCTAGTCGCGCGAGGCCCTTCGCATCCGAGATCTCGGCCAGCAACTCCTGGTCTACAGGGCGGCGCGTAAGCATGTCGGATGTCTGCATGAGATAGACGATCTTCGGCCTCATGCCTGCCGACAAGGCTCGCCGAAGCATCCAGTAGCTGCCCTCGTAACCAAAGGCTCCGGTCAACGCGAGATTGAGAGTCTGCTCGCCGGACAGCTTGGTCCAGAGCTGTGCGTTCACGGAGTTTCCCAACGAAGAATCGCCGATAAAGAGCTGTTCAGCACGGGCGTGTTCGAGCTTGGCAATCTGGAAGTTGTAGATCTTCTCATAAGGCAAGGAAGGCCGACCCAAGGCGCTCGTTCCTTCGATCACGGCCGCCGACAGGAGCAGGATCGATGCAGCCGTGATCATGAAGGTGCGGATGAAGGGTAGGGTGGATCGTCTCATTTCGATGCCCTAGAACTGGAAGTATATGAATTCGCTCACGTCAGACAGCTTCAATGCGACGAGTGCGAAAACAACGCCGAAAGCCACGCCATGCGCTTTGCTGAATAGCCAGGTCGGAGCGGGAGACTTGGAGATCTCGGTCGCCGGATAACCTTTACTGGGAAGGCCGGTACGGGTCGAAGCGAGAATTTCGTAGATGTTTGGAAGAAGTACGGCGCCGGCTCCGAAAAGGATGATGTAGATAAGCGGCTGCCAATGAGCCACGACGGATTTGGCGTCCGGGCCGAAGCCACCCATGGCTTGCCACATCTGGATCGCGACCCCCATGCTCTCCGCCCGAAAGGGAACCCAAGCAAACATGACGGCGAGCATCGTACAGAGCCAGGCGACATATCGCCAGATCGGGTAGTCGGCGAGCACGCCCGCGAGCGCGGTTTTGCGCCATGCATCGTTGATGAGAAGATAGACCCCATGCAGCGTACCCCACACCAGGAACGTCCATCCCGCGCCATGCCACACCCCGCCAATCACCATGGTGGCGAAGAGATTGAACTGTCTTCGGCGAGGGCTAACCCTGTTGCCGCCCAGCGGAATATAGAGGTAGTCGCGCAGAAAACGGGAAAGCGAAATGTGCCATCGCCGCCAGAAGTCTGAAATTGATGTGCTCTTGTAGGGCGATGCGAAATTGATCGGAAAATCGATGCCGAACATTTTTGCCAGGCCAATGGCCATGTCCGAATAGGCGGAAAAGTCGAAATAGATCTGGAGGCTGTAGCAAAGGATGGCCGTCCAGGCGTCTGCAGACGAGATCATATTCCCGCTCGCGGCGTGTGCGAACACAGCCGTCGAATATGGGGCAACGGTGTCGGTGATCAGGACCTTTTTTGCCAATCCCACGGTGAAGAAGGTCAAGCCGATTGCTAGGTCATCAATCGGGTTTGGTCGAGACCGCCCGAACTGCGACATCATCTCCTTATGGTGGGTGATGGGGCCGGCGATCAGGTGCGGGAAGAAAGAGTTGAATAGCAGATAGCGAACAAAGCTACGCTCTTTCGCCTGTGAGCGCGACACATCCACCAGATAGGCAATTTGCTGAAAGGTGAAAAAGGAAATTCCGATCGGCAGGACGACCGCCACCCAGTCGATGTGTGTGCCGGAAAACCGGGAAACCTGAGAGACGACAAAGTTGGCATATTTGAAGTATGCCAGGAGACCGAGATTGAAGATGATGCCAAGGGCGAGCACGGCCCTTCTGGCCGGCTCCGGGCAGCGCTCGATACCCAATGAGAAGCAAAAATTGGAAACCACGCTCAACAGGAAGATCGGCAGAAAGCTGATATCCCAAGCGGAATAAAAGAACAGAGATGCCGCGACAAGCCACCAGATCGATAACTGCTCAGATCTGGTGTGCAACAGATAGTAAACTGTGATTACAATTGGTAGAAAAGCAAAAATAAATTGCACCGAGTTGAAAAGCATGTGTGCTCTTTTCGGAATGCGTCGCCTAACTTAAGCCGTAGAGCCTTTTCACCTTCGATTTCCACTCGCACATATAGGCCTTAGATGAAGATCGGACAAGGACTAGCCAGGCGCCTGAAATTTCACTGGCGAAAACCAACTCCCCCAGTGCATCCGCAGAACTTTTCGACCCCTGTTGTCGTGGTGGGTTCTGCACCGGTATCAACAAAGCCGGAGGGCTTTGACGACAGCTATGTCGTTATCACTGTCAACGGTTCGCAGGCTGTGTCCGCCAAATGGGGCAGGGCCAAGCCGGATGTGACTTTCATGGCGACAAAGCAAATCGGAGGGGTAAACACCAACGCGGTTTCCGTGCGACGCGTGATCAAAGGTTCGTCTACCGGTCGTTTGTTTGTTGCGCTTTGGAACAGGTCGTTCGACGAACTCAAGGATGCTCTTGTTCCGCTCGAATATGGATACGATGAGCTCTATGTGTTGTCGCGAATGGAGCGCATGGCGCTTCATCGCTCTGTGACCGGTGAGCTAAATCTCGAGCTCCGTGCAGACGATCGATTTTCGAACGGCATCACGGGTGTGCTGTATGCCCTGGCCAACAACGCGCCTGCGGTCATCATCACCGGTATTGACCCGTCATCATCCGGCCACACCTACAACGATGCAAACCTGCGTCGCCAACACGCCGAAACGGATGCTGATGTCCTCCAGTTATTGATAAAGAACGGATGGCCCCTTTACACCGCAGATGTTAGCGTGGCTGAGGCAGTCGGAATACCACTTTGGAGTGCACCTTAAGAAAGAGGATAAAATGCCGGATAAGCTGGATATTTATATTGGCTGGGATTCTCGAGAACCTATAGCGTACGACGTGGCGAAAGCCTCCATTGACAAACACACCTCGATCCCCACTCGCGTTATTCCCATCAAGCTTCAAGACTTGGTCGACCGTGGCGCCTATACGCGGGATATCGATCCGCTAGCCTCCACCGAGTTTACCTATTCCCGTTTTTTCACTCCCTGGCTGGCCGGTTTTAAAGGCTGGGCACTTTTTTGTGATTGCGACTTCCTCTTTTTCGGCGACGTAGCCGGCCTCCTCAAATACCGGGACGACACAAAGGCGGTCGTGTGCGTGCACCACGATTATACGCCGAAGGAGGGTCTGAAGATGGACGGGAAAGTCCAGACCACCTATCCGCGCAAGAACTGGTCTTCTTTCATGCTTTTCAATTGCGAGCATCCGTCTACGCGGAAACTTACGCCTGAACTTATCAATCGCGAGAGTGGGGCATATCTACACCGCATGCAGTGGGCGGAAGATTCCGAAATCGGCGAGGTTCCACTGGAGTGGAACTGGCTGGAAGGGTGGAACGAGAAACCGGAATCCGGATACCCGAAGGCGGTTCACTTCACCAATGGTGGTCCGTGGTTCAAGGATTGGCAAAACGTGGAGTATGCGGCCGAGTGGAAGGCCTTTGCCGACAAGATAGATCCCGAATTCCAGCCGATCTGATCGCCAGCCACCGGGGGTGAAGCCTTGGGCGACCGAACGACCCTCCGTGTGGGGCCGTTCGGCAAGCAGCTGAGTTCAGTTCGCCGTCGCAGTCGAGGTTCCGATGACGAGTTCAGCGATGTCAGGCGGTCTGCCCCTGCCATATCGGTATGCCAGTCGACGCAGAGACCTCGGGATCGGCGGTATAAATCGGGAATCCCTTTTGACGAAGCAGAACGAGTATTTCCCTGTCCTTCTTCATATGCAGGCGCGGCAAATCCTTCGTGTTGTAGATGTGCCCGGAGGAATCAGGATTGATGCCGGTTATGATCACCGCCGTTGCACCTTGGTGAAGGGCAAACATGACGCCAATGATCCCGTTGGAGTATTTGTCTTCCGTGTCGATCTCGAAAGACTTAACGCCCGTGACGCGATCGATCAGCGCAATGCGATCATATCGGTCGACGATCTCCAAATGGCCGAAGGTGTAGTTGAATTTGGCGATAGCCTCTTTGAGTTGCGGCAGGCCTTTTCTCCAGAGGAAGACATAGAGGCGCTTGGTTCTAAGGCCGTTTAGAACGCGGCGAACCTCGATCGCGTTTGTATTCTCACTCTCGATCTGGCGAGGCTGCATGAGGGTAATGTGGGGTTCATCAATCCCCCATCGGTCAATCACGGTTTGGGAACCGTTGATCGAGATTATGCCATAGCTGGCATCAAGTCCGACGGGCTTGTGGGAGACTGGCGCCGATCCGACGACGACAACGGGACCGGTAAAATGTGGACTGCTCTTAAGCGGGACTGGCCGCGTCAATGCATATTTCAGGCGGCGGTAAACCTGCCTGTGAAAGATCTTTCCGAAACTGGGCATAAAAGCTTCCTGCTTGCGATGAAGAAGGTCCTATGACTTGGGGTGGTGTCGCCTCGTAAGGTGGATATTCAAGCATGCCTGAAGTCAATGACAAAGTGCAGGTTCGCTGCTTGAGGCTTCGCTTTGCGTGCGATCTCCGGCTCTGTTAAGGATGCGTCTGTCTGCAAAACGAAACCGAAGTGAAAGAGCCGACACCGATGTTCCTGAGCGATCGCCAAACCGAAATAGTCGACAGGGCAAAGGCGAATGGGCGCGTGTTCGTCGAGGAATTGGCGGCCCATTTTTCGGTCACTCCGCAAACCATCCGCAAGGACCTGAACGATCTTTGCGATGCGCAGATCCTGACGCGCGTGCATGGCGGCGCCACGTTCCCGAGCGGGACCGAAAATGTGAAATACGAGGCACGACGGCAGATTGCCGCGGCTGAGAAGCAAGAGATTGGTGTCGCTGCCGCCAGTCTCATTCCCAACAATGCCTCCCTCTTCATCAATATCGGCACGACGACGGAGGCGGTAGGAGAGGCCTTGATCAATCACCACGAATTGATGGTGATCACCAACAACATCAATGTCGCCAACAGGCTGAGAATTCTGCCGGCCATCGAAGTCGTCATCGCCGGCGGGGTCGTGCGCGGCTCCGATGGCGGGATCGTGGGTGAGGCGGCTGTCGATTTCATCCGGCAGTTCAAGGTGGACTACGCCGTCATCGGCGCTTCGGCAATCGATGCTGATGGCGCGCTGCTCGATTATGATTTTCGTGAGGTCAAGGTCGCCCAAGCGATCATCGCCAATGCGCGGCATGTTGTGCTGGTCGCCGACTCCACCAAGTTCGAGCGCACCGCTCCGGTCCGGATCGCGCAGCTTTCGCAGGTAAACACCTTCATCACCGACCAATGCGTTACTCCCTCCATTCGCCAACTCTGTCTGGAGAATGATGTCAGGCTGATCGAAACCAGCGCACAAGGGCAGGCCGCGCGGAGCGATCACCGATGACAATTGGGCTTCATTTCTATCTGCTGTTGCGCTAGCGTTTGCTCCATGAGCATAGAAACAGTCCGCGCATTCTTCATGGCGTCCGCTCCCGACGTCGAAATCATCGAAACATCCGAGAGTTCGTCGACAGTGGCACTGGCGGCGGAGGCCCATGGTGTCGATCCCGCGCAGATTGCGAAGACGATCTGCCTGCGGGTCGGTGATGAGCCGATCCTCGTCGTCGCCGGCGGTCTGGCAAGGCTCGACAACCGAAAATTCAAGGATACCTTCGGCGCAAAGGGCCGCATGCTGGGTGCCGAGGAAGTGGTCGAGGTCACCAGCCATCCTGTCGGCGGCGTCTGCCCATTCGGGCTTCCAACGCCCCTGCCTGTCTATTGCGATGTCTCGCTGCGACGTTTCGAGGTGGTCGTGCCGGCGGCAGGATCCACCAATTCGGCCGTACGCATATCGACCGAACGACTGGCGGAATTGACCAATGCAACCTGGGTCGATGTCTGTCAGTGAGCCAATTGCCGCCGAAAAGCTTCAAACGCGGAAAAAGCCACCTATATATCTCCCGACATCCGATAGTGGGTTGCAGAGGAGAGATTGAATGCCCCGTGCCGTTTCGCGTTTTGCCAAGGTTGCGGCGATTGCCGTCCTGACGGGCGCTACCGTGTTTGCCTCGATCGGGGAGGCTGATGCGCGGCGCGCTGGAAGCTTCGGTTTCGGTAGCCGTGGGACGCGCACCTTCCAGGCGCCACCTGTTACCAGAACAGCCCCGGCTCCGGCGGCACCGATCGATCGTTCGATGACGACTCGTCCGCAAACGACTGCGCCTTATGCTAACCAGCAACCCGCAGGGGTCCAGCGCCCGGGCATGTTTGGTGGCTTTGGCCGCTCGATGATCGGCGGCCTCGTTGCCGGTGGATTGCTCGGCATGCTCCTTGGCCACGGCTTCGGCGGCGGCTTCGGCTTCCTCGGGATGCTCTTGCAGGTAGCCCTGATCGGCATGGCGATCTCGTTTGCGATGCGTTACTTCGCCAATCGCCGACAGCCCTCCTATGGCGCCGCGTCGCAAGGCGCTGCACACAACATGGCATCGAGCGCGAACTCATCCTTCCACATCCCGTCGATCGGCTCTGCGGCCGGCCTCGGTCAGTCGCGGCAAAGTGCCAAGGCGGATGACGAAATTGGTTTGAAACAGACCGATCTCGACAATTTCGAGCAGCTTCTGACCGAAGTGCAGACCGCCTACGGCAGCGAGGACTATGCTACGCTGAGGCGCCTCACGACCCCGGAAGCGATGTCCTATCTCGCCGAGGAACTAGGCGAAAACGCCACCAATGGTGTGCGCAACGAAGTGTCTGATGTGAAGCTCTTGCAGGGTGACATTGCGGAAGCGTGGCGCGAAGACGGCTCTGAATATGCGACGCTTGCGATGCGATACTCGTCGATCGACGCACTGGTCGAGCGGGCAGGCGGGCGAGTGGTGAGCGGTGACAACAGCCACCCGACCGAGACGGCCGAGGTCTGGACCTTCGTCCGCAAGCCGGGCGCCGATTGGAAACTCGCCGCCATTCAGGGTACGGAACAGCGCGCCGCGTAATCGCGGCGCCTGCGTTTCAGCCTTCCTGCGCGGCTGACGGCACAACCCAGAGCGGTCGCTCTTCACGCTTTGCGGAAATTGATGGCGTCGCGTCGGCCTCTGTTAGGAGCGCCGCGTCGCTTTCCTGCACGTCGACTTCGTAGCTATAGTCATAAAGCATCTCGCAGGCGCGCTCGTTTGCCTTGATCTTCGCCTCGGTCTCGCTGATGGCCGTGGCGATAGCCTTGACGCGTGCGCGCAACATCGAGCCGAGAATATCGGTCGCCGGCCTTTTTTCCAGGCGCTCCAGATGGTGCTCTATGCGTGACGAATGACGCTCAAGCTCGCGTTTGCTGAACCGGGCCTTACGCATTTCTTCCGACAGATCGGAACGCATGCGGGCCAGGGGGTCGAAGGAACCGGGCTCGCGCTCATCCAGCGTGAGTTCATTGACCAGCTTTTCAATGACGATGAGGGCCTGCAGGTCGACAGGGTCGGCAAGCTCGACATCGTAGCCGGTATCGTCGAAGACCTTCCGGCGAACGGGATCCAGCAAGAGCTCATAGGCTTTCTGGACACGGCCGAAGGCCGTCGTGTCGCCGCCGGAATCGGGATGCGTTGATTTGGCCCGACGCCGGTAGGCGGCCTTGATCTGTTCGTCGCTCGCGTCTCGCCGGACACCGAGAATCTCATAAGGATTGGTCACCATCCCTCCGCTGTTGTCGGACATCGCCGGGGCACCCGTGAAGGGCATTCGTCTATTGCCGTCTTTCTTCTAACATCACTAGGGCAGAGTTTGGACAAAAATGCACAAGGTTGTGTGAAACGAACTGTCTTTGGCGAATGCCGCAGAGTCCGGGCGCTTGGGGAGGATCCCGATGTGCATTCGGGGCGGATTATCTATATGCGCGAAATAATACATACCGCGTGGATCGCTTAATCGATATTATCGCCTTGCTCGCGTTGACGCATTTCGTCAAATCGAGTTCTATCCGCCACCTTCCTGCGCCGGCCGTGCCGGCGACGGGCCGAGGAGGAGGTGCGATGCGTATTATCAAGACCACGGCGGAGCTGCGCGATTGCCTTGCGGCCTTCCGGCGTGATGGGCGAACGGTCGGTTTCGTGCCGACGATGGGCTTCCTGCATGTCGGTCACATGGCGCTGGTTTCACGCGCCTCTGCCGAGAACGACGTGACCGTGGTTTCCATCTTCGTCAATCCACTTCAGTTCGGCGCGAACGAGGACCTAGCAAAATATCCGCGCGACCTCGCGCGCGATGCCGCCATGCTGGAAGAGGCAGGGGTCGACGTTCTCTTCGCACCCGGTGTGACGGAGATGTATCCGCAACCGATGCAAACCGTCGTCGATGTTCCGGAGATTGGTAGCGAGCTGGAAGGTGCCGTGCGCCCCGGGCATTTCGCCGGCGTGGCGACCGTCGTCACCAAGCTTTTCAATCTGGTTCAGCCCCAGGCAGCCTATTTCGGGGAAAAGGATTATCAGCAGGTCGCGCTCATCAAACGGATGGTCGAGGATCTGGCGCAGCCGGTCAGGGTAGTCGCCGTTGCCACCGTGCGCGAAGCCGATGGGCTCGCGTGTTCGTCGCGCAACGTCTATCTCAGCGAGCGCGAGCGCGCCGCCGCGGTCGTCGTGCCCAAGACGCTTGATGAAGCCGAGCGCCTGTACGCGGAAGGCTGCGATAATCCAGCCGAGCTGGAAGCCGCGCTGATGCGGTTCGTCGCGTCAGAGCCACTGGCTGTGGCCGAAGTCGTTGCCGTGCGCGATCCGGTAACGTTGAAGCCAATAGCATTTCTACAATCAGGGCCGGTGCTGGTGGCGCTCTTCATAAGGGTCGGGACCACGCGACTCCTCGACAACCGTGTGATCGGGCTCAAGACATCCAGCCAGACGAGGGCAGCATAATGAGCGCGCAAGGCAAAGAGAAGCGTCTGACAACGGCAACGATCCGAGCGATGAAAGGCGGCGAAAAGGTCGTTTGCCTCACCGCCTATACGACGCCGATTGCCCGCCTCCTCGATTCGCATTGCGATCTGTTGCTGGTCGGCGATTCCGTTGGCATGGTTCTTTACGGGATGGAGACGACGGTCGCCGTCACGCTCGAGATGATGATCGCACACGGAAAGGCCGTCATGCGTGGGGCAGCCCATGCCTGCGTGATGGTCGACTTGCCGTTTGGAACCTATCAGGAATCGAAGGAGCAGGCGTTTCGCAGCGCAGTCCGCATCATGCAGGAGAGCGGGTGCGACGGTGTTAAGCTCGAGGGTGGGGAAGAAATGGCCGAGACCATAGCCTTCCTGACGGCCCGGGGCATTCCCGTTTGCGGTCATGTCGGCTTGATGCCGCAGCTGGTCAACACGGCGGGTGGGTTCCGATCGCTCGGCCACTCGGAGCAGGAAGCCGACAAGATCCGCCGCGACGCGGTTGCCGTCGCCGAAGCGGGTGCCTTCGCCGTCGTCGTGGAAGGTACCGTCGAACCGCTTGCGCGCGAGATCACTGCCGCGCTCGCTGTGCCGACCATTGGTATTGGTGCGTCGCCTGCCTGCGACGGTCAGGTGCTCGTCTCCGATGACATGCTCGGGCTTTTCAACGATTTCAAGCCGCGCTTCGTCAAGCGTTTCGCCGATCTCAGCCCGCTCGTTTCACAGGCTGTCGCCAGCTATGCCGACGATGTCCGTGCTGGCCGCTTCCCGGCGCAGGAGCATACCTTCCAGGTTCGGCGGTGACCCTAGCTTGCCGAACCCCTATCGGCAGCTAGCCAGTCTGCCATGCCATGCGCGGCCGCTCGACCGGTCGCCATGCATGCCGTGAGGAGGTAGCCGCCAGTCGGCGCTTCCCAATCGATCATTTCGCCGGCAACGAATGTTCCGGGCAGGGCTGTCAGCATGTAGCGCGCGTCGATCTCTTCCCAGGCCACGCCACCGGCCGACGATATCGCCTCGGCGATCGGGCGCGGTCTGGCAACAGGGATCCGCAACGCCTTGATCAGCTGAGCCAGCCGCTGCGGGCTTTGCAGGTCCTCAGCGCTGCCGAGTTCGCGGAGCAGGTTTGCCTTGACGCCATCGAGGCCTGAGCCCTTACGAAGGCGGTTGGCAAAGCTCATCTTCGGATCGAGGCGAGCAAGATCGCGTTCGATCCGATCGATCGCTCGACCGGGCATCAGATCGATTTCCAAGCACATAGCTTGGCCGGCGGCCAGCCCATCGCGCAGCGCTGCGGAATGTGCGTAGATCAGGCTGCCTTCGATACCGTGCCGGCTGATCACAAACTCGCCGGGATACGTACCAGCGGCTGATCGCGCCGTCACCGATTTGACCGGCTGGCCGGCAAATCGGTCGCGGAAAAACGCGCTCCATTCGACATCAAAGCCACAATTGGCCGGCCGAAAATCGTGGATGGCTATTGCCCTGTCCTTGAGCCAGGGAATCCATTGACCATCGGAGCCGAGCCTTGGCCAGCTTTCTCCGCCAAGCGCCAGCAAGGCGGCGTCGCACTGGATTGTCTTAAGACCGTCAACGGATTCGATCGCGAAGGCATCTTGCGAAAATCCGATCCAGCGGTGCCTTGTCAGGATCTTCACGCCTTGGCCTTCAAGTCTCCTGAGCCAAGCACGTAGCAACGGTGAGGCTTTCATAGCCATCGGAAACACGCGGCCTGACGATCCGACAAACGTTTGTGTTCCCAATCCGTCGGCCCACTGCCGGATGTCTTCGGGCGTGAAGCCATCCAACGCAGCGCGAAGCCGCCGGTTGGCGGCACCGAAGCGCGTGACGAAGCGATCGTAGTCCTCGGAATGAGTGATGTTGAGCCCGGATTTTCCGGCCAGCAGGAACTTGCGGGCAACAGTCGGCATCGCTTCGTAGACTGTGACCGCATGACCAACGGCCGACAACACTTCGGCGGCCATGAGCCCCGCTGGCCCGCCGCCGATGATCGCGATCTCTTTCTGTGTCATGCCTTTACCCGTGCCGCTCTTGAGACTCTCTCATGGCCTGCACAGACTTCGTATGCAAGGCGCGTCGGATTAGGAGCAGGGGTCGAAGGGAATTTCACTGACGGCTGTAGCGCCGCTCCATGCTTGCAGCCCCGCACTTGGAGCGGGGAAGGACGTCATGGGCAAATCGGAGATCTAACGGAGGGATTGTGAGGACGAATGCCGATCCGGCCACGATTTCGTCCTCACTGATCGAGATCGCGACATGCGACCGCGCCTCGAGAGTGCTTTGGCCAAGCCAAGGCCGAAACAGAATCAATCCACCACGCGAGGCACGAATTTCGGCTTCGTAGGCGTTTCGGCCTCTTTCATTGCATCTTCGTGATACCAGCAGCTGTCATAAACGCAGGGGCCAATATCTTCTGCGATATCAGTCATTTGCCGCGTGCTGGCAGCAGCGAAGCGCTTGCCGGGGAACGCGTATATCGTCGCAGACTCGTGATGCACACCAGTAATCATGTCATGCCTCCTTGTGAGACCCGCATTTGAACGTTGAGGGCACAATAGCACAGCTGCACAGAGATTGCGCGATTTGATTGAAAAAAGTGCAATATTTGTTGGAATAATAGGCAGGGCACGGATGATTACGTTTATATCAGATTTTACTCACGTCCAAAGATTGATCAGGTGCCTAATATTTGATCTTTTTGCCAAAGGTGAGAAAAAATTCGCCGGCCCTTATCCGCTTCTCGACCGTCCGATCCGCGCTGCGGCATTCTCCCGAATGATGGTGTGTAACTGCTTGAGTCCGCTATGACTTCAGTGCCCCGCACTGCGGGCGCCCTTCACCCGGATTGTGACAGAAACCTCCTATGCGGGACAAGCCGCAACGATGGCATTTTCGAACTGGCACGCGATATGCATATCAATACGCATCCCCCGGCGGATGAGGAAGTTTCGGCCTCCACATCCGCCGGGATTTGCTGACACCTTTTGTTTTGAGAGACTCGCAAATGACCAAGTATAAGCTCGAGTACATCTGGCTCGATGGATACACCCCGGTACCGAACCTTCGTGGCAAGACGCAGGTCAAGGAATTTGCTGAATTCCCGACGCTCGAGCAGCTCCCGCTCTGGGGCTTCGATGGTTCGTCCACGATGCAGGCCGAAGGCCGCAGCTCTGATTGCGTACTGAAGCCCGTCGCGGTTTATCCGGACCCGGCTCGTACCAACGGCGTACTCGTCATGTGCGAAGTCATGATGCCCGATGGCGTCACCCCGCATCCGTCCAACGCGCGCGCCACCATCCTGGATGACGAAGGCACCTGGTTCGGCTTCGAGCAGGAATACTTCTTCTACCAGAACGGCCGTCCGCTCGGCTTCCCTGAGCAGGGCTACCCGGCTCCGCAGGGCCCGTACTACACCGGCGTTGGCTACTCCAACGTTGGCGACGTCGCTCGCGAAATCGTCGAAGAACACCTCGACCTGTGCCTCGCTGCCGGCATCAACCACGAAGGCATCAACGCCGAAGTGGCCAAGGGCCAGTGGGAATTCCAGATCTTCGGCAAGGGCTCCAAGAAGGCAGCCGACGAAATCTGGATGGCTCGCTACCTGCTGCAGCGCCTGACCGAAAAGTACGGCATCGACATCGAGTATCACTGCAAGCCGCTCGGCGACACCGACTGGAACGGTTCGGGCATGCACTGCAACTTCTCGACCAAGTACATGCGCGAAGTCGGCGGCAAGGAATATTTCGAAGCCCTGATGGCGCAGTTCGACAAGAACCTGCTCGACCACATCGCTGTTTACGGCCCTGACAACGACAAGCGCCTGACCGGCAAGCACGAGACGGCTCCGTGGAACAAGTTCTCCTACGGCGTTGCCGATCGTGGTGCATCGATCCGCGTCCCGCACTCGTTCATCAAGAACGACTACAAGGGCTATCTGGAAGATCGCCGCCCGAACTCGCAGGGCTGCCCTTACCAGATCGCTTCGCGCGTTCTGAAGACGATCGCGGAAGTGCCGCTGGCCGGCTCCGCTTCGGCTGCTGCCTAAGAATCGCTTCGCAATGTCTGATAACGCCGGTCGAAAGGCCGGCGTTACCTTTTTTCACCGTCCGGCCGGCGGTGGAAGAATGTCCTATCCTGGTACGTGATGGCTTGCGTGCACGACCAAAGGGCACTCAGCGGTTGAAAATTTCAACCGATTCTCCATAATCGTTTTGCGTTGATCTGGTTTGTCTCTATAGTCGCTTTGGATTAGCCAATAGCGAGTTGTCAGTGACACCGGCAGATCAGCAGAGCCGTCTTCTTCGGTTGCTTGGAAGGCCCGCGCTTTTCGCGCACGGCCAGGAAATTCCCTTGCCCGAGAAAGCCTATCCGCTGCTGGCATTGCTTGTTGCTTCTCCCGATCACAGCATGGATCGAGAAACACTTCGCGGCATTTTGTGGCAATCGGACGTGTCGAAGCAACGCGCCGGCAGTCTCCGGCAACTGTTGACCCGCCTGGATCGCAGCGTACCTGAAGAGCTGCCGCGTCTTGTCAGGGCGACCAATACTCACCTTGCCTTTGAGGTGGAGAGTTGGCCCGTCGACGTACAGCTGCTGTGCGACGCCCCGGCGCCACTTGAGCGGGGCGACTGGAGCCTGCTTCAGGGAGATTTCCTAGAGAGCTTCCGCGCGCCCACGATGGAAGCGGACGAATGGATCACCATGGAGCGTCGACGCGTGGCCGAGCGCCGCGACGCCCACATCGTCACGCTGCTTGAGATGCCGCAGAAGCGGACCCTGGCAGATGTCGTGATGCTTGCGGAGCTGCTTGTAAAGAGCGACCCTTCCCACGAGGTCGCCTGCCGCGCCCTGATGCGCGCCCACGCAGCGGCGGGTGATGGCGTGTCGGCACGACAGGCCTATTTCCGCTGCCGCAATGAGCTGAAGACCGAGTATGACACGGAACCCGATGCAGCGACGCAGGCCGTCGCGCGGGAACTCGGCATCATCGCCCCGGCCGCCTTTGCAGCCCAGGCGCCGGTTGTCGGGCACCAGCCCGGTGATCCGGTTGGGCAGCCGCGCGTTCTCATTCTCCCGCCAGAGACAATTTTGTCCGATCCGTTGCTCAACCGCGTCGGCCGCGCGCTGCTTGAAGATGTCACGATCAGCTTGAGCCAACAGCGCGGATTCAAGGTGATCGCCGCCCACACAAGCGTCGAGATCCTGCACCGCAGCCTTGCCGACGGCGCCATGCAACCGACGCCGCAGGAACTTCGCTTCGATTATACGGTCTACGTGACGATCCACGGCCGCGACGACGATATCTTCGCGAGCTGCCGGTTGACGAAAACCTCGACGGCTGAGGTCCTTTGGGCGATCGAGCTGCCGCTGGCCATGAACAAGGTGACTCAATCGTTCAGCCAGCTCGCGCGACGTATCGCCATGACACTCGCCGATACGATCGAGCGGCGCGAGCTCAGCGATATGATGAGCGACACCAATCCGTCAGCCTATCGTCTCTATCTGGAGGGCAAACGGCTCGTTTCGAAGACCGACCTGCAGCATCTGAGGCAAGCCCGGAAGTGGTTCAAATCCTCGCTTGCCCGCCATGACAGGTTCTCCTCGGCACATGCGGGAATGGCTCGCGTGCTGGGCATGGAGTGGCTGGTTCGCGGCATGAAGGACACGGACCTGCTGGAAGAGGCCGATCGATCCGCGTGGCTCGCTCGGGAGAGTGATCCGAACAGTGGCCGAGCGATGCGCGAACTGGGCTTCGTCGCCCTTTATCGCCGCCGCTTCGCCGATAGCCTCGACTTCTTCGCCGAAGCGCAGATGCTCAATCCGAACGATGCCGATATTCTGGCCGATCATGCCGATGCCCTGCTTCACGACGGCCAGAGCGATCGGGCGCTGGACCTCAGCCTGGCGGCACTCAAGCTCAATCCGCTGCCACCGGACTATTACTACTGGAACCTCGGCGGCATTCATTTCGTGCAGGAAAACTACCCGAAGGCAATCGAGGTGCTCGACCGCGTCAAGCATCGGCCGGCAACCTCCCGGCTGTTGGCCGCCGCCCATGCCAAGAACGGCGACCTGAAATCGGCGGCGCATTACGCCTCGATCGTGCTCGAAAATTTCCCCGATTTTCGCACGGACGATGTCTGGCGGTTCGTGCCAGATCGCAATCCCGAGGACACCCGCCAATTGATCGACGGGCTTCGAATGGCCGGACTGTCCTGAACTGTTACACCTAGGCCGCCAACACTCTCTCCAGGCGCTGATCTCAGTCACGCCGGAATAACGCCGCCTATGCATCTTGTCCCTGCCCGCAGCAAAAATGCTGCTTTCCGTAGGAGACAAGAGATGACCACCACCGAAATCAAGCCGGCTTCGTCTGCAGTTCGTCTTTCCGCCGCCGCACAGGCTGTTCTGAAGCAGGATTCCGTTCAGTTCGACACGAACGCAACGGCCAGCATCGTTCACGCCCTGAAGTTCCGTTGAGGTTCAAGCGAATGTCTGTCCAGATCGCACTTGAGCGCTTGGCGGGGGACCTCAGCCAATCAGCGACCGGAATCAATGCCTATAACGATCGCTCTTTGACGCCTGGACAGACATTCGCGGCGATCAAGCCGCATTTTGCCGAGTTGGGAATAACGCGGGTCGGCCTTTTGACGGCCCTCGACCTGCTCGACATTCCGGTCGCCTTTGCAACGCGGCCGAATAGCTACACGCTCTCAGTGTTCCAGGGAAAGGGCATCGACGAGGAAGCCGCGATGACCTCCGCCGCCATGGAGGCGGTCGAGACCCGCGTTGCCGAAATCCGTCCGGACGAGCTGATCGTGGCCACCTTGGCCAGCATGAAGGCCGAACGCGCGCCGATGATCGATCTCGATTCAGTCGCGCGGTGTGTTCCATCCGATATTGGCGATGCGCCGCTTGAGTGGTGCGAAGGGCTCGACATCGTTTCCAACCGCCCCGTCTTCGTGCCTTGGTCGCTGGTTGGTCTCGATCACCGCGGCACGCGCCCTTCCGGGTTCGAGCAATCCAGCGACGGTCTTGCCTCGGGGAACCGGCCGGCCGAAGCCGTGCTTCATGGCCTGTGTGAGCTCGTCGAGCGAGACGCCTGGGCTTTGACTCAGCTTCGACCCCACGAACACCTGCGTGGATCGCGGATCGATCCCGCGGCGTTCGGCGATCCGGTGCTCGACATCGTCGTCGATCGCATCACACGAGCCGGTATGCGGATCCTCCTGATCGACATGACGACCGATATCGGTGTTCCCAGCTACCTCGCGGTCATCATTCCTGACAATCTTGGCGATCGCGTCGACGCGCGCTGGACACAGGTTTGCGGCGGTTGCGGCTGCCATCCCGACCCCATCCGGGCGGCGCTCCGGGCCATCACCGAAGCGGCGCAGAGCCGATTGACGGCGATTGCCGGCAGCCGCGATGACTTTTCGCCTCGCCTTTACCAGAGGCTCGACGCCGACGGTCCGATGCAGCAGCTGATCAGCCTGTGCGATGAGAAGCCGGTTGCGCCCCGGTTCGATTTCGAGCCGACGTCACGCAGCATTCAGGAAAACATCCATCACATTCTCGAGCGCCTGCAGGCACGCGGGATCGAGCAGGTCGTGGCAGTACCCCTGGAGCACCCACGGCTGCCCGTAACTGTCGTGCGGATGATCGTTCCGGGCCTTGAGGTGGACGTGAGCGGCGAGTTCATCCAGCTCGGCCTGCGCGCCGTTGGAGCCATGCAGGGAGTCCAGCAATGAAAGTGATCTTCGCAGGCCCGAGCTTCGGAGCCGATATGTCCAAACTGCGCGCAGCCCACCCGTCGATCGAATTCCGAGGGCCCGCGGCGCGTGGCGACATCCTGCAGGCCGTACAGGACGGCGCCCGTGCGATCGGCATTGTTGACGGCTATTTCGGTGAAGTGCCCTCCGTTTGGCACAAGGAAATCCTCTACGCCCTGCAGAATAATGTCATCGTGGCCGGGGGCGCCAGCATGGGCGCCTTGCGCGCCGCCGAGTGTTCCGCCTTCGGCATGGTCGGGCTGGGCACGATCTATGAGGACTATGCGGACGGGCGATTGATCGACGACGAGGCAGTGGCGCTGGTCCACGCGCCCGAAGAGCTCGGCTGGCTGCCGCTGTCCATTCCGTGGGTCGATTATCTGCCCACCATCGAACGGCTGCATCGTGACGGCGCCCTGTCCGCAGGCGAGGCCAAGATGCTAGTGCTTGCCGGTCGTGCCTTGCACTTCTCCGAGCGGACCTATCCAAAGGCTATCGACGCCTGCAGCTTTACGGGCGAGGGGCGCGGCCGCGAGATACTGCGTCTCATTCGTTCGAATAAGGTCGAGCGCAAGCGCGCGGATGCCGAGTACGTTCTGCGTTACCTGCAGGATGCGGAACTGGGCGAGAAGGAACGCAGCTGGGGCTTTGCCGCAACCTCCCATTGGGAGACGTTGAGGGCGGAAGTCACGGGCGCGGTCACGCCTGTAACGCTCGAATAACGCTCTCGATGAATGATGACATCAGGACTGGAGCCCTCATGGCATCGGGGAAGGCGGCTATCATGAATGTTCACACGAATGACGAAGGCACAGGCAGCGAGTATGCGCGGATATTCCGCTTGCTATCGGCTGCCAAGGACGAAGCCGAAAAGCTCAAGCTGCGCAATCTGGCGCACCTTGCCAACATGGCTCTGCTACAGGTCGTCATCGATTGGGATGGCATCGATCCCGAACGAGAACTCGACGTCAATCTCGAGAAGCTGATCGGAACGAAGACAAAGATTGCCCTCAAGGATGCCAGCAAAAACCTGGTCCTTCTCGACTGCCACTAGAACGGAAGATTTCGCCGGTGAGGAGAAGCCGCGTTATTCGGCGGCTTCGCTTTCCTCGGTCTGCTCCATGCCGGCGATGGCCTGAACGAGCTTGACGATCTTTTTACGGATCTGTTCGTTCTTGATCGACAGGAAGGCAGCGTTCAAGAGAACGCCATCGCGAGAAACAACGAACTCTTCGCTCGGCGTAGGATTGTCGTTTGCCGTGCCGGGAGCCGACAGATCCTCGAAGAACGAGCGGACGTCAACATCCAGGGCGCCTGCGATCTCGACGAGCATGCTCGCCGAAACGCGGTTCGAGCCTTTTTCGTACTTCTGGATCTGCTGGAAGGTAACGCCGACGCGATCGCCAAGCTCGGTTTGAGAGACCTTGCGCATCAAGCGCTTGATGCGAATCGTCTTGCCGACGTGCACGTCCACCAGGTGAGGCCCATCTTTCATTGTCTTAATCCTTTCAACGCCGGTTGTGGCGCGACTATTATGCCATCAGACAACCTATCGAAGATATTTGAACGGATCAATTGTTCTCCTCCAATTTTGTTCGCCCCGAGGATGTGCCTGATCCAGCTGACATTCAGCTGAAGCAGAATTGTGCGAACCGTTTATTCTGCTAGTTTCGAAATCAACCGCAGATCGTCTTTTGTGTCTTTGTCGAATAGGGGCGCTCATGATTGCTCGGAAATGGCTTTGGATCGTCGTACTCGCTGTCGTGGCAGTTGCCGGGTATTACACGTGGCAGAAATTCGCCAATAGCGGCCTCCCGGATGGCATTGCCGCCGGGAACGGACGCATCGAGGCGACCGAGATCGACATCTCCACCAAGACGGCGGGTCGAATTCGTGAAATCGTGGTCAATGAGGGCGACTTTGTCACGGCTGGGCAGGTCCTCGCGCGGATGGATACCGAACAACTCGAGGCCCAGCGCCGCCAGGCCGAGGCGCAGCTTCGCCGTGCATCCATCGGCGTCGATACCGCGAACAGTCTGGTGAAGCAGCGCCAGGCGGAACAGGAAGCAGCGGCAGCATTGGTCGAGCAGCGGCAGGCAGAGGCTCATGCCGCAGAGATCAAGCTGGCCCGATCCGAGCAGCTTCAAAAAAACAATACGATCGCACAGCAGACGCTGGATGACGATCGTGCCGCCGAGCGCGGTGCACAGGCAGCCGTGGCGGCCGCACAGGCACAACTTGCCGCTGCTGACGCAGCCATTACTGCTTCCAAGGCCCAGGTGGTCGATGCCGAGGCTGCCGTCGACGCCGCAAAGGCTGCCATTGAAAGCATTGCCGCCGACATTACCGATAGCGTGCTCACATCGCCCCGCGACGGGCGGGTGCAGTACCGTGTGGCGCAGCCGGGCGAAGTCCTGGCGGCCGGCGGGCGCGTCCTGAACCTTGTCGATCTCAGCGATGTCTATATGACGTTCTTCCTGCCGACGGACCAGGCCGGCAGGGTTCCGCTGGGGGCGGACGTTCGGCTCGTTCTCGACGCCGCACCCAAATACATCATCCCTGCCAAGGCCACCTTCGTTGCCGATGTCGCTCAGTTCACGCCGAAGACCGTGGAAACAGCTGAAGAGCGCCAGAAGCTGATGTTTCGCGTGAAGGCGAGGATCCCCGCGGAACTGCTGCGGAAATACATCCAGCTGGTGAAGACGGGGCTGCCGGGCATGGCCTACGTGCAGCTTGATCCCAAGGCCGAATGGCCGGCCCATATCGCCGGACCGGTGGTCCAATGAGTGCCACGCCGCCTGTAGCGATCAAGCAGGCGGGTTTCGTGGCCCGCCTGGACGGGGTCGGCCTGGCCTATGGCAAGGTTCAGGCGCTCGACGCGATCAATCTCGAAATACCAGCCGATCGCATGGTGGGCTTCATCGGCCCGGATGGCGTTGGCAAGTCGAGCCTCCTGTCGATGATTGCAGGTGCCCGCGTAGTCCAGAAGGGACACGTCGAGGTGCTGGGTGGCGACATCGCCGATGCCACGCACCGGCGCACTACCTCGCCGCGCATCGCCTATATGCCGCAAGGTCTTGGCAAGAACCTCTATCCCACCCTCTCTGTCTTCGAAAACGTCGACTTTTTCGGCCGGCTGTTCGGGCAGGGCAGGGAGGAGCGCGAGCGGCGCATTGCCGGATTGCTCAAGGGAACCGGCCTCAGTGATTTTGCGGACAGACCAGCGGGAAAACTCTCCGGCGGCATGAAGCAGAAGCTCAGCCTGTGCTGCGCACTGATCCACGATCCGGATCTGCTGATCCTCGACGAGCCGACGACAGGTGTCGATCCGCTCTCTCGCCGACAGTTCTGGGAGCTGATCGACAATATCCGGCTCAGCCGGCCCGGCATGAGCGTCATCGTCGCGACGGCCTACATGGAGGAAGCCGCCCGCTTCGACTGGCTGGTGGCGATGGATGCGGGGAAAATCCTGGCGACGGGTACGCCTGCGGAACTGCTGACAAAGACGGCGACAACCAATCTCGACGCGGCCTTTGTCGCCTTGCTTCCGCAGGAGAAACGCCAGGGGCATACCGAGGTGATCATGCCGCCGCGATCGGTCGGCGACCGGGCGGAAATTGCCATCGAGGCCGAGCATCTGACCATGCGTTTCGGCAGCTACACGGCCGTCGACGATGTCAGCTTCCGCATCGAGCGCGGCGAAATCTTCGGCTTCCTGGGGTCGAACGGCTGCGGCAAGACGACGACAATGAAGATGCTGACCGGCCTTCTGCCCGCGAGCGAGGGCAAGGCGCGCATATTTGGCCACGAGGTCGATCCGAACGATCTCGAGGTGCGCCGTCGCGTCGGGTATATGTCGCAGGCTTTCTCGCTTTATACCGAGCTGACGGTGCGGCAGAACCTCGATCTCCATGCCCGGCTTTTCAGCATGGATCCGGCCGTCATCCCGGCGCGCATTGATGAGACCATGCGGCGTTTCGATCTCGCGGACGTGATGGAGGCCTTGCCCGACGCGCTGCCGCTCGGCATTCGCCAGCGCCTGTCGCTCGCGGTAGCGATGATCCACTCGCCAGATATCCTGATCCTCGACGAGCCGACATCGGGTGTCGACCCGGTGGCGCGCGACAATTTCTGGCAGATCCTCTCGGACCTGTCGCGCAAGGACAATGTAACGATCTTCGTCTCCACACACTTCATGAACGAGGCAGCGCTCTGCGATCGCATATCGCTGATGCATGCCGGCAAGGTGCTGATCAGCGACACGCCCGCGGCGATCGTCGAAAAGCGGTCGGCGGCAACGCTAGAGGAGGCGTTCGTCGCCTATCTCGAGGATGCCATCGGAACGAAGGATGCCGCGCCACCTGATCTCACCGTCGCTGACAGCACCGAAATTGCTTCGCCCGGCAGCCGTCGCAGGCAGTTCTTCGATTTCCGCAGAATGTTCGCCTATACGAGGCGTGAAGCGCTGGAACTGCAGCGCGACCCCATCCGCGCCACCCTGGCCATCGTCGGCAGCGTCATCCTGATGTTCGTCATCGGTTACGGCATCAACATGGATGTGGAGAATCTCTCCTTTGCCGTCCTGGATCGCGACGACACCTCGATCAGCCAGGACTATGTGACGCAGATCTCGGGATCGCGATACTTCGAGGAGAAATCGCCGATCCTCGACTACACCGATATGGATCGGCGCATGCGCGCAGGAGAACTGGCGCTTGCCATCGAGATTCCGCCGGGCTTCGGTCGGGACGTCTCACGCGGTCGCAGCGTCGAGGTTGGTGCGTGGATCGATGGCGCAATGCCGAGCCGGGCGGAGACCGTGCGCGGCTACGTGCAGGGGATGCATTCGGAATGGCTGGCGAAGAAGGCCCAGCAAATTCAGGGCTCCGCAGCCGCTAGCGGCAATTTCCAACTCGATATCCGCTACAGGTATAATCCCGATGTCCAGAGCCTGGTGGCGATGGTGCCCGGTGTCATTCCGCTGCTTCTGCTGATCATTCCCGCCATGCTCGCGGCACTGAGCGTGGTGCGGGAAAAAGAGCTCGGTTCGATCATCAATTTCTACGTGACGCCGGTGACCCGCGTCGAATTCTTGTTCGGCAAGCAGCTTCCCTACATTGCATTGGCCATGCTGAATTTCGTCATGCTGACGGCCTTTGCGGTATTCATCTTCCGCGTCCCGTTTACCGGCAGCCTATTGACCTACACGCTGGCGGCCCTGCTTTACGTGACGGTGACGACAAGTATCGGCCTTGTCATCTCCGCCTTCATGGCGAGCCAGATCGCCGCCATCTTCGGAACGGCGCTGATCACTATGATCCCGGCGGTGCAATATTCCGGATTGATCGATCCCGTCTCGGCGCTTGAAGGTGCTGGCGCGATCATTGGCAAGATCTACCCGGCTTCCTACTTCGTGACGATCTCGCGCGGCACCTTCTCAAAGGCGCTCGATTTCAGCGATCTCGCCGGATCATTCATTCCCTTGATTATCGCCATACCGGTGCTGCTCACGCTGGGCGCGCTTCTCTTGAAGAAACAGGCGGATTGACGATGAGGTTATCCAGCGTTTACCGGCTTGGAGTGAAGGAGCTTTGGGGGCTGGTGCGCGATCCCATGCTCCTCATCCTCATCGTCTACGCCTTCACGCTTTCGATCTACACATCCTCGAAATCGGCACCGGAAACGCTCAACCGCGCCGCGATCTCGATCGTCGACGAGGACCAGTCGCCGATTTCCTCGCGCATCATCACCGCATTCTATCCGCCCTATTTCGTCGTCCCCCGCCTGATCACGCTATCCGAGGTGGACAAGCGGATGGATGCAGGCCTCGATACGTTCGCGCTCGACATTCCACCGAATTTCCAGCGTGACGTGCTCGCCGGTCGATCCCCTTCGATCCAGTTGAATGTCGATGCGACGCGCATCTCCCAGGCGTTCACCGGCAGCGGCTATGTGCAGTCGATCGTCGCTGGCGAGGTCAACGAGTTCGTCAACCGCTATCGCGGGGAGACCCCCGTACCAGTCGATCTCGCCCTGCGGGCACGGTTCAATCCGCAGCTCGACAAGGGCTGGTTCAGTTCGATCAACAACCTGATCTCGTCGATCACGATGCTGTCGATCATCCTGACCGGGGCAGCACTCATCCGCGAACGGGAACATGGAACGATCGAGCATTTGCTCGTCATGCCGGTAACGCCGCTTGAGATCATGCTGAGCAAGATCTGGTCGATGGGCCTGGTGGTGGTCGGCGCCTCGCTCTTTTCGCTGATTGTCGTCATTCAGGGGCTGCTGGAGGTGCCGATCGAAGGGTCGTTCACGCTCTTTGCGATCGGCACGATCCTTGATGTGTTTGCCATGACCTGCATGGGGATCTTCCTGGCAACAGTGGCGGGCTCAATGCCGCAATTCGGCCTGTTGCTGATGCTCGTGCTGATCCCGCTGCAGATGCTTTCCGGCGGGACGACGCCGCGCGAGAGCATGCCTGCGATTATCCAGCATATCATGCTCGCGGCGCCGAACACGCATTTCGTCATCCTGTCGCAGGCGGTCCTGTTTCGGGCAGCAGGCTTCAGTGTCGTGTGGCCGCAGCTGGCGGCGCTACTCGGCATCGGCGCCATTTTCTTCCATTTTTCTTTGCGCCGTTTCCGCCAGTTCCTGCGGTAGATCGTCGGGAATCGCCTGAAGTCAGTTGGTTGGTGCACGGCCACACTTTTGCGTGGCCGCCGCCTGTGTCAGAGATTGTCTGTTCGACACAAACAGGATTCGCAGCTTCCTTGACGATTGGATTTGCACACGCCGAATTGATTGCAGTACTGGCCGCCGTCACTGGCGGCGAGCCACGGGTCATGACCATCCGTTCGGGTGACGCCCTGCCGTCGGGTCCGTTCGAGATGGGGCACCGCACGCTCCAGAGCGGGCTCAGAGAATGGGTGCAGGAGCAGACGGCCCATCCTGTCGGCTACCTCGAGCAGCTCTATACATTCGCCGACCGTGATCGGAACAACGAGATCCTCGGCGGGCGGACGATTTCGATCAGCTACCTCGGCCTCGTGCGCGAACAGGCTGCCCCAGGCGCCGGCCGGCCGGGCTGGCATGGCTGGTACGAATATTTTCCATGGGAAGACCGGCGCGCCGGCGCACCGGCGATCCTGGAGGAGCTTTCAGCGCGCCTAGAGGCGTGGGCGCAAAATGATCCGACACGGCGCGACGGACGCCTGCGCCGCGCCGCCTTTGCATTCGGGTTCGGCGAGGCCGGCTGGAACGAGGATCTCGTGCTGCAACGCTACGAGCTGCTTTATGAGGCGGGAATTGTGGCCGAGGCCGGAGCGACGCCCGCGCTCAACCCCGGCCGGGCAATGTTTGCCGATCACCGGCGCATTCTCGCCACCGGCATTGCGAGATTGCGCGCCAAGATCAAGTACCGCCCCGTCGTCTTCGAGTTGATGCCGGATAGCTTCACGCTGCTGCAGCTGCAACGGACCGTCGAAGCCCTTGCCGGCCTGACGCTGCACAAGCAGAACTTTCGCCGCCTGGTCGAGTTGCAGGAGCTGGTCGAGGAAACCGGCGAAACCGAAAGCGAGACCGGCGGGCGACCCGCCAAGCTGTTTCGCTATCGTCGCGCGGTTCTCGAGGAACGCGCTCTGGCCGGATCGAAATTGCCGCTCTCCCGCAATTGACATATGCTCATAACGAGAATATCTATTTGCCGATAATATACTCAAATCGAGTATAAATAGGAGTCGGCCATGAACCATCCCGTTTCCGCATCCTCGCTCTACGAGCGGGTCAGCCGCGTCATTCCGAAGGCGGAGTGGATGTCCTTCGAGGAAGATGTGAATGCGATCCTCCGGCTGAAGCGCGAGCGCAACGCCGTCATCCTCGCTCACAACTACCAGACACCGGAAATCTTCCATGGGGTGGCCGATATCGTCGGCGACAGTCTGGCTCTGGCGCGTAAGGCAATCGAGGTCGATGCGGATGTGATCGTCCTTGCCGGCGTGCATTTCATGGCCGAGACGGCAAAGCTTCTCAATCCCGGCAAGACGGTTCTCATACCCGACATGGGGGCAGGCTGTTCGCTGGCGGATTCGATCACGCCGGATGATGTCGCGCTTTTGCGCCAGACCCATCCCGGTGTGCCTATCATTACCTACGTCAACACCTCGGCAGCCGTGAAGGCTGCATCCGACATCTGCTGCACGTCAGGCAACGCCAAGCAGGTTGTCGAGTCGCTCGGCGTGCCACGGGTGCTGATGATCCCGGACGAATATCTCGCGCGCAACGTCGCCCGGGAAACCAACGTCGAGATTCTCGCATGGCACGGCCACTGCGAAGTGCATGAACTCTTCACCGCCGCCGACGTTCGCCAGCTGCGTGAGAACCATCCCGGCGTGCTGGTGCTTGCGCATCCCGAGTGTCCGCCGGATGTCGTAGCGGAAGCCGATTTCGCCGGCTCGACCGCTGTGATGTCCGACTACGTCGCCAACAGGAAGCCGGCACGCGTGGTGCTCCTGACCGAATGCTCGATGAGCGACAACGTCGCCGTTCACCATCCAGATGTCGAATTCATCCGTCCCTGCAATCTCTGCCCTCACATGAAGCGTATTACGCTTTCGAACATCCGCACGGCGCTGGAAGAGAACCGGCACGAAGTCACGGTTGATCCCGCTGTCGCGGTCGCCGCGCGTCGGGCCGTCGAGCGGATGCTGGCGATATGACCGTCACCCTTGGCGAGTTTGCCGACCATGTAGTGATTGTCGGCAGCGGCCTGGCGGGGCTGATGACCGCGTTGACGCTGGCGCCGCAGCCCGTCGTTATCGTGACCCGCGCAGCACTCGGCGCCGAAAGCTCGAGCGCGTGGGCGCAGGGTGGCATCGCCGCGGCGCTTGGTGCCGATGACAGCACCGGTCTGCATCTGGCAGATACGCTCGCGGCGGGCGACGGCCTCTGCGATGCGCAGGCGGCAGCCGCCATTGTTGCCGAGGGGCCGGCTGTGATTGCGGCGCTGGAGCGGGAAGGCGTGGACTTCGATCGCGCCGCGAACGGGCAGCGGGCGCTGGGGCTCGAAGCCGCCCACTCACGCCGCCGGATCGTTCATTCCGCGGGCGACGGATCGGGCGCCGCGATCGTAAACGCCCTCGTGCGCGCCGTTTCCACTACCCCCTCGATCAAGATACTGGAAGGGGCGGAAGCGCGGGCAATCCTGATGGGCGACGAGGCCGTGGCTGGCCTACTCCTGTCTGTCGGCGGAAACAGCGCAGTGATCCGGACCTCCAAGGTTGTTCTCGCGACCGGTGGCCTCGGCGGCCTTTACGACGCAACGACAAACCCCGTTTTGAACGTCGGCCAGGGAATAGCGCTGGCGGCACGGGCAGGAGCGATGCTGGCCGACATGGAGTTCGTGCAATTCCATCCGACGGGTCTCGATTCCGCGCGCCGGCCGCTGGCGCTGATCAGCGAGGCGGTGCGGGGCGAGGGGGCATTGCTCGTCAATGATCGCGGCGATCGCTTCATGGCGGATGTAGCGGGCGCCGAACTTGCCCCGCGCGATGTCGTTGCGCGGGCAATCAGCGCCGAACTGTCGCAAGGCCGGCGTGTCTATCTCGATGCCCGACAGGCGCTGGGGAGCCGTTTTGCCTCACGCTTCCCGACCATTCATCAAATCTGCCGGGTCGCGGCGATCGATCCGGGCCGCGACCTCATTCCCGTGCGCCCGGCCGCCCATTATCATATGGGTGGCGTGGCAACGGATCTCAGAGCGCGGAGTTCCGTGGCCGGCCTCTGGGTCGTTGGCGAAGCCGCATCTACCGGCCTCCACGGTGCTAATCGGCTTGCCAGCAACTCCCTGCTGGAAGCTGCCGTCATGGGCCTGCGCGCTGGCGAGGATATCGCCGGCGTGATCTCGCGACCCACGGCCGTCAGTGTTTCATGCGATCATCACCTGAAGCCCGCCGCGGACATTGCTGCGGTTCGTTCTATCGTCTCGCGCCAACTCGGCGTGTTGCGCAGTGCCGGCGGTCTCCAAGCGGCCGTTACCGCCCTGCTGCCGTTGGCCGAGAGTGCTGGGATGCGTTCGGATCCCGCCATCGTGGCGCTTCTGATCGCGGTATCGGCGATGCTGCGGACAGAATCGCGCGGAGCCCACGCCCGCACCGATTTCCCGCTGAAGCACGAGAGCGCCGAAAGGCGGCGTCTGACGCTTTCGGATGCGCTCGACATTGCGCGTGCGACAACCCATTCATTTGCCCGGAGTGCCTGAGATGACCATCGTTTCCCTTCCGCGCCTCATCATCGAGCCGCTCGTGCGTGCGGCCCTCCTCGAGGATCTGGGTCTTGCGGGCGACATCACCTCCGCTGCGGTCATTCCGGCGGATCACCACTCCTCACTCGTCATGGCGGCGCGCGAAAACGGCGTGATTGCCGGGCTCGATGCGGCTGAGCTGGCATTTTCACTCGTCGATCCTGCGATCACCATGAGCCGACATCTGGAAGACGGTTCGGTCGTCAAGCCCGGCGACATCATCGCCACCATCAGCGGCCCTTCGCGCGGCCTGTTGACCGGCGAGCGAACAGCCTTGAATTTTCTGGGGCACCTTTCCGGCATCGCCACGGTCACCGCAACACTGGTCGATGCGGTGAAAGGCACCAGGGCATCCATCGCCTGTACGCGCAAGACCACGCCTGGCCTGCGCGCCCTGGAGAAATACGCCGTTCGCGCCGGCGGCGGCATGAACCACCGCTTCGCGCTGCATGACGCGGTTCTCATCAAGGATAATCACGTGGCGATTGCCGGCGGGGTCGGCGAAGCGATCCGCCGCGCCAAGGCGGGCGTCGGCCATATGGTCAAGATCGAGGTCGAGGTCGATACGCTCGATCAGCTGCGCGACGCCATGGCGGAAGGCGTTGATGCCGTCCTTCTCGACAACATGACGCCGCCTCAGCTGCGAGAGGCCGTTGCAATTGTCGATGGTCGCGCGATCACCGAAGCCTCGGGGCGTGTCACGCCGGCGACGGTGGCTGAGGTCGCATCGTCAGGCGTGGACCTGATATCGGTCGGCTGGTGCACGCACAGCGCGCCGACGCTGGACATTGGATTGGATATGCTGCCCAATTGAAATTGTTGGCAATTCCGGCGCTACGCGATTATCGTTCCGGCTCTCTGCAAAGAAGGTCCGCCGATGCGTCTCGCCAGTATTGCCATGTATGTCGCTCCGCCACCCGTACTGGAGGCGACCAGAAGCCTCTGGACCTTTGTGCAGGTCTATCTGCAAAGGGCAGGCCTGCCTGATGCGCCGTTGCAACTGGACCAGTCTGTCGCTCATGACGCGGCATGGCTGCGGCCGGATCTGCTTCTGGCCCAGACCTGCGGCTATCCCTATGTGACGCGGCTGCGCGGTAGGGTCAGGCTGGTGGCAACGCCCATCTACGACCTGCCGGGCTGCGACGGCCCCTTGATGCGCAGCTTCATCATTGTCCATCAAGCTAGTGCATGGGGTTCGCTCAAGGACCTGCGCGGGTCGCGAGCCGCGATCAATAGCCCCGACAGCAATTCCGGCAGCAACCTCTTTCGTGCCGAAATTGCACCCTTTGCGGAAAACGGCCGCTTCTTCTCCGAGGTGATAGAGACCGGTGGCCACGGCGCCAGCATGGATGCGGTCTCCAACGGACAGGCGGATGTGGCAGCAATCGACTGCGTGACCTATGGCCTGATCAAGCGCTTCGACCCGCAAAGGGTATCCAACTTGCGGATCCTCGCCCAAACGAAGCCCGGGCCCGGACTGCCTTTCGTAACGGCGGCCGCGACCACGGACCGGGAACTTGGCCTCTTGCGCGAGGCGCTGCTGGCGGCAATCGCCGAACCGTCCTTGGCCAGCGCACGCGACACTCTTTCGCTGTCTGATTTCGTGCAGCTCGCTGATGCCGACTATGAGCCTCTTCTGGATTTCGAGCGTCAGGCCGCCACGCGTGGCTATCCCAGGATCGCCTGAACCACATCGCAAACACACCTATGTTCCATATACAACATAGGTGTCATTCCTCGAACATCTTGCCGCTTCGCGTTTCCAGCCGGTAGCGGTGGCCGGGATAGACCAACCGCGCGGTGGAGACGATGTGCAGGCCTGACCAGGTGCGGCGGCGGATTGTCAGGCATGGCTCGCTTCGCAGGATCGTCAGGAGTTTGCACTCCCAAGCCTGAGGCATGGCCGCCTCGACGATGTGTTCGGAGCCGCTGAGCGGAGCTGCCGCGGTGAGGTAGGCGTTCGGCGTCAGCGAGGAGAAATCTTGCTCGAGATAGTCGGGCGCGGCAGCCGGATTGACGAAGCGATCCTCGATCTGCACCGGGACGCCGTTTTCGGCATGGACAATCAGCGAGTGAAACACCGGTGCGCCGATGTCGAGTTCAAGCGCATCGGCAATCTCAGGAGAGGCCGGCTCCTGGGCAAGGACGATGATCGAAGCGTCGTGTGTGTGGCCGCGTTCGGCGATTTCGTCAGCGATATTGCGCACTTCGAAGAGCGCCGAATAGCCCTTGCGCTCGGCCACGAAGGAGCCGACGCCCTGGATGCGGACCAGCTCGCCCTCGTTGGCGAGTTCGCGCAGCGCCCGGTTGGCGGTCATCTTGCTGACGCCGAGTTCCGAGACGAGCTCGTTTTCGGAGGGTACGCGATGCTTCGGCGGCCACTCGCCGCTGTGGATGCGGTCGAGAATCATCTGCTTGACACCAGCATAGAGCGGTGCGGTATCGTTTTCCGCAAGCTCGCGCTTCATCTCGCCGGGACGCTTCATTGCCTATTCCTTTTGCAGCAGCCGAGTCCGCTCGATAATCTGACTTTCCACTTGCATATCATAAAATATCTCATATGGTACCATATACAACCTCCCGATTGGAGCTGCTCAACAAAAAAGCGGAACATCGGGCAAGCCGGCGCAGACCGGTATCATTTGGTCGCAAGGTCATCGCCAATTCAGAGGAGATTTTCATCGATGAAATTCAATACGCTTCTTCTTTCCAGCGCCATCGCGCTTTCGGTCTTCGCCGCGCCGGTGGCGGCAAAGGATTGGAAGACCGCCACCATCACGCTCGAAGGCGCCTATGCGCCTTGGAACATGACCAACGCCGACGGCACGCTCGGTGGCTTTGAGCCGGAACTGGCCAAGGTTCTCTGCGAGCGCGCCAAGATCGACTGCAAGCTCGTGGCGTCCGATTGGGACGGCATGATCCCGGCGCTGAATGCCGGCAAGTTCGACGTCATCATGGACGCGCTGTCGATCACCGAAGACCGCAAGAAGGTCATCGGCTTCACGGTGCCTTACGCGGCAACCCCGGCTGCCTTCGCAACCGCCAAGGATAGCCCACTGGCAAACGCCGCAGGCACAGGCGCAACCATCAAGATGACGCCCGGCCAGACCGGCGTGAAGGAAATCGACGCACTGAAGGAAGCCTTCAAGGGCAAGACGATCGGTATCCAGGCCGCAACCGTTTACGCCAAGTTCGTCTACGACAATTTCGGCGACATCGCCGAGATCCGCGAATACAAGACCGGCGCCGACCGCGATCTCGACCTGCAGAACGGCCGTATCGACCTTGGCTTCGATGACGCGGTCTATTTCGCCAATGCGTTCCAGTCCGCAAACGACTCGCTCGCCTTCACTGGCCCTGAAATCGTCGGCTCCATCTGGGGCGAGGGCGAAGGCCTCGGTGTTCGCCAGGCCGATACCGACCTGCGCGACAAGCTCAACGAAGCGATCAAGTCAGCTCTTGCCGATGGCACCGTCAAGAACCTCTCGATGAAGTGGTTCAAGGTCGACGTCAGCCCGCAATAATGCGCTTCCGGCGCAAGCCGGCAGTCCCGGTCTCCGGCTTCCTCGCCGGGGACCGCATGCTATTCTGACACCGTCACGAGAAGGACGGGCGCGGGGAACACGGTATGGCAATCTTGCAATTGATTGGATTCGGCTCCGGTGGCTGGGGCGCGCTGCTTCTGCTCGCTGCGCTGATGACGCTCTGCGTCACGGCAACGGCGCTCGCGATCGGTGCCGTGCTCGGCGCGATCATCGCCGCGGCAAAGCTCTCCGGGCAGCCGATCCTGATCGCGCTCGGCAACGTCTACACCACGGTGTTTCGCGGTGTTCCGGAACTGCTGATCATTTACCTGATCTATTTCGGCGGTTCGTCGGCCGTGACCTCGATCGGCAAGGCGATGGGCTATGAGGGCTTTCTCGGGATGCCCTCGTTCATCGCCGGTGCGCTGGCCGTGGGCATCATCTCGGGTGCCTATCAGGCGGAAGTCTTTCGCGGTTCCTTTCTCGCGATTTCCAGGGGTGAACTCGAGGCGGCATCGGCGATCGGAATGCCCCGGCGGCTTCGCTTTCGCCGGATCATCATCCCGCAAGTTCTCCGACTGGCCATCCCCGGTCTCGGCAATGTCTGGCAGCTCAGCCTTAAGGACTCGGCACTGATTTCAGTGACGGGGCTCGCGGAACTGATGCGCACCAGCCAGGTCGCTGCCGGCTCCACGCGCCAGTATTTCCTCTTCTTCATCGTCGGTGGCATTCTCTATCTCGTCCTGACCAGCCTGTCCGACCGGGTCTTCAACGGTGCCGAGCGGCGAGCCAATCGCAGCATGCCGACGGCCGCCATGGGCAAGGCGTGAGGATCGCACAATGGATTTCGCTTTTCTCTCCCAGACCATGATGACCCTGCTCAAGGCCGTTCCGATGACCTTGGCGCTGTTCTCACTTTCCGTCTCCTTCGGCGGCATTCTTGCCCTTCTGATCGTGTGGATGCGCGTCGGCGGAAATCCGATCCTGTCGGCGATCGCCAAGGGCTACATTTTCGTCTTTCGCGGCTCGCCGCTGCTCATCCAGATGTTTCTGGTGTTCTACGGCCTCGGCCAGTTCGGCTTCATCCGCTATTCGTTCCTGTGGCCGTTTCTGCGTGAGCCTTTCGTCTGTGCCGTCCTCTCTTTGGCGCTCTGCACCGGAGGCTATTCAGCCGAAATCTTCCGTGGCGGCATTCGCGCGGTCTCCCCGCGCGAGATCGAGGCAGCCCGCTCGATCGGCATGTCGGGGGCTCTCCTCGTGCGGCGTATCCTTGCGCCGATCGCTTTCCGCCATGCACTTCCGGCCTATTCGACCGAAATCGTGCTGATGATGAAATCGACCGCGCTGGCAAGCCTTGTCACGGTCTGGGAGGTTACGGGCGTCGCCCAGCGGCTGATTTCGCAGACCTATCGGACGATGGAAGTCTTTCTGTGCGCCGCCATCATCTACCTCGTTCTCAACTTCATCATTCTGCAGGCGATGTCCCTGCTCGAATACTCGCTCTCGCGCCACCGCCGCGCCATTCCGCCGGCGCTGAAGGCGTAGGATCAAAACGAACACGATTGGAGCTTTCATGCCTGGCGTAACCCGACTTTCGGTCCGCAACATCCGCAAGAGCTTCGGTACACACGAAGTTCTGCGCGGGATATCCCTCGACGCACAGGACGGCGACGTCATTTCCCTGCTCGGCGCTTCCGGCTCCGGCAAGTCGACCTTCCTGCGCTGTATCAACCTGTTGGAAATAGCATCCGACGGTGACATCTTCGTCGACGGTGAAGAGATCCGCATGATTCACAAGGGCGGCGTCAGCCGACCGGCGAGCCAGAAGCAGGTGGATCACATTCGCTCCGAACTCGGCATGGTCTTCCAGTCGTTCAATCTCTGGTCCCACATGACGATCCTGCAGAATGTGATCGAGGGGCCGGTCCATGTTCTCAAGCGGTCGCGCGCAGAAGCCATCGCCGAAGCCGAGGCCCTTCTCGAAAAGGTGGGTATTGCCGACAAGCGGCATGCCTATCCCGCGCATCTGTCCGGCGGCCAGCAACAGCGTGCCGCCATTGCGCGCGCGCTTGCCATGAAGCCGAAGGTGATGCTCTTCGACGAGCCCACCTCGGCGCTCGACCCGGAGCTCGTCGGCGAAGTGCTTCGCGTCATGCGCGCCCTTGCCGAGGAAGGCATGACCATGCTGGTGGTGACGCATGAGATGAGCTTTGCCCGCAATGTCTCCAACCGCGTCGTCTTCATGAAGGAAGGGCTGGTCGAGAGCAGCGGCGCGCCTGACGAGATGTTCGGCGGCGGCGCGTCGCCGGCCTTCCGCCAGTTCATCGGCCATTTCGGAAACGGACAATGACCATCAGCATCGAGGGGACGCTCGGCTGGCGCGAGATCGCGCGGGTCGGCATGGGAGAAGAGCTTGCCCTTTCGCACGGTGCCTGGGATCGCGTAGACAATGCCAGTCGCATCGTTGAACGCATTGTTGAAACCGGCGTGCGCGCCTACGGCGTCAACACCGGCGTCGGCGCACTGTCGGACACCGTCGTCGACCGCGCTTCACAGAGCCGGCTGTCGCGCAATATCATCCTCAGCCATGCCTGCGGCGTTGGTCCCCTGCTCGAGGCCCGCGAGGTCCGCGCGATTATTGCAGCGCAGGTCGCCAATTTCGCGCACGGCCATTCCGGCGTACGCCAGGAAATCCTTCGGCATCTCCTGGCGTTTCTCACCAAGGACTGCATTCCCGAGGTGCCATCGAAGGGATCCGCGGGCTACCTCACCCACAACGCCCATACCGCGCTGGTTCTGATCGGCGAGGGACGCGCTCGCGTTGCGGGCCGGTCCCTGAATGGCCGTGAGGCGCTGGACGCCATCGGTCTGCAGCCCTTGGTTCTTGGCGCTAAGGAAGGCCTGAGCCTTGTCAACGGCACAGCCTGCGCAACGGGGCTCTCCAGCGTCGCAATGGCGCGGGCCGAACGGCTGCTTGACTGGGCCGACGCGATTGCCGCGCTGACGCTTGAGGCGGTCGGCTGCCAGATGGCCGCATTCGACGAGGCCGTGCTTGCCCTTCGTCCGTCGCCCGGTATCGCAAAGGTCGGCGCGTCGCTGCGCCATCGCCTGGAGGGCAGCGGCCTGATTGCCGCTGCAATCGGCCGGCGCACCCAGGATGCGCTGAGCCTGCGCTCGGTGCCGCATGCCCACGGCGCGGCCCGCGATGTGTTCGAGCGGTCTGGCGAGGTGGTCGATCAGGAGCTGGCCTCCGTTACCGATAACCCGGCCGTTTCCGGGACAGCCGACAACCCGGTTGTCTCTTCCGAGGCGCATGCCGTCGCGCCGGCCCTGGCGCAGGCTGCCGACAGCCTGGCCATTGCGCTAGCGCAGATCGCCGCGATGAGCGAGCGACGGATGGACCGCTTGGTCAACCCGCTGGTCAGCGGTTTGCCGCCGTTTTTGGCGAGTGATGCCGGAAGCAATTCGGGCTTCATGATTGCGCAATACACGGCAGCAGCCCTCAGCAATGAGAACCGCCGCCTTGCAGCGCCCGCAGCGCTCGATGGCGGGCTGACCTCAGGCTTGCAGGAGGACTTTCTCGCCCATCCGACGGCGGCAGCCAACAAGCTGCTCTCGGTGATCGACAATGCCGAATACATCCTTGCGATCGAACTGATGGCAGCCGCGCAGGCGCACGACTTTCTGGCGCCGGCTGCATCACGCGCCCGTGGGACGGATGCCGTTCACGCGGTTGCGCGCGCTGCCGTTTCGCATTACGCGGATGATCGCCCCCTGTCCGGCGATATGGAAAGGCTGCGAACGCTCATTGCAGACACCGTGCCACCAGCAGCAGCCTGAAGGAACCCGCATGACCGCAGAATATGATGTCGCCGTGATCGGCCTTGGCGCGATGGGAAGCGCCGCCCTTGCCTTTCTTTCGGCGCGTGGCGTCAAGACGATTGGTATCGATGCCTATTTCCCGGCCCATGCCTTGAGCTCATCGCACGGAGACAGCCGCCTTATCCGCCTCGGCTACTTCGAAGATCCTTCCTATGTGCCGCTGCTGCGACGCGCCTATCAGAACTGGCGTGCGCTGGAGGCGCGGCTTCGCAGCGATATCCTGACGATCACTGGCGTCCTGCAGATCGGTGCTCCCGACAGCAAGATCGTCACCGGTACCCGCGCGTCATGCGCGATGCACGGTCTCGCCCATGAGGTGTTGGACAAGGCCGAGATGGCTCGCCGCTTTCCGGCCTTCCAGCTTGACAGCGACGATATCGCTGTTCTCGATCCGCAAGGCGGCTATCTCCGGCCGGAAGCAGCCGTGATGGGTTATCTCAAACTCGCTGCCCAAGACGGTGCCGTTCTGCATTTTGGCGAGCGCGTCAGCGCGATCGAGCCCGACGATGGCGGTGTGACCATCCTTTCGGCGGCTGGGCGCTACCGGGCTCGCAAGGTCATCGTGGCAACGGGATCCTGGATCGCCGAACTGGCGCCAACGTTGAAGGCGCATGCCGTTCCCATCCGTCAGGTTGTCGCCTGGTACCAGCCGCGCGACGGCTTCGCCACGGAGCCGCACCGAATGCCCTGCTTCCTCCGGGACGAGGGATCCGATGGTTCGTATTTCGGCTTTCCGGCGATCGGTGCCGATGGTGTGAAAGTCGGTCGACATGCCCATTTCCGTGAGCCGATCGATCCGAACCAGCCGAACCCTGCCGTCAACGACGCCGACACGGCACTGCTCGACGGCTTCATCGCCAAGCGCGTACCGGCTGCCGCCGGTTTACGGGTCAATGCCGTGACCTGCCGCTACACGATGTTGCCGAGCGAGGATTTTCTGCTCGACTTCCTTCCCGGCAATTCGAATGTCGTCGTCGCGTCTCCGTGCTCCGGCCATGGCTTCAAGTTCACCAGCGTCGTCGGGGAAATCCTTGCGGACCTCGCCCTGGACGGGGGCACCGCGCTGCCGACGGATGCCTTCACCTTCGCCGCGATGGACCGCTTTATCGAAAACCAAAAAGCGGCCTGATCCGCGTCAGTCGCAGCGCAGTCCGGTCGAAGGATCGAACAAGTGCACGGCCTCCGGGTCGAACGCTAGCGTCAGCTGTTCGCCGCTCGCTACCTGGGTGCGTGGCGGAAGCGCCGCCATCAGGCGCTGTGAGCCTGCAAAGGCTGTCACCACCAGCTCGGGGCCTGTCAACTCGGCGACCTCGCATTTGGCCATAATGGACGAGCCGTCCCCGCCAAGGCGAAGCGCTTCCGGCCGAATGCCAAGAACGAGCTTGTGGCCGCTGGTGAAGTTCGCTTTCACCGTTGCCGGTACCGGCAGGACGCTGTCGCCGCCGTCGATCTGCAACTGGCCGTCGCGGACCGTGACGTTCAGCAGGTTCATCGGGGGCGCGCCGACGAAGGTGGCGACATAGAGGGTCGCAGGACGATTGTAGATTTCCTCGGGCGTCGCGAGCTGTTCGATGCGGCCGTCCCGCATCACGGCAATACGGGTGGCAAGCGTCATCGCCTCGATCTGGTCGTGCGTGACGTAAACCACGGTCGTCTTCAGCATCTGGTGCAGGCGCTTCAGCTCGGTACGCATCTCCATGCGCAGCTTCGCGTCGAGGTTGGATAGCGGTTCGTCAAAAAGAAAAACCTGCGGCTTGCGCACAAGCGCGCGGCCGATCGCGACGCGCTGGCGCTGGCCGCCCGAAAGCTGGCTTGGCTTGCGGTCCAGCAGGTTTTCGATCTGCAGCAGCCTGGCGGCCTCACGCACAGCCTTATCACGCACGTCCGCGGCGACCTTGCGCATCTCGAGACCGAAGCCAATGTTCCGGTGCACGGTCAGGTTCGGGTAAAGCGCGTAGGACTGAAACACCATGGCGATGTCGCGATCCTTCGGGTGCACCCCGAGGATCGAACGTCCGCCGATCCTGATGTCGCCGCTCGTCGCCTCGGCAAGTCCGGCGATGATGTTGAGCAGCGTGGACTTACCACAGCCGGACGATCCAAGCAGGACAAGGAATTCGCCGCTCTCGAGCGCGATATCGATGCCTTTCAGCGTTTCGACCTCGCCGTAGGTCTTGCGAATATTCTGGATTTCAAGCGCGCTCATCAAACGGCCTCTTCGGAAACGGCAGATCCGCCATATGAACGGGGAAGGGTGGATATGGCGCGCGAGGCAACCCGTGTGCCCACCTGCAGGCAGGCGGCAAGCGGCTTGTCGGCGGCAAGTGCGGCGAGGAACCCGGCGTTAAAAACATCACCGGCGCCAATCGTATCGACGACCTTCACCACGGGTGCGTCGACGGAAAACAACTGGCCGTCTGGGCCGATCGCAAGCGCTCCATCCGGGCCGCGCTTGACCACGACGATTGCGCCTTCGGGCATGTGCGACCTGATTTCATGCGCGGCTTCGATCGGATCATCAAGGCCGGCGAGCGTCGTCGACTCGACCTCGTTGAGGAGCGCGATACCGCAGCGCGAAAGCCAGCGTCGGGTAGCGGCGCAATTTTCGTCGGTCCAGCCATCCAGCGGCCAACCGGTATCGAGCGCCATCGTGATCTGGTGCTGTGTCGCCCAGTCGAACAGTTCATCGTAGGCATTGGTCAGGTCGTCCGTCAGGAACGAGCCGCAGAGAAGCGCGTAGCCACCGGAGAGCGTGGTGCCATCGACAACTGCGAAGACGTCCGCGAGGCTGAAACGCGGCAGGTGGCCGCGGGTCGTGAAGAAGGTGCGCTCCCCGTCCGGATGCGTGATGCCGACAGACAGCGTCGTGCCTTCCGGCCTGACCGGCCACCTGGCGGCTCTATTGCCGAAGGCTTCGCTCAGCCAGCGCCCGAACTGGTCACTTCCGACATTGGCGGCAATCTCGAAATCGATGCCAAGCGCCTCCCAGGCGAGCGCGCTGTTTCCGGCAGCCCCGCCCACTCGCAACTCGTCGTGATCGACAATGATTTCTGTGCCGGCCTTCGGCCAGGGTGCCGCGGGGCCGAGGATGAGGTCGACATTGACGTTGCCGATGACAGCTAGCGGCCGCATTCATTCGCTCCGCGTGATTTTGGTCGAACGCACCGGCGTGCCGGCGTCGTCGACCCGAGCGTCGGCAAAGGCGATCATCAGCCGTTGTGCCGTCGGCAGCATCGCGAAGACCGCCGCAAGACCGGTCGCCGGCTTGAAAGGCAAGGTGACGGTGCCGGGGACTGGCTCTTCGCCTGATGCGTCGAAGACGATGACGGGAGCCCCGGTCTCGACGGCTGACACGGCCATGGCAGTCACCAGGCCGGCCGTATTGTCCTTGCCGCGGAAGAGAACCACGCCGATCGCCGGCCCAAGCATTTCCATTGGCCCGTGGCGAAGCTGGCCGCCTTCGAGCGAGAAGCAGGGGCGTCGCGAAAGCTCCGTGAGGCCAAGCGCAAGCGCCTCGGCCACACCCTGCAAGCGCCGGCCCGATGTCACGACAGTGGCAACGTTTTCCAGCGCAGCAAGCGCATCAGCTATGCCGGGTTCTTCCGGAGCGGTCAGCGCTGCGATCGCAGCACTCGGCTCCTCGCCCAACGCTGCGAGGATAGCAAGGTGCAGCGCGAAGGTGACGGTGAGACTGCGCGTTGCGGCAAAGGCGAGTTCGGTACCGCCGACGCCGACGAGAGAGGGCGCCGTGCGGGCCAGGAACGAACCACCCTCGAGCGTCAGGCCGAAGGTATCCGCCGTGCCGCCGGTTTCGTCGAACCAGCGCACGACCTCAGCGCTTTCGCCCGATTGCGACGTGACGAGCACCGTGCGTCCTTCGAGCGACAGCGGTTCCCCCAGTTGTTCAGACAGCGGCAAGGCAATGGCGTCGATGCCGAGCGTGCGATAGAGCGGCTCTACGGCGCGGCCAACGGCATGGGAGCCACCCATGCCAAGCAGCAACAGTCGCCCGGTCTTCCTGAGCGAGGCCGCAACAGCTTGAGCCGCGGCATTCGCGCCTTCGTAGGAGGCAAGCGCATCGGCGTACTGGCGGGCCATCTCGCGATCGATTGCAACAAGCCCGCTGGGTCGTGTCTTCTGATTGGTCATGGTCATCCCTTGACGCCGCCGCTGGTCAGCCCCGAAATCAGGGCACGTTGCATGACGAGACCGACCAGAACCGGTGGCAGGGCGGCAAGCACACCGGCGGTCGCGATCAGTCCGTAGTCGGAGACACGACCGCCGGCCAGATCGGCAATGGCAACCGTGAGTGTCTTGGCGCGCTGGTCGGAGGTGAACAACAGCGCATAGAAGAATTCGTCCCAGGCGAGCAGGAAGGCGAACAGCGCTGACGTTGCCATCACAGGCATGGCAAGCGGCAGCGTGATGATCCGGAGCGTCTGGAACAGGCCGGCGCCATCAATCATCGCCGCGGCTTCAATCTCCTTGGGAATGGAATCGAAACCGGATTTCATCAGCCAGGTCGTGAAGGGCGCCAGGATCGTCAGATAGACGAGCGCGAGGCCGAAGACGTTGTTCAGCATGCCGAGATACGACAAGCCCATGTAGAGCGGCACGGCCAGGGCAACCGGCGGCAGCATGTAGGTTGCGATCACCATCGACAGCGACCAGCCGACGGAGGGCGTGCGCGAGACAGCCCAGCCAGCAGGAATGGCAAGCGCAATCCCCGCGATCGTTGCCATGCCCGCGACTTCGATGCTGTTGCGCAGCGACGAGGTGAAGGCTGCGCCGGCGCTGTTTTCCAATGTCGAGAGCAGGACGGCGTAACGCGAAAAGTCAGCGGTCTGTGGCCACCAGCGCAACGGCTTGGCGGCAAGGTCGGCAGCTGGCGAAATGCTCATGATGAAGAGCCAGAGTATCGGCGCCAGAATGACGGCCGCCAGAATCAGCGCACATACATAGATGAAGATCGAAAAGAGCGGGCTTCTGCGTTCCATCAGGCGGCACTCCCAGCGGTCTTGCGGACAAGGAAGCCGTAGGCGGCAGCAAGCACCGTCACCAGCAGCGTGACCATCAGCGCGAGCGATGCGCCGGAGCCCGCCCGCTGGAAGGAGAATGCCTCCTGGTAAACCAGGATCGAAAGCGTGCGCGTGCTGTTTGCAGGGCCGCCGCGCGTCATCACCCAGATGATGTCGAAAACCTTGAACGCTTCGATCGTGCGCAGAACCAGCGCCACCATCAAGGGGCCGGCGAGGTAGGGCAGGATGACGAAGCGGAACCGGGAAAAGGGGCCGGCGCCATCGACCAGAGAGGCTGCGGTGATGTCGCGTGGAACCGCCTGCAGGGCGGCAAGCGCAATCAGCGCCACCAGGGGAAAGTTCTTCCAGCAATCCGCCAGAATAAGCGCGGCCATCGCCGTGCCCGGTTCGCCAAGCCAGGAGCGGTAGGCGTCGATCAGGCCGAGTTGGGTGAGCGCTGCGTTGAGCGCGCCATATTCGGGATTGTAGATCAGTCGCCACAGGGTCGCGTTGACCACCGTCGGCAGAGCCCAGGGAAGAATCATGAGGGCTCGCAGGACCGCGCGTCCGTGGAAGTTCTGGTTGAGAAGCAGAGCCGCGAGAACGCCGAGCACCATTTCGGCGGCAACCGAGACGATCGCGAACCAGGCCGTCGTTGCGAGCGTACGCTGGAAGTTCGATCCGGAAATCATCTTCACGTAATTGTCGAAGCCGACGAAATTGCCCGCGGTGCCGACAAGCTTGGCGTCGGTAAAGGAGAGGGTCACGGTGTCGATCAACGGCCATCCGATGACGGCAATCATCACCACAAGCAGCGGCAACATCAAAAGCCACGCACGGGTTGTCATCCAGGTGCCGGACATGGGCGCCCTCTCTCACTTCATCGGAATGGAACGGAAGCCAGGCGGCGGTCGCGCCGCCTGGTGTTTGCAAGCCTTAGAGGCCGCTGTTGTCGGCAGCCGACTTCAGCGCATCTTCGGGCGACGACTGGCCAAGCAGAGATTCCTGGATCGCCTGCTGGAGGGCGGTCGAAAGCTCCTGGTACTTCGGTGTCGTCGGGCGCGGATACATGGCGGCGAGGCCGACCTTGGCCGCGGAAATCAGCTCTTCCTGCCCCTTGGTCACAGCCGGATCTTCATAGGACGATGCCCAGATCGGCAGGCTGAGCTTGGCATACTGGTTCTGGGTCGCCTGCGAGGTCATGAACGTGATGTACTTCCAGGCTTCGTCAGGATGCTTGCTGGCGGCCGTGATGCCGAGACCCATCGAACCGTTGACGGCGGATGCCTCGCTCTTGCCGGCAACACCCGGCGCCGGCACGACACCGACCTTGCCCGCGACCTTGCTGTCCTTCGGGTCATTGGCCATGTTGTACATGTAGGTCCAGTTCAGCGCGAAGGCGGCGTCGCCGTTTTCAAAGACCTTGCGGACATCCTCTTCGAGGAATTCCTTGGAATTCGGGTTGGTCAGGCCGGACTTGTAGCTCGAGACCATGTAGTTCAGCGCGTCGAGACCGCCGCCGCTCTGGAAGGCAGGCTTGCCGTCCTTCAGGAAGTCGCCCTTATAGGCGCTGACGAGGGTGGTATAGTCGCAGATCGCGGCTTCCGCCTGCGACCAGCTCCAGGCGATCGGCGTTGCCAGCAGGCCCTTGTCCTTGATGGTCTTCGCCTGCTCGGTCAACTCGTCCCAGGTCTTCGGCGGGGTCTTGATGCCGGCCTTTTCGAGGATTTCCTTGTTGTAGAAGAGGTACTTGGTGTCGAGGATCCAAGGCATGCCGTAGTATTTGCCGTCATACTGGACGGTCGTCCAGGCACCGGGCAGGACGCCCTTCTTCATGTCGTCGCCAATACGCGAGGATACATCGACGAGAACGTTGTTGCTCGCATACTCGGCCGGCCAGATGACGTCGAACAGGACGACGTCGTAACCGCCACCCGAACCCTGCGCGAGCACGGTCTTGTCGTGCAGGCCTTCATAGGGAACGAATTCGAGATTGACCTTGACGTCGGGATTGGCCTTGGTGAAAGCGTCCGTCATGGCGCGGACGTCAGCTTCGCTATAGGCCGCCTGTGCCATGAACAGCGCATTGATCGTCGTATCGGCAAAGGCATGCGGGGCAAAGGACGCGCCGATCAGGGCTGCGCCGAGCAGTGTCTTGTTTAAGGATTTCAACATTCCAGCCTCCAGTTTTTTTGACATTCACGCATTTCCGAGGGCGGCTGTACGTCGCCATCGGCTATCGAAGAGGCACCGGTGGACGGTGCTGAATTTCGGAGCGTCGTCCGAGCATTCTCGCTCTCTGCGTTCCCTGGAACTCTCCGGTTCCTTATTAAGTCAATTGTCTTGACTTATTTCTTCTTCAATATTCTACTGGTGTCAAGAGGGAATTGCGTATGAACGACGTCCGCCCGATCAGGGCCAAGAGCGGTACCAACCACGAAGGCACCAGCGCCCATAACCGGCGCGTGATCATCGACGCGTTGAGGGTCAACGGCGCCCTGTCGCGGGCCGATCTGGCGCGGGCGACGAGACTGACGAAGCAGACCGTTTCGAACATCATCGACGAACTGGAGCGCGACGGTCTCGTGAGCTCTCAGGAGACGGTGAGAAAGGGCAGGGGGCAACCATCGACGCCCTACGTCCTCGTGCCGGAAGGCGCATTTGCCATCGGCCTCCAGATCGACCGCTACACCACGCGGGCGCTCGCCGTCGACCTGGTCGGCAACGTGCTGACCCGTGCAGAGGCGAACCTTCCTGCCGGCGGCCCAGCCAAGGGCGTCAAGGTCATTCTTGACCTCGTGGAAACGGTGCGCCGCGATCTCTCGGGCCTGGCGAAACAGTCGGAGCGTCGCCTTGTGGGTCTTGGCGCAGCAATGCCGGGGCCATTCGGCCTCGAGACGGCGGGTGACGACCCGTGGATGATGGGCGCATGGCAGAGCTTTCCACTTCTGGAGACTTTGGCAACCGGAACGGGGCTGAATGTCGGACTGCAGAACGACGCTGCCGCCTGTGCCACGGCCGAGCGGATGATCGGTGCCGCGCACGGGCTCGATCACGCGGTATGTCTCTATCTCGGCTACGGTATCGGCGCCGGCCTCATCCTGGGCGGCGAGCTCTATAGCGGAGGAAACGGCAATGCCGGCGAGATCGGCATGGCGCTGTTGTCGCCGAGCGGCAACGCCACGCCGCTCGAACACCGGGCCGCGCTTTCGTCGCTGTACGAGCATCTGGAAATCGATCCTGCCGATCCAACGGTCTACGACACGGTCAACAATCTCGCGGCCAAGGATGATCCGAGGGTCCGGTCCTGGATCGAGGCGGCGGCAACGGATCTGCGCTGGAGCGTGCATCTGATCGAGACTATCTTCGATCCTCAGACGGTGATCCTGTGCGGCGGAGCACCGGAGGCGCTGGCAAGCCGCCTGCTTGCCGCCATGCAGCCGCTTCTGCCGTCGATCGCCGATCGTCGCGGCCGATCGATCCCGCGTCTGCAGCTCGGCATGACGGATCCGTGGGTCGTGGCGCTCGGTGCAGCCGCCGAGCCGATCAGCCGGGCGTTTGATCCGAGGTTCTCGGCGATCCTCAAGGATTCGCTCTAAGACCGGCGTTCATCGGTGAATGGGATCGATCCAGCGTACGTCCTCAGGCTTCTCGATCGGTTCTATGTCCAGATTGACCACGACAGGATCCTGGCCTGAACGAACTACCACGCATTCCAGCGTTTCGGTCTTGCTCGCGTTTATCTCCTGATGTGGCACGTAGGGTGGCAAAGATGAAATCGCCCGGGCCTGCTTCCGCGGTATATTCCAGGTGGTCACCCCAACGCATTCGTGCTTTCCCCTTCACGACATAGATGATGCTTTCGAGGTCGCCATGATGATGAGCGCCTGTCTTGGCATTGGCACGGATGGTCACGGTGCCCGCCCAGATCTTCTCGGCGCCGGCGCGCGCATTGTCGATGGCTGTCGCGCGGCTCATGCCCGGCGTCTGCGCCGTGTTTGGGTCGAGCGCATTGCCGGGAATAACCTGGACGCCATGCTCGCGCCAATCGATGGGGGCGTGGTGATCGTGGTCGCCATGATCGCTGGTCAATCGTCGTCTCCTTGGCGAGGTATCATCAGCGCATCATAGGCCCGCACCCTATCCGGGCAAGCACGATCGGTCAGATGCCGCGAATGCCGGAAAGATCGTCGAGCTTCTCGCGCAGCCTGCGCTTGACGTCGTCGTCCTGCTGATCCATCGCCGTGACCAGATCCCGAAGGGTCCCGCGCAGACCATGAATCTGGTCCACCAAGTCGATGATGAGATCGACGCCCGCTTCGTTGACGCCCATGCTCCGCGTCAGATCGAGGATGAGCCGTCCACGGGCGACATCGGCATCCCGGAACTCGCGGGTGCCGGTGTGCGCATCGGGGACAAGCCATCCCTGTTCGACCCAGATATCCAGCACGGTGACGTCGATTTTCAGGTAACGGCGGAATTCAAGGTCGTTCATGACTGATCTCCCATGCTCTTTCGCGGATCCTGCGGGTTGGCGGGTGTCCAGCTGTTCATGAAGTCCGTCAGCTGCTGGTCGGGTACGTCGGGCAGGACGATCTTTAGCGACACATAGATGTCGCCGGCGCCTCCGCCGCGCTTCGGCACTCCCTTGCCCTTCAACCGCAAGACCTTGCCGCTGTTGGAATTGGCGGGCAGAGTCAGGTTCACGGCGCCCGATGGCGTCGGCACACGCACCTTGCCGCCCAGCACCGCCTCCGAAAGCGAGATCGGCAGCTCGAAGCGGATGTCATCGCCATCGCGCACATAAAAACGATGCGGCCGGACGTGGATTTCAACCAGCGCATCGCCGGAGGCTGCACCGCCGATGCCCGGATCTCCCTTGCCCTTCAATCTCAAGGTCTGGCCGTCGCGGGTACCTGCCGGTATCTGCAGGTCGATCGCGGGGCCATCAGGCAGTCTGATCTGGGTTTTCGTGCCGTTCACCGCATCGAGGAAGTCCACTTCCATCGAGAAGTGCCTGTCACCGCCTTGCGCGCGGAATTCCCGACCGCCGTGAGCACGCCGGGAAAAGAAGCTCGAGAAGACATCGTCGTTCTCGCCAAAATCGGCAAAGCCGCCGCTGTTGTGATACGGGCCGCTGGCGCCATCCGCGGACGCGTACTCGCGGTAGTAGTTGCGCGGTGCCTGTTCCGCGCCATTGATGTCGATCTCACCCCGGTCGAAACGGCCGCGCTTTTCCTCGTCGCTCAGAATTTCATAGGCAGCGGAGATCTGCTTGAACCGCTCTTCGGCACTCTTGTCTCCGGGATTGAGATCGGGATGTAGTTTCTTGGCAAGCTTGCGAAATGCGCTCTGAATCTCTTTTTGCGTGGCGTCCTTCTTAACGCCGAGAAGCTCGTATGGATCGCGGCTCATAAATGTCTCCGGTTCATCCGGCGGAAATCGCCGGCTTTTGCCGATATATAGGTTGGAGACTTTGCTCCGACGAGAGGCGCCGCGGCGCCCGGCAGTACATCAGTTGCGTTTGAGATTAAGCTCGCTGGTCACGACCTGCTGGCCCGAGTCAGGGTCCTTGTCGATGGTCCGGATACGGATCGCGTCATTGCCGAGCCGCTGGATCGTCATGCTGGCGGTGCGATCGCCATTGATGAGTTTGGACCATGTGACGGCGAGATTGATCGCGTCGCCGCTGCGGCCGCCATTCAGGCTCGATACGCCGCCGGAAGGACCGATGTATTTGCCGGCATAGCGTGTGCCGGTAACGGCTATATTGGCCGACACCGCCCTGGAAACAACGAGAAGCCCCTTGCAGGTCCCATTCATGGAGAGGGCCTGGCCGTCGGCTTTGGATTGGAAATTGCAGCGCAGGTTGATCGGAGAGGAAGCCGTCGTCCGCTTCATCATGCCTCCGCCGGTCCAATCACCGGCAAGCGACTGCAGAAATGGCGCCTCGTTGGCGGCAAAGACGATTTCTGGGAAAGCGATCGCAAGGAAAAGCAAAGCGAGAACCGGCCTGCCAAAGCGTATCATGGCATTCCCCCTTGTGCGATTATGGCTCATAAATGCACAAGGGGGCGCAAAGTTCCCGACTTTCGTCCGGTGGTATGATTAGGCGACGGTCAGGTGCAGGCGCGTCTCGCCATCAAGGACGATTTCGATCGTTCCTGGGGCTTCAAGTTCGATCGCACCGCACAGCGTTCCCGTCGTGACAAGCGCACCCGCCTTGAGCGAACTGTCGGGCCTCAGGCCGTCATTGGCGTAGGCCAAGAGCCAGGTGAGGACGTCGCCCTTGGGATGCTGCGCCGGGGCCTCGTAGATCGACTGTCCGTTCAGCGTAACCTTCAGCGGCGTTCCGCTGGCTGTGTCGATCGCCGATTTGGCGACTGTCGGGCCGAGGACGTAGCCGCTGTTGCCGAGGCGGTCGGCCAGGAAAAGCAGGAACGAATCCTTGCCGCTCTCCTCGATCGCGCTCACCAACAGTTCCGCGCCCAGATGAACCGTGGCAATGGCATCGACCAGTTCAGCCCTGGTGTAGCTGCCATTGTGGCGCACCGGCAGATCCTTTCCGAGGCGCACGGCAATCTCGGCTTCGAACTTGATCCCCTTGTGCCAGGGAATCTGGGCGCCGGAATCCGCCTGGACATAAGGATGCAGGGGAGCGGTAACGGCCTGACCGTCAGGAGAAACCGTCACCTTCCAGGCATTGCTCGCGATCCCCTCATCGGCGGCGAGAAAGTTCTGAGCGTCCATCGCGTGATGCAGATCGCCAGGCAGCGAGAAACTTGCCGTCGGCGCCTGTTTGCCCGCGCGATGCAGGCTGTGGAGCCGGGCTGCCAAGGCGCGGGGATCGAAAGGTGCGGCGGCTGAGCCTGCCATGGTGTGTCTCCTCCATCGTTTTATGAGTCGCCACTCTATCGGCAACGGTCGGATGGGGCGAGGGGATGATTGGAAAGACTGTTATGCCATCGCCGCATACCAGGCGCGGCGATAGGCCGCGAGCCCCGGTATTTCCAAGGGTACGAACTGTCTTTCCGCTCCCGTCGGCGGCTTTACTCCTGTCAGCAAGGCTGCACCCTGGCTGGTGCCGGTGGATCCCGGCACTGCGATGACGGGTCGTCCGGTCAGGGCGGCCAGGATCGTCAGGTAGGTATCGTTGAGCGAGAACGGGCCTTCCACGATGGTCGGGCCGCCGGCGCCGATCAGCTCAAGGCAGGCCTCGTTCATCAGCGCGAGATAGCAGCACATGCCGGCGTAGCGTTCAGCAGCGCTTGCATCCTCGGCGTTGATCCAGCGCGCGGCCTTGCCCGGGAAGGGGCCGGAGCCGGGGGCGATGTTCGGCAGCAGCATCAGACCCTTGCTGATCACCGCGGCAAGCGCTGCAGACGCGTCGTCAGGGGATGCCGGGCCGATCTCTGCCGACAAAATCTCGAATTCCCTACCGCCCATGAAGCGCGAGGAGGGCACGGCGCGACCATAGGCATCGACATTGGCCAGCGCATCGCGCCTGGGGTCGAGATGCTCGAGGTCACCACCGACGCCGAAGTTGATCACCCAGGTGCCGGTCGAGACCACGCAAAAGGGCGCTGGCCGGCTGACGAGATGGGGCAGCAACGACGCGTTTGAATCGTGGATGCCGCAATAGACGGGTACGTTGCCCTTCAGTCCGATGCTGTCGGCAATCTCAGGCAGGACGGGTCCGAGCGCATCGAAGGCGGAACGGATCGGCGCCATCAGGTCGCGAATTCCGAGCGTATCGACGAGCGAGGAATAGCGACCGTCCCTGGGGTTCCAGAGGTCGGTGTGGCAACCAAGCGACGTCACTTCATTCGACAGGACGCCCGTCAGGCGTGCAGCCCAGTACTGCGGATAGGTCACGATGGCGGCGACCCGCGCGAAGTCATCGGCGAAGGCCGTCTTCTGATAATGCAGTTGCGCGCCGACATTCAGCCCCATCGCCTGGTGCGGCGAGAAGGTTTCCTCGAAGGGCGGCCGGAGTTGGGCATAGGCGTCGACGATCTCTTGCGGGTAAGCGTGCTCATAGTCCAGCACCGGCATGGCCAGATCGCCCTTGGCGTCCAGCAACGCCGCCGAGGCGCCGTGGGTCGTGATCGAGATTGCATCGAAGCCGGGCTGCTGCGCAAAGTTCTTGAGAGCGCCAAGCGTGAACGCCCAGAGAGCCTCGATATCGTAATGCGGATAAATGCCGTCCCTGATGACTGTGTTCGGCGTCTTTACCGCAGCAATCTCGGCACCGGTGCTGCCATCGAGAACGACGACCTTCGCATTGGTCTTGCCGATGTCGAGGACGGCGATGCGGCTGTATGTCGGTTTATCGGTCATGGCATGTGGAAGACGGTGACGAGATCGCTCTGGACGGGAGAATTGTCCGGGTTGGTCGCCATGATGTCCCCCATATGCGCCCACCACTTCTTCATGACGGGGTGCTCGGGGAGACTTGCCATGGTGTTGTCGCTCGTGCGCGTCAGAACGCCGAAGAGCGTGTTGGTCTCACGGTCCAGGTGGATCGAGTAGTCGCTGGCGCCGGACTGGTGCAGCAGATCGACCAGTTCCGGCCAGATCTCGTCATGACGCTTCTTGTACTCGGCTTCCATGCCGGGGTTGAGTGTCATCTTGAAGGCGTGCTTTTCCAAGGTCATTTGGAGCTCATGGCTTTGATACGGCGCGCGATGATCGGGATCGCGATGGTGATGATCAGCAGCAGGCCGATGAAGATCGACATGACAATGCCGGGAACGTTGAGGAGGCCGAGACCGAAGGTGACGAGACCCATGACGAAGGCCGCGATGACAACGCCGCCGATCTTGCCGGAACCGCCGAGGATCGAGACGCCACCGAGAACAACCATGGTCACGACTTCAAGCTCCCAGCCCTGCGCGATCGACGGACGGGTCGAGCCGAGACGGGAGGTCAGGCAGACGGATGCGATGCCGCTCATGACGCCGGTCAACACGAAGAGAATGAACTTCACGCGCTCGACCGGGATGCCGGAGAAGCGAGCAGCGAAATCATTGTTGCCGATCGTATAGACCTGACGGCCGAAGTTCGTGGCGTGCAGCAGGATCGCGAATGCGATCGCCAGCACGATGAAGAGCACGAATTCGAAGGAAAAGACCCAGACGACATAGCCCTGGCCGAAGAAGGCGAAATCTTCCGGGTAACCACCATACGCCTGATCGCCGAGGACGATGTAGGAAATGCCGCGAAACAGGCTCATCGTGCCGATGGTCACGACGATAGACGGCAGTTTCAGCACCGAGACCAGGAAGCCATTGAACATGCCACAAAGCAGGCCGACACCGACGCCGATGGCAACGAGGCCGGGCGCTCCGACGCCAGCCTGGGCGGCAGCACCCATGGCGGTCGAGGCGAGCGCGATGATGGCCGCGACCGACAGATCGATCTCACCTGAAATGACGAGCAGCGCCATGGCAAAGGCGATCATCGCCTTTTCAGTGAAGTTGAAGGTCGCGTCGGACAGGTTCCAGGCATCCAGGAAGTAGGGCGATGCCAGCGAATTGAAGATGAAGATCAGGACGGCGACACCGAAGAGGAGGACTTCCCAGCTCGACATGATGCGCTTGAACGGAGTTCCCAAGCGGTCCGGAATGACGCGCTTTTCGCTCGGGGTGGAAACGACGGTGCTCATGCTGCCACCTCTGCTGGGGTCTCGGCTGCGGCCTTGTCACGCAGGATGATGCGGCCGCGATTGCGCTCGCGTCTTGCGTTGAAGACGACGGCGAGGATGATGACGGTGCCGGAGATTGCCATTTGCGTGAACGGCGAGATGCCGATGACGGGCAGTGCGTTCTTGATGACACCGAGGAAGAGGGCGCCGAGCACAGTGCCGATCACGGAGCCAACGCCGCCGGCAATCGAGATGCCGCCGATGACACACGCGGCGACGCTATCGAGCTCGAAGCCGTTGGCGATATCGACATAGGCGACGGCGTAGCGCGACACCCAGAGATAGCTTGCAAGGCCAGCCAGCGCACCTGATAGCACGAAGGCGAGGAATTTCGTCCAGCCGACATCGATACCGGCATAGACGGCCGCGGTCGGATTGCCGCCGGCAGCATAGGTCGAGCGGCCGAACTGGGTGTATTTCAACAGCATGTAGATCAGGGCGACAATGATGATCGCAGCCCAGCTCAGGATCGGCATGCCGAGTACCACCGTGCGCGGCACATTGAGGAATGTCGGCGTCATCTGATGCGCATTCACCCATTCACCGCCGGACAGCACGAAGGCCATGCCGCGATAGATGGTCAGCGTGCCGAGTGTCACGACGATCGGCGGAATTTCAAGCGCCCACACCAGGAAGCCGTTGATCGCGCCGAGAAAGGCGCCAATCAGGACGGCGGCGAGGATCAGCACGATCAGCGGCAGATCCGGATGGGCGGCGTTCAGCATCGCGATCGCCATGCCGGTGAAGGCGAGATTGGCGGCGACGGACAGGTCGATCGACTTGGTCAGGATGACCGTCATCTGCGCAAGCGCCAGGATGATCAGGATCGACGTGTCGTTGAAGATGCCGGCGAGGTTGCCAGGCGTCGCGAAGCCCTGGGCTCGCGTCGAGAAGACCGCGATCATCACCGCAATGATGATGAATAGCAGCGTTTCGCGTTTTTTCAGGAGTCTGGACATGCTGGTATCCTCAAGCGTTACCGGTGGCAGCGCGCACCAGCGTTTCCGGCGTCAGGTCCTTGCGCTCGAAGAGACCGGCAGACAGGCCTTCCTTCATGACAAGAACCCGGTCGGACATTCCGATGATCTCAGGCAGCTCGGACGAGATCATGATGATGGACAGGCCTTCGGCGGCGAGCTCGCTGATGAAACCATGCACCGCAGCCTTAGAGCCGATGTCGATACCCTTGGTCGGCTCGTCGAGAATGATGACCTTTGGCAGCGTTGCCAGCCACTTCCCGATGACAACCTTCTGCTGGTTGCCGCCCGATAGCGTGCCGACGGGAACCGACAGGGCCGCGGCGCGCAGATCGAGACGCTCGGCGTATTTACGGGCAAGCGCGAACTCGTTGGCGGCCTTCAGGAAGCCCTTGCGCGAGGTGCGCCCGAGCGAAGGCAGCGTCATGTTCTGGTAGATCGGCATCGGCAGCGCCAGGCCATGGCGACCACGCTCTTCCGGCACATAGACGATACCGGCCTTGATCGCATCGAGCGGCGAGTTGATGCTGATCTCGCGGCCGTCGAGCGTCAGCTTGCCTGACAGAGGCTTGGTGATGCCGAACAGCGACTGGCAAAGCTCGGAACGACCGGCGCCGATCAGGCCATAGATGCCCAGGATCTCGCCCTTGCGCAGCGTCAGCGAAATATCGCGGAACTCCGTCTGGTGACAGTACTTCTCGACCTGCAGGACCGGCGCGCCGATGGCGACGTCGATCTTCGGGAAAGCATTCTCGACATCGCGGCCGACCATCAGCCGAACGATGTCGTCCTGTGGCGTGGTCTTCAGCTTGCCGTGGCCGACGGCCTTGCCGTCGCGGAACACGACGAAGTTGTCGGCAATCTCGTAGAGTTCGTCGAACTTGTGGCTGATGAAGAGGATCGCCTTGCCCTGTGCCTTCAGGCCTTCGACGATGCGGAAGAGATCGTCGATTTCCTTGCGCGACAGGGCCGCGGTCGGCTCGTCCATGATGACGATGCGGGCCTCGATCGAGAGCGCGCGGGAGATCGCCACGAGATGGCGCTGCGCAATCGAGAGGTCCTTCAGGCGGATCGTCGGATCGATGTTGCTTTCGAGCGAGGTGAGCAGCGCCTTGGCGCGGCTGTTCATCAGCTTCCAGTCGATCGTGCGGAATTTCGTTCTCGGCGCGTGGCCGAGGAAAATGTTTTCGGCAACCGTCAGCTCGTCGAACAGCACGGTTTCCTGATGGATCGCGGTCACGCCTGCGTCGATCGCAGCCTGTGCGTTGGCAAAACTGGTCGGCTTGCCGTCGACGATGATCTCGCCTTCGTTCGGCCGGTAGATGCCGGTCAGGATCTTGACGAGTGTCGACTTGCCGGCGCCGTTTTCGCCGATCAGAGCAGTGACCTTGCCGGGATAGAGCGCGATGCTGACGTTGTCGAGCGCCTTCACGCCGGGGAAGATCTGCGAGATGCCGCGCATCTCCAGGATGGCGGGTGCATCAGCGGCGTTGACGTCCGCGACAGGTTGTTGAAGGGCAGTGTTCATCAGCGTTTACCAGTGTTCAATGGGAAAGTCCCGGCGGCCTGAACCGCCGGGTTTGGTTCGTCCAAGCGAGGCTTAGAAAACCTTCGAGAACTGGTCGATGTTCGAAGCGTTGTAGATGAACGGATCGGCCATTGCGGCTTCGCCCTTTTCATCAACCTTGATCTTGCCCATGCGGCCGGCTTCGATTTCGGTGCCCGGCTTGCCGGTCGCGTCACCCTTTACGAGGTGATAGGCGATCTGCGTTGCGGAGTAGCCGAGGTCGATCGGGTTCCAGATCGCGAATTCCTTCGTCGCACCAGACTTGATCGCACCGGCCATTTCGGACGGCAGGCCAAGACCTGTTACGTAGACCTTGCCGACGAGACCCTTGTCTTCGACAACCTTGGAAGCGGCCAGAACGCCGACCGTCGTCGGAGCGACGATGACCTTGACGTTCGGGTTGGACTTCAGCAGGCCTTCGGCTTCACGATAGGACTTGTCCGAAAGGTCGTCGCCGTAAACGGTGGTGACGAGGTTCATGCCGGCGAAGTCCTTGAGCTGCTTCTTCATCTCACCGATCCAGATGTTCTGGTTCGTCGAGGTGGTGGTTGCAGACAGGATGGCGAAATCGCCCTTGCCGCCTTCCAGGTGGTCCTTGACGAGCGTCAGGCACATCTTGCCGATCAGTTCGTTCGACGACGGGTTCAGCTGCAGGATACGGCCGTCCTTGTTGACACCGGAATCCCAGGAGATGACCTTGATGCCGCGCTGCTTGGCCTTCTTGAGGGCCGGGATGACAGCGTCCGGATCGTTGGCGGAGATCGCGATAGCGTCAACGCCCTGAGCGATCAGCGAGTTGATGACTTCGATCTGGCCTTCGGCCGTCGTCGAGGTCGGGCCGGTGTAGATGACTTCTACGCCGCCGAGTTCCTTGGCTGCTTCCTGTGCGCCCTTGTTGGCGGCTTCGAAGAAGCCGTTACCGAGAGACTTCACCACCAGGCCGATCTTGATGTCCTTGGCGCTTGCAGCGCCTGCCATCAAGGCGACGGCAAAGGCAACGCCTACTGCCAGTGTTTTTGCGAGTTTCATGCTTTATCCTCCCACGTTGTTAAGACTTGAATACATCCTGCCGGTGCCACTCATGCGACCGACGAGGAATCCTCCTTCGCTTGCGAGATCGTGCTCGCAACGACGAGCTTGATACCCGCATCTTCGATCATCCGTCCGGCTTCCTCGGGAATGCCGTCGTCGGTAATGATCGTCGAAACACGGTCGAGCGGGCACAGAATGAGGCTCGACCGGCGGTTAAACTTGCTGGAATCGACCATGACGACGAGTTCGTCGGCCTGGTGCATCAGCTTCTGTTCGCTCTGAATGATCTGCGCGTCGGCTTCCATGATCCCGAGCGGACCGACGCCCTGCGCGCCGATGAAGAAACGGCGCGCATAGAAATTGCGGATCGCGTCATTGTCGAACGGCGACAGGATCAGGCTCTGCTCGCGATAGATCACGCCACCGGGCACGGTAACCGTGTTCTTCGAGTGCTTGACCAGATGCTCGGCGATCGCAAACGAGTTGGTCATGACCTGCATGCGATGGGCGGCCATGAAATGCACCATCTGGAAGGTGGTCGTGCCACCATTGATGATGATCGCATCGCCCGGATCGCACAGATCGACGGCTGCGCGCGCGATTGAGCGTTTTTTATCGATGTTGACTGATTCTGAAACCCGGAAAGGGCGCCCGGCGAGATTCCCGAGCTGTGGCGGATGCACAGCCTCGGCGCCACCCCGCACGCGACGGATCTTCCCCTGCACATGAAGGGCCGCTATGTCACGCCGGATCGTCGCCTCGGAAGCCTCTGTCAATTCGGAAATATCCTGAATCGTGATGACAGACTTTTCCTGAACGGCGCTCAGTATGATGCGATGGCGTTCGCGTTCGTGCATGGGGTTCCTCCTAGCTTGCTTATTTCGCAGTTGTGACAATGTGTCAATCAAAAACGATCAAGAAATTTCATATTGCGCTGCACAATAATCGAATTTGATCGTTTTCGATTGACAATGTCCATTTCGATGAGCGATACCGTCACCGCAAAGGGCGCGGAGTTCGTTCGTGCGTCCAAGAAATTTTACATGGGAGGATGACATGGCGGCAACCGTCCGGCTTCTTGATAATCGTTGGGACGATTCATATGCAGCAGGCCTCGATGAGCCTGGAAAGCTGCTTTATCGCTCGAATCTGCTGGGTGCTGACAAGCGCATCACCAACTATGGCGGCGGCAACACCTCTGCCAAGGTCATGGAAACCGACCCGCTCACCGGCGAGAAGGTCAAGGTTCTCTGGGTCAAGGGTTCGGGCGGCGACGTCGGCACCATCAAGCTCGACGGCTTCGCCACCCTCTACCAAGAAAAGCTCGACTCGCTGAAGGGCATCTACAAGGGCGTTGAAGACGAAGACCGCATGGTCGGCTTCCTCCCGCATTGCACCTACAACCTCAACAGCCGCGCCGCTTCCATCGACACTCCGCTGCATGGTTTCGTGCCCTTCACGCATGTCGACCACATGCATCCCGATGCGATCATCGCAATCGCTGCCTCGAAGAACTCCAAGGAATTGACGCAGCAGATTTTCGGCGCTGATATCGGCTGGCTGCCCTGGCGCCGCCCGGGCTTCCAGCTCGGCCTCGACCTCGAAGCCTTCGTCAAGGCGAACCCGAATTCCAAGGGCGTCGTGCTCGAAAGCCATGGTCTCTTCACCTGGGCGAATGACGCAAAGGCCTGCTACGAGCTGACGCTCGACATCATCAACAAGGCGATCGTCTGGTTTGCCGAGAAGACCGAAGGCAAGACCATTTTCGGCGGCGCCGTCGCCAAGAGCCTTCCGGTTGAAGAGCGCCGTGCCATCGCAGCCCGCCTGATGCCCGAGATTCGCGGCCGCATCGGCAAGGCGGAGCGCAAGCTCGGTCACTTCGACGATCAGGACGCCGTTCTCGAGTTCGTCAACTCGAAGAACTTGGCACCGCTCGGCGCGCTCGGCACCAGCTGCCCGGACCACTTCCTGCGCACCAAGATCCGCCCGCTGATCGTCGACTTCGACCCGGCAAAGCCGGATGTGGATGCGATCGTTGCCGGTCTCGACAAGGCTCTCGAAGACTACCGCGCCGACTACGCGCGCTACTACAACGACTGCAAGCATGACAATTCGCCCGCCATGCGCGATGCGAACCCGGTCATCTTCCTAGTTCCCGGCGTCGGCATGCTGTCCTTTGCTCGCGACAAGGCCACGGCGCGCATCGCCAGCGAGTTTTACGTCAACGCCATCAACGTCATGCGCGGCGCCTCGACCGTTTCGGAGTATCAGGGCCTTCCCGAGCAGGAAGCCTTCGACATTGAATACTGGCTGCTCGAGGAAGCCAAGCTTCAGCGTATGCCGAAGCCGAAGAGCCTGGCCGGCAAGGTTGCCTTCGTCACTGGCGGCGCCGGTGGCATCGGTCGCGCGACGGCTGCCCGCCTGATCGGCGAGGGTGCCTGCGTGGTTCTGGCCGATATCGACCAGGAAGCGCTCGACAACACGAAGGCCGATTTCGCCAAGCAGTTCGGCGCGGATGCCGTTCGTGGCGTCAAGCTCGACGTGACCAAGGAAGACGGCGTGATCTCGTCCTTCGCGGAAGCCTGCGTCGAGTTCGGCGGCGTTGATATCCTCGTGTCCAACGCTGGTATCGCTTCGTCTGCGCCGATCGAAAGCACCGAGCTTTCGATGTGGAACAAGAACATCGACATTCTGGCAACTGGCTATTTCCTCGTGTCGCGCGAAGCCTTCCGCCTTTTCCGCAAGCAGAACCTCGGCGGCAACGTCGTGTTCGTCGCCTCCAAGAACGGCCTGGCATCGTCGCCGAACGCCGCTGCGTATTGCACGGCCAAGGCTGCCGAGATCCATCTCGCCCGTTGCCTGGCGCTTGAAGGCGCGGAAGCTGGCATTCGCGTCAACACTGTCAACCCGGATGCGGTCCTGCGCGGATCGAAGATCTGGAACGGCGAGTGGCGCGAACAGCGTGCGGCATCGTCGAAGATCGAAATCAACGAGCTGGAGGAGCACTACCGCAAGCGCTCCATGCTGAAGCTCAACGTCTTCCCTGAAGACATCGCCGAAGCAATCTACTTCCTGGCGTCGGATCTCTCGGCAAAGTCCACCGGCAACATCATCAACGTCGATGCCGGCAACGCGCAGAGCTTCCCGCGCTAAATCAAGTTGCTGCGGCGGGCGTCATGCCCGCCGCGTCTCATCCAAATATCTCGGGAGGAACTCATGGCCGAGTCCAAAATCGCGCAGGATGTGATTGCGCAGGAAAACGACAAGCGCGCATCCGCGCTCAAATCCGATTATGAAGCGCTGGGCGCCAATCTTTCGCGCCGTGGCGTAGACATTGAAAACATCACGCGCCGCGTCTCCGAATTCTTCGTGGCCGTTCCCTCTTGGGGCGTCGGCACCGGTGGCACGCGCTTTGCCCGCTTCCCGGGCACTGGCGAGCCGCGCGGCATCTTTGACAAGCTCGACGATTGCTCCGTCATCAACGAGCTGACGCGCGCCACGCCGAACGTCTCGCTCCACATTCCGTGGGACAAGACCGACGTCAAGGAATTGAAGGCAAAGGGCGATCAGCTCGGCCTCGGCTTCGACGCGATGAATTCCAACACCTTCTCCGACGCGCCCGGCCAGGCCCATTCCTACAAGTATGGATCGCTCAGCCACACCGACGCGGCAACCCGCGCGCAGGCCATCGAGCACAACATCGAATGCATCGAGATCGGCAAGGCGATCGGCTCCAAGGCGCTGACCGTCTGGGTCGGCGATGGCTCGAACTTCCCGGGCCAGAGCAACTTCACGAAGGCCTTCGAACGCTACCTCGCCTCGATGGCCGACATCTACAAGGCGCTGCCTGACGATTGGAAGCTGTTCTCCGAACACAAGATGTACGAGCCGGCCTTCTACTCGACGGTCGTACAGGACTGGGGCACCAACTACCTGATCGCCCAGACGCTCGGGCCGAAGGCGCACTGCCTTGTCGACCTCGGCCACCATGCGCCGAACACCAACATTGAGATGATCGTTGCCCGCCTGATCCAGTTCGGCAAGCTCGGCGGCTTCCACTTCAACGACTCGAAGTATGGCGACGACGACCTCGATGCCGGTTCGATCGAGCCTTACCGCCTGTTCCTCGTCTTCAACGAACTGGTCGAGGCCGAGCAGCGCGGCGTCAACGACTTCAACCCGGCACACATGATCGACCAGTCGCATAACGTGACCGATCCCATCGAAAGCCTGATCAACAGCGCCAACGAAATCCGCCGCGCCTACGCGCAGGCGCTGATTGTTGACCGCAAGGCTCTCACAGGCTTCCAGGACGAAAATGACGCCCTGATGGCGACAGAGACGCTGAAGCGCGGTTATCGCACCGATGTCGAGCCGATCCTGGCAGAAGCCCGCCGTCGCGCCGGCGGCGCGATCGATCCGGTCGCCACCTACCGCGTCAGCGGCTATCGCAAGAAGGTCGCCGCGGAGCGTCCTGCATCCGTCGGCGGCAGCGGCGGTATCATCTGAGCCTCCCAAGGCCTATCTCGCCGGGCCGCTGCTGAAAAAGCAGTGGCCCGGTTTCGTTTTGGGGAGTGCCCGGTGGCGAGATGTCGAGCCGCCTAGCGGGCTGGGACGGCCGGAGTACTCAGCTAAAGGATGTAGCTGATGGGATCGTTGCTGACGGGATGCGGAAAGACGCCCATCTCCACTCCGAAAACCGACTTCAGCACATCGAACCGCACGATTTCCGCCGGCGTCCCGTGTGCGGAGATTTGGCCGCTCTTCAGGGCGACGATTTCGTCACAATAGCGCGCCGCCAAATTGATATCGTGAAGGACGACGACGATCGTCAGTCCGCGCTCGTGGCTGATCTCTCGCAGGAGAGCCAGAACGCCGTCCTGATGCAGGAGATCGAGGGCTGACGTCGGCTCATCGAGAAGCAGGCATTGCGCATTCTGTGCGAGCATCATCGCAATCCATGCGCGCTGCCTCTCACCGCCCGACATGCTTGCGACGGAACTATCCGCGAAGCGCGCGAGATCGGTCCTATCGATTGCGTCTTCGACCAGCTTGCGGTCGCTGCTCGTGAACCGACCGAGCGTTCCATGCCAGGGGAAACGACCGAGGGCCACCAGTTCGCTGACGGTCATGCCATCGGTGTGCGGGGTAAACTGCGGCATGTAGGCGACCAAGCGCGCGAACGCGCGGCTGCCCCAATTTGTCAAGGCTTCGCCCTGCAGGCTGGCGGTGCCGGACGTCGGTGTGACCTGCCGCGCCATGATCTTCAGAAGCGTGCTCTTGCCGCTGCCGTTCTGGCCCACCAAGCCATAGACGCGTCCGCGCTCAAGTGTCAGGTCTATTCCCGAAAGGATGGTCTTTCCTTCCGCGCGATAGGTAATCTGCGACATGGTGAGGAATGGCGTGGACATGTGCGGTATCTCTAGCTGGCTCTCGGGTGCCGAACACGGCGACTAGCGCTCTGCTAAACTTTACCAACTTTGTCAACTTACCAGTGCTATTCAGCATGCTTTATTGAGTTGGACTCAGCCGATGGCCACGTCCATTGCGCCGAGCCAGCGGCCCTCGAGCCATCAGGCTGTCGCGTAGACGAGGCCCTGGTTTCGAGGGCGACCGGATAGAAGATCGCGCGGGCTGGGTCAAAGCCATAGTCCCCTTCGAACGTGGCCGCGTCCGCCGCGAGTTTGGCCACCGAGCCGATGATGAAGTCGACCTTTTCGTCCGATAGCAGCACGCTGAAGTTCAGCCGCGTGAAACCGGGCTTCTGCATCTCGTCGCCAGCCAGAATGGCCGACCGGATGCGCTCGGATTGTTGCGCATCGATATCGAGGAGCCGGTGCACGTAAGGTCCAGCGCAGGCGCAGCCTCCGCGTGCCTGTATGCCGAAACGATCGCTGAGCATGCGGGTAATCAGTTGCTGATGCACGTATCCGCCGCTGCCGTTTCTGACACGGAAGGAAAAGATCGGCAGCCGCTCGGGGCCGGGAAGCCCCAGGAGTTCCAGCTGCGACACGTCGCGCCAGGCCGAGAACGCGCGCTGCGTCAGTTCACGATTGCGCTTCTGCATTCGATCCATGCCGATCGCGTCTTTGACGATGAATGCAAGTGCTGCCCTGATATCGCCGACGACATTCGGCGTGCCTGCTTCTTCGCGTGTCTCCAGGCTGTCGCTGTAGTCATGGCACTCCGGGCTGACGAACTTGACGGTCCCGCCGCCGGGCCAAGATGGTTTTGTCGCAACAACGCTATCGCGGCGCACGATCAAGATCCCTGATGCCCCGGGCCCGCCGATGAACTTATGTGGTGACACCACGATGGCATCGATCTCTGCCACGTCGCCCGGCGTCATCGATATTGGCAGATACGGGCCGGCGCCCGCGAAGTCCCAGATCATTTTGGCGCCTGCCGCCTTCACCACGCGTGTGATACCGGCGACGTCGCTGGCTATGCCTGAAATGTTCGAGGCTGCGGAGAGCGTGCAGATGGTTGGGCGCGTAGAGGCGCCCTGAAGGGCGTCTTCCAGCTGGGAAAGATCCGGACCGCCGGTCGGAGCCTCGGCCAGTTCGATGATCTCCGCGCCGCTCTCGCGCCAGGGAAGAATGTTGGAATGGTGCTCGTAGGGTCCGATGATGATCCGTACAGCTTTGCCTGCCACGGCGGCCTCGCGCACGCCAAAAAGCGCAACAAGTCGGTTGAGACCGGCGGTCGCACCGGATCCGGTGAAAATCACCGCATGCTCCTGCGTCGCGCCACAGAACTCGCCGATCATCGCCCGCGCTTCGCGCCGCATCCGGGTCATGAACCCGCCGCAGAACGATGCTTCGGTGTGACTGTTGGCGTAGTAGGGCAGAACCTCCTCAAGCACGAAGGTTTCGATCTGGCGCAGTGCCCGACCGGAAGCAACGTAGTCGGCGTAGACGAGGTTCTTCATCCCATAGGGGCCCTCCACCTGAGCCGTGGCGCCGATCAGGCCGTCGCGCAGGTCGGTCATGACCGAGCCGGCCGCCAAGGCATGGCGAAAACGGGCCAGCGGAGTAGAGTTTTCACCCGGATGACAAGGGACAGCTTGGGCCTGCATTTCGAACGTCCTCCCGCGTGTAGGTATTGACGTCGAATCTAATCTGCTTCAGGCTCAAAAAACTCACCTATTTTTTGGCATTTTTATTACGGATTGGGTCGTATGATCGAGCAGGCGGCAAAAATAGATGTTTTTGATCTGAAGATTTTGACCACGTTGCAGAAGGATTCGGGGCTTTCGCAGCGGGATCTGGCCGCAGCGGTCGGCCTGTCCCAAAATGCATGCTGGCGGCGGCTTCAACGATTGCATTCCATAGGCATGATCCGGGGCTCGCACGCCAACATCGATCTGAGCGCGCTTGGGCTTGATCTGACGGTGTTCGTGATGATCCGCACCCGTCACCATTCCAGGGAATGGATCGAAAGCTTCAGAAAGCACGTCGAACAGCTGCCCGAGGTGATCGATTTCTACAGGATCGGCGGCGACTGGGATTACCTCATCAAGGTCGTGACGAGGGGCATGGCGGGCTACGACACCTTCTACCAGAAGCTCGTCGCAAGCTTCGACCTGGCGACCGTCACGGGCATCTTCTCGATGGAAGCAATCATCAACAACCGGCCGCTCGACCTTAGCCGCATTCGATAGACGCGGCTAACACCTCAACCGGGCCTAATCCAGCATCACCATGAAGGCCGGTATCTGCTCCTCGAAAAACCGCGAGAAGGATGCGATCCGCGGTGGCAAGGCCTGGTAGGGAGGATAATAGAGCGTCAGCCAGAGTTCCGGCGGCGACCAGCCGCGCAGGACATGCACGAGGCGGCCGCTCCTGATGTGCTCGGCGATATTAAATCCCGGCAGCATCGCGACACCCGCACCGTCGGCGGCCATATCGGCAAGAACCTCGCCGTTGTTGGCGCTGAATGCCCGGCCGGCCGCGATGGTGATACTTGAGCCCCCATCTGACAGGACCCAGTTTTCCCGACGGCTCTCGCCGCTATAGGCCAGACAATCATCCGGCGTCAGTTCGCTCGGATGTTCCATTTCCGTGAACCGGCTTCCCGGCGCCGCCACGAGGATCCTGGGCACGACGCGTATCTTTCGCCAGATGGTAAACTTGTCGGAAGGCGCCGACGAGATGCGGATCGCGAGGTCATAGTCGTCGTCGACGATATTGACCAAGCCGTCCGAGAGCGAAATCTCGAAGCACATTTTTGGGTAAAGTTCGCGAAACCCCGATAGAATGGGAGGCAGCACCGTCTTGCCGAACCAGGTCGGCGCGCTGATCCGCAGTCGCCCCTGGTCGGCCTTGTGGGCGTTCTTGACGTCACGTCGAGCGCTCTCGAGCGCTTCGACCGCCGGCTGGATCTGTGCGGCAAACACCGCACCATCCGTTGTCAACGACACTTGGCGGGTCGTACGCACGAACAGCTGGACGCCAAGGTCGTCTTCCAGTGCCGCGATCGCTCGCGTGACGGCCGCCGGGGTCATGTCAAGTTCGCGGGCGACCTGCGCGAAGTTGCGCTTCTCGGCGGCCAGCAGGAAGGTTTTCAGGGCTTTATAGTCATTCATCTCGATTATTTCAAAAAACGCAATTCAATCGAGAGAAATATTGCAATTCCGGCGATCAATCAACCCGCCTATATCTCTGTACATCGAAACGGCAACGCAGAAAGGCACGGGCCATGATCAAGGATATCAAGGGACTGCATCACGTCACCTCCATGGCGTCGGATGCGCAGCAGAACAACAAGTTCTTCACCAACACGCTCGGCCTTCGCCGGGTAAAGAAGACCGTCAACTTCGACGAACCCAGCGTCTACCACCTCTACTACGGCGACGAAAATGGTACGCCCGGCACGGTCATGACGTACTTTCCGTTCCCGCACATGATGACGGGCCGACCGGGTGTTGGCGAGGTTGGCGAAACCCAGTTCTCCATCCCCAAGGGTTCGCTGGCCTTCTGGAAGGAGCGCCTCATCGCTCAGAACGTCGGCGGCCTCCAGACAGACACGGTCTTCGGCGATAACCGGCTGCGGTTCATCGGTCCTGACGGCGACGGCTTCGCTCTGGTCGAGAAGAACGACGATAGCAGGGCGCCATGGCTGGCAGAGGGCATTTCCGCAGACAACGCGATCCGCGGCTTTTCAGGCGCTCGCTTCAACCTTCGCGATACGGCCGCAACCGAAGAGCTCCTGAGCTTCATGGGCTATGAGCGCGCCGATGCCGAGGCTGACGTCAAGCGGTTCATCATCCCCGGCGGCAACGGTGCCGATACGATCGACCTCGCGACCCTTCCCAACACGCCGTTTGCGCGTCAGGGTGCCGGCTCGGTTCATCACATTGCCTTTGCGGTCGATAACCGAGAAAAGCAGCTCGAAGTGCGCAAGGCTCTGATGGACACGGGCTACCAGGTAACACCGGTCATCGATCGCGATTACTTCTGGGCCATCTACTTCCGGACGCCCGGCGGGATCCTGTTCGAGATCGCCACCAACGAACCCGGTTTCGACCGCGACGAGGATACCGCTCACCTCGGCGAAGCACTGAAGCTGCCGAACCGGTATGAGCCATTCCGCGACAAGATCGAGGCCAGCCTGGCTCCGCTTGCCGCATAACGTCCGGCGCATCTGATTAGCGCCAGCAAACAAGATATAGTCTGCCTTTGACAGGCTGCCTGAGGGCAGGCAGCCGACCACCGAAGGCTTGTCATTTTCAAATGCCAAACATGGCACCAAAATCTAAATGGAGTAGTCAAATGTCCAAGCTCGAAGTCCTGACCCCCGCAAACAGCCAGCTCATCTTCATCGACCAGCAGCCGCAGATGGCCTTCGGCGTACAATCGATCGACCGCCAGACGCTCAAGAACAACGTCGTCGGTCTCGCCAAGGCGGCCAGGATCTTCGATATTCCAACCACCATCACCACCGTGGAAACGGGGTCCTTCTCGGGCCACACCTATCCGGAACTGCTCGCCGTATACCCGGAGAATGACATTCTCGAGCGCACGTCGATGAACTCCTGGGATGACCAGAACGTCCGCGATGCGCTGGCGCATAATGCCGCGAGCGGCCGCAAGAAGATTATCGTTTCGGGCCTCTGGACCGAAGTCTGCAATACGACGTTCGCCCTGTCTGCCCTGCACGACGTACCCGATTATGAGATCTACATGGTTGCCGACGCCTCCGGCGGAACCTCTGCCGACGCACACAAATATGCGATGGACCGCATGGTACAGGCCGGTGTCATTCCGGTCACCTGGCAGCAGGTCCTGCTCGAATGGCAGCGCGACTGGGCTCGGCGGGAAACCTACGATGCGGTTACGGCCCTGGTGAAAGAACATTCCGGCGCCTACGGCATGGGTATCGATTACGCCTACACCATGGTTCACAAGGCCGCCGAGCGGGTCACGCACGGCAAGCGCATCGGGCCGAACCCCGCAAAGTAAGCATTTTAGGAAAGCCGCTCTGACGAGAATACCGTCAGAGCGGCAGCCGTTTCACATCAGGAAAAATGTCATGAAACTCTACCTCATGTCGCTTGGCGCCGGGTTGCTGGTCGGTATTGTCTACAGCCTTCTCAACGTTCGTTCGCCAGCGCCGCCGGTCATAGCCCTGATCGGTCTTCTGGGTATCCTCGTCGGCGAGCAGATCATTCCCCTCGCAAAAAGCCTGTGGGGCAGGGAGCCGGCCGTCGTCTCCTGGATTGGCCAGGTCAAGCCTCACATGTTCGGCCATCTGCCGAAGGCAGAAAACCGTGATGACGTTGTCGTGTCTCGCCAAGCGCGGCCCAACTCTGATAGCTGACGCGGCAGGAGGAGATTCGTCTTGCGGCAGGTGTGTGCCCGGCGCAAGGCTTTGATTTCAATCTTAATAATGAAGCCTGGAGCATATCTCATGTTCGCCGACCTCATACTCCACCACGGTCTTTTCACAACGCTCGATCGCAGCAATCCAACCGCAAGTGCCGTCGCCATCAAGGACGGGACATTCCTGGCCGTCGGTGGCGACAAGGAGATCATGGCTCATGCCGGTCCCGATACGAAGGTCATCGACCTGAAGGGCAAGCGCGTGCTTCCCGGGCTGATCGACAACCACACTCACGTCGTTCGCGGCGGGCTGAACTTCAACATGGAGCTGCGCTGGGACGGCGTGCGGTCGCTTGCCGACGCGATGGACATGCTGAAGCGTCAGGTCGAGATCACGCCGGCGCCGCAATGGGTGCGCGTGGTTGGCGGCTTCACCGAGCACCAGTTCGTCGAGAAGCGTCTTCCCACGATCGACGAGATCAACGCCATCGCGCCCGACACCCCGGTGTTCCTTCTGCATCTCTACGACCGGGCGCTGCTGAACGGCGCAGCCCTCCGCGCGGTTGGCTACACCAGGGATACACCAAACCCGCCGGGCGGCGAGATCACTCGCGACGCCAACGGCAATCCGACCGGGATGCTGCTCGCCAAGCCGAATGCCGGCATTCTCTACTCGACGCTTGCCAAGGGGCCGAAGCTGCCTTTCGAGTATCAGGTCAATTCGACGCGCCACTTCATGCGCGAACTCAACCGTCTCGGTGTCACCGGCGTCATCGATGCGGGGGGCGGCTTCCAGAATTATCCCGACGACTACGAAGTCATCCAGACGCTGTCTGACGAAGGCCAGATGACCGTTCGGCTCGCCTACAATCTCTTCACCCAGAAGCCGAAGGCCGAGAAGGAGGACTTTCTCAACTGGACGTCTTCGGTCAAATACAAGCAGGGAACCGATTACTTCCGGCACAACGGCGCCGGCGAAATGCTCGTCTTCTCCGCCGCCGACTTCGAAGACTTCCGCCAGCCACGCCCTGACATGCCGCCGGAGATGGAAGGTGAACTCGAGGAGGTTGTGCGCGTTCTCGCCGAGAACCGCTGGCCGTGGCGCCTTCACGCCACCTACGACGAGACGATCTCTCGTGCGCTTGATGTGTTCGAGAAGGTGAACCAGGACATTCCGCTCGAAGGCCTGAACTGGTTCTTCGATCATGCCGAGACGATCTCCGACCGCTCGATCGACCGAATCGCGGCGCTTGGCGGTGGCATCGCTACCCAGCACCGCATGGCTTATCAGGGCGAATATTTCGTCGAGCGCTACGGCCACGGCGTGGCTGAAGCCACCCCGCCGATCGCGCGCATGCTTGAGAAGGGCGTCAATGTCTCGGCCGGCACGGACGCGACCCGCGTCGCCTCCTATAATCCCTGGGTTTCGCTGTCCTGGATGATTACCGGCAAGACGGTGGGCGGCATGCAGCTCTACCCCCGCGCCAACTGCCTCGACCGCGAAACGGCGCTGCGGATGTGGACAGAGAAGGTAACCTGGTTCTCGAACGAAGAGGGAAAGAAGGGCAGGATCGAAAAGGGCCAGTTCGCCGACCTCGTCGTGCCGAGCAAGGACTTCTTTACCTGTGCGGAAGATGAGATCTCCTTCCTGACCGCGGATCTGACCATGGTTGGCGGCAAGATCGTCTACGGCGCGGGCGACTTCAAGGCGCTCGACGAGAGCGACATTCCTCCAGCCATGCCCGATTGGTCACCTGTTCGCCGGTTCGGCGGCTACGCTGCCTGGGGCGAGCCGGAAGGCGCGGGACGACACTCGCTGCGCCGCACGGCGATCGCCTCTTGCGGCTGCGCCAATGATTGTGGTGTCCATGGCCACGATCACGCAGGCGCCTGGACGTCAAAGTTGCCGATCTCGGACCTCAAGGGCTTCTTCGGGGCGCTCGGCTGCTCCTGCTGGGCGGTGTAAACCGAGCGAACTCGTTATGAGGCTTACCGAACGGGCAGCAGATCGCTGCCCGTTTTTTGCTTTCCGTGCCCGCGCCGACAAGCGATCCGTTGAGTTCAAACGACTATTGCGTAATTCGCAATTAAATCGAAACTATTGATGCAATTGTTGTCGGCAATCTTTCAGGCCAATATCACTCCATCAGACGAACACAGCGCCGCTTCAAACAAGCAGCGAAGATCGCAGGAGCAGAAATTGACCAACCATTCTTTATCTCTTACTCGCCGCCAAGCACTGCTTTCTGGAGCCGCCGCTGCCGCTTCCCTAGCATTTCCTCTGTTCCACTCCGCCGCCAATGCGGCTTCCTCCTCTACCTCCACCTCAATCGAAGGAAACAAGACCATGGGCTTTATCACCACCAAAGACGGCACCGAAATCTTCTACAAGGACTGGGGTTCCAAGGATGCGCAGCCGATCATGTTCCATCATGGCTGGCCGCTGTCGTCGGACGACTGGGATGCGCAGATGCTGTTCTTCCTCTCCAAGGGCTACCGCGTTATTGCTCACGATCGCCGCGGCCACGGCCGCTCGGCTCAGGTCTCCGACGGCCATGACATGGATCACTATGCCTCGGACGCCTTCGCCGTCGTCGAAGCCCTCGACCTCAAGAATGTCATCCATATCGGACACTCGACAGGTGGCGGCGAAGTCGCCCGCTATGTCGCCAAGCACGGCGAGCCAGCCGGTCGCGTCGCCAAGGCTGTTCTGGTTTCCGCCGTTCCGCCGCTGATGCTGAAGACGGACGCCAATCCTGAAGGCCTGCCGATCGAGGTCTTCGATGGTTTCCGTGCAGCCCTTGCCGCAAACCGCGCGCAGTTCTTCCGCGATGTTCCGGCAGGACCGTTCTACGGCTTCAACCGCGACGGCGCCAAGGTTCAGGAGGGCGTTATCCAGAATTGGTGGCGGCAGGGCATGATGGGCGGCGCCAAGGCGCATTATGACGGCATCAAGGCCTTTTCCGAAACGGACCAGACCGACGACCTGAAGTCGATCTCCGTCCCGACGCTCGTCCTGCACGGCGAGGATGACCAGATCGTACCGATTGCCGACTCTGCTCTGAAATCTGCGAAGCTTCTGAAGAACAGCACGCTGAAGACCTATCCCGGCTTCTCGCATGGCATGCTGACTGTCAATGCCGACGTGCTGAACGCAGATCTTCTGGCTTTCATCAAGGCATAACAACCCAAGCATTGGTCCGCCGCCGCTCGCAGGCGGTGGACCTCCCCCGGCAAAGAACAGAAACGATCGGATAGCCTCATGAAATCCCCCTCCCTCCCGCTTCTGCTGAGTTTCAACGGCGGCTACGTCGACACGCTTGGCTTCCTCGCCCTTTCCGGGCTGTTTACCGCCCATGTAACCGGCAACTTCGTGACCTTCGGCGCGACGGTTGCGCTCGGCACGGCCGGCGCCCTTCCCAAGCTTCTAGCCCTTCCGGTCTTCTGTGTAGTCGTCTTTCTATCTCGCCTAGCAGGCATCTGCCTGCAGCGGCGGAACCTGCCGGTGGTCAGGCCGCTTCTCTTCGTCAAATTCCTGCTGCTGGCCGCTGTTGGCGCCTATGCCCTCTATCATGGCACGTTTGTTGCCAGCGAAAGCCTTGTCATGCTGGTCGTCGGCATGACGCTTGTCTCAGCCATGGCAATCCAGAATGCCGTCCACCGGGCGCATTTCCCCAAGGCGCCGCCGTCGACGCTGATGACGGGAACGACAACCCAGATCATGCTGGATCTGGCGGATCTCCTGGTCGGCGTCAAAGGCGAACAGACCACCGCGGCGGCGGCCCGTATCAAGCGGATGATTGTCGCCGTGATCGCCTTTGCCGTTGGCTGCGGGCTCGGAGCGCTCGGCTTCATTGTAGCTCCCGCCGCTGCCTTCGTTGTGCCTGCCGTTACCGCCGCCCTGGGATTGTTCCTCAACCCGGCGGGCTCGGAAGGCTAAGCCCTCACCGGCGATCAATTCGGAAAATGTTCGACATGCGTTTCGGCCGTCCGGCCGAAATAGAGGACACGGCGGCCGCTGAATGAGACCATGTAGCCCGCGCACCCAGCCGCCTTCACCTGCTCGCAAAAGGCGTTGTAACTGTAATCTGGCGGATTCGCCTGCGCCCAGCGGACCAATCGCGCGACAGCAATCGGATCAAAGGCGGCGGCGACCGGAGCGTTGGGCGCTTTCATGTCGAACATCACGCTATCCCCGTCGGGCATGTAATAGACTTGGCTATTGCGCCGATAATCCACGCTGTAGCCTTCGAAGCCCGCCTTGATCAGTCGGCCCACGATTTCCGGGAAACTGAGAGTGCCGTCGTGGGCGGCATCGAGGCAGGTTTTGGCAATCGACATGCGTTCCGCGTCCATCGCGGTGATCCTTACTTTTTGAGGTCCCGTAAATCTGGAAATGCTTATTCCACGGGAATATCAGTCAATCCCCGTCGCTCGATAAGGGCTTTCAATATCCGTTCGAGCGATGCATGTTCGTCGGCACTCAGAACGCCGAAGTATTCGGTGTCATTCTGATCGGCGAGGGAGGCCAGGCGTGGCACCTTGTTGCGCCCGTCCTCTGTGAGGAAGAGGCTGTGTGCCCGCTTATCCCTCTCATTGTCGGTGCGCCCGACAAGGCCTTTTGCTAGGAGCCGATCGGCCAGCTTGCTGATCGCCCCCTTGGTCATTCCCATTTTTTCGGCCAATGCCGATGGCGCCAGCGCTTCTGCGTCGTACAGCGAACGCATGAAGACCCATTCGGCGACGGTGACGTCTTCCGCGGCAATCTTTCTGGCAAAGTCATATGAGACGGCGTTCGAAACCATCCTCATCCAGTAGCCAGTGTGTTTCTTCAGATCGGAGACAGGCAACGCGACAACCTCATTTGTTGACAAGGAAACTAAACCGATATGGTTTCCTAGTCAACCAATATCGTCGACCGTATACCGAGAGGCGGTGGCGCTGCCCGTAGACGGTCATTTGTTTCCGCCGATGGGTCAAACAGAAAGGGCCGCCGCTTCATCAGCGACGGCCCTTGCAGGGGCAGGGAAAAGCCCGAAACTCAGCAATAGCTGCAGGTCGCAGCCGGATTGTTCGAAATCACGTTCAGGAACTTGCTCACGGGGGAGACGCGTTGCTCGCGTTTGCGGGCCGCGGTCTCGAGGAGTTGCTTGAAATCGTCAAGCTTCACGCCATCGGCGCGCATCACCATGGCGATCAGTGGGTCGCGAAGGGCTTCGGATATTGTCAGGTCGTTTCTGGTCTTTGTCATGGCGCATTCCTCCTTTCGTGGGCAGTCGCCCGTGTTCCACTCCTGTTGCAATGCCCTCTCGGCATTGACTTCCGCAAGAAGTGGTGTTACCGGTAAGTAACAATGCATTTGTTACCGATCGGTCACATGGATGTCAAGGACCTTGTCCTCAAAAAAATCAGAAACTTCGAGCGTTCTATCTTTGGCTAACACAAACGAAAAGATCCCCCCGCGGGAGCGAATTGTGTCCACCGCAGCCGAGCTTTTTCGCGAGCACGGCATTCGCGGGATTGGCGTTGATGCCATCGCTGACGCAGCGCTGACCAACAAGATGACACTCTACCGTCACTTCGGCTCCAAGGACGAACTCGTGTGCGAAACATTGCGCCGCGCTTCGGAAAAGGCAGAGGCGATCTGGCGTGATCTCGAGGCGGCCCATCCGGGTGAGCCGCGCGCGCAGCTGGTCGCTTGGGTGGAAGCCCGGACCCAGAGCCTTTGTGGTCAGCATGTCGGCTGTGATCTGGCCAACGCGGCCATCGAGCTGAAAGGCGAGGGGCATCCGGCCTATGGCGTTATCGAGCGCCACAAGGCCGAACAGCGCGACAGGCTTGAGGCACTCTGTCTTGCAGCCGGTGCGCGCGAACCCAAACTCCTTGCTGATACGCTGACCCTTCTCCTGGAGGGGGCGCGCGTGACGCATCAGGCAATGGGAAGCGACAGCTGTTGCAGCCATTTTTCCAACGCCTGCAATGCGGCGATCACGGCTTTCGCCTGATTTGCCGGCCCGTTCGTTGGAACCTTACCGCTTTGCGGCCGTTTTCCAGTATCTGGAAAGCACAAGTGAAGCGCCGAGATGAACTACACTTATCTCCATCACCTGTATCGCAAGCGGGCCGAGTTGGAAGCAAAGCTCGAGTTGTATGATGCGCGCGATTGCTTCGGAGATGAAGAGATCAACGACGGCACGGGAGACGATCTTCGTCTACGGCTCGAAGAGATCGCCGAGGAAATCGAACAGCTGGAACACTCGCCATCCGCCTAGGAAGCCGCGTCCAGCAGCTGTATGGTGCGCTCGTCGAAGACGCCGTTGAAGAAGCGATCGATCACCGAATGAAACGGCGATCCATGATCGCTGATCGCGGCAAACAGGGTCATGCACGAGCAGAGCTTCAGATCATCAGGAGAGCCGAAGATATCATGCGCGGAGACGCCGGTGTTGCCCAACACGGCCTCGACACAGCGGACCAGTCGGCTGCCGAGGATTGGATCGGCCAGATAGGCCGTCGCCTCCTCCGCGGAGCGGATCGCATATTTTTCCGCCATGAAGGACGTACCGAGCCCCGCAATCTGAGGGAAGATGAACCACATCCAGTGTGACCGCTTGCGTCCCGACCTGAGCTCTTCCAGAGCCCTGGCGTAGACGCCATTCTGTGCGTCGATAAAGCGGTCGAGATCGTAGTCGATGACAGCGGACATGTCCGGCCCTCCCTTGCACCTAACTATATCGGCAATCGGGGATTTCCATGCCCTTGGAGTCTGATCAGCAGGACTTGTCGGGGTAGGGGCTATGCTCGCGGCAAAAATCGACCGCTGGAAGGGATTCGGAAATCGCGCCGACGGTCTGGGTGTCGATTGGAGATGCCAGAGGCCCACCCAGATGAACTGTCAGGGCTGCAATGCCGAGTAGTATCAATGCTCCAAAAACAAGAAGTGTTTCGCCGAGGGAAAGGCGATTTGCGCCGATTTGCCGGGCGTGTTCGACATATTCATATTCAGCCTCACTGCCTGTCTGTCCATCCGCTGTGTGACGATGCACCAAATTGCCCGTCGCCGGATCCCAAATCTCGCTGCTAGCCATTTCTAAAACTCCTATATAGCACCAGCCGCCTGGGCCGACGCAGTCGGACCGGCGGTTTGCGCACGCGACCCCCATGTGTGTTGGCAGCCGACAAAGTGAAAGACCGAATACACAAACTCAGTGTTCATAAAATCGAACCAATCGGTTTGATCTGGTTTCTGGGCTTGGCTCGAAGCAGAAATTCGGCTTAGGTCGGGCACCATCCAATTTCTCGGATAACCCTATGACGAAAACATTTGGCTCGATGTCGGTAGCGCAGCTTTCCGTTCTCATCCAGAGTGCCGCGGTCGATCCGGTCGAGGTGACTGAAGCGGTTATCGATGGGATCGAGCGTCATCCAGACCAGTCGATCTTCACCACCTTGCTCAAGGATCGGGCGCTGACGGAGGCAAAAGCATCGTCTGCGCGCCTGAAGGCTGGGCGCTCGCTCGGGGTGCTCGATGGAATTCCGATCGCCTGGAAGGATCTCTTCGATATCGAGGGGCGCGCGACGACGGCCGGCTCGACGATACTTGCCAAAGCGCCGGCGGCGAAAACGGATGCAGCAGTCGTCGCCGCCTTGAAACAGGCCGGGATAATTTCACTCGGCTGCACCAATATGAGCGAGTTCGCCTTCTCGGGCCTCGGCGTCAATCCGCACTACGGAACACCGCACAATCCTCATGGCCGAGATGTGCCTCGCATTCCCGGTGGCTCGTCGTCGGGCGCCGGCGTCGTGGTCGCGGCCGGGCTTGCGCCGGTGGCCATGGGAACCGATACGGGAGGATCGGTGCGCATCCCGGCAGCTTTCAACGGCATCGTTGGCTACAAGGCAACGCGCGGCCGCTATTCCATGGATGGGGTGTTCCCACTGGCGAAAAGCCTCGATTCGCTCGGCCCGCTTTGCCGGACCGTCCAGGATGCGGTGTGGATCGACGCCGCAATGAGAGGCGTGACGGCCCCGAATATCGCCCACGGCCCGGTTGATGGGGTTGATATCGTCGTGCCGACGAACGTTGTTTTCGAGGGAGCAGAGGCCGGTGTCGTTGCCGCCTTCGAGGCCGCGCTCGAGCGACTGACCAAAGCTGGAGCCAGGATCAGCCGGATCACCATCCCGGCCTTCGACGAGATACTCGATGTGATGGCCAAGCACGGGGCACTGGCAACCGCCGAAGCCTTCGCCCTGCATCGCGAGCGCCTGGCGGGGCCGGAGGTCGCGGGAATGGATCCTCGCGTGGTCATGCGCACGCGGCTCGGCGAGACGATCAGCTTGCCCGACTATCTCGCACTGCTCGAAGCGCGCCAGCGCCTTGTGGATGACGTTGAACGGTTGCTCGGCAACAGCTTTGTCGCGTACCCGAGTGTCGCCCATGTTGCGCCGCCGATTGCGCCACTCGAGGTCGACGACGCGCTTTTTGTCTCGACCAACGGCAAGACGCTCCGCAACACCATGCTCGGAAACTTCCTCGACTGGTGCGGTGTATCGATCCCCTGCGGCACCGGCGACGCCGAAATGCCCGTCGGCCTCCTGCTTTCTGCAGCGGGGAAACGTGACGAGGCGCTGCTCGGAATGGCACTTTCGGCAGAAGCGGTGGTTCGGGGAGATTTCGTTTGAAATTCCAAGGCGTTGCTGCCTAGATAGGCGAGGAGCGAGGAGGAGAATGCATGGCTCAGAATCTGGAAAATGGACGGTTCGCCGTTTCGACGTGGTCGCTGCACCGACTTTTGGGGGCGACCTATCCCTACAGCCCGGACCCGGACAACAGCGCCGCACGCAAGGAACCCTATGGGCCCGGCGCTGCCGAACTGATCGAAATCCCGAAGCAGCTGGCTGATCGGGGGATTGGTCGGCTCGAGATCTGCTCTTTCCATCTGCCGAGCCTTGACCGCGCCTATATCGCGGAACTGCGCGACGCGCTCGCGCGGTCCGGCGTGCGGTTGCAGACGCTGCTTGTCGAAGACGGCGATCCGAGCAACCCGCAGACAGCAGAGCGCGACATCCGTTGGATTGCAGGCTGGGTCGAGACTGCTGCAGCGCTCGGCGCGGACAACATGCGCGTCATTGCCGGCAAAAAGGCGCCGACCGACGAAAACCTGACCCGGGCGGCCGAACATCTTTCCTGGCTGGCGGCTCAGGCGCAGGGAAGCGGTGTACGCGTCGTCACCGAAAACTGGTTCGATCTGCTGCCGTCGCCTCGCGAGATGAATTGGCTGCTCGATCGCACTGGCGGCGAGATCGGGCTCAACGGCGATCTCGGCAATTGGTCGGCGCCGGCGAAATATGCCGGCCTTGCCGATATCATGCGCCGCGCCGAAATCTGCCACGCCAAGGCAGACTACAACGCGTCCGGCCTCGATGCCGATGATTATCGCAGGTCACTCGAAGCGTGCCGGCAGGCTGGATACGAAGGCCCCTATACGCTGATCTACGATTCCCCGTTCTTCGCCGACGAGTGGGACGGGATCCTGCTGCAGAAGGCGTTTGTCGAAGAGTTTTATGAGGAAAAGCAGCGGGCCGCAGGCTGAGCTGCAAAAAGGAGACTGGCATGAGCGGTTCAACCACGATCGAGGGCTTCGCGAAGCGGATCAGGAGCGGCGAGGGCGGTGGAATGATTTCCGCCTGGGTCGGAATTCCGGATCCCCTGTTCGTCAACCACCTGGCACAGGAAGCCTTCGATGCGGTGGTGCTGGATCTGCAGCACGGCGTCTGGGACATGGCGGCGGCCGCCAACGGCATCGGCCAGGGGCGCCTGGCTGGCAAGCCGGTGGTGGCACGCATTCCGGTCGGCGACTTCGCTCTGGCATCGCGACTGCTCGACGCAGGCGCTTCCGGCATTATCGCGCCGATGATCAACTCGGTCGCCGACGCCGAGGCATTTGCAAAGGCGACCAAGTATCCGCCACTCGGCGAGCGCAGCTGGGGGCCGACGCTCGCCGTCAACCACGCGGGGCTTTCGCCGAGCACCTATCTCGCGACGGCAAACGAAGAGACTGTCGCAATCGCGATGATCGAAACGCGAGCGGCACTCGATGCCGCCGACGAAATTCTGCGTGTGAAAGGCATCGACGGCATTTTCGTGGGACCGTCCGACCTGTCGATCGCGCTGTCTGATGGTGCGAAACTCGCGCCCGACACGCCTGAGATGGATGCCGTTCTCAAGCACCTGATCGCGCGATGCCGTGCGCATGGGAAGTTCGCCTGCGTCTTCGGAAGCAATGGTGAACGAGCCGGCGAACTGCTGAAGATGGGCTTCGATTTCGTCATTGCCGGCGCGGACACGCAACAGCTGCGTTCTGGCGCCGCCAGTGCGATCGCGGCGGCGCGCAAGGTCCAGGCGGGCTGAGTTACCGCACGCCCAACCAGATGACGTGGCGGGCTCCGCCACGTTTTCCGTTTGCGCGCGTATTGATCGCTTCGACCTGAAAGCCGCAATCGCGCATCCGGCGGGTGAAGCTGGCATCGGGACCGGACGACCAGACGGCAAGGACACCGCCTTTTCGCAAGGCATCGCGGGATGCGCGCAGTCCGTTGAAATCATAAAGGCCGTCGTTGGATCGTCGCGTCAGGCCATCAGGCCCGTTGTCGACGTCGAGAAGGATGGCGTCGAATTTCGCCTTGCTGGAGCGGATGAGGGCACTGACATCGCCTTGATGGATCGTGACGCGCGGGTCGTCGAGACAACCCTTGAACACTTCGGCCATCGGACCACGCGCCCAGGCGATGACGGCTGGCACGAGCTCGGCAACGACGACACTGGCATCCGGCTGCAGAATGGCGAGCGCCGCGCGCAGCGTGAAGCCCATGCCGAGGCCACCGATCAGGATCTGCGGCCGAGCCCGATCCTTGATCCTGTCGTGGGATAGCGTCGCAAGCGCTTCTTCCGATCCGCTCAAGCGGCTGTTCATCAGCTCGTTGGAGCCGAGCATGATTGAAAACTCGCTGCCGCGCTGCTTCAGGCGCAATTCGCCGGCCTCTCCGGGAATGGGAGCGGAATCGAGCTGGATCCAGGGGAGCATGTCGGTCGGGCCTCGCGTTGAAGCCGCCCCGTAGCACAAAACAACACCGCCGCGAACCTTAAACAAGGATCGCGGCATCATGGCGTGTTCTGCAGACTACCGGTTATCCACGCATGCCGGGTTGGTCGTCCTGGTGTGGCGCTGGTTTGGCGGGCAGGTCCACTGGATGGATTTTGGCGTATTGGTGGTGCTACCCGTTTCGAAGGCATCGAACGGGATGGCGAAGCCTCCACTGGGCGCTTCGTCTCCACGTGACGTCCCGAGCGGAGCGGAACCATCGAAGCGGCCGCTGCTGTCCATGCCCATGTTGGCCTGGGCGAAGATGCTGCCGGCAAAGCCAAGTGTGATGATTGAGGTCATTGCGATAAGCTTGTACATGATCGAAACCTCTTCGCGTTCTTTGAACAGGTAAAAAGATAGCGCGCGAACCGGTCTTGGACCAGAGACGCGCGTTACCTATTTCGTACTGCTCTAGCGCGCCGCCCAGTTCGCGCCGCGGCGGAAAATGGTCCGCATTTGAGGCACCGAAAACTCCTTGGCTTGGTGCCCGAGCGAAGAGTAGAAGACGCGTCCCTTGCCATACTTGCGCTTCCAGGCAACGGGCATCACGACACCGTCGATCCAGTAGGCGTGATCACCCGTAAATGTGGTTGTTGCCAGCACTTCGTTCGAGGGATCGACGTGCATGTAGTACTGCTCGGAGGTGTAGGGGAAATCGGCGATCCCTTCCATGACCGGATCGTCAGGACGGGTGATGTTGACGGTGTAGTCGATGATGTTGCCGGGATGGGCAACCCACTGGCCACCGACAATGAACTGGTATTCCACGCAATCGCGGAAGCTGTCGCCTGCGCCGCCATGGTAGCCGGCCAGGCCGACCCCACCCTCGATGGCGGCTGCAAGGTTCTTGATCTCTTCCTTTTCGATCTTCGACATGGTGACGATCGGGACGACCAGCGAAAGGTCATGCACGGAGGGGTCGGCAAAGGCTTCGGTCGTGTGCTCGACATAGACCTTGAAACCATCCTCCTCGAGAATGTCCTTGATGATGGCAGCGCATTCCTGCGGCTCGTGACCGCTCCATCCGCCCCATACGATCAGTGCTTCGCGCATGCTATTTCCTCCTGATGATTACTTGCCCAGCCGTCCGTCGACGAGGGATTCCGAAAGCGGCGCGGGCCGTTCGGTCTGCGTTGTAATGGCGATCGTGCGTCCCGTTTCCGAGGCGGTATGAAAGGCTTCCATGACCTCGAGCACATGCAGCGCGAGGTTGCCGTTTGCCCGGTGGGGCCGATTGGAGCGAATGGCATGGGCGAGGTCGGCAACGCCGATCGAGCGGTAATTGCCGTCGGCATAAGGTGCGCTCAGCGGCTGCTGTTCGAAGGCGCCGCCCTTCTTCAGGAGTTCGACCTCGCCGCCAAAATGATTGGGATCGGGAACGATCAGCGTCCCCTCCGTGCCATAGACTTCCAGCGGCACATGCTTGTGTCCAGCGACATCGAAACTCATGCCGATCTGCACGACCGCGCCGTTGGCAAAAGCCATGAGGCCAGAGACGTGCGTGGGAACGTGCACCGGGATATGCTCGCCGTTGCGGGGTTCGCTGGTGATGATGCGCTCCTTGCGTGGAGTCACCGCGAAACCGGCGACCTGGGCGACCGGGCCAAACAGGTTGACGAGATCGGTGATATAGTAGGGTCCCATATCCAGCATCGGGCCGCCGCCGACCTCGTAGTAGAAGGCCGGGTTCGGATGCCACCGTTCGTGGCCAGGGCACATGAAGGTCGCCGTGCCGCCCACCGGCTGGCCGATAACGCCCTGATCGATCAACGTACGTGCCGTCTGGTGGCCGCCGCCGAGGAAGGTGTCGGGGGCCGCACCGATCCGCAAACCCTTCGCCTTTGCAGCGTCAGCCAGCGTCTTGCCCTCGGCGAAGTTGATGCCGAGCGGCTTTTCCGAATAGGTGTGCTTGCCGGCGGCCAGCGCCTGCAGGCCAACCGCGACATGCGCCTTCGGGACCGTCAGATTGACGATGATCTCGATTTTTGGATCGGCAAAGAGCTGGTCGATGCTTCGCGCCGGTACGTTGAACTCGGCGGCCTTAGCTTCGGCCAATGCATGATTGAGGTCGGCCACGCCCCGGATGTCGAGGATGGGGAAAGAGGCCATCGCCTTCAGATAGGCGCCGGAAATATTGCCGCACCCCATGATGCCGATACCGACTTTTTCCATTGTTTTCCTCCCGATGGATTGTTCGATGCTGTGCGCTAGAGCGCAGGTCCTGTGGTGTTCCAGGGTGACTCGTAGAGTTCGTAGAGCGCGACCGCTGCCGCCCCTTGCGCCCAGAAGTCATCCGTCGAATCGTCAAAGACGAGTTCCGCGACCCCTTGCAGGGACGGGGGGATGGCGAGGGCGTAGGCATTGCGCAGGCTGTTGAGGAAGGGCTCGCCAAGCGCAAGGCTGGAGCCGACGAGAATGACGCGCGGCGGCGCGAAGATCGTGACGATATTGGCGACAGCAACACCGACGGCCTCGCCAGCCCGGATGGCGGCGCTGATCAGCGTATTGTCTTCGGCCTTGATGAGCGCCTGGGCGTGCGTCATGCCGCGCCCGAGCCGGATGGCTTCAGCGAAGCGGCCGCCCACCGGCTGCTCTCCCAGTATTTCGCTTTCCCCCGCCTGGCTCGACAGGCGCACGATGCCGCGCGGTCCCATGCCGAGCACGAGGTCGCCGAGATTGTGGCTGAGGCCACCGGCACCGCGAAACAGCTGGTTGCCATGGAGCACACCAAGACCCAGCGTCTGTTCCAGTGAAATCAGCACCATGTCCTCGAGGTCGCGGGCCTTGCCGAACCAGTGGTGCGCCAGCGTAATGGCATGGGCATCGCTTTCCACGATCGTCGGCGTATTCAGCCGGGCCGTCATCTCGGCGGCGAAATCGACGTTGGTGTCGCGGAAGATCGGGCTGCTGCGAACATGCCCGGTGCGGTGCTCGATCACACCCGGCAGGCCGAGACAGACGGTGTCGACGTCCTCCAGCGACAGGCCGGCATCGACGACGCAGCGCCGCACGCCGTCTTCGACGAGATCGGCAATCACGCCGATCGGCTGGCGGTCGATGCGGATCGGCAGGGTCAGCTTTGACAGCACGTCGCCGCGAAAATCCGTGACGACGAAAACCAGCCTGTTGGCCGCGATCTTTGCGCCGACGACGCGGGCGGCGTCAGGGTTGAGCTCCAGCATGACCCGGGGCCGACCGCGCGCTGCCTCGTTGCGGATATCGCCTTCATGGCGCGGCAGGATGAGACCGTCGTCGAGCAGCGAGGCGGTGATGGCCGAAACCGTTGTCGTCGACAGCTGCGTGCGCTCGCTGATCTCGACGCGGGAGATCGGCCCATGCCGGCGGACCGTATCCAGCACGTTCAAGCGATTGATCGCGCGCATCAATTCCGGATCTGCGGTCTTCATTTGGTCTGGCCAGGCTCTTCTTGCTTCTGTCGAAACAGGCGATATTTTCGTCGGTATGCGAATTAAATAGCTTCAGGATTCATGGCCTTGTCAAGGCAAATCTACCAATTTCAAGGAGGGGAGTTGACATTCTGGCAAACCTCCCGATCATTTAATCCGCATAAGGGAAAAAATTGTAGAGGACGATTTTCCCCTTCAGGAGGAGAACCCATGTTTGACAATCTGAGGGCGAAAGCCCTGCTTCGCAGCCGTTTCATTGCCCGCTCCGCTGCCACCGGACTGGCGCTTCTGATTGCCGCCGGCAGTGCCGCGGCTGATACCACGATCAAGTGGATGCATCTCGAAATCGATCCGAACTACCTCGCCGTCTGGCAGAAGATCGTCGGCAAATACGAGGCCGAGCATCCCGGCGTGAAGGTCGAGATGCAGTTCCTGGAAAATGAGGCGTTCAAGGCCAAGCTTCCGACATTGCTGCAGTCCAGCGACGCGCCTGACCTGTTCTACAGCTGGGGCGGCGGCGTGTTGAAACAGCAGCTTGCGACCGGCGCCTTGATGGACCTGACGGAGGCCATGAACGCCAAGGATGGCGCCTGGCTGAAGAGCTACAATCCCGCTTCCGTCAAGGGCTTGAGCTACGACGGAAAGATCGGCGCGGTACCATATAGCGTCGGCACGGTATCATTCTTCTACAACAAGGCGTTGTTCGCGAAGGCTGGCGTCGATGCCACGACGATCAAGACCTGGGATGACTTCCTGGCGGCCGTGAAGAAGATCAAGGATGCCGGCATCGTGCCGATCGCTGGCGGTGGCGGCGAGAAATGGCCGATCCATTTCTACTGGAGCTACCTCGTGATGCGCGACGGCGGCCAGAAGGTCTTCGATGCGGCCAAGAATGGTCAGGGCGAGGGCTTCAAAGATCCGGCAGTCATCAAGGCCGGCGAGCAACTCGCCGAGTTGGGCAAGCTAGAGCCCTTCCAGCCAGGCTATCTCGGCGCCACATGGCCGCAGACGCTTGGTGTCTTCGGTGACGGCAAGGCAGCGATGATCCTTGGCTTCCAGAACACCGAGGCAAACCAGCGCACCAATTCCGGCGACAAGAAGGGTCTGGCTGGTGACAATATCGGCCGGTTCGCCTTCCCGGCGGTCACTGGTGGAGCAGGGGCTGTGACCGATACGCTCGGTGGCCTGAACGGCTGGGCGGTCACCAAGAAGGCGCCGCCGGAAACGCTCGACTTCCTGGCCTATCTCACCAATGCCGAGAACGAGCGGACCATGGCCAAGGCCGGCATGATCATTCCGGTCGCGGTAGGAGCCGAAGACGGCGTGACCGATCCGTTGCTGCATGAATCCGCCGAACAGCTGGCGCATTCGACCTGGCACCAGAACTTCTTCGACCAGGATCTCGGACCTTCCGTCGGACGCGTCGTCAACGACGTGTCGGTTGCGATCGTCTCCGGACAAATGAGTTCGGAGGACGGTGCCCAGCAGATCCAGGACGCTTTCGAGCAGGATCAGTTCTGATCAGGACCATCGCGGCGCGGGAGATTTCTCGCGCCGCTATTTTCTATTCGGAAGATGAGGTCACCCATGGCCAATGTCAGCGCCGCCACCGCCATTCGGCCCCTGCGCGTTCCAGCCACGGCATCCGCCCGGCGCAAGCACCCCGCCGTGTCCGGCCGCCTGCCGGTGCTGCTGTTGTTTCTGCCGCCGGCGTTGCTCCTGTTTTCGATCTTCGTCATCCTGCCAATGGGCGAGGCGGCCTGGTACAGCCTTTATAAATGGGACGGCTACGGGCTCCCGACGCAGTATGTCGGCCTGCGCAACTTCGAACTTCTGTTCAAAAACGGTGCCTTCGTCACCGCGCTGAAGAACAACGCGATGATCATGGTCATCTCGATCGCGATCCAGATCCCGCTGGCAATATGGCTGGCGATGATGCTGGCACATCGCATCGCCGGTGTCGTGCTTTTCCGCCTGATCTTCTTCTTGCCCTATGTGCTTGCGGATGTCGCAGCCGGCCTCATTTGGCGTTTCGTCTATGACGGCGATTACGGCCTCTTCGCGTCAATCGCGCATCTGCTCGGCGTCGAGACGCCCTATGTGCTGGCCGACAAGGACCTGGCGATGTACGCCGTGCTCGGCGTGATCGTCTGGAAGTATTTCGGCTTCCACATGATGCTCTTCATCGCCGGCCTGCAATCGCTGGACAAGAGCGTTCTCGAGGCCGCGGAGATCGACGGCGCCAGCGGATGGCAGCGTTTCCGCTATATCACCCTGCCGCTGCTTGGTTCGACGGTGCGCCTGTCGGTGTTCTTTGCCGTCGTAGGTTCGCTGCAACTGTTCGACCTCATCATGCCGCTGACGGGCGGTGGGCCGTTCAATGCGACGCAGACGATGGTGACGTTCCTGTTCAATTTCGGTGTCGCCCGCATGCAGGTCGGGCTTGGAAGCGCCGTCGGCGTGGTTCTCTTCCTGATCTGCGTCACCCTTGCCTTCGGCTACAAACGGATATTCATGCGCCATGACTGACGTCGTCACATCCGAGCGGCTTAGCGCCGGTACCAAAGTCTACCTCTACACCTCGCTGGTCATCATCTCCGCGATCGTGCTGATCCCGCTGATGACCACGGCACTTGGCGGTTTCAAGGATCTGGGTGACCTACGCACCAATCCCTTCGGCCTGCCGGTCGAGTGGCATGCGGAGAACTATACCGACATTCTGTTTGGCGACCGATACTGGCGGCAGATGGTCAACTCGCTGATCATCGCCGCGTTGACGGTGTTTCTCACCGTCTCGGTGTCGGCGATGGCAGCCTTCAGCTTCGCGCATGTGCGTTTCTTCGGCGCGGATTTCCTGCTGAACTATTTTCTGATCGGGCTGATGTTTCCGGCTGCGACCGCGATCCTGCCGTTGTTCATTCGTATCCGTGATCTCGGATTGCTCAACACCTATTGGGGCGTAGTGCTGCCGCAGGTCGCCTTCGGGCTCGGCATGAGCATCCTTCTCTTCAGAAACTATTTTCGCAACGTTCCGGAAGAATTGTTCCAGGCCGCCATTGTCGATGGCTGCGGCTACATGCGGTTCTTCTGGCACATCTGCCTGCCGCTCTCGCGCCCGATCATCGCAACCGTTAGCATCATTTCCTTCGTCGGCAGCTGGAATAGCTACATCCTGCCGCTGATCATGCTGAATTCGGAGAAGATGTATCCCTGGCCGCTCGGCATCATGGTCTATCGCGGTGAGTTCGGAACAGCCTGGCAGCTGGTGCTTGCCTTCATCACCTTGACCATCGCGCCGACCATCGTCGTCTTCTTTCTGGCGCAGAAGCATATCATCGCCGGCTTGACCGCGGGAGCGGTCAAGTCCTGACGCGAACGGGCGTGACGGTGGCTAGCCGAAGACGAGGCCACCGTCGACGATGAGGTTTTGCCCGGTGACCGCACGTGCCCAGGGGCTTGCGAAGAAGAGAACCGCGTCGGCCGCTTCCTCCGGCGTCGTCACCCGGCGAAGCGGTGTGCTGGCGGCGATCAGGTCAAACACTGCGTCAGGGGTCGCACTGCTTGCCTGGGTCGTCCGCAACAGGCCGCCAGACACCATGTTGACGGTGATGCCGAGTGGCCCGAGTTCGGCCGCCGCAGTGCGCGTCAGCGACAGGAGGGCGCCCTTGGCCGCCGTGTAGTCGTGATAGGGAACGACCGGGTTCTGGAAGAGGTTGGTGCCGATCGTCACGATGCGCCCGAAGCCGGCCGCGGCCATGGCCGGTCGTGCCGACTGGATCGGGTTCAATGCTCCCTTCACGGCCGTGTCGAGTTGCGCCGTCATCGCCTCCCATGCGAGCTGATCAAGCTTCGGCCGTTGATCGCCGTTGAAGCTGAAATCGGTGAGGGCGTTGTGCACAAGTGTGGTCGGCGCGCCCAGGCTGTTCGTGACGTCAGACACCATGCGTCTGACCGCTTCGGCATCGCGAATATCGGCCTGAAACGCCTTGGCCCTGTCACCGAGGCTTTCAGCCAGCGCTTCGGCTTCGTTGCGGCTATTGCGATAGTTGATAGCGACCTTCGCTCCTTCACGGGCAAAGGCTGTGGCGATGGCCGCACCGAGACCGCGGGCGCCACCGGTGACGATGACCGTCTGTTCGCTGAGCGCTAGTGTCATTTCGAGTGTCCTTCTGTGAGCTTCCAAAGTTCATGAAAATGCTGGACGGGCCCATGTCCCGTTCCGACGTCGAGCGTATCGGCCTCAGCGACGGCTGCGGCCAGATAGGCCTTGGCTGTGCCGATCGCTTCGGGCAGGGCCTTGCCCTTCGCGAGTTCCGCGGCCAGCGCACTCGAGAGCGTGCAGCCGGTGCCATGGGTGTTCGCCGTTGGTACACGGGCGGCTTCGAACCAGCTCACCCCATCGGCGGTCGCCAGGACATCCGGACTATCGGGGCCGGCAAGGTGGCCGCCCTTGACGAGCACGGCGTGAGGCCCGAATGCGCGCAGCCTTTGTGCGTGGTCGGCCATCTCCGCGCGACTTTCCGCTGGGTGCAGATGAAGCAATGCTGCAGCCTCTGGAAGGTTGGGCGTCAGCAGCGTGGCGAGCGGCAGCAGCCGCCGCGTCAGCACATCCACAGCCTCGGGATCGAGAAGATTGGCGCCGCCCTTTGCGACCATCACCGGGTCGAGAACGATTGGGATGTCGCGGTGGGATTGCAGCACCTCGGCGACGGCATCGGCAATCTCGGCATTGGCGATCATGCCGATCTTGACGGCATCGACCCTCACATCTGCGAAAACCGCCTGGATCTGGTCGCCAACAAAGCCGGCGGGCACGAGGTGCACACCGGAAACGCCCTGCGTGTTTTGCGCGGTGAGCGCGGTGAGTGCCGCCATGCCATAGACGCCGCGGGCCGCGAAGGCCTTGAGATCGGCTTGTATGCCTGCGCCGCCGGAAGGGTCGGAGCCGGCGATGGATAAGACGTTGCGGATCATCTCCGTGCCTTTCGAATGATATCGGCAATATCGCGGGCGGCGGCTTCCGGATCGCCCGTACCGCAAATCGCGGAGACGACGGCCAGCCCGCCGGCGCCGGCAGCGAAGACATCGCGGACATGCGTGGCCTTCAGGCCGCCGATCGCTACTGAAGGGACCGCGCAGACATCGACGAGCCGCGCGAGGCCGTCAAAGCCGATCGGCTGCTTGTGGTCGGGTTTGGTGGCGGTCGCAAACACCGGTCCGATCCCGGCGTAATCGACGATGTCAGGATCCACAGCAGCCGCCAGCGCTTCGGTCTCGACCGAAAGGCCAAGGATCATATCAGGGCCGATGCGCTCGCGCGCAGCCAGCGCGCCGAGGTCGTCCTGGCCAATGTGGAGCCCATCGGCTCCAATGGCGATCGCCGCGTCCACATCGTCGTTGACGATGAGTGCTGCGCCCGTGCCTGACAGCACGGCTTTCAATGCCAGCCCGGTCTCGATCATCCGCGCCGTGTCGGCATGCTTGTCGCGCAACTGCACGATCGTCGCACCGCCTGCAACCGCCGCACGGGCCGTCTCGACCATGCCGATACCGGCACAGAGATCGGGATCGAGGACAAGGTATAGCGAGAGGTCGAACTGTTTCATGCTTGGCGGATCCTTGCGTGTCTGTCGAGGAACGCACCGTCGATGCGCGCGAGGCTGTCGAGGAAGCGCACTGAGAACGAGCCCGGACCTTGTGCCTCGGTTGCTGCCGCCTCGCCGGCGACAGCAAACACCGCAAGCGCCGCGATCGTTGCTTCGAAGGGCGCATCGGGGCTGATGGCAGCAAACGCGCCGACCAGGCAGGTCAGGGAGCAACCCAATGCCGTCACTTGAGGCATCCATGGCGAGCCACCATCGATGCGAACCGCCCTGGTGCCGTCAGTGACGAAATCCGTGGCGCCAGTAACGGCAACGACAGTTCCATCCGTCTCTGCCAGAAGCCGCGCGGACGCTTCGGCCTGCTCGACGGGATCGCGGCTGTCGACACCCTGGCCCCGGCTCGCACCGCCGGCGAGCGCGATGATCTCGGAAGCATTGCCGCGGATGATTGTGGGGTGAAGTTCAAGCAGCGACGCCACCGCCTGCCGCCGGAAAGCCGTGGCATAGTGGGCGACCGGATCGAGCACCCAAGGTTTGCGATTGTCGCTTGCGGCAGCGGCGGCAGCACACATGCCTCGCATCCATCCGGCAGACAGCGTTCCGATATTGATCGTCAGCGCACCGGCGATGCCGGCGAACTCGCCGGCTTCCTCCTCGGCGTGAACCATGGCCGGCGAAGCGCCCGTTGCCAGCAGCACGTTGGCGGCTATGTTCATGGCGACGAAATTGGTGATGCAGTGCACGAGCGGCGGCTGTGCGCGCAAGGCTTCAAGCTGCCTGCCCGGTGATGTCTGGTCTTGCATATTGCCCCTTTCAAGCGGGGGCGAGACGCGAGGGACGACACGCAAAGGGCGGGAAAGTCCCGAGCGACTCCCTCCGCCAGCATTATCTGGTTCAGGTTCAAAGGGTACTTCTCAGCCCGCCTTCCGGCGTGCGCCCCTGTCTCTCATCGCGGATGTTTTCGCAGAGAAGGCGGTGCCTGTCACCACAAAAATGGATGCCGCAGGCTTCCGCGGCATCTTGTACCGATCTCTTGGCTGCCCAAGGACTATTCGGCCGCCTGGTAGACGTCGTCACGCAACGAGGACGTCCGAGGGCCCAATGCGGCTGCCAAGGTCACCACCGCCGCCAGGGTGGCGATGAAGGTGATCCCTGCAAAATACGGGTCCCAGCCCCAGTTGGAAGCCGCGCCGAAAATTGCGGACGCTGCCGCGAGCACGATGCCGCCGCCGATCTGGAAGGAGGCGAAGAGTAGCCCGGACGCTAGGCCCGACTTGTCTTCGTCAACATCCGACAGGGCTGCGACCTGAACGGACGGGTATGTCATCGCATAACCGACGCCAAGCGGGATCTGGGACAATGCGACCAGCCAGATGGGGTTGATCTGGCCGACGCTCAGGATCCAGAAGATGTAACTGAAGGCCTGCAAGGCGACACCAAGCGTCATCAGTCCGGTGGTGCCACGGTTCTGTGCGATCGTCGCAAAGCGCGGCGCGAGGAACATCACGCAGACGCCGCCGAAGGCGAAGCAGAACCCAGTCGCAAAGGCTGACCAGCCAATGACGTTCTGGTAGTAGAGCGTCGCAATGAACTGGAAGCCGACATAGACGCCCTGGAAGAGGGCGGCAATTGCGTTGGCATGGCTAAGCTTGGCGCGGCGGAAGATGCCAAGCGGTACCATTGGCTCGGCATGGCGCGACTCGACCAGAAGAAAGAGGCCGATCAGGATCAATGCGGCGAGCAATGACCCCCAGGTGGGAAACGCGGCCCAACCGGAAGCGGCCGCATTGGTGATGCCGAATACGAAGAGCAGCAGGCCGGGGGTGATCGTCAGCGCGCCGGCCCAGTCGAACGACGGGCGCGGGCCTGTCCGACGCTGATCGGCAGGCAGCACGAACGGTGCAAGGGCAAGCGCGATAAGCGCAACCGGAGCACCCATTATGAGCGTCGCCCGCCAGCTGAAGATTGTGGCGGCACCACCCAGAACCATGCCGAGAACGAAACCGGTGGCGCCGGTCGAGGCAAAGACGCCGAGCGCTTTCGCGCGGGCGCTTCCTTCGCCGAACACGGAGAGCAGGAGTGCCAGAGCCGCCGGGGCGGTGAAGGCCGCGGCAATACCCTTGATCAGGCGCGCGGCAATCAAGGTCGGACCGCTATCGACGAAGGCGCCGGCGATGCTGGCCGCAGCGAAGACGCCGAGCGACCAGAGAAAGACACGACGGTGGCCGAAAACATCGGCAACACGGCCGCCAAGCAGCAGGAAGCCGCCATAACCGAGCACATAGGCGCTAACCGCCCACTGTAGCGAGGTCGCCTTCATGCCGAGCTCGGCCTGAATGGCCGGGAGTGCCACGCCGATCGTTGAGACATCCATCGCATCAAGAAAATTGGCGGCGCAGAGCAGCAGCAACGCTAGCCCGGCTCCGCCTTTGGATTGGGAAATAGTCATCGGTGATCGTTCCTTCTGTGCTGGCGCGCGGGAGGTGCTGACGCCAGAGGAACGAGAAAATGTACATCTCCCAAACCTATTGCAAATTGATAGTAACCATGTCAGGTATTGCTAGAAATGATGAATGATGCGACCCTTCGAAAAATAGACCTGAATCTGCTGCTGGCTTTCTCCGTGTTGATGCAGGAGCGCAACGTCAGCCGTGCGGCCGAGCGGCTGCTTCTTGGCCAACCAGGTCTGTCCGCGGCGCTGAAGCGGCTGCGCGAGACATTGGATGACGAGCTGTTCGTGCGGGTTGGACGCGGGTTGCAGCCGACCCCACGGGCGCTTGCAATCGCTCCAGCGATCGAGGATGCCCTTTCCGGGATCGAACGCGCTATCAGGCCGCCGGCAGCCTTCGACCCGGCAAGTTGGCAGGGTGAGTTCAAGATCGGCATGTGTGACAATTTGGAGTCGGCGTTCTTCGGCCCGCTGATCGCGCGCATGCGCGAGGTAGCACCTGGCGCCCGGCTGATCGGAGTGGCGTCCGACAAGCGGGACGCGGCACGCATGCTGGACGAAGGCGAATATGACTTCAGCGTCGCGGTGCATGACGAGCCGGCATCGTGGCACATCCGCGCGCCGTTGTTCAGTCAATCATCCGTCTGCGTCTACGATCCCGGTCAGTTGAACCTCAAGGCGCCGTTGAAGATCGAGGATTTCATCGGGGCCGCGCACGTCACGGTCTCGTTCGAAGGCAATAGCGTCAACAATATCGACGTGGCGCTCGGCCGGGCCGGGCTGCGTCGCCAGGTGGTGGCGACAGTGCCGCGCTTCTCCGCGCTGCCGACAGCGCTTCGTGCCATGCCGGCGATCGCGACCATTCCTGAATCGATTGCTCGCTGTATGGCGCAACTGCATGGATTGGCGATCTCGGCACCGCCACTGGAGTTGCCGGCCGATCCGGTGACGATGCTCTATCGACGGGTCGATCGCGCCGACGGGCGGTCCGTCTGGTTCCGCAGCCTGTTCATCGAGGTCGTTTCGGCAGCCCTCAAGGCATCGGGCTGCAGCATGGGCGTGTCGATGGCAGCCTGAACCCCGGCTGCCTCAGGTTCCGTTTTCCTTGATTGCCTCCATGGCAACGAAGGTCGAGGTGTTGGCAACGAAGGGCAGGCTGGAGATTTTCTCGCCGAGAACTTGCCGGTAGTTTGCAATATCGGAAGTGCGGATCTTGAGGAGGTAGTCGAAGGCGCCGGCGATCATATGGCACTCCTCCACTTCTTGAAGCTTCCGGACGGCGACATTGAACGCATTCAGGGCATTTTCCCTGGTGTCGGAGAGTTTCACCTCTGTAAACGCGACGTGATTCCTGCCAAGCTTATTGACGTCGATGATGGCGCGAAAGCCGAGAATATAGCCGTCTTCGATCAGCCTTTTCAGTCTGACCTGGCAAGGCGTGTTCGACAGGCCGACGTGTTTTGCAAGGTCGGTAACCGACATTCTGCCGTCGCTCATCAGTGCCTCGATTATCTTGTAATCGAATTGGTCGATTTCTCTGCCTTGAACCGAGCTGGCCACAGTTATTACCTTTAGAGCGACGATTTAATGGCGAATTACAGAAATCGTGGCGCCAAATCAAGTAAAATTGACTTTTTCACATCTGCTATCTTGAGGCACGTCCGGATCAGGAGCAAACGATGACGATCAATGAAGGCGCTGTAGTCGCTGAATCCACTCTAGAACAGGCGCCAGGCGCAGCAAATCCTTTTGATGGTTTTGCCCCGGCGATCCGACCGCAGAGCGAACTACGCAAGGCAATCACGGATGCTTACCGGACGCCCGAGACGGTCTGCGTCCCGCGGCTCGTTGCTGCTGCGGCTCTTCCCGAGAAGGTCAGGCAAGCTGCGGCCGAGACGGCGCGCAAGCTGGTCGAAGCGCTCCGCGCCAAGCACAAGGGCACTGGCGTGGAAGGTCTCGTGCATGAGTACTCGCTGTCCAGCCAGGAAGGCGTGGCGCTGATGTGTCTTGCCGAGGCGCTGCTGCGTATCCCGGATACAGCGACCCGTGACGCTCTCATTCGCGACAAGATTTCCGAGGGTGACTGGAAGGCCCATCTCGGCGGCGGGCGCTCGCTGTTCGTCAACGCGGCGACCTGGGGTCTCGTGGTCACCGGCAAGCTGACCTCCACGGTCAACGATCGCAGCCTTTCGGCAGCACTGACACGCTTGATCGCGCGTTGCGGCGAGCCGGTCATCCGGCGCGGTGTCGACATGGCGATGCGCATGATGGGTGAGCAGTTCGTCACCGGCGAGACGATCGACGAAGCCTTGCAGCGCGCCAAGGCGCTTGAGCAGCGCGGCTTCCGCTATTCCTACGACATGCTCGGCGAGGCGGCAACGACGGGCGCCGACGCGGAGCGCTACTACAAGGACTACGAAACGGCGATCCATGCGATCGGCAAGGCGTCCGATCGCCGTGGCATCTATGAAGGCCCCGGCATCTCGATCAAGCTGTCGGCGCTGCATCCGCGCTATTCGCGCGCCCAGGGCTCGCGTGTCATGGCCGAACTGCTGCCCAGGGTGAAGGCTCTGGCGCTGATCGCGAAATCCTATGATATCGGCCTCAACATCGACGCGGAGGAAGCCGACCGGCTGGAGCTGTCGCTCGATCTTCTTGAAGCCCTTTGCCTCGACGACGATCTTGCCGGCTGGAACGGCATGGGCTTCGTCGTTCAGGCCTATGGCAAGCGCTGCCCGTTCGTCCTCGATTATATCATCGATCTCGCCCGCCGCGCCGGCCGCCGCATCATGGTGCGCCTGGTCAAGGGCGCCTATTGGGACGCCGAAATCAAGCGCGCCCAGGTCGACGGTCTTGAAGACTTCCCTGTTTTCACGCGCAAGGTCTACACCGACGTTTCCTACATCGCCTGCGCCAAGAAGCTGCTGGCGGCAACCGATGCGGTGTTCCCGCAGTTCGCCACCCATAACGCCCAGACGCTGGCGACCATCTATCAGATGGCGGGGTCGGACTATCACACCGGCAAATACGAGTTCCAGTGCCTGCACGGCATGGGCGAACCGCTTTACGACGAGGTCGTCGGCCGCCAGAAGCTGAACCGTCCGTGCCGGATCTACGCGCCGGTCGGTACCCATGAGACGCTGCTTGCCTATCTGGTGCGCCGCCTCCTGGAAAACGGCGCGAACTCCTCCTTCGTCAACCGGATCGCCGATCCGAACGTGTCGATCGAGGAAATGGTCGCCGACCCGGTCGAAGCCGTTTCAAAGATGGCGATCGTCGGCCAGAAGCACGACAAGATTGCGCTGCCTGCGGACCTCTACGGCCTGCGCAAGAATTCGGAAGGCCTCGATCTCTCCAATGAAGCCGTGCTGCAGCAACTGACCGACGCGTTGAAGGCAAGCGCCACCGGCGGCTGGACGGCCACCCCTCGCCAGACGATCAATCCCGGTGCCCCGCGTAATGTTCTCAATCCTGCCGACAAGCGCGATCTCGTCGGCAGCGTTCGCGAAGCAAGTCTCGAGGAAACGTCTGCCGCGGCGGCGGCGGCGCTGGGCGCGGCACCGTCATGGGCAACGGTATCGCCCGGCGACAGAGCGGCGCTGCTCGACCGCGCTGCCGATCTGATGCAGGCCCGTATCGAAACGCTGCTCGGCCTGATCATCCGCGAGGCCGGGAAGTCCGTGCAGAATGCGATTGCGGAAGTCCGCGAAGCCATCGACTTCCTGCGCTACTACGCCGAACAGGCCCGCCGTACGCTGGGGCCGTCTCATGCGCCGCTCGGCCCGGTCGTTTGCATCAGCCCATGGAACTTCCCGCTGGCCATCTTCAGCGGGCAGGTTGCAGCCGCGCTCGTCGCCGGCAACCCGGTGCTGGCGAAGCCTGCCGAAGAGACGCCGCTGATTGCTGCAGAAGCCGTCAGGATCCTGCACGAAGCAGGCGTGCCCATCGACGTCCTGCAGTTGGTGCCAGGCGATGGCCGGGTAGGGGCCGCGCTGGTGGCCGCGCCTGAAACCGCTGCGGTAATGTTCACCGGATCGACCGAGGTTGCCCGCCTGATCCAGGCTGAGCTTGCAAAGCGGCTCTCGAAGGACGGTCGTCCGATTCCCCTGATCGCCGAGACCGGCGGCCAGAATGCGATGATCGTCGATTCCTCCGCGCTTGCCGAACAGGTTGTAGGCGACGTCATCGCCTCGGCCTTCGATAGCGCTGGGCAGCGTTGCTCGGCTCTGCGCATCCTTTGCCTTCAGGAAGACGTTGCAGACCGTACGCTGGCTATGCTCAAGGGTGCTTTGCGCGAGCTGTCGATCGCCAATACCAATCGCCTTGCCGCCGATATCGGGCCGGTAATCACCGCCGACGCCAAGGATATCATCGAAACGCATGTTGCCTCGATGCAGGCTCTCGGTCGCAGCGTCGAGCGCGTGCAGCTGCCGCAGGCGGCACAGCACGGCACCTTCGTCGCACCGACCATCATCGAACTTCAGGAAATCTCCGACCTGAAGCGCGAGGTCTTCGGGCCGGTCCTCCACGTCATCCGCTGGCGCCGCCAGGACCTTGATCGGCTGATCGACAACATCAACGGCACCGGCTACGGCCTGACGTTTGGCCTGCATACCCGTCTCGACGAAACCATTGCCAATGTCACGTCGCGCGTCAAAGCCGGAAATCTCTACGTGAACCGGAACGTCATCGGTGCCGTTGTCGGCGTGCAGCCGTTCGGTGGTCGCGGACTGTCGGGTACCGGCCCCAAGGCCGGCGGGCCGCTTTATCTCGGTCGTCTCGTCACTACGCCGCCGATCCCGCCGCAGCACAGCTCGGTCTACAGCGATCCGGTTCTCTCCGATTTCGCCAAGTGGCTCGACCAGCAGGGCCTCGAGGACGAGGCGGAAATGGCGCGCACGCTGGGCAGCCAGTCGGCACTTGGCCTGCACAGCGAGCTCGCTGGCCCGGTCGGCGAACGCAATCTCTATGCGCTGCACGCGCGCGGGGCGATCTACTGCGCGCCCGTTACCGCAGTCGGGCTGCGTCGCCAGGTGGCTTCCGTCCTCGCCACCGGGAACACGGCTGTGATCGATTGCGATCCGAGCCTGCAATCCAGCTTGCAGGGAATTCCAGCAAGCGTGGCGCAAAGGATCTCATGGGCCAACGCGCTCGCTCAGCCGGAGCCAATGTCCGGCGCACTGATCGAGGGCGACGCAGGACAGGTCTCGGCCATGCTACAGAAGATTGCCGCGATGCCGGGGCCGTTGTTGTTGACACAGTCGGCGTCCACGCAGGAGCTCGCCACCGATCCCGAGGCCTACTGCCTCAACTGGTTGCTTGAAGAGGTGTCGACGTCGATCAACACCGCAGCAGCGGGCGGCAACGCGAGCCTGATGTCGATCGGCTGACGCCAGGCATCGAGAACAACACGCTGCCATACCAGGCAGCCGGATCACACCCTGCCCGGGGTGTGATTTCCAACTTGATATGCTTCATTTCAGGAGCGATATTTCACGGCGCGTCCGGCAACGACCTGTCGGTCGATGACGCGTGGTTCATGCATCGATAAAAAAGGGTTGCATAAACCGACCGGTCAGTCAAATATAAGAAAATGAGAAGGTGCGGATCCCGTGGACTTCAGGCTGCTGCCGAGGCGGCCTGGGGATTTGTTGCATCCGAACCTTCGACTGACAACAGGATAAGCCGATCAGCATCGCCAGCGGTGCTGCTGCAAGCAATCTGCAAAGCCCAGGGAGGGGACGATGCAATCGCTTATGATGCCGGTGCACAAGCCGATGCCGGTGGAAATGCTGCGGGCCGCGATCCGCAAGGTTTGCGGTGATTTCGATGTCGAGCCGATGACCCGAAGCGGTCTTGTCACCGGCGATGTCGCCACGCGAAGGATCGGATCTTTCGACACGGCAATTGTCTCTCTCGACGTCAAGGATGTGCAACGCGACCCGAAATCGATCCGCCGGGATCCGGGCGAACATCTTTTCCTGCTGATTCAAGACGCAGGTCACTGCCGCGTGGAGCAAGGCGGGCGCTCGTTCGGCCTGACACAGGGCGATATGTTTCTGGTCGATTCCGGGCATCCTTCATCCTTCGTCTATGAGGGGCAGCGCTCCAGCCAGGTCTCGATCCATATGCCGCGAGCCGAGATGGTGCATCGCTTCGGCCATGGATGCACCGGCGGCGTGGCGATCTCTAGGGATGATCCGCTTTGGCTGGCGATGCGCGCGGTGGTGTCGAAAATGCTCGCGGAGGAGGGTGCTCAGCCGCAACTCGGCGAGGCATTCTTCTGCCTGATGGGAGCCTATTTCCATGGCCTTCGCAAAGGCGGCGCTCCGTCCGAGACTGTCGTGTCGCGGGCGTTGGCAATGATCGATCGCTACAGTGCCGATCCCTCCTTCGGCCCCGGCGAGCTCGCGCTAAGGCTCAACGTTTCGGAACGCGTTCTGCAGCGGCACTTCCAGGCGCTCGGCGAGACCCCCGGCCATCGCCTGCTGAAGCGGCGCTTGGAGACCGCCCATGCGCGCCTGTCCGCGGCTGGTCAGGGCGAGATGCAGGACGGTGTCGCGCCGATCGCCTACGATGCAGGATTTAATGACCTGTCCTATTTTTATCGCGAGTTCCGGAAAAAATACGGTGTGACACCCGGCGCGGTCATGCGCTGTCATTGACGGATTTGTCCAAGGCGACGGACGGTCCAGTCCAAGCCGCACGGTTGCTTCTGATCTATTCTTTTCTGCCAGTGGCCCTCTCACGAGGGCATTTGAGTAAGGAGGAGGTGGATGATGACCGACTACGTGGCAATGACCGACGGCAAGCCCGTCCGCAATGCGGCAACCTTTGCCGTCATTAACCCGGCAACCGGTGAAGAGGCAGGACGCGCGCCCAACATGACCAGCGCGGATCTCGATGCGGCTGTCGCCGCGGCCAAGGCCGCCTTTCCGGCCTGGTCAGCGCAAAGCGACGAAAAGCTGCAGGCCGCCTGTGCGGCCGTGACCGCCAAGATCGAGGAACATGCAGCGGAACTTGCCGAGATCATTACGCTCGAGCAGGGCAAGCCGCTGAATGGCCTGGGCTCGCGTTGGGAGATGGGGGGTGCTGTCGCATGGGCCGGCTACACCACCGGGCTTTCGCTGCCGGTCAAGGTACTGCAGGACAATAGCGACGGTCGCGTCGAGCTGCATCGCAAGCCACTTGGCGTCGTCGGATCTATCACGCCGTGGAATTTCCCTGTCATGATTGCCGTCTGGCATATCCTGCCGGCCTTGCGGTCGGGCAACACCGTGGTCGTCAAGCCGTCGCCGTTCACGCCGCTTTCGACATTGCGCCTCGTTGCCATCATGAACGAGGTCCTTCCTTCGGGTGTCGTCAACGTTGTCACCGGCGATGACCAGGGCCTCAATCTTGGCGCAGCCATGTCTGCCCACCCGGATATCCGCAAGATCGTCTTCACCGGTTCCTGCGCCACCGGCCAGAAAATCATGCAGACGGCCGCACCGACGATGAAGCGCCTGACGCTGGAGATGGGCGGCAATGATGCCGGCATCGTTCTGCCGGATGCCGATCCGAAGGCGATTGCCGAGGGCCTGTTCTGGGGCGCGTTCATCAACAATGGCCAGACCTGCGCCGCCATGAAGCGCCTCTACGTGCATGAATCGATCCACGACGCGGTTTGCGAGGCACTGGTGGATTACGCGCGCAACATCCCCGTTGGTAACGGCATGGACGAGGCGAGCGTGCTCGGCCCTGTCCAGAACCGCATGCAGTTCGACAAGCTCTCACGCCTTGTCGCCGATGCCAAGGGCCGTGGCCAGGTGCTGCTGGGCGGTGCGCCCGGCGAGGGGCTGTTCTTCCCGCCGACGATCATCGCCGGCCTGACGAACGGCGATGCGCTGGTCGATGAGGAGCAGTTCGGCCCCGCCTTGCCTGTCATTCGCTACAGCGATGTCGACGATGCGATCGCCATGGCGAACGACAGCTCGAATGGCCTCGGCGGTTCCGTCTGGTCGTCCGACATTGCAGCGGCCAAGCGCGTTGCGAGCCGCATGGAATGCGGTTCGGTCTGGATCAACAAGCACGGTGCAATCCAGCCGAACGCTCCGTTCGGCGGTGTCAAATCGTCCGGCTTCGGCGTCGAGTTCGCTGAGGAAGGGCTGCAGGAATACACGGACATCCAGGTGGTGTTCGCTTGAACATAGAGAACCGACGATAGGGAGGACGCAATGAACATGAAGCGATATCTCGCCTCGGCAGGCCTGCTGGCTGCCTTGGTCGCTCCGGCCGCGATGGCTCACCCGCTTGATGGGCTGACAGCCGAGGAATACCAGAAGATCAACAAGATCCTGCGCGACCAGAAGGTTGTCGACGACAACACGCTCTATCCGCTGATCGAGCTGAAGGAGCCGACCAAGGAGGCCGTGCTCTCCTGGAAGGAGGGCGACGCGCTCGACCGTGAGGCGAAGGTGCAGCTGACCAGCCCGCAAGGCTTCAAGGAAGCCGTGGTCAATATCACCAAGGGCACCGTCGAAAGCACGACGGCAATCAAGGGCCAGCCGATGGTGCTGTTCACCGAGTTCATGGACGCCCTCCAGGGCGCCTTGGCGAACCCCGACATGATCGCCGGGCTGAAGAAGCGCGGGCTGAACCCGGATCAGGCCTTCTGCCTGCCGCTGACGGCCGGCAACTTCTTCACCGACGAATATGAAAACTCCCGACTGATGAAGGTCCCGTGCTATCGGGTGCCTGAAGGTTCGAACTATTACGCAAAGCCGATCGAAGGCCTGTTTGCCATCTACGACATCGGCAAGAAGAAGGTGCTTCGCGTGATCGATACCGGTGCGATCGACGCGCCGAAGGACAACTGGGGCTACACCGAGAAGGAAGTGGCCGAACGCGAACCGCTTCGCCCGCAGATGAACCGGGCTACGCTGTCACAGCAGGGCGGCCCGAACTACAAGATCACAGGCAGCCATCTCGAATGGGACATGTGGCGCTTCAACTTCCGCGTCGACAAGCGGCCGGGCCTCGTGCTCTCCAACCTCGACGCCAAGGATGGCGACAAATGGCGCTCGGTGATCTACCAGTCACACCTGTCGGAAGTGTTTGTTCCCTATATGGATCCGACCGAGGGCTGGTACTGGCGCACCTACATGGACAGCGGGGAGTATGGCTTCGGTCTCTTCTTGAGCCCGCTGCGCGCAGGCGTTGATTGCCCTAGCTATGCGACCTTCCTGCCAGCAACGATTGCCGACGACAAGGGTAACCCGCTGACCATCCCCGATGCGATCTGCGTTTTCGAGCGCAGCATCGGTGACCCGGCATGGCGTCACTTCGAGGTCTTTGCACAGACCCCCGAGAAGCCGATCCCGGCGGAAGGCCGGCCTGCAAGCGAGCTCGTCGTCCGTACGGCGTCCGAAGTGGGCAACTACGACTACCTCATGGATTACCGCCTGCAGCAGGATGGCCAGATCAGGATCATGATCGGCGCCACTGGTCTTGATGCGGTCAAGGGCGTCGCATCGACCTCGATGAACGATCCGACAGCAGCGGCCGACACCGCTCATGGCACGCTGATCGCACCGAACCTGGTGGCCGCCAACCACGACCACTACTTCAACTTCCGTATCGACTTCGACGTCGACCAGCCGGCCAACCACTTCGGGACCATGGATATCGTTCCCTCCAAGGTCGATGCGAAGAACCCGCGCCGGTCGATGTGGGAAGTGCAGCACACGATGCCGAAGACGGAAATGGAGGCTCGCTACCAGCTCTCGGCAGCCAAGCCACGCTACTTCATGATCTCGGACCCGTCTCGCGAGGGATATCTCGGGCAGGAGCCGGGCTGGATGATCCATCATGGCGACGTCGCCTACGGTCCCTTCGATTTCGCGAAGGATCCGCCGATGAAGCGCAACGCCTATATCGAGTATTCGGTCTGGAACACCGTCTACAACATCGATCAGCAATATGCGGGCGGCAAGTTTGCGATGCAGAGCGACGGCTCGGACACGCTGCCGCAGTGGGTGAAGGCGAACAAGCCGCTGATGGGCAAGGATATCGTGACGTGGTTCACGGCAGGCTTCCACCACATCCCCCGCATGGAGGACTGGCCGGTCATGTCGACGGAGTGGAAGACGATCCACATCGAGCCGCATAACTTCTTCGCTCACAATCCGGCGCTGACCATCCGCAATTGACAGGAAGGCTTGCCGCCGACCCGAGCGTCGGCGGCAAGCTCGCATATCCTCCGATCCGCAACGTTTCTAGTCGTTGCGTTGCCCGGTCGAAAAATTGAACTGCGGCTTCAGGAGCACTTGCAGTTCGGCCGTGTCATCGCCGTTGATACGGGCAAGAAGCGCGCGGCCCATCTTCTCGCCGGTATCGGTCAGGTCTTCGTAGATGGTTTCCACCTTGGGCTGGATCTGGCTCAGCAGCTGCGATGTACGCTTGGCGACGATGTCGTATTCACGCCCAAGCGTAAGGCCGTGGTCACTCATGCCGGTGATTGTCGCCAGGGCAGACACCTCCCCACCGCAGGCAAAACCATCCGGCGCATTCGGTTGCCCGGCACGCCAGCTCATGTAGCTACGGATACGCTCGACGGGACAGTCGAGATCGATTTCATCGGGTATTTCGTAGGCGACGCCGGCTTCCCGAACTGCTGTCATGAAGCCGTGCAGCAGGTGCTGGGAAAAGGTCAGGCGTTTCGGCGGCAGGATGATCATCGGCTTCTGGCGACCACGGGCAATAAGCCATTTGGTGGCCTCGTAGGCAAAGCTGAAATTGTCGTAGTCGACGTAGGAGTGTTCGGTCGAAAACTCCGTTCGGCCGTGCGAGACGAAGGGAAAGCCGCTCTCGAGCAACAGCCGGACCCTGGGATCGAAAGGCTCCGTTCGCGAAAAGATCAGCCCGTCGGCCATGCCGTTGCGGACGATATGGCGCACCGCGTCAACATTGCTGCCGTTGACGAAATTGGGGGTGACAATCAGATGATACGGCGTGTCTTTCAGCGCCTTGGCGAGCCCGTGCATGATCGAAATGCCGTAGCCCAGTATTTCCTCGTGCGGATCGAGCAACACGCTGATGACGTTGGTACGACCGGTCTTCAGGCGCTGTGCCGCCCGGTCCGGCAGATATCCGACGCTGGCGGCAACCTCGTGGACGCGCTTGCGCGTCTCCACCGAAATCTGCGGCGCATTGCTCAGCGCGCGCGAAACGGTCGTCACGGCAAAGCCGGTCAACTCGGATATCGTGCGCAGCGTTGGCTTGCCGCTCTTCAGAATCGTGGGCGAGGCTAGTTCTTTGGGAGTGTCTGTCACGTGAATCCTCCCACTCATAATGACATGACGTTTCTAACGTTAGACAGATTGATAGGCAATGCGCTTATGAAAACGTTTAATTTGGCCTGATCGTAAGGTTATCGTTACATTTGACTGCCGTCAAAGTATCAATATCCCATTTATATTCAGTGTGTTATTCGCGTTCGGCGAGCTGTTTTTGCCAATGCTTGACTCGACGCAATTTATAACGTTTTAAATAGCTATGCGGTGAGGAGACCGCGTAGGAATTGCTTTGCCGTGACAAGCGGCAAGGCGTTCAACGGCGGAGGGAGGAGCTTCCGTCTCGACGACTTGCAACCGGGAGGAATACGATGCGCAAGTTTATGATGACGACCGCGATTGCGGCATTGATGGTAGCGGGCTGCGGCGCCGCGCGTGCTGCCGACGTCAAGGAAGTGCAGATGCTGCACTGGTGGACGTCGGGCGGTGAAGCTGCTGCACTCAACGTGCTGAAGGGTGATCTGGCCAAGGAAGGCTACGCCTGGAAGGACGTGCCGGTCGCCGGTGGCGGCGGTGACGCGGCAATGACCGCGCTGAAGGCGATGGTTGCGGCTGGCACCTATCCGACCGCTTCACAGATGCTCGGCTATACCGTGCTTGACTACGCCCAGGCCGGCGTCATGGGCGACCTCACCGAGACCGCCAAGAAGGAAGGCTGGGACAAGTCCGTTCCGGCGGCCCTGCAGAAGTTTTCCGTCTATGACGGCAAGTGGGTCGCAGCCCCCGTCAATGTCCATTCCGTCAACTGGCTGTGGATCAACAAGGCGGTGATGGACAAGATCGGCGGCACCGAGCCGAAGACCTTCGACGACCTGATCGCGTTGCTCGATAAGGCCAAGGCGGCTGGCGTCATTCCGCTCGCGCTCGGCGGTCAGAACTGGCAGGAAGCGACGATGTTCGATTCCATCGTTCTGTCGACCGGTGGACCCGAGTTCTACAAGAAGGCAATGAACGACCTCGACGAAGAGTCGCTGAAGTCGGACACCATGAAGAAGTCGTTCGATAACCTTGCCAAGATCAAGGAATACGTCGATCCGAACTTCTCCGGTCGCGACTGGAACCTTGCGACCGCCATGGTCATCAAGGGTGACGCGCTGGTGCAGGTCATGGGCGACTGGGCCAAGGGCGAATTCGTAGCGGCGAAGAAGACGCCGAACACGGATTTCCTGTGCTACCGCTTCCCTGGTACGGATGGCAGCGTGATCTACAACTCCGACATGTTCGGCATGTTCAACGTTCCTGACGACCGCAAGGCGGCCCAGGTGGCGCTGGCAACCGCGACGCTGTCGAAGAGCTTCCAGTCGGCCTTCAACGTCGTCAAGGGCTCGGTTCCGGCCCGCACCGACGTTCCGGATACCGACTTCGACGCCTGTGGCAAGAAGGGTATCGCCGACCTGAAGGCTGCCAACGAAGGCGGCACGCTGTTCGGTTCGCTCGCCCAGGGCTATGGCGCCCCTCCGGCCGTTGCCAACGCCTACAAGGATGTCGTCTCCAAGTTCGTGCATGGCCAGATCAAGACATCCGATCAGGCTGTCGAAGAACTCGTCAAGGCAATCGACGACGCCAAGTAAGCTGACGTTGACCGTACAAGATCCTTCCCCGCTTCGGTGGGGAAGGTTTTCTGCCTAATGATGACGGCCCCTGGGAGGGGACGAATATGAGCACCGTTGCGACCCCCGAAATCAATGTGACCTCGGAGCGTACGACACGTCATTCCATCCGCAACCGTTTGCAGGATGCGCTGCCCCGGATCGTGTTGGCGCCGAGCTTTCTCATCACGCTGATCTTCGTGTATGGCTTCATCGTCTGGACGGCCTATCTGTCCTTTACCAACTCCAAGACCTTTCCCTCCTATGCCTTGACCGGTCCGCGTGCCTACCAGCGCCTGTGGCGATGGACCTTCGAGACCGATCCGCCATCGAGCTGGTACACCTCGATCACCAACATGGGGATATTCGGCTTCCTCTATGTCGGCATCTGCCTGGCGCTCGGCCTGTTCCTGGCCATTCTGCTCGACCAGAAGATCCGCGGCGAGGGGCTTCTGCGGCCGATCTACCTCTATCCGATGGCGCTTTCCTTCATCGTCACGGGCGTCGCCTGGAAATGGTTCCTCGACCCGGGCCTCGGGCTCGAACAGACCTTGCACCAGTGGGGATGGACGAGCTTCCACTTCGACTGGATCAAGAACAAGGATTTCGTGATCTACACGGTGGTCATCGCCGGTGTCTGGCAGGCCTCCGGCTTCGTCATGGCGATGTTTCTCGCAGGGCTGCGGGGTATCGACGGCGAGATCATGAAGGCTGCGCAGATCGACGGCGCGACCACCTTCCAGCTCTACAAGCGCATCGTCATCCCGATGCTGCGACCAATCTTCCTGTCCGCCTTCATCGTGCTCGCGCACATGGCGATCAAGTCCTACGACCTTGTCGTCGCCTTGACCTCCGGCGGCCCCGGCGGCTCGGCCTGGCTGCCGTCGAACTTCATGTATGAGTACACCTTCAAGCGTAACGAGATGGCCGTCGGATCGGCCAGCGCGATCATCATGCTGATGACGATCTCCGCCATCATCGTTCCCTATCTCTATTCCGAACTACGGGAGAAAACGCGATGAGCTCCGTTGTCTCGCCCGCCGGCATTGCACGACGCACCACAAGCACACGGACGCTCAATCGCGTGGTGATCTACGGTCTGCTTGCCCTGTTTGCCATAATTTACCTGATGCCGCTCTTCGTCATGCTGGTCACCTCGTTCAAGACCATGGACGAAATCCAGAACGGCAACATGCTGTCGCTGCCGCAGTCACCGACGATCGAGCCCTGGTTCAAGGCATGGGGTGAGGCCTGCGTCGGCCTGACCTGTGCCGGGATCAAGGGCTACTTCTGGAACTCGATCAAGATGGTGGTTCCGGCCGTTGTGATCTCGACCATTCTCGGCGCGCTCAACGGCTACGTGCTGACAAAATGGCGCTTCCCCGGCCACACGCTGGTCTTCGGCTTGATGCTCTTTGCCTGCTTCATTCCCTTCCAGTCGGTGCTGCTGCCGATGGCGACGATCCTTGGAAGCCTCGGGCGTTTTGGCGTGACACTGCAGAACGCCACGGGCTTTTCCTTCGGCTTTGGCAATCCGACGGTGAACCTGGTTTTCGTTCACGTCGTCTACGGCCTTGGCTTCACGACCTTGTTCTTCCGCAATTTCTACGAGGCCTTTCCGACCGAACTGGTGAAGGCGGCGCAGGTCGATGGCGCGGGCTTCTTCCAGATCTTCCGCCGCATCATGCTGCCGAACTCGCTGCCGATCATCGTCGTCACGGTCATCTACCAGTTCACCAACATCTGGAACGACTTCCTCTTCGCCTCGGCCTATGCCGGCACCGGGGAGTCGATGCCGATGACGGTGGCGCTGAACAACGTCGTCAACACCTCGACCGGTGTCGTCGAGTACAACGTCAACATGGCGGCTGCGATGATCGCCGCCTTGCCCACACTCCTCGTCTATATTCTCGCCGGCCGCTACTTCGTGCGTGGCCTGATGGCGGGTGCCGTCAAAGGATAATCAATGGCTTTTCTCGAAATATCCGGCCTCAGAAAACGCTTCGGTGCGGTCGAGATCCTCAAGGGTATCGATCTCGAGCTGGAAAAGGGCGGCTTTCTGGTACTCGTTGGTCCGTCCGGCTGCGGCAAGTCCACCCTGCTCAACACCATCGCCGGGCTGGAGTCGATCACAGAAGGGCAGATCCGCGTCGATGGGCGGACGATCGACGATCTGCATCCCTCGAAGCGCGACATTGCCATGGTGTTCCAGAGCTACGCGCTCTATCCGAACATGACGGTGGCAGGCAACATAGCTTTCGGCATGGAAATGCGCGGCGTGCCGGCCGATGAGCGCAAGAAGGCGATCGACAAGGTCGCGAAGGTGCTGCAGATCGGCCACCTCCTTGATCGCAAGCCCAGCCAGCTGTCCGGCGGCCAGCGCCAGCGTGTCGCCATGGGTCGGGCGCTGGTGCGCGATCCGAAACTCTTCCTGTTCGACGAGCCGCTGTCCAACCTCGACGCCAAGCTGCGCGTCGACATGCGCATCGAGATCAAGCGTCTGCATGCGGCTACCGGAACATCCATCGTCTATGTCACGCACGACCAGATCGAGGCGATGACGCTGGCCACCAAGATCGCTGTCATGCGTGACGGCGAGGTGCAGCAATTCGGAACGCCGGCCGAGATCTACAACAATCCAGCCAACCTCTTTGTCGCCGATTTCATGGGGTCGCCTGCCATGAACCTGCTGACGGCGACGGTCGGCAGCACCGGCACCGGCCTGCACGTGTCGCTGGCCAGACCCAATGCGGAACCGCTGAATTTGCCGCTGCCGCAAGCGAATGCCCTGTCGACCTACGTCGGAAAACAGGTGGTCTTCGGGATACGGCCGGAAGCCCTGACGGATCCCGACGGTGCGGATCGCAACGCGCGGTCGCTGGCCGAAGGAGATTGCCTGATCGAGGTGGTCGAGCCCGCCGGTTCCGACACCTTCGCGGTGACGAAGCTTGGCGGAAAGGAAGCGGTTGCGCGCCTCAGGGCCGACATCCACATCGCTGCAGGCCAGACCGCGCGCCTTGCCTTCAATCTGGACAAGGCGGTCTATTTCGATCCCGAAACGCATCGTCGGATCGTGTGAGAGACAGATCGCTTGCCGCGTGGCCTAATCCGCACTCTTTCTGAAGAAGGCGTGGGTGAAGGCTCCGGCATACATGTAGCAGATCTTCTCGGGCTTATCCGCCATGAAGTCGTCGCACGCCTTCTTGACCCCCGGCAGATAGTCCCATCCGTCGGGATTTATGGCCGGGTCGCAATAGTCGTCGATAAGGCAGACCGCGCCTTTCGACAGGCGCGGGTAGACATATTTCAGGCTGACTGAAATCGAATCGTACAGGTCCCCGTCGAGATGCGCGAAGCATATCTTCTCCGGCAGGCCGTCCGGAAGCGTGTCGTCGAACCAGCCCTTGTGTATCACTGGCAGCTCCAGGCCGTGGAGCTTGAAGTTGTCGATAAGAACATCCTCGGTGGTGGCGAGATCGCCTTCCTTGTAGGCATCGCCGTCCACGCGCCGTGTCGAGGGAAGGCCTTCGAAACTGTCGTAGACGTGCAGCTTCTTGCTGGAATTGAAGCCCTTGATCAGCTTCGCGATCAGGACGGAGGATTGCCCCTCATTGCACCCGACCTCGACGAGATCACCATCGACGTTATAGGCGATCGTCTGCGAAACGAGGTGATACATGTTCATGCGCTGCTCTACGTTCGTCGAAATTCCCGACCGTGTCGCGGAGAATTTCTGACCTGTAAGCCGCTGGAGCATGGCGTCGACCAAAGCTGCTGTATTGGAGTTTACTCCGAGACGGCGGGTGAGAAGGTTGAGCGCCCTGTCAACGTGAGACGATCTTTGTACATTCCAGTCGAAGTCCCTCGTAATGAAGAAATTGTCCATTCCATCCCCCAGTTGGCAACGTCCAGCTTCGTTGAAATGCTCTCACAGTACCCGTTAAGATATTAATTTGAGCGCCTTGTAACGTTCCAAGCAATTTTTCGCGATCAGGGGTGGTGGCGGATGAGCCACTCGCCTTCCGATGCGGCTGCCTGGAGCGCCCGGGTACAATGCGAGCCGCACCTTCCTGTTCCATTTCACAGGCGCAAGAAGGCGGCAGTCGCCCCTGGTCCTTCCACCCATTGGCCAACTGCCGCACATCTGTCTCTGCTACCCACGGCCGCAGTCATGCCGTGGGTGATGGTGTCTCGACGAGGTCAGGCCTGCCAATCGTCGGTTGCCGCGTGGGTTGCTTGAGTAACCGGACTATCGGCCAGCGAGTAGGCATGGATGTAGTCGATGTGGAACTCGGAGCCATTCGGCAGGCCATCGGTTGGTGTCCCCGCCGTGCCGCCTATGGCAAGATTGACCAGCATGTACATCGGGTCGTGCATGTCGGCCGGTGTGTCGGCGTGCGCGACGGCGACATCGTCAAAATACCAGACGATCTGATCCTCGTCCCAAAGGACGCCATAGGTGTGGAAACCTTCGGTGCTCGCGACCTTCACCGGCGTCGATTCCATCACGTGGGTGCCGCCATCCGCGCTGTGAACCGTGACATTCACCGTCTTCGGGTCCTGGCCGCGCATTTCCACGACATCGAGCTCCGGTGGCCAGGATCCATCTTCGGGCAAAAGCCAGAAGGCGGGCCAAGCGCCCTGTTCGGTCGGCATGTCGGCACGGATTTCAAAATAGCCATAGGTCTGCGCGAAGGAGGAATGGGTTGTGAGGATCCCCGACGTGTAGTCGTAGCCGTCGATCTGAGACTCAAGCGCCGCTGGCGTCTTGTTTGCTGTGATGGTCAGTACCCCGTTGTCCACCGAGAACGGATTGACGGCCGAGGTCCCCGCGTAGGAGGGGTTGATGTACCATTGCTGCTCGCCGTTTCCGGGAAGGGTGCTGCCTTTGTCCGGCGCCCACCAGAACTTGGCATCCCATGTTCCCTGATCGCCGTTGCGAAGGGACAGGCTGTCGAATTCGTCCGCGAATGTCAGCGTCAGGTTGGAGCGGTCGAGCGTCAGCTGAAACTGGTCCGAGTGAAGATCGGCGACCGTGTGGTTGGCAAGAACCAGGCTCTCTCCGCCGCCAAGATCCAGTCGCAGATTGTTACCTTCCTGCGTGGAATGGCTGAGGACCTGGTCGAAGCTGGTCAACCCGTAGCCGTCCAGTCGAATCGTGTCGTCGCTGCTGAAATCGACGATCAGGTCGCTGCCATTGCCACGGGTGAAGATGAAGGTGTCGGCGCCGCCACCGCCGATGAGAACATCATTGCCGGCTCCGCCGTCGATCGTCTGGCTGCCGGAGGCGCCCGAGATGATGTTGTCGGCAGCATTACCGAATGCATAGCGGCCGTTGCCTGTTACCGTCAGGTTCTCGAAATTCTCCGGCAGCGTGTAGCTCATCCAGGTGTTGATGGTGTCAACACCGGCACCCGGCGCTTCCACCGCGCGGTTGATGCTGGAATAGAGGTAGTAGATGTCGTCCCCGGTCCCGCCCTGCATCGTCACGTTGACGGAACTGTCACCCCAGATGGAATCGTTACCGGCTGTGCCATTCAATATCGGCCCCGAGCCGGTCGCCGAGAACCAGGCGCTGGATCCGCCACTGTAATAAAGGCTTTCACCAACGGCGTTTAGAATCGACTGCGGCATGGTCAGCTCCTTTGTTTGCCTCCCACTGGAAGGCTACCATCGTGGGTTTAAGGACGGCACCCCAAGGGCGCGAATACCCGGCTGGGATGTGTGATTTCCGGTCAAAATGCTGATCGTGTTTAACAAGCATTCTCAGTTCGGCGCAGGCTTGTGCCGGCGTAGGGCACTCGCCTCCACGATCGTGGCTACTCCTCCCTGAAGGCCCTTGCCGCCTGATCGGTGAAGGGCTTTGCGAGATAGGCGAGGGCGGTTCGCTCGCCTGTTTCGATGAAGGCCTCCACGGGCATCCCGGCTACCGGAACCAGTGTCCCGAGCCGCTGCCATTCGGACGCGGGAACCTGAATTCTCACTCCGTAGTAGCCTTGGCCTGTCCGCGGATCAGTCGTCAGATCCGCCGTCACGCTGGCGACGCGTCCATTCAGTTCCGGTGTCGTGCGCTGATTGAAGGCGGACAATCGAAGCGTCACGCTCTGGCCGACGACCACCTGGTCGATATCCTGAGGGGACAACTTCACCTCAGGCGTCAAGGCATCTGCGTCAGGCACGATCTGCATGATTGCTTCGCCGGGCGTGACCACGGCGCCTTGTGCATGGACCGCCAGCTGGTGGACGACGCCCGCCTGGGGCGAGCGAATCTCGATATGTTTCAGGTCGTCTTGCGCGGCCACAAGGCGCTCGGAATATTCGCCAATGTCGCTTTGCGCCTGCCGCAGCTGTTCCGATACCTCGCTGCGACGATCATCGCCGAGTTGGATGATCTGTAGCTCGGTTTCGGCGATCTTGCCCCGGACCTCGGCGGCTGACGCGACCAGACTGCCAAGCTCTCCCCGGAGATCCGCCTGGTCGCGCTGCAGCGCGTAGACCCGGGTCGCTGGAATGATCCCCTGCTTCAGGAGCGGCTGAAGGCTCGAGAGCTCCTGACCGATGATGTCGATCGCCTGTCGTTTGCCATCCTGCTGAGACAGTAGGCCGTCAGCCTCCTGGCCGAGCTGCCGTACGCGCTCCCGGAACTGGGCCTCCCGACCCTTGAGCGATGACCGGCGATCCGCGAAAAGCCGGCGTTCTCCATCGGTCAGCGTGGTACGCTCGTCGGCGTCAGCGTCATTCAGCTGAGCCGGGAATTCGATTGCCTCGCGGCCATCCCGTTCTGCCGACAATCGTGCGGCGCGGGCGGCGAGCTGGCGGAGTCTGCGAGAGACGATTGCAAGCGTTGCCTGGGTCTGAGTACCATCGAGACGGACCAGAACCTCTCCCGCGCCGACCCGGTCGCCGTTGCGAACCAGGACACGGTCGACGGTGCCGCCCTTTTGATGTTGAACCGGCTTCACGTAGCTGTCGACGACGAGCGTTCCGTTGGCGATGACGGCGCCGTTCAGGTGGATTGTGGCCGCAAGGCTGCCGAGCACGCCGACAAGAAGGAGGATAATGGTGACGGCAAGCAGCGTCAGACGCTTGATCGCGTGTTCAACGGGCAGGATGGTCTCCTTCATTGCGCGGCGGCCCCCTCTCCGGGTTGGCGAAAGCGGGGCGGAAACGACACGGGCGACGACGCCAGCGGCGCGGGCTGCTTAAAGACCTCGTCCTTGGGGGCGAACCCCTGCAATTGCCCATTGGCGAACACCAATATCTTGTCGACGCTGGCTAGCGCACTGGGCCTGTGCGTGATGATGATCGCTATGCCACCGCGTTTGCTGACACCCAGGATTGCCCGTGCCAGTGCGGCGTCTCCTTCGGCGTCGAGGTTGGCGTTCGGCTCGTCGAGGACGACCAGAAAGGGGTCGCCATAAAGGGCTCGGGCCAGGGCGACGCGCTGCCGCTGACCGGCGGACAACCCCATTCCCTGCTCGCCAATCCGCGTGTCGAACCCATCGGGAAACTGGACGATCATGTCGTAGATGCCTGCCGCCCTTGCTGCGGCGATCACCTTGTCAGACGATGCGGAGCGGTCAAAGCGGGCGATGTTCTCTGCAATCGAGCCGTCGAACAATCCGATTTCCTGCGGCAGATAACCAATGTGCCGACCGAGCTCTTCCGGGTCCCATTGAGAAAGGGAGGCTCCGTCGAGACGGATCGATCCGGCGATCGGTGACCAGACCCCGACAAGTGCCCGTGCCAGGGATGATTTTCCCGATGCGCTTGGTCCAATGATGCCGATCGCTTCACCGGCCCTGATTTCGAAGGACACGCCGCGCACGATCGGCGCTGTCGATCCCGGGGCGGCAAGATGCAGCCTCTCGACTCTAAGCCCTGCCGTGGGGGGCGGAAGACGCGTGGCCGGCTCCATATCGGTTGTCAGCTCGCCCAGCTTGACGAGGCGCGACCAGCTTTGCCGAGCCGCCACAAAGCCACGCCATTGACCGATTGCGAGCTCAACCGGTGCAAGCGCGCGGCTTACGAGGATGGAGCTGGCAATCATGATGCCGCCGGTCGCCTCCTGCCGGATGACAAGCATTGCGCCAACGGCCAATACGGCCGACTGCAACATGAGGCGAACGATGCGAGACAGCGTCGTCAGTGCTGCGGTTACGTTCGACGCGCGGAGTTGGTTTTGTCGATAACGTTGATTGATCTCAGCCCATCCGTCGCCCAGACGGCTGGCGAACCCCATGGCGGCCACGGCCTCTGCATTGCGCCGCGTCGCCTCGGCCAAGGCCATTCGCTCGACGCCGATCTCGGCCGCTTCCCTGGCGGGCCTTCTCGACTTCAGATCGGCGATGACCGTCAGTCCGACAAGGATCAAAGCCCCAGCCAGGGCAGTGACCCCGATCCACATATGAAAGAGGAAGCAAAGGCCGAGATAGAAAGGCATCCAGGGCAGATCGAAAAGCGCCGTTGGGCCTGGACCAGACAGGAAGCTGCGTGTCGTATCGATGTCGCGAAGCGGCTGGAGACCATCTTGCGGGGACTGCTGACGTGCCGGTGCTGCCGCAAACGAGCGGAAAACGGTCTGGCCGAAGCGCTCGTCGACGGATTGCCCGACGCGGGCAAGCAGCAGCGCGCGAATGAGCTCGAGAATTCCCTGAAATGCAAACAGCGTCGCCGTGATGATGATCAGCCCGACGAGCGTGGGCAAGCTGCGGGCCGGTATCACCCGATCGTAGACCTGCAGCATGAAAAACGACCCGGTAAGGGCCAGGACATTGACAACGCAACTCGTCAGTCCGACGCCATAAAGGGCGCCGCGTAGCGAGGAGATGGCCGACAAAAGGAAAGACTGGGAGCGAGGGGAGATCTGCAACTGGGACAACGTGCCTCTCTGGTAGGTCGTGTCAGGGCTGCAGGAACAATGAACCAGATTGGCAAAGGGGACCAACCGAGATGGTTCGTTTTTGGAAACTATGCCCGCCTAACGGCGGTCAGGCTTAACAGGTCTTTATGGCACGCCGGAGCGTTGCTCCATTTCGGAGCAGCCCGGCAAGGCCCTTGTCACAGGGGATGTCGCGAAGGGGAGGCTGCGCCCCTCGACAACAGGCGTAGCCTCGCTCATTCCAATCGTTCAGGCCAAAGCCCTAGTTGCAGAGATATTTGCCGGAAAGCGCGTGGATGTGATCGGTACCAATTCCGCAGCAGCCGCCGATGATATCGGCTCCCGATGCGGACCAGCGCCGAGCCCATTGACCGTAAGCGTCGGGATCGAGGTCGCTGCGCACTTCCGTCAATGTCGCGTTTGCTTCCTCGTCATCCTGCTGTGATGGGAAGGCGTTGGCATAGACGCCGACCTTGATATCGGCCCCGAGTGCCTTGAACGTCGCCTTGGCCACTTCCACCGCGGGTTCCATGACTTCAGGCATGGAGCAGTTGAAAAGCATCGCCTCTGCGCCGAGCGAAGCAACGAGTTCCGCAGCGGCCCTGACGGTTTCGTTCGAGCGCAAGACCGGTTCCGGCATATCCGCCGGTGCGGCGTCGTCGCGAAGCGTGAAGGAAACCCACAGCGGCTTGCCGGTGCTCTTGATCGCTTCGTGTGCTGCGCGCGCCTCGGCAAGGCTGCTTTGCGTCTCGGCAAGCCAGATGTCCACGTACGGCGCCATGCCCTTGACGAGGACACTCAAGTAGCGCTGCACGAGCTCCGGATTGAACAGATGCGGCTGGTACGAGCCAAAGATCGGGGGGAGGGAGCCGGCGACAAGGACCTTGCGACCCGTCGCCGCGTCAGCCGCTTCGCGGGCAATCCGTCCGGCGCGCGCCGCGAGCATTTCCCCGTCAGCCTCGAAGCGCTCGTCCCCGATGTGAAAGGGCACGACCGCATAGCTGTTGGTGGTGATGACGTCGGCGCCGGCGCCGATATAGTTATCGTGGACCTTGCGCACGAATTCCGGTGCTTCCATCAGCGCCAGCGCCGACCATTCCGGTTGCCGGAAGGGAGCGCCAATTCGCTCAAGCTCGCGGCCGGTGCCGCCGTCCAGAATAAGTCCACGCCGTGTCATCTCTTCATTCCTTTTTTGAAATTCTGTTCGCTGCCGCCTGCTTGCCGTCAGCCAGCGACCTTGGCCGCGTCGCGCCTCGATATGGCATCATCGAGCCAACCGGGGCGCATTTCGGGAACCGACGCGATCAGTTTGCCGGTGTAGGGGTCGTAAGGCGGCGCCAGGACATCGGCCTTGCGGCCGTAACGCACCACCTTGCCGTCAAGCATGACCGCTACCGTATCGGCGATCGCCCGTACGATGGCCAGGTCATGCGTGATGAAAAGATAGGAAGTGCCTGATTGGTCCTGAAGTCGCGTCAACAGATCGAGAATGCCTTCGGCCACCAGCGGATCTAGCGCGGAGGTCGGCTCGTCGCAGATGATAAGCTTCGGATCGGCCGCAAGCGCGCGGGCAATACAGACACGCTGCTTTTGTCCGCCGGACAGTTCGGCCGGGTAACGGTCGAGCATGGCTTGCGGCAGTTCGATCTGGTCGAGCAGGGACAGCACGCGCCGCTTCAGTTCCGCACCTCGCAGGCCGAAATAGAAGGCCAGAGGCCGAGACACGATGGCTTCGACGGTGCGTCGCGGGTTGAGCGCAAGGTCGGGGATCTGGTTGATGATCTGGATGTTGCGCAATGTTTCGGCGGGGCGCGCGCCAAGACCGTTGGCAAGCGTCTGCCCGTCGAAGCTCAAGCTTCCCGACGAGGTCGGCAAAAGCCCGGTGACGACACGCGCGAGCGTGGATTTTCCCGAGCCGGATTCACCGACGACGGCCAGCGTTTCACCGCGACCGAGCTCGAGGCTAATGCCCTTGAGGACCGGAACACCCGGCGTGTAGCCGGCATGAATAGCCTCGATAGCGAGCAACGGTTCGGATGCCGCCGGCTTTTCCGCCTTGACGGATTGGCGCATCGAAACGAGCTGGCGCGTATAGGTCTCCCGCGGCGCATTGAAGATGCGCTCGACCGAGCCGTTCTCGACCATCTTGCCGTTGCGCAGAACCAGGATGTCATCAGCAACCTGCGCGACGACAGCCAGATCGTGCGAGATGTAAAGGGCTGCGGTCTGGGTCTTGGCGATCGCCTGCTTGATCGCGGCCAGGACCTCGATCTGCGTTGTGACGTCGAGTGCCGTCGTCGGCTCGTCGAAGACGATGAGCTCCGGGTGAGGGCAGAGCGCCATGGCCGTCATCGCCCGTTGCAGCTGGCCACCGGAAGCCTGATGCGGGTAGCGGTCGCCGAACGTGTCGGGCTCTGGCAGGCCAAGCAAGGCAAACAGCTCGACGGCGCGCGCAATCGCGTCGCGACGGCTCATCAGGCCGTGCCAGACGGTCGCTTCGATCACCTGATCGATCAGTCTGTGCGCCGGATTGAAGGCCGCCGCCGCCGACTGTGCGACATAGGTGACGGCCGATCCCCGCAAGCGCCGCGTCTCCCGGCCGGACAATTGCAGGATGTCGCGTCCGTTGAGTGCGGCCTGTCCACCGGCGATGCGCAGACCATCACGGCTGTAGCCAAGCGAGGCGAGGCCGATCGTTGACTTTCCGGCGCCGGATTCGCCGATCAGGCCAAGAACACGCCCCTTTTCGAGCTCGAACGAAACCTTGTCGACGATCACCGCGTCGCCGGCTTTGATAACGAGGTCGGTGACCTTGAGCAGCATGTCAGCCATTGCGACGGCCGCCTTTCAGGCTGCTGGTCTTCTGCAGCATCCAATCGACCACAAGATTGATCGAGATCACGAGAATGGCGATCGCGGCTCCTGGAATGAGTGCGGCGAAAACGCCGAAGACCAGACCGTCCTTGTTTTCCTTTACGAGGCTGCCCCAGTCGGCCACCGGCGGCTGGACGCCAAGCCCCAGAAAGGAGAGGGTCGAGAGGAACAGAATGGCGAAGGCGAACCGCAGGCCAAGTTCGGCCAGCAGCGGCGAAAGCGCATTGGGCAGGATTTCGTTCACGATGATCCAGGCCCAGCTTTCACCACGAAGTCGCGCAACCTCGACATAGTCGAGGACCACGAGGTCGGCAGCCAGCGCGCGGCTGACACGAAAGACGCGCGTTGCGTCAAGCGCCGCCATCACCAGCACCAGAACCACCATGTTCTTGGGCAGGACGGCGAGCACCACAAGGGCGAAGATCAACGTCGGGATCGACATCATCAGGTCGTTGAGCCTCGACAAGGCTTGATCGACCCATCCGCGCCGGACGGCCGCGTAAAAGCCGAGCGATACCCCGATCAGGAAGGCGAGGGCCGTGGCGATTGCGGCAATCACGAAGGTCAGCCGCGCACCCCATACGAGGCGCGAAAACAGGTCGCGGCCGATATTGTCGGTTCCAAGAAGCGCATTGCCGGACGGAACGTCCCAAACGCCACCGACGACCTCGGATACTGGGTGCGGAGCAAGCCAGGGCGCGAATACCGCGAGCACCAGAAACGCAATTGTGCCGGCGAAGCCAATCAGTGCCATGGGTGTGAGACGGGGCAGGTTTCTCATCTTGGGTGCCTCAGCCGCGGATTGGCGAGGATCGACACCATGTCGGCGATGATGTTCAGCACGATATAGACCGCCGCAAATACGAGGCCCGCCGCCTGCACGACCGGCACGTCGCGCTTTGCCACGTGATCGACGAGGTACTGACCCATGCCGGGATAGACGAAGATGACTTCGACGACGACAACCCCGACGACGAGATATGCCAGGTTGAGCGCCACGACATTGACAATGGGTGACAGCGCATTTGGCAGGGCGTGCTTCCAGACAACGCGCCACGCAGGCAGTCCCTTGAGAAGGGCGGTCTCGATGTAGGGCGAGGCCATGACATTCAGCAAGGCCGCACGCGTCATGCGCATCATGTGTCCGACAACGGCGAGAACCAGCGTCAGGCAGGGGAGCAGCATGAATGTCAGCCGCTGGCCCAGCGGCATGGAATCGGACACGGTGGCGCTGCTTGGAAGCCAGAAGTGGCTGACGGAGAAATAGGCGATCAACAGATAGCCGGCAAAGAACTCCGGCAAGGATATGGCGCTGAGGGTGACCAGGCCGATGGTCCGATCGATCCATGTTCCGGCGTAAAGCACCGACACGATGCCAAGCAGAATGGAGAGCGGCACTGCTATGAGCGCGGCCATGGCCGCCAGATAGAGCGTGTTGCGCAAACGGGGCGCAATGCTCTTGGCAATGTCCTGGCGGTTGCTGTAGCTGCGACCGAAGTCTCCGCGCACGGCGCCGCCGAGCCATTCGGCGTATCGCACCGGCGCGGGCTTCTCGAGGCCGAGTTCCTTGCGAATATTGGCCACCGCTGCAGGTGTAGCCTGCTGACCAAGCATTGCCGTCGCCACGTCACCTGGCAGGATCTGCGTTCCGGCGAAGATAACGACGGAGACGGCCCAGAGCAGCACGAGCCCGAGCAGGAGACGCCTGAGCAGCAGCGAGAAGAGATTGCCGCTTTTCGTCTTGCGCGTGGGCAGCGGCGTCACTGCTTCGATTTGGTCGATTCCATCAGCCAAAGGCCGGTTACTCATCTGTCGGTTACGAATAAAAGCTTCGGATGGCGCTATCGCGAACCTTGCCGTAGTGCAACGGCTTAGCGACGATATGCTCAAAAATCAGCCCCCAAGGCGCGAGCCTGGGGGCCGAAGAGTGAGGCTTAGGCATTCAGCCAGACGCGCTCGGCGATGCGATAACCGCTGAGATCGCCGCCGCCCGGCACTGGGACATAGCCGCCGACCTTGTCGGTCGCCGCCGCGAGGTTGTCGACGAAGAGCGGGATGAGCTCGCCACCTTCATCCACCAGCTTCACCTGCAGGTCGTGATAGATCTGCTTGCGCTTGGTCTCATCCAGCTCGACGCGTGCCGCGGCCAGCAGCTTGTCGAAGGATTCGTCGCGCCATGCCGTTTCGTTCCACGGCGCGTCGGACTGCAGGATCAGCGAAAGCATGGCATCGGCAGTGGGACGCACCGACCAGTTGGAGGCGACGAACGGCTTCTTCAGCCAGACTTCGTCCCAATATCCGTCGGATGGAACCCGCTCGACATCGATGGTGATGCCAGCCTTCGCAGCAGATGCCTGGAAGAGCTGGGCCGCATCGACAGAGCCTGGGAAGCCATTGTCAGATACACTAACCTGGAGACCACCCGGCGAACCCGCCTTCTTGAAGTGGAAGCCTGCCTTTTCGGGATCGTAGGCGCGCTGCGGAATGTCCTTGGCGAAATAGGGGTTCCAGGAGGCAATGGGATTGTCGTTGCCGATCGCGCCGGTGCCGACCAGCAGGCTCTTTTGAAGCTCTTCGCGGTCGATCGCATATTTCAGCGCCAGGCGGAGATCGACGTTGTCGTACGGTGCGGTATCGACCCGCATCGGGAAGCAGAACATGGTGTTTTCCTGCGAACGCAGGATCTGCACGCCGGGACGCGCGGTGAGGCGGCTCAGCGCGCGCGGCTCGACGCGGTTGATGATGTGAACCTGACCGCTGAGAAGGGCGGCCATGCGCGCCGTTGCATCGCTCATCGCGATGGTTTCGACGGAATCCACATGGGCTCGGTCCGAGGCCCAATAGTTGGGATTGCGCTTGGTGAGGGCGCGCACACCCGGCTGGAAGTCTTCCAGAATGAAGGCGCCGGTACCGACACCCTTGTCGAAGTCGCCGCCATCAGGGCCGATGCCCATGTGATAGTCGACCAAGGCTGCGGGGAAGTCGGCGTTGCCGGCACTCAACGTGACCGTGACTTCGTGCGTATCGGACGCGGTGATGTCGGTGACGGAAAGCAGCTGGCCCTTGCCGCCGGAGTTGCTGTTTTCGCCGCGGTGATGGTTCAGCGAATAGACGACATCCTGTGCGGTCAGTTCCTTGCCATTGTGGAACTGGATGCCCTTCTTGAGCTTGAAGACCCACTTGCTGGCGTCGGGCGTGGCGGCTTCCCAGCTCTCGGCGAGGGCGCCGACGAGCTTGCCGTCAGGTCCGAGCTCGAGCACGGTGTTGAAGAGCTGGAATCCGACAGTGTACATGTACGCTTCGGTGTAGAACGCCGGGTCGAGGCGGTCCGAGCTGGAAGCGGTATCGAGGCCGAGGATCAGATGGCCGCCCTTGACGGGTGCTGCGGCTTGCGCGGCGGCACTGCCCGGCAGCAGCAATCCACCGGCCGAAAGCGTTGCCGACAGCGCACCGGCCGTTTGTAGAAACTGGCGTCGCGTAGGCTGCAGAATGTTGGAGATTGTCTTATGACCCGGCATGAATGATCTGTCCTTGGCATGTTATTATGTCTGGTGCCCCGGACCTTTCTACGGTCCGGTTGCTTTTGGCGAATTGTCTATGGCCTTCCCGGCAAGCAGGCGCGCAAATTCCTGCTAAAATTGCTTTCTTCAGGGGAAGAATATGTGGCCGCCGTCCCACATCGCGAAGTCGGTGGCCGCAATCGTCCGTCAGGAAAGCAGTCTGGCGGCAGCGAGCGACAGGGCAACGACCCCGTTTGCAATGCAGCGCTCGTCCGGCTGATAGTCTGAATTGTGCAGGTGGTCGTTTCGGCCTTCCTGCGAAGCGCCCACTCCGAGCTGGAAGGCAGGAACCTTGGCGCCAACCAGCGCGAAATCTTCCGCCCCGAGGCTTGAATCGCGTTTCAGCACGACATCGCCGAAGTGGTCGCGGATTGCCGCCATGGTCGTCGTCAGCAGGCGGTCGTCAGAGACGAGCGATGGAACGCCGCGCACATAGTTGATCTCGCATCTGACGCGCATCGACGCCTCGACGCCTGCGCAGACACGACGGATGGCGGCCTCGATGACGTCCCGCGAGGCTTTGTCCTGGCAGCGCACGGTGCCCATGATACTGACGGAATCGGGAATGATATTGTGCGTGTGGCCGCCGTGGATCGAGCCGATCGTCAGGACGGCCGGCCGCATGGGATCGACTTCGCGCGACACCACGGTTTGCAGCTGGACAATCAGCTGGGCGCAGGCAACCACCGGGTCGACCGCCATGTGCGGGCGGGCGGCGTGGCCGGATGCTGCATGAATGGTGATATCAAATTCGTCGGAGGAACCGTTGGCGATACCTTCGACAAAACTGAACGTACCGACGGGTTCGTCCGGGTGGTTGTGGAACCCAAGCGCATAGTCGACGCCGTCGAGCACGCCATCGGCGATCATGGCCGCCGCGCCGCTCTCCTGGGTTTCCTCGGCAGGCTGGAACATCAGCTTGATGTTGCCACTGAGCCGCGGAGCGATCTCCTTCAGCACGGCGCCAACGCCGATCAAGGTCGCGGTGTGCAGGTCGTGGCCGCAGGCGTGCATCTTGCCCTCGATGCGGCTGGCGAAGGGAAGGCCGGTCTGTTCCTGGATCGGAAGCGCGTCCATGTCGGCGCGAATGATCAGCGTTGGTCCCGGTGCTCCTCCCTTGATGAAGCCAACCACGCCGGTACGCCCGACACCGGTCTGGTGTTCGATGCCGAAACTCTCCAACTCCCGCGCAACAACGCCACTCGTTCTTTCGACATCGAATCCGGTTTCCGGGTGAGCATGAATATCGCGGCGTATTTCAATCAGGCGAGCCTCGTGGTTCGAGGAAAGATCCTGAACCAATCTACCGAGGTCATTGATGCGAGTGTTCATAAGTGTCCTTAATGCAGTTCTCTGAAAAGCTCCGGCCGGATGGCGTATACGGGAAGCTGTCCATTCGGGAAAGTGTTTCCGGCTGTGAGGACTTGCGGAGGTAGGTGAGTCGTTGCTAGCCTGAGCGGCAGTGGCCGACCGAGTGGAGCGCTAAGCCTCACGAGATTGGAGAAGCTAACCCAAGTGCGTCATGCCCGTCTTCAAGGGTAGGGGATCAGCCTCCCTCTTGCAAATGCGCCATGAACACTTCGGTCGGTGTCCTGTA